>CAZVLS010000004.1:329704-346757 GCA_964628295.1 uncultured Acidobacterium sp.
GTTGCGTCTGGCGCGGCCACGATCTGCGCGGCGATGCCGGGCTCGGACTCCCACACCACGCTTTGCGGATCGTCGCGCCGGACGACGGCCACGCGGTAGTCGGCTTCGGTGTCGTCACCGTGGAAGTGGCGAGTGGTGAGCGTCGCAAGAATGGTGTCGCGAATGATCGCCGAATCGAGGCGCACGATGGTGAAGCCGAGCACCGTGATCTTCGGCGGCCCAAGGCGATCTTCGGGGAGTTCAAACAGCGTCACCGGCGAGATCAGCGTGTTGTCGTCGCCGATCGACACCGACATCGACGTCTCGCGATGCGCCGGGTCCTGCTGCCGTCCGCGTCCCCGTTCGCGTTCCACCTGGAAACCAATGAAGCGCGCGGCCAGCGAATCGCGCATCTTCAGCAGGTCGTCCGGCCACTCGGCGTCTTCAAACGCGATCGACTGCGCATTCCACTTGCGCACGCGCAAGCGATCAACGGGAATCGTCGCGCCTGCGTCGAAGAGCGGCAGGACCGTGCCGGGAAGCGTGTCGACGACCCACACATCGCGAACCAGGCGCGGCTCGGTGGCGCTGGCGCCCCACTGCGAATAACGCTGGGCGTACGCGGTCCAGTTCGAGTCGCGCAGCGTGGGTCCGTCCACCTGCAGGCTGATCAGCGTCCGCGACAGCTCGCTGTCGAACTCCGTCGCAAACTGCGCGGCCGCGGTTCTGAGCGTGCGCTGCATGCGCTCGCGCTCCGCGGTGCTCAGCTGACCGAGCCACTGGTACTGCATCCACGCCAGCGCCGGGACCAGCAGCATCACCAGGCCCACGAGGATCGTCACCGCCGAAACGCGCCGCTTCCCCATCGTCATTGAGGAGAGTTTAGCATGGGTGAAAATGCGGTAAATCCAACAAAATCAAGCATTTAACATCCTTAACAAACGCTTTGCCCAGCCTTAACGTCTGCTGACGCGGGGCGACCGTAATATCAATCGAACGAAACGTTCTGACGATTGTTCGACAGCCGTTCGGAAGACGTTCGGCGAACGTTCGTGGAACGACCGTAGAACGGTTTTCGAACGAACGTGTTCAAGGAGCCCAAATGCGAAGCGTGATTTCAACGGCGGCGATCCTTCTGGTCGCCTCATTGGTGCAAGTCGAACGAGTGTCCTTCTCGCCGCTGGCGGCTCAGGACCGCGTGGCCGGCATCATCGCCGCGACCCGCAAGGCGATGGGCGGCGAAGACAAGGTGGCCGGACTCAAGACCCTGACCGCGGAGGGACCGTTCCGCCGCATGATGGGCGGCCGCGACATGGAAGGGCAGGTCACGGTTTCGATCGCGCGGCCCGACAAGATGCACCGCGTCGAAGACATGGCCATGGGCGGCATGGTGGGCGGCCCGACGATCGAGCGCACGATGGTGTTGAACGGCACCACGTCATGGGAAGACTCGCAGAACCGCGGCGGCATGGGCGGCGGTATGCGCATCATGATCAACAACGGTCCTGGCCCCGGCGGTCCCGGCGGCGCCATGACGCAGGAACAGATCGACGAAGCGCGCACGCGTCGCATGCGCGTGCAGATGCAGCGCCTCTCGGCGGCGCTCTTCGCCGACGCCGGCCTGGCGTGGGTTGACGCCGGCATCGCGGAGTCACCGGAAGGCAAGGCTGACATTCTCGAAGCCAAGGAGGAGACCGGCCGCACGCTGCGCCTCTTCATCGACCAGAACTCGAAGCTGCCCGTGATGGTGCAGTACCAGGATCCGAAGCCGCGCATCATGATCAACGGCGGCGGTCCCGGCGGCCCTGGTCGCGGTCCTGGTGGTCCCGGCATGCGCGGACCCGGTGGTCGGGGCGGCCCCGGCGGCGGTGCACCCGGTGCGGGCGGTCCTCCGCAGATGAGCCCGGAAGAAATGCAGAAGCGCGTCGCCGAGATGCAGCGCACGCCTCCCGAAATGGGCACCTACGCGTATCACCTCAGCGACTACAAGAAGGTGGACGGCGTCATGCTGCCGCACAAGATCGAAACCTCACTCGACGGCGAACCGAACGAGGAGTGGACGATCGAGAAGTACAAGGTCAACGCCCAGTTGAAGGCGGACCTGTTCCAGAAGAAATAGCGTGAACGTTGCGAGCCGGTGGTCGGGCAGACCGCTGCCGGCTCGACTTGAAGATTGCAGTCGCAGGTGAGGGTTCGAACGGCCGGAAACGGATATATGAGACGCATAGTCAGTCAGTTCATCGTGGTCATCGCCGTCCTGGTCGCAATGACGTCAGTCGCATTGGGACAGGCCGTGCAGGGCACGGGTGTTGGGTCAACACTTCGGGTCACGGTGCTCGATCAGACGGAAGCGGCGCTGATCATCGCGCAGGTGACCGTGGTCGATTCGCGCGGAGTGGAGCAGACATCAGCGGTCGACGATCGCGGCATCGCGGTCTTCGAGAACCTCGCCCCCGGTACCTACCAGGTGAAGGCCGCGGCCGAAAGCTTCCGGCCGATTGCCACGCCCTTCAACGTGCGGCGCGGCGAGAACCGGACCACGTTGCGCCTCGCGGTGGCGACCATCGAGCAGACCGTGGTCGTCCAGGACCAGAGCGCCGCCGATCGCCGTGACAACGGCTTCACGCAAACGTTGTCGCAGGACCAGATCGACTCGCTGCCGGACGACCCGGATGAAATGGCGGAAGAGCTGATGCGTATGGCCGGCCCCGGCGCGCAGATCTTCGTCAACGGTTTCCGCGGCGGACGGCTGCCTCCGAAGGATCAGATCCAGCAGATTCGCTTCCACACCAATTCGTTCTCGTCGGAATACCACGAGGCCGGCATGGTGCGCGTCGAAGTCATCACCAAGCCCGGCATGGGCGGATGGCGCGGCATGACCAACTTCGGTTTCCGCGACGAATCGTTGAACGCCAAGAACCATTTCGCCGAGACCAAGGGCGCTGAACAGATGCGCCGTTACATGGTGAACTTCTCCGGCCCGATCGCGAAGGGCCGCACCGGCCTCAGCGTGTCGTTCGACGGCAACAGCTCGTATGACTCGCGCACCATCAACGCGCTTAGCGCGACGGGCGCGCCGGTGACCGGCCTGGCCGAGACGCCGAACGACGCCATGAACTTCAACGCCCGGGTCGAGCACCTGATCGGCGGCTCCAGCCAGTTGCAGCTCGAGTACTCGCGTCGCCAGATGGATCGCAGCAACATCGGCGTCGGCGACTTCGATCTTCCCGAACGCGCGTATGCCACCGACAACAGCACCGACACCTTCCGCCTCAGGCAGACCGGTGTCATCGGCAAGAAGGTCTTCAGTGAGTTTCGCTTCTCGCTGATCAATTCGGTGTTGTCGACCGAGTCGGCATCGACCCTGCCGGCCATCCGCGTCAACGAAGCCTTCAACGCCGGCGGTGCCGGCCAGATGGGCCGGCGGCAGGCGCGCGAGCTCGAGGTCGCGCAGAACTTCGACTTCACGATCGGCCGCAAGCACTCCATGCGCGCCGGCGTGTTGCTCGAAGCCGGCTGGTGGGACAGCGATCAGCGATCCAATGCGTTCGGGACCTACACCTTCACCAACCTCGCCGCGTATCAAGCCGGACTGCCCGCGACCTACACGATTCGCACCGGCGACCCGGTCGTGGACTACAGCCAGGTCAAGGCCGGCTGGTACCTGCAGGACGACTTCCGCCCGTCGAAGACCCTGCAGATGAGCGTGGGTATCCGCCAGGAGATCCAGACGCAGGTGGACTCGCGCTGGAACTTCGCGCCGCGCGCGGCATTCACCTGGAACGCCACCAAGACCACGACGGTGCGCGGTGGCTACGGCATCTTTTACGACTGGTATGACTCGTCGCTCTACGAACAGACCATCCGCGTCGACGGCAGCCACCAGATTGATGTCGTGGTGCAGAACCCGTCGTATCCCGTGACGGATGTCAGCGGCACGCGGCTGCCCGCGAGCGTCATCCGCTCCGCCTCGCTCGAGCAGCCGGTCATCCAGCAGGCATCGATCGGCCTCGAGAAGCCGCTGACGCCGTGGGCGGACTTCCGCACCGACTACATGTGGACGCGCGGCACCAACACGCTGCGTTCGATCAACGCCAACGCGCCGGTCAACGGCGTTCGCCCGGATGCGTCAGTGGGCAACATCACGGAGATTCAGTCCACCGGTAAGCGCGCTTCGGACCGCGTATCGGTATCGCTCAACGCCCGGTATGCGCCGCGCCGCATTCTCGGCATGGTGACGTATCAATACGCCAACTCGCGCAACTTCTCGGACTTCCCGACGTCGTTGCCCTCCAATAGCCTCGATCCGGATGCCGATTGGGGTCCGTCGGCCCAGGACGTGCGCCATCGCGTGTTCTTCAACTTCAACGCGCCGCTCGCCAACGGCATTCGCCTCGGCTTGAACGTGCAAGGTTCGTCGGCGTTGCCGTACACCATCACCACCGGCCTCGACGCCAACGGCGACACGGTGTTCAACGATCGCCCGGTTGGCGTGGAACGCAACAGCGCCCGCGGCGCGGCGCAGTGGTCCACCAACATCCGGTTGAGCAAGGCGATCGGCCTCGGCGGCGCCCGCTCGGGACCGCCGAATATGCCGATGCCTCCACCACCGACCGGAGGAGGGTCCGCAAACAGCGGCGCGATGAGTCAGCGTGTTGGTGGCGGCGGCATGGGTGGCCCGGGTGGACCGGGTGGCGATGGCCCACAGATGGTCGTCATGGAACAGAACAACCAGAAGTATCAGTTGAACGTGTTCCTGAACATCCAGAACGCCTTCAACAATGTGAACTACAACACCTACGTCGGCAACCAGCTGTCGCCGTTCTTCGGCCAGGCGACGTCGGCACAAGCCCCGAGACGCGTGGAAGTCGGCTTCTCGCTCGGCTTCTAGAAGAGAACGATTCGTCGGCGATATTTTTGTTTCCCCGGCATATTCTTAGAGGGTGACCTCTCCGTCAGTCATCGTTGTCGGCGCAGGCATCGTCGGCTGCACCATCGCCTACGAGCTGGCAAAGTCCGGCGCGCGTGTCCACGTGCTCGAGCCTCGATCACCGGGCCAGGGAGCAACCCGGGCGTCAGCAGGCATCCTTGCGCCGTTCATCGAAGGCCACGGGTCGAAGTTGCTGCGCGACCTCGGCAAACGCAGCCTCGATATGTACGAGCCGTTCATGGCCCGCCTCCGGGACGACAGCGGCCAGGACCTCATCTACGCGCGCAACGGGACCTTTGAACTCGCGTTCTCGGCTGACGACGTGAAGCGATTGCGGGAACTGGCAGCGATGCTGGAATCGCAGCAGATCGAATCGCGGTGGATCGAGCCCGCTGATTTTGCAGAGTTCGAACCGGACGCCGCACCGAACGCTGCAGGTGCGCTGCTGATTCCTGCGCATGGATTCGTCGGCGTGACATCGCTGACACTGGCCGCGGCGACGGCCGCGGAAAGGTTCGGCGCGCACTTCAGCGTCTCGACCGGCGCCATTCGGATCGTCCCGGCTGTCAACGGACGGGTGGCCGTGCATACCGGCGACACGACGCTCGATGCCGATCGCGTGGTTCTAGCCGCGGGAAGCTGGTCGTCGCAGATTGCGATTGAAGGTGCGGACACGCCTCCGGTCAAGCCAATCCGCGGGCAACTGCTGCAGTTGCAGGCGGCGGCCGGCACGATCAAACGCGTGATCTGGGGTCCCGACGGCTACCTCGTTCCGTGGCCTGATGGCTCGGTGCTCGTCGGATCGACGGTCGAAGACGTGGGTTTCGACGAGGCGCACACCACGGAGGCGGTGCAGCGGCTCAGGGCCGCGGCGGCATCGCTCATTCCGAGTCTCGCACTGGCGGACCTGACCAGCGTGCGCACGGGCCTGCGGCCCAAGGGGCCGGACGATGTGCCGATCCTTGGCCGATCGAGCGTGGTGCCCGGCTTGATCTACGCCACGGCGCACTATCGCAACGGCGTACTGTTCACGCCCCTCACCGTTGAACTGGTTCGCGACCTGGTTTTCGAAAGGGCGGCAGACCCGGCGTTGCGCGACCTGGACCCGTCGCGATTTGGTAGCTTGTAGCTATCCACCTTCGCGCGCAGCGCTATGGTGGACGCCCCGAAGCCTTAGGCGAAGGGGCGTAGCCGGATGTAACATCCCCTCATCAATATGGCGCTCCTGACAGCGGACGAGATAGCCGAACGGATGAAGGGCCTTGAAGGCTGGGCCCTCGAGGGTAAGGCGATCAAGAAGGAATTTGCCTTCCAGGACTTTCCCGAAGCGGTGCTGTTCGTCAGCGCGCTGGTGCCCGGGGCCGAAGACGCCGATCATCACCCCGACATCGAGATTCATTACAAGCGCGTCATCCTGAGCTACACCACGCACGACCAGGGTGGCCTGACGCAGAAGGACATCGACGGCGCGGCGATGGCCGACGCGGTGGCGTCGAATCTTCCTCACCTAGAGGAATTCGGCGACGGTTAGCGGATGAAGCTGAAGAAGCTGTATTCGTCGCGTGAAGTCGCCCAGTTGACGGGTCTCACCGCGCGCCAGCTTCAATGGTGGGCGAAACGCAATCTCTTTCCGCCAGCGGTCGAATCACACAAGACGGAAGCCGGCGGATTCACCGAACGGCGCTACTCACCAATTGAATTGCTCGAGCTGATGGTCCTGGCGGACCTGCGCCGCAAGGGCTTTACCGTCGCGCGCATTCGCAAGCTCCTCCAGGTCCTGAAGACCCGCTTCAAGACCCGCCTCTACGAAGCGATCGAAGGCGGCGGCCCGGTCACGCTCTACATCGACCCTTCGACAGGCTCAGGGTCGCCCCGAGCGAAGTCGAGGGGCGACGGCGAGAACATCTACGCCCGCACGCAGGAGGGCGAGATGTTCAGCATCCTCGAGAACGCCGCGCAGCCGCTGATGATGATGGGCGAGGACATCAAGCTCCGTCAGCTCATCGCGCGCGAACGACCGGCACGTCGACGCGAGAAGGGTACTGCGAAGTCCGATAAACGCGGTGCGTCGCAGCCTTGAAGTCGCTGTCCTTCGCTTCAAAGATATTCGGCACGAACGTCTGCGGATTCCGGTCGATGATCGGGAACCATGTGCTCTGCACCTGCACCATGATGCGGTGTCCCTTCTTGAACGTGTAGTTCTGCGTGTGCAGGCTCCAGGTGTATTCAAGCACCTTGTTCGGTTCGATCGCCTTGGGCTTCTCGAAGCTCTCGCGATACCGGCCGCGGAACACTTCGTTCGACACCATTAACTGAAAGCCCGCGAGGTTCCAGTTCGACGGGTTGTCCTCGGGATACACGTCGATCAGCTTGACGATCCAGTCAGCATCGCTGCCGGTCGTTGACGCGAAGATGTGTGCCTTGATCTCGCCGGCGATCGTCACGTCCTCGGTGAGTGGCTCGGTCTCGTAGCTCAACACGTCGGCGCGATCGTCGACGAAGCGCTGATCTTCCACCAGCCACGTCGACCACTTCGACCCGCCGGGGAAGTACGTCGCCTGGATGGGCCGCTGCCGATACGGCACGGGATGAGCGGGATCGGACACGAACTGGTCAAATCCGGAATCCGGCAGCGGCGCACCAGGCAGCGATCCGGCTCCCGGCTCCCGGTTCCCGGTTCCCGAGAGCGAGAGACCCTCTTTCGCGCCGAACAGCAACGCGCGCGTGTCCGTCTGCTTCACCGGCGGCCACTGATCCCATCGCCGCCACTCGTTCGAGCCCGGCTCGAATGTCAGCGCTTGCGGGAAGTCCTTCGTGCCCTGGTCTTTCAGGTAGTAGGCAAAAAACGGCGCCTGGACTTTCTCACGGAAGTACTCCGACGTATTGCTGCCGAACGGGATGGCGCCGAGAGCATCGCCCGTGCCGTTGGCCCAGCCGCCGTGCCGCCAGGGTCCGACGACGAGATAGTTGATGCCCTGGGTGTCGTGCTTTTCGAGCGCGTCGTAGATCGCAATCGGTCCGTAGAAGTCTTCCTGATCCCACCATCCAGCTACGTTCAGCGTCGGCACCTTGACGCTGTTCAGATGCGGAATCATCGTCTGGCGCTTCCAGAAGTCGTCGTAGTCCGGGTGCGCGACGTAGTCGTTCCACGTCGGGATCTTGCCCTTGAGGTATTTCTCGTTGATGTTCGAGAGCGGTCCGAGGCTCAGGTACCAGTCGTAGGTGTCGTAACGATCGAACGAGAACTGCTGCACGTCCTTGCCGCTCTCCATCATCGCGGCGTACTCGAAGCCGTAGCTCAAGCGGAACGCGCCGTTGTGATGGAAGTCGTCACCAAGCCACATGTCGGCGGGCGATGCCTGCGGCGAGATCGCTTTGAGCGCCGGATGCGGCTCGATCGCGCCCATGATCGTCGTCCAGCCGTCGTACGACACGCCGAGCATGCCGACCCGGCCGTTGTTGTTGCGCACGTTCTTGATCAGCCAGTCGATGGTGTCGTAGGTATCGGTGCCCTCGTCGATTGCCTTCGTATCGCTGCCCCGGGCGGGACGCTGCATCACGAACTCACCTTCGGACCCGAACTTACCGCGAATGTCCTGGTGGACGAAGATGTAGCCGTCATCGGCGAGCGCCTTGTAATACGCGTTGAAGTTGTTGGCGGCGCCCTGGATGCCGTAGGGCGTGCGCTTGAAGATGATCGGCAGTGGTCCGGTCTGCCCGCGCGGCGTGAAGATCTTGGTGTTCAGCCGCTTCCCGTCGCGCATCGGGATCATCACGTCGCTCACTTCGAAGCGATCGGCCGGATTCGGCTTTTGCTGAAGGCGCGCGTCAGCCGTCGCAAAGACGAGCAGGCTGACAAGTGCGACGAGGAAGGTGGGCGGGGCGGCGCGTCTCATTGGGGGAAATATACCCCCGCGCAACTCTGTAGAGGCGGGTCTTTACACCCGCCCGCGCTAGATCTTGGGCTTGAGCATCGGGAAGACCTTTTCGAGGTCATCCGCGGGACGGGGAATCACGTGCACGCCGATCAGCTCGCCGACCCGTCGCGCGGCGGCGGCACCCGCATCGGTCGCGGCTTTCACCGATCCCACATCGCCCCGGACGATGGCGGTGACGAGGCCGGCGTCGACTTTCTGCCAGCCGACGAAAATCACGTTGGCAGCCTTCACCATCGCGTCGGCGGCTTCAATCATGCCGACCAGTCCGCGGGTTTCGACCATACCGAGCGCTTCGCCGTATTCCTGCTTGGGTGCCACAGGGTGAGTCTATATCAATCGGTCCGCCTGAAGGCGGACCCTCACAGGAACGAAGGTGGACCTCACAGGAATGAAGGTGGACCTCACAGGAATGAAGGTGGATCTCACAGGGATGCAGCGTGGATTCGAGCGAGATTCTCTATGGAATCCTGTGGGGGTCCGGCTTTAGCCGGACCTAGGTGATGCGGCCTCTCGCAGCAATTGGCAGCGGCTCGACAGTCTCGCCTTCTATCAGCCACGCCTGATCGACCAGGTTCGACACCACGCACGAATGATTCGGGATGATGCGGACACGATCGCCAGGTTCGAGCGGCGTGGTGCCGGTGACCCTCACGGTCGCGTGTTCCTCGGACACCCGCTCGATCGTCAGGTTGTCGTGGCCGACCACCTGGCCAAAGCCCGGCGCCGGCGTGAAGCCGCGCGCGCCGTCGTTCGTCAGCGTCTTGCTACCGCTGTCGAGGATGACGCGATCCCTGGCCGGCTTACTGACCACTGTGGCGAGCACCGTGAGCGCGCAGTCGTCGATCGCCGCTGCGCCAAGCGCGACCTGCGTGCGGTCGAAGTAGACGTAATTACCTGGCCGGTACTCCGTGAACTCCTTGTGCGCGATCGAGAACCGCGCCGGCGGCGTCGCGCCCGCGCTGACTTCTTCGACCGGCAGGCCGGCCTTCTTGCAGCGCTCCGCGATGTCGCCCATGCACCGCGCCTCGGCCAGGGCCATCACCTTCAGCTCATCTTCGGAGTGTGCGTGATAGGTCTGCCCGGCATGCGAGAGCAGGCCCTTGAAATTCAGGCCTTTCAACGACGCGATGCCAGTGATGATCGGCAGGGTGTCGCGGGTATCCGGATCGATGCCGCAGCGGTGAAAGCCGACATCGACCTTGACGAGAATATCGACCGAGCGTCCGGCCTTCGTCATCGCCTCCGACCAGCCCTTCGCGACTGCGGGGTGATCGACGATGAATGAGAGGCGGGTGCGATCGAGCAGCTTGATGACGCGATCGGCGTTCGACGGGTTGATCGGGTAGGGCAGCCGGATGTCGGTGAAGCCCGCATCGGCAAACACTTCTGCTTCGCCGAGCTTGGCGCAGCAGATCCCGACGGCGCCGCGATCGAGCTGCCAGCGCGCGACGACCGGGCTCTTGTGGGTCTTGGTGTGCGGACGGAGACGGATGCCCCTGGCATTCGCCTCCGCCTGCATGCGATCGAGGTTGCGGATCGCCCTGGTCTTGTCGATCAGGATCGCGGGAGTGCGTAACGCGTCGAGCGTCACTGCTGCGTCTTCTTCTTCGCCGCCTCGCGCTCCTGCGCGCGGGCACCGCTCATCACACCCTCGAGGCCGTAGTTGGCTTCATGGCATGCGTACTCGTAGACCATCTCGCCTGGCGCCATCGCGTTGAACACCAGCTCGCCCGTGAAAGGCGCGGTGAACGTCGTCGGATCTTCCACGGTGAAGCGGTAGTTGATGGTGTTGCGATCACGGCGCGTCAGGCGCTCGGTGACCTTCAGGTTCTCCCACGAGCCACGGAAGCCGTGATTGGGATGGAAGTTGGTGGTTTCGATCACCAGCGTGTCGCCTTCCCAGCGGCCGATCGAATCACCAAACCACTTGCGCAGGTTCGCGGGCGGATGCGTACCGTTCATGCGGACCACGCGCGCGTCGTGCACCATTTCGGTCAGGATCACGATGGTGTCCTTGCTCTGCACGATGGTGTAGCTGTTGTTGTAGAAGTAGTTCGGCAGCATGGGTGGTCCCGCGTTGTTGCCGAACGACGTGATGCAGCGCTCGGCAAGCGGGCGCAGCTCCGGGTGATCGAACTCGCTGCCCTGGGACTTGCGCACCGCGGCCGCCGCGGCCATCCGCTCGCGTGCCGCGTCGGTGTATCCCGGGATGCGGCCTGTCGGCGGATCGATGATCATCGAGCTGCGCGGCTGTCCATCGACACGTAGGACACGGTCGCCCGGGTCGATCCAGAACGAGTTGTAGCCGCCGACCGCGCCGGCGCCGCCCTGCCACACGCGCTCGAGATACGTGGGCTCCGCATTCGGGCTCTTGCGGGCTTCGCCGCCAACCGGCGGCGCGCCGCGATTGGGATCGCTGTCCTGCTCGCGGTACTCAATGGCCGCGCGCGTCTTCTTCTCTTCGTCGAGCGCCGCTTCCTCCGTCACGACCAGCGGCGTGTTCGGCCGCAGCCGTTCGAGCGGCGTGATCGTCGCGTTGGTCCAGTTGCCCTGCAGATCAGGACGTCCGTCGGCAAGCCGCGGAATGCCCGGCGCCTTCGCCGTGGCTGCGCGCGCCTGCCCCGCCGCAGCGCCCGCCGGTTTCGGCGCGGAGGCGGGGGCCTGCGCATTGACGGTGACGATGACGAGGCCCATCAGGGCGCCGGTGAGTGTGAGACCAGCGACTCTCATTTGATTGGCTCCTTGCGCAAGTGCCCGTACATCAATTCCGTCACGAACTCGACGCACTTGAACTGGCCGAGTTGCGCGTTCTTCTCGACCCGGCGATACAGCGGCATGCTCATCTTCCACGGCCTGGTGAACGTGCCCGGATCGTCGATCGTCGCTTCGTAGTTGATGTGATCGGCGTCGGTCATCGTGAAGCGTTCGGTGAGCTTCATCTTCTCCGAGTGATGGTTGCCGGCGCGGTCGAACCAGGTCTGGTCGTTGAAGCCCGAGGTGTGCACGACGAACGTGTCGCCTTCCCACACGCCGTGAGACATGCCCATCCAGCTGTCGATCTGCGCGGGTCCGGGATCCTTCATATAGACGTGACGCACCGCGCCGGCGTACTCATACGCAAAGAACGTCGTCGTCGGGCTTTGCACGATCTGGAAGGGGAACGGCATGTAGGTGGCGCGCGGTACGCCGGGGAGGTAGCACTTCACCTCGGGATCGCGGGTCAGCCAGTTCTGCTGGTTCTCCATCTTCTTCTTCAGACCCTCTGGTGTGTAAGGCAGTTCATCGCCTTCGACCACGCCGGCGCCGCCCGGCACCGAGCCGACCGCCCCGAATGCGAGGACCTCTTTCGCCGGCACCGGAACGATCGGTCCCGTTCGCATGGCAAGCGCGGCTTTCGCGGTGTGGGCCTGGATGTCGTAGTTGGCGGAGTTGATCGCCTGCCACAGGCCATTGAGATCGGGCTTGCCGTTCACGCGCGGGATGGCTCCCGCCCGTGCCTGTCCTTCAACGGCTGGACTCGAGACCAGCGCAAACGTCGCGGCAGCCACAGCAGCCACGATCGAAACCTGTCCAACGGAAACCCAGCGCATACGCACCTCGGGGGCGGATTATACGCGCCCCCTGCTCCAATCGCGAACGCTCATGCATACAGATAAACATATAATTGACAGCTTGCAGGCATACAATTAGACTGAATCATATGCGCACCACCTTGGACCTGCCGGAAGGCCTGATTGAGGAAGCGCGCGAAGCCATTGGGTTCAAGTCGAAAACCGACACGGTGACCTTCGCGTTGAAGGAGATCGTGCGTCGCAGCAAAGTTCAGGACTTGAAGAAGCTGATCACGACGCTGAAGTACGACTACGACCCCACGCTGATTCGTCAGAAGGAGCGAAGTCAGCTGTGATCGTCGTTGACACCTCGGTGTGGATCGCGGCCCAGCGACGCCCGTACGTGGACAGGGTCCTCCAGTCGTTGCTCGACGCGGATGAAGTTGCGATTGCGAGGCCCGTCCGGCTCGAACTCTGGGCTGGCGTGGCGAAGCAGGACCGCAAAGCCCACCTCGCAGCTTTCAATTCACTCCCTCAACTGGTGCCCACGGACGAAACCTGGCAACCCCTGACTCAGTGGATTTCCGTCGCGTCCGATGCGGGTCAGCGATTCACGATCACGGACCTGCTCATTGCATCGTTGACCAGCGAGATCGGCGGACTGGTCTGGTCGCTCGACAAGGATTTCGAGCGGATGGAGCAGCTTGGCTTTGTGCACCGCTACGACCCGCCCGACGTCCATTAGTACGTCTAGAGCAGACCTTTGATTGATGTGGGCTTGACGTCGTAGCCCGGCAGGGTGCGGCTCAGTGCCGCGCGATCGCTTCCGAGGTGCTTTGCGGCAATCTCGCTGAACACGTCACGAAAGTCAGTCGTCACCGCAAGGTCGCGTCCCTCGAACCGATCGTTGACGCCAAGGCCTGGCCACTTGCCGTAGACCTTGCCGCCTTTCACGCTGCCTCCAATGACGAACATCGCGTTGCCGTGACCGTGATCGGTGCCGCGGCTGCCGTTCTCGGCGACCGCACGGCCGAACTCGGACATGGTGAGGATAATCGTGTCGCTCATGCGATCGCCGAAATCGGTGGCGAGCGCCGCCACGCCGCTAGAAAAATCATCAAGGCGAGTGGCGATCTGTCCGCTTGCCGCACCTTCGTTGACGTGGTGATCCCAGTTGGTGCTTTCGGCGAACGCGATCTCGAGGCCGACATCCGACTTCGCGAGCCGCGCAATCTCTTGCATCGCCTGGCCAAACGGTGAGCGAGGATACGCAGCCCCGTTGGCAGGGCGATAGGCGCCCGCCGTCTTCCTGGCGAGGACCTTCATGGCGTCGAACGCGTCGCCGGCCGTGCCCCGCAGTTGCTTGTCCTGCTGAGCGGCCTCGTACAGTTCTTCGAACGACGTGCGCGCCCGCATGTCCGCCACCGCGAAGTCGTCGGTGCTGCCGATCGCCAGCGCCGGCGCCGAACCCTGCAACGCGCGTGGCATCTGCCTGGTCAGCGCAACGCCTCGAAGAGGATTAGCGGCGGCTCCCGGCTCCCGGTTCCCGGTTCCCGCCAAGCATCGATTCAGCCACCCGTCCTTCGTGCTCTTGACCCCTGGCGTCGCCGACTCCATGTAGTCCTGCGCGTCGAAATGGGAGCGCGTGGTGTCGTGCGAGCCGGACGCGTGCACAACCGCCAGCGACTTGTTGTCCCACAACGGCTTGAGTGCCGGCATGCGCGGATGCAAGCCGAAGAATCCATCGAGATCGATGGCCCCGTCGCTCGAGCCCGGCCTGGCGATCGCAATCGTCGGACGCGCGCGATAATAATCGGCGTCTCCATGGGGCACGACCATGTTGAGGCCGTCCACCGCGCCGCGCTGGAACACCACGACCAGCAGCTTGCGTCGTTCCGGCGATTCCGCCGCCAGCCGAGAGACAAACGACGGCGCGAAGCCGAGCGACAGCAATGCCAGCCCGCCCTGTCGCAGGAAGATGCGTCTCGAGGAACACTCAGGTGCAATCGCGTGCTTGTGGCAATCGTGGTTCGCCATGCTTGTCCTGCGCTTTCCGTGTGTGCCTACTGCCGTTGGAATTCAGGGGCGCCGATCTGGAGCGCGAGCGTCTGCTCTTCGCTCAGCGGCACCCGCACGCCGCGGACGTTGTTCTTCGACAGTTCGACGGCGAAGTTCATGCGGCTCACCAGCGCACCGGCCGTCACCCACGTCGTCGCGGTTTCGTCGTAGCCGGTCGGCGGCTGGCAGAAGTACGGCGGCATCCCCATGTCGCGCAATGTCCGGGCAAGCGGCAGCGCATTGCGGACCTCTGCACCGGTCGCGCGTATCGCACTCGCCACAAACTCCAGCGGCGTCTTTACCTTCGAGCGGCGCGCATCGGCAGCGAGGAACTCTGGAGACGCCAGCAGTGCCCTGGTGACCTGGCGAAGATCGCCCTTGGTCGCCACAAATCGAGCCGCAATCCGATCGACCAGTGCGGGGGGCGGATTGTCGCTGACAAACCGAATCGCGAGCTTGGTGGCGATGTGTTTCGCTGTCGACGGATGTGCCGCGACGATGTCGAGCACGCGGTCGCCGTCGCTCTCGCCGCCGCCGGCCTTGATCGTCTGTCCGAGTACGACCTTCTCGCCGCGATCGTGACGATTGGACGCAAAGATGAACCCCGACCCCTGTCGCGGCTGCATCGTCCAGCCCGAGAACGCTTTGGCGATATTGACGATGTCGTTCTGGGTGTAGCCGCCGTCGACGCCGAGCGTGTGCAGTTCCAGCAGCTCGCGCGCGTAGTTCTCGTTGAGCCCCGAAGAACGCCCACGCGCCGCACCTTGCGCACCCCGTGTACCTCGTGCACCCTGCGCACCCTGTGCACTGGAGAGCCAGTTGTCGAGATAAAACAGCATCGCGGGATGCCTGGCTGTCGCGCCCAGCATGTCCCTGAACGAGCCGAGGACGTGCGGTCGAATCGCGTCGCGTTCGTACTCGCCGACGTAATTGCGCGTGGCGCCCTTTCCGGCGAACACGTTGAAGTGGTTGAACCAGAAGTCGACGAGAACCTCTTCTACCTGCCGTTCGCTGTAGACGGCACGGAGCAGCTTTGCCTGCTCAAGGTCGGACAGCACCTGTCGCGCGCGTCGCTGCGCCTCGCTCATCTGACGTGAGCCGGAATCCGGGGACGGAGAGGCGGCCGGCATCTCCCGGTTCCCGACGCCCGGCTCCCGGTTAGCCGCTTCCAGTTGTTGCTTGTGGCGCTCTTCCATCGCCGGCCCTGCGTAGTCGCGTTGAATCGTCTTCGCATCGAGTGTCAGCGTTTCGAGACTCGCAAGTCTTCGCTCCATTGCCGAGTTGTCGATCCCTGACGGCGTCAGCTGCTGATCGATCCACTTCTGCAGGCCCATGGCCCTGATGCGCTCGACGTCGCCTGGACGCGGGCCATAGGTCAGGCGGTTCAAGGCGTGAAGGATCTCCGAATCCTGGTCGGCCCTGGAGCCGGCTGACAGGGTGGTAGTGAGTGCAAGGAAGAGGGCGAGTATTCGCATGATGCGGTAACCTTTACTTACCTACTTCGACCGGGCATGCCCGCCGATCGTTTAACCAACCTGTCCCGACGAAGCTCGGGAGTCACTAATCGAGCGCAGTTGGATGCCACTTCAAGTTGTCCCCGTCACCGGCCCGATTCTCGAAACCGTCTTGAACGACACTCACCCGTTGTGGGGAGACGGCCTGTCCCGGACGTCCTATGAGAAGTCCTGGGCAGCACAACTGAAGACCCCATGGGGGCGGCAGCACCTGGACAGGGTCGCGCTGGTTGATGGGCCTCATGTCTTGTCCAGCGCCAAGCGCTACGACTTGTCCATCCGGATCGACGGCCGCATTCGCCGTGTGCTCGGGATTGGCGCGGTCTTCACCACGCCCGCCCACCGTGGCCGCGGTGCGGCGCGCGAGCTGATCACGCGCGTCCTCGACACCGCCGTCACCGAAGGGCAGGAGTTTGCCATGCTCTTCTCGGAGATCGATCCGGCGTTCTACGAACGTCTCGACTTCGTGCCGGTCCCCCTCGAAGAGGCGACGCTCGAAGTGGACCAGAAACGCGGCGGCGCACCGGCCATGCTGGTACGCAGTGGTGATGACAAGGACATCCCGTCGATTGTGGAGATGTGCTCGACACGCACGAGGGACGCGCGGCTCTCGCTCGATCGCAGCGAAGACTTCATTCGCTTCAACATCACGCGCAAGCGCCTGAATTCTGGACTCGCGCCAGCAGGTACGCGCAACACCGAATTCCTGGTGGTCGAAGAGGGCTACCAGGCAGTGGCGTACCTGGTGAGCTCGGAAGAGAATGGCCGCTGGATGATCGAAGAGGCCGGTGATCGCGATCCCGCCGGCTCACGTCTTGGCGCCATGCTGCAGGTGATGCTGGCGCGTTACCCGAGCGAGCGGTTACCGGAGATCAAGTGCTGGTGGCCGAAGGCGCTGGTGCCGCAGCAGGTAAAGGTGGCCGCGACGTCGCCCACCCAGTCCGTCCTGATGATTCGTCCGCTGCGCGACCGTATCCTGCCGCTGCCGCCGCTCACCGCGTCGGAAGTTGTCTACTGGCACTCGGATTACTTCTGATATGGAAAGACCGTGTCAAGCGTGAGCGGTTTTCTCCAGTAGTTCGA
>CAZVLS010000005.1:0-257599 GCA_964628295.1 uncultured Acidobacterium sp.
TAGCCCGCTAGCCCGCTAGCCCGCTAGCCTGCTAGCCCGCTAGCCCGCTAGCCTGTTGGCCCGCTGGCCCGTTCTACGGCGCCAGTTTGAGTTTGGGGCGGACGCGCTCGAAGGCCCGAATGACTTCCTGGACCGCGCGCGGGGTGCGGCTCATCTTCGGGTAGACCCACCCCGTTTCGCGCACGAGCGACCGGCCTTCGATGCGGGCGCAGAACAGCTGCCCGGCGGCCACGTCGCGAGCCACGGCCTGGTAGGGGATGACCGTGATGCCGATGCCGTTGCGGACCATCGCCTTGATGATCTCGACGTTCTCGGTTTCCATGACAATTTGCGGCTCGATGCGCGCCGTCATGAAGAACTCATCCACCGCACGGCGTGTGTTCGACCCCGACTCGAACAGCACGAACGGCTCGCCGACCAGGTCGGTCGGCAGGATCTTCTTCTTCTTCGACAATGGGTGCTTCGCGCTCGTGACGACCAGCAACTCTTCCTGCAGCACCGGAACGGTGACCAGGTCGGGCTGATCCACGGGGAGCGTCAGCAGCGCGAGGTCGCCGGCGCCGGCACGCAACTGCGCCAGGCAGCGCTCGGAACTGCCGGTCACCAGCTTGAGGTCAATCTCAGGATGCTGGCGCTTCAGTTCGGTGAGGAGCGGCGGAAACACGTAGAGGCAGACCGTCATGCCGCCCAGCAGGCGCACGGTGCCGCGCAGCGACTCCTGGCTGTCGGTGATGCCGGCGATGGTGTCCTTCAGGTCCTGAAAGACGCGATGACTCAACTGCAGCAGGGATTCGCCGGCAGGGGTGATACGAATGCGCCGGCCGACGCGCAGGAAGACCGGCTCCTTGAGCTCGTCTTCCAGCAGCAGAATCTGGCGGCTGATCGCCGACTGCGACACGTGCAGTTTTTGGCCGGCGGCCGTGAACGAACCAGTTTCCGCGATGGCTCTTATGATTTCTAGTTGTCGAAGGTCCACGCTTCTCTCCAGGAATGCATGGAAGCATATATCTCATGGAGAGATGGATTCAAGTAAAACGATTGTGAATATAGCTCTATAAGCCTGGCTTGGGCTGGCGCGCCCGCTCGGAGAGCGCCTGTTTCGCGCGCGCCACCGCTTCCTTCAGGTAGTGCGCGTCCAGCTCAATGCCGACAAACCCTATCCCCAGCGTGGCGCATGCAACCGCCGAACTCCCCAGTCCAAGGAATGGATCGGCGGCGACCCGCACGCGCTCGAGGCCGTGCAGGCGAAGGCAATAGGCCGGCAGCCGCCACGGGAACGTCGCCGGATGCGGTCGCTCCTTGTCGCGGCTTTGGATGGTGTCGTAGGGGAGGAACCACGTGTTGCCGCGGCATCGCCGGCCTGAACCGGCCTTCTCCCATCGCGTGATGTTTGACGGATCCTGGTATTTCACGCCGATCGCCTGGCGATCGATGGGGGTGTCGCCCGACTTGCTGAAGTGGAACACGAACTCGTGGCAGTCGTTCAGGAAGCGCTGGCTGTTGATCGGCTTGTAATGACCGACCGCCAGGTCGTCTTTCAGGCCGGCGCGGGCGCCGGCGAGCTGCTTTTCGATGGCGATCGACTTGACCCAGTGGATGATGTTCTGCAGTTCGAGGTGGCGGCGGGCAGCCTGGGCAACGTCCAGGGCGGTCCACGGGTCCTTCGGTTTGGCGCCGACGTTCAGGAACAGCGACCCTTTGTCGGACAGCACACGGCCGGCCGCCTCGATCCACTTCCCGGTCCAGTCCAAATACTCAGACTGCGGCAGGCCATCGTCGTAACTGCGGTAGCGGATACCAAGATTGTAAGGAGGGGAGGTGACGACCGCGTCGATGGATGCGGCACCCAGCCGGTTCATGACGTCAATGGCGTCGCCATGAAAGAACCGCAACTGGGTGCGGCCGCGCCCGAGCACGGCAAAAGGTTTTGGAAGCGCACGAGCCACGTCGGTCAATCTTAGTCCGACGTCCTGCCAGCCCGCTGGCCTGGTAGCCCGCTAGCCTGTGTTTAGGAGGCTCTCGCGGTGATCGTCGTCATCGAGACCGCGGCGTATCGCTCGCGTTCCGCCGAAACCGTGTGGTTGCGACGGTGCGCATGGCTTTCACAGCCAACGCCCTTCTCTTCGACGTAGACCACCTCGCGCGTGCTGGCAATGTCGCGGTACTTACCGACCACACAGCCGCACGACAGCGTCGAGAACCCCAGAATGCGAACGACGCTCATCTATCTCTTCCCCTCGGTTCCGAACTTTAGCAAGTACCATGCCGCTCGACCTTGGAGCGACTCAGCAGGGACATACAGAGAATCGGACAGCCGAGCGCTCTCTGGAGTGGCAGTTTCTACACAGTGCTATGAGGTTGTGCGCACACACCGCGCACAATCGAAATGTATCGCGTTGGATTTCACGCTTCAGCGAATTGAATTCAGTCCGGCTCGCGCCGTCTCTGAATTCGGATCGATCGTGAGCGCTTCGGCGAAGTAACGGCGCGCCAGCTCACGATTTCCCGACTGGAGTTCGAGCGTGGCGAGATTGGCGTATGTGCCGGGTTCCTTCGGATCGGCCTTGATCGATGCCTGGAACGCCACCCGCGCGGCGTCGTGTTGGCCCGTCTCGGCCAGGCACGCGCCAATCAGGTTGTGTGCCTTGGCGTTGGCAGGGTCGAGGGCGACGGCGTTGCGGGCAGCCTGTAGTGCGGCAACCGGCCGGCCTTGTAGGAAGTACAGGGAAGCGGAGTAGTAGTGCGCCCAACCACTCTTGGGTGCTTCGTGTAACAGGCGTTGGGCCACGGGTTCAAGTCGGCTGACGTCGCCGATGTCGGCAAGTACCGACGCCATTTGCTCCAACGCCGGCACGTCGCCCGGATTGGCCTGCAGCATGTCGAGCGGAATCCGGATGGCGGCTTCGATGTTGTTCTGTGATGCCAGCACCCGCGAGAGCGCCAGCCTGGCGGCGGGGCGAGCCGGGTCTGCGGCCAACTTCGTCAGGAAGGCCTGGGCTGCTGGAATGGAGTTGAGGGTGGCAGCCGATCGGATCAGGCCCTCCAAGGCGACCGGATCGTTCGGATTGGCTTCGAGTGAGCGCGACAGCTCGTCGAACGCCAGTTGAAAGGCGTCGGCCTTCAGCATCATCAAGGCCCGGTCGCGCCAGTCGGCCGGCGTGGCGTCGGCAAACGCTTTGGCGATCGCGGGCGGCCGAGGGCTGCTCTCTGCCAGCGCCCGGAGCGCGGCGGCGTTGTCGTCGCGATGTGAGCCAAAGATGCTGCGCGGTCCCGAAAACTCGAGTGCCGAGCGATTGTCGGTCTGAATTCGTGCGCCGCTGGCCCACGCCCGAAGGGCTTCGCCTTCGGCGACGAAGAGTGACGACACCGAAAATGGGCCCATGACGCCGACCGAGGCGAGATCATCCGCAACGCGTGGCCGCTTCATGGCGGCCGCGATGCCGGCCATGCGGGCGTTCATGGGTTCGGTTGAGCCGACCAGCAGGACGTCGGCTTCGCCCACGAGCCACAGCGTGCCTTCCGGGAACGCGGTCAGGAACGTGGCGACGATCGATCGCAGGTCGTCGTTGCTGATGTCGTAGGTGTGGGCCCACTGGCACAACACGCCGCCGGGCGCCAGCCGGGATCGCGCGCCTTCGAAGAACTCCTTGGTGAAGAGCGATGCGATGCCCGCCATCCAGGGGTTCGACGGCTCCGACACGATCACGTCATAGGTCTGCGTGCCGAGCATCAGGTGCGTGCGGCCGTCGCCGACGATCACGCGCGTGCGCGGATCGGCAAGAGCCTTGTGGTTTTCGGCTTCGAAGAAGCGCGACGCCTCAACCACTTCGGGCGAGATCTCGAGCACGCTTGCCGAAGTGATGGGGTGCTGCAGCGCGGATCCGAGCGTGACGCCGCTGCCGAGACCGAGAATGGCGACGTTCTTGGGATCCGGGTGCAGCAGGAGCGGCACGTGGGCGAGCAGGCGTTGCGTCAACATGTCGCCGGCGTTCGAGGCATCGACCTTGCCGTCGATCGCCAGCGAGAGCGTTCCCGTCAGCTTGCGCACCGCCACGGTCGCAGTCGCGCCTTCACGATAGGAGAGCAACTCGCCAGCCGTGAGGGAGGTCTCGAGGTTGTTGCCCCGCATTGCCGGTGCGTACTTATAGACACCGCTCGAGAGCAGGGACGGGTCCCACTGCGGTGCGAAGGCGATCGCCAGCACGACCACGCCTGAGAGGGCGAAGCCGATCGTCCGTCCACGCGTGTTCGCGGTCTTGAGCAGGATCGCCATTGCGGTGACCGCACAGATCGCCACGACCAGTCGAATCGTGTTGAACAGGCCCGCGGCAGGAACCAGGAGGAATCCGGCCAGCAACGATCCGAGAATCGCGCCGAGGGTGTTGACGGCGTAGATCACGCCGATGTGTTCGGTGACCTGGTCGTCGTTATTGCTGCCCATCGCCACGGCAAACGGAAACGCCGCACCAAAGGCAATCGTCATCGGCAGCAGCAGTGCCGAGACCAGCAGCACTTCTCGCTGCAGCACGTCGGCGAATACGAACGCCTTGTTGGACACGATGTCGCCGATGGTGAGGAGCGCCCAATCCACTGAACCCGCCGCAGCCAACGCCAGCCCGGAGCTGATCAGCAGCGAACACGCCAATCCGATCGACGGGTGCTTCATGCGCGGCGCCAGGCGCGACGCGATGGCGGCGCCGATCGCGATACCGATGATGAAGATCGACACCACGGTGCTGAACGCGTAGGTCGTCGGACCCAGGATCTGCACGAGCAGTCGCGTCCACACGACTTGCAGAGTCAGTGACGCAAATCCGCTGGCTCCGAGTGCCGCTGCAGCTAACCACGGCGCTCGAGAGCGCAAGCCGGCAGCCGGGAGCCGGGAGCCGGAACTACCCTGGTCCGTCCGGCTCCCGGTTCCCGGTTCCCGGCTCCCGGTTCCCGGCTCCCCGATCCCTGCCCCCTGACCCCTCGCAATAACCCACGCGCCCGCTGCGGCAATCACATTCAGCGCGACCCCCGCGAACGTCGTGCCTTGCAGTCCGAGTGCGGGGATCAACACGAATCCAGCCAGCACCGCGCCACCCGCGGCGCCGAGCGTGTTGGCGGCATACAGGCCACCGGCATCCTGTGCCGCGGTGGACGCCATCCGGACCATCCAGCGCGACGCGATCGGGAACGTCGCGCCCATGCACGCCGCGGGAACGCACAACAACAACACGCTCGACGCGAGACGCACGAACGCAAATGCGGCGCCGCCGCTGCCATCCGCGTAGGTGGCCGCAAGCAGCGGTCGCACCGCGACCAGCATCACGGGCATCAGCAATGCGAGGGCGGCAATGGCGATCTCGAGCCCCGCATAGAGGGCGAGTGCGCGTGTGGGGGAGAGGTGCTTCGCGTAACGCCCGGCGGCGCCGGCGCCGGCGGCGAGGCCGCCCATGAAGGCGGCGAGTACCGCGCTTGCGGCCGCGAGTCCGTGGCCCATGTGCAGCGTGAGCAGCCGGGTCCAGACGACTTCGTAGATGAGAGCCGCGGCGCCAGACACCGCGAACAGCAACAGGAACGGACCGCGCCGAATCACCCAGAGATTATATGAGGCCCGCGCCGTTGATTACGGCGTAGATCGCGACTGGAGGTCGGCCTGTGGCGCGTAGAGCGTCAGGTGGCGATCCTGGGTGATGGACCGCAGCTTGAACGTGTCGATGACCAGTTGCGCGCGATCGGGCGGGATGAACCGCGAGTCGATCACCACATAGCCGACGTTGCCCTGCGTGATCAGTCGATCGCCTCGCTCGCGCAGCGTCGCCGCGACCTGGGGGCCGATTGGCGGCTTCTCGCTGAGGGTGATCAGCGCATCCAGCGTCGGATACTGCTTCCGCATCCGCGCCACACGCCCTGGCGAGATGCGCGACAGGTAACCACCGATCAAGGCCTTGCCGTGACGCGTCTGGTTGAACAGCGACCGCGGCCGGAAGTTGCCCGTTTCCCACGTGCCGTCGCGGACGCCAAATGGCAGCGAGAGCACGCGGATATCCCGCGGGTCCGATGCGATCCGATCGTAGACCGGCGAGATCTCCGCCGAGTACAGCGGGCGCGGCGACGGGAGAAGTTCGCACACGATCAGGACCGCGGCGACACCAACAATCAGCCTGCGGCGATGTGGCCATTTCGAACCGATTGCCGCGAGGGCACCGGCCAGCAGCACCGCCACACCCATCGACGCGACGATCGCAAAGCGGGTCGGCATGCGCGCCAGGCCGAAGCCCGGTAAATACCGGAGCAGCGCCCACGGACCGGGCACATGCGTGTTGTAGCCGGCGACGTGGACAAACGGTCCCAGCGCCAGCAAGGCAAAGCCAAGGGTGCTCGCGATCCACGCTGCCGTGGGGCGATACCCGGCACGCCACCACGCGAACGCAATGAAGCAGAGCGCGACAAGACTCAGCGCCGCGGTGTATTCAACAAACATCGTCGGCCGCGTCATCAGCGGATCGTCCGTGAACAGGCGGACGAGCGGATGCTGCGAATTGGGCGCGAAGAAGGCAAGGAGATCGACGCCCGACGGGCTGCTGCGCCAGAAGATCTGCGGGCTGACGAAGCGTCCTTCGAGAAGCTGCTCGCTCAACCCATACAACACGGGCGAGAGCGGTCCCGCGCACGCCAGCGCGGCGACAAGTACGGCCTTCATAGGAATCGGATCAAACGCTGAGCGCTGGAATTTCGGCCGCCACCGCAGGAGTAGTCGCGCCGCCACCAGCAGCGTCAGGATGAGCACAGGGTTGTAGAGGCTGCGCATGCGGATCGACACGCCGAGCAGGGTGAACTCGCCTCCGCGACCCAGTGCCAGGCCAAGGATCAGGCCTGAAAGGCAGAGGATCACCAGATCCAGGGGCCACCGCCAATAGCCGGTTCCCGCAACGGGAAGGCGCGTGAATCGGATGAGCTGCACCGCAAGGTAAAGAAGGCCGATTACTACGCAGTAGATGCCGAAGTAGGCGTCAGACAGCCCTGCCCAGGCCATGCACAAGCCCACGAGTGCGGCATCCCTGAGGGAGCGGGTGCGGTCGGCGCGCATCAGGCACCACACGAACGCAGGCAGGGCCGCGGCGGCGACGAGGCTGAAATGCCCGGTGGTGCGCGCCATCATGATCGGCGACCACGCGAAGACCAGGCCGGCGAGCCAGGCTTCGGCACGGCTCGCGCTGGTGGCATGGCGTGCCAGCCCGTACATCACGACTGCGTTCAGAACGCAGACGGCGAGGAAGACCAGGTTGAACGCGGTGATGGACCCGACGGACGAGATCAGCGGCAACGCGAGCAGGTTGAGAAACGGCGTGTAGTTGTGCTGGCTGAGGTCAACCTGGGGAGTCGACAACGACAGGATCTTTTCCGTCGTCATGGGGTTGTGCCCCGTGGTCAATTCCTGGTGGAACACCCACTGGTTCCACACGTAGACGCTGGTGTCCCCGCCGGGATCGCCGGTCAAATGAGTGGAGAGATGCAAGGGCAGCGGCCATGAAAACAGCACCGCCGCGATTACGTAACCGAGGACAACGGCGAGCCGGGGGGCAAGCGGTCGCATCACAGGCCGCTGTTTGTACCACTGATCCAATCCGAATATCTACGACAATCGCCGTAGAATCGCGGTCGACATGATCTTTCGAGGCCTCCGAGCGCGCCTGCTGCTGTTGCTGGGACTTGCCGTCCTTCCAGCCGTGGTCTTGCTGATCGCCAGCAGGAATAACGAGCGGCGCGCCGCCGAGCGCGAAATGCGCGCACAGGCACTCAACCTCGCGCGTCTCACCGCGCAGGCTCACGCCCAACGCATCGAAGTGGCGCGGCAGCTGCTCGTGGCCCTCGCGCGGCATCCGGCGATGACCGATCCGAATCCGGAAGCCTGTCACTCCTTTGTCCGCGCGTTGCGCAGCGATTTCGTCGACGTCTACGCCACCATCGGGCGTGCCGATCGCACCGGTCGCGTTGACTGCATCGCGCTCGAAGGTGGCGCCGTCGGGATGACGATTGCCGATCGCGAATATTTCCAGCGTGCGAGAGACAGCGGCGGGTTCGTGACCGGCGATTTCATGCACGGCAAAGTCCGGCGTCTGCCGACGCTGGCGTTTGCCTATCCGCTACGCGACGCAACGGGCGAGATCACCCACGTCATGTTCGCCAACCTTGACCTGCTCGTGTTGAGCCGGGCGCTCGAGTCCGAGACGCGAATGGAAGGCACGACCTTGTCGTTGCTTGATCGCAACGGATCGCTGATCGCGCGGTCGACCGACGCCGAGCGCTTCTTCGGAGTGAAGCCGAGCGCCGAGCAACTCAAGGTGATGCAATCCCAGGGTGACGTTGTCTCAACCTTCACGGGACCCGACGGCATCCGCCGGCTGTTTGCGATCGCCGCGATTCGCGACACAGGCGGTGCGATCGTCGCGTTTGCGACCGCCGGAATTCCGGAACGCAGCGTGGCCGCATTGCTCGATCCTGGCCTCCGCAGTGAGTGGGTGACGTTGGGCGCGCTCGCACTGGGACTGCTGATCGTGGCCTGGGGAGGTTCGGAGTTGCTGATTCGGCGGCCGGTCAGGAAGCTGATGACCGCCACGACCATGCTGTCGGCCGGCGATCTCAGCGCGCGCACCGCGCCGGTCGGTGGCGTGCATGAACTCGAAGTGCTGGCGGCGGCGTTCAATCGCATGGCCAGCGATCTGCAGGAACGGGACGTCCACCTCAGGGAGGGGCAGCGTCTCGAAGCGGTTGGCCAGCTCGCCGGCGGTATCGCGCACGACTTCAACAACCTGCTGACCGTGATCGTCGGCTACGCCGACGTGCTCAGGGAATCTGCGGCACCGGGCAGCCCGGAGTTCCTGCAGCTCACCGAACTCTGCGCCGCCGCCGAGCGCGCCTCAAAGCTGACCCAGCAGTTGCTCGCGTTCAGCCGTCGCCAGGTCCTGTTGCCAACGCGGCTGCAGTTGAACGACGTGGTCGGCGAGATGGTGTCGCTGCTGCGCCGCACCACGGGCGGCGATGTGGAGATCGGCATCGCCCTCGATCCGGCACTGGGCTTCGTCCACGCCGACCGCGTGCAGATGGAGCAGGTGATTCTCAATCTCGTGATCAATGGCCGCGATGCCATGCCGGCCGGCGGCCGCATCACGATTGCCACCAGTAATGTCTCGGAGCACGGCGTTGCGTTCATCGAGCTGTCCGTCGCCGATACCGGCGTCGGCATGGACCCTGACACGCGCGCCAAGATCTTCGAGCCCTTCTTCACCACCAAGGGACAGCGCGGCACCGGTCTCGGCCTCGCCACCGTCTACGGCATCGTCAAGCAATCCGGCGGCGACATTGTCTGCGAGAGTCAGCCCGGCGCCGGCACGCGATTCAGGTTGCGGTTGCCGCGTTACGAGGCACCGGTCGTTGAACCGGAAGTTGAGCGTCCGCACCCGGTGGTCGGAGGCTCGGAAACGATCCTGCTCGTTGACGATGACAACGCGGTGCGCACCGTGCTCGAGTCGGTGCTGAAGCGACGCGGCTATAACGTTCGCGCTTCCGCTGATGCCACCGAGGCGCTGGGCTGGCTGCGATCGGGGTTTGTTCCAGACCTGGTGCTGAGTGACGTGCGCATGCCGGGCATGAACGGCGCGGCGTTCGCGCGAGAGATCAGGACGGGCACCATCGTGCCGCCGATCATCTTCATGTCTGGAGATGCGGCGCAGTTGCTGACCGATGAAGACGCCGGGGGCGGTCGCTTCTTGCAGAAGCCGATCACGTCGGTCGTGCTCCTGCGCGCTGTCCGCGACGCGCTCGACGGCGCCGGCGCGAAACGCCACTAGTGCTCTCGATATTCCCCGTTCAAAAGTAAAACGGCCCGTCCCACCGAAGTGGAACGGGCCATGTGTTTCTAAGCGGCTTGCGAAGCTCCCGGGCCGGAGGCCCGGGGAAGCTAGGTAGCCCTTTTAATTTCGCTTCGCGAAATTAGAAGTTATAGCGGACGCCGAAACGGATGACGCGCGGGTTGAGCGTTGCGGTCACTTCGTTGAACGGCGCGGTCGCGGTGTTCGTGGTGCGGACCGTGGTCGGCACGCCCGAGTTCAGCGCGTTGAACACGTCGAGCATCGGCTGGAGCTTGCCGAACTTGCCGAGCTGGAATGACTTGTCGAGGCGCAGGTCGAGGATCTGCACTGACGGGTAGCGGTTCGAATCGATCGGCTGGACGCGGATGGTGCGCGCGCCTTCCACCGGCATCGTCACGCTGATGGTGCGGGCGTAGTTGAAGCCGCTCTGCACCTTCCACGAACCCGAGAAGCCAATCTCATACGGCAGCACGTAGCGGCCGATGATCTTGTAGTTCCACAGGGTGTCGGTCTCGCGGCCGTTGTCACCAAACATCATGTCGAACGGACGGTACACGAAGGTGCGAGCGCCCGCTGCGGTATGGTTCATCGTCGACCAGGTGTAGCCGAACGACGTGAGCAACATCCACTTGTTGGCGAAGCGGCGGTTCAGCGCGAACTCGGCGGTATGGAAGTCCGCGTTGTTCTGTTCGCTGTTGGTGTAGACGCGGTCGGTACCGGTGCCGGCAGCCAGCGCACGGGTCTGGAACGTCTGGTCGTCAGCGGTGCCGACGACGCGGTCCGCGCCGGGGTCGTTGATCGTGAACGGCACCGTGTAGCCGGCAGCGCGAACGACGTCGATTTCACCCCACACGTTGCGCATGTTCTTGTAGACCCACGACGCGCGGCCCGAGAGACCGGTGACGAGCTCGCGCTCGAGGTTCAGCGAGACTTCGTTGCTGGTCGGACGGATCAGGTCGCGGTCGACGCGAACGAAGCCGCCGCCGCCCTGGGTCGACTGGAACGCGCCGAGCTCGGCAGGCGAGCTGACGAGACGGTCGCCATTGAGGTCGCAGCCGGTGGTCTGGCCGGCGGCGCAGGAGACGAACGCGTAACGCAGCTGCGCGAGGCCGACCGGGTTTTCCTGGTCAGCCAGCGTGTCCGCCGAGTTCCAGCGCGACTGGCCGATGAAGCCCTTGATGACCGTGCGGTTGTCGCCGGTCACGTCGAGCGCGAAGCCCAGCTTCGGCGCCAGGGTGGTGGTGTTGGCGACCGTCGTGGCGCTCACGGTGCGCGGCGCGATGAAGCTGCTGTAGCGCGCGTCGTTCCAGCCGGCGAGGGCCGGGATGCCGTTGGGCGCGAAGTCCTGGTCCGGCCACTGGTCCTTGTAGTTCTCGACGCGGACACCGAGGTTCAGCGTCAGGCGGTTCGAGACCTTCCAGGTGTCGTTGATCCAGCCCGCGGTGTAGACGACATCGTTGATGCCGGTGACCGACGAGTTGAAGATGTCAACGGCCGCGAGCGCGCCGTTGTTGTCACGGTAGTCGATGTCGAACGGCTGGTCGTTGAACAGCGAGCGACGGTCGCGCTTCCAGTCGAAGCCGGCGCGGAAGTCGTGCGAACCCGCCCAGCCATCCTGGAAGTAGGACAGCGTGGTGTAGAACTGCGGCTTGTAGCGCTTCTGGTCCTGGTAGCCGTTGTTGCCGCCCGTCGCCGAGCGAACGCTGGTGGCCGTGTCGATACGCGGCGCCGTCCACGGACCGTCATACAGGCCGAAGTCGCGGACCGGGCGCAGCGGGAAGAAGTTGTACCAGTTGCCGTAGAGCACGTCGAGGAACGCCCGGCTGCCGAGCACCGACGTCCACTCCACCTTCCACGGATAGTTACGCGAGCTCTGGTAATACGCCGCCGACAACGGGATCGTCAGGCTGACGCCGCGCTTGTCCTGCAGCTTTTCGCGCTTGTTCAGGAAGCCGATGATCTGGTTGTTCTTGCCAACCTGGAACGTGCCCTTGAACGTGTACTTGTTCGACAGCTTCGAGCGCTGCGTTTCGTCACCGAGACCGGTGATGTATTCGTACTTGTCGTTCAGGCGCCAGCTGGTGAAGAACCACGCCTTCTGCTTCCACAGCGGGCCGCCGAAGTCGCCGTTGAGGTCGTACTGCTTCTTGGTCGCGTTGCCGCGGCAGATCGTCTCGCCTGAACGCTGGAAGCAGAGACCGGCGCGCGAAAACAGGCCGTCTTCATTCGGCGTGTTGGCGGTGCGCAGGTAGTCCGGCACGTTGTCGGTCAACTGGCTCTCGCCGACGTAGTCGCTGTACCAGGTGCCGGTGAAGCGATCGCCACCCGACTTGACGCTGATGCTGAGCACCGCGCCGCCGGCGAACGCACCGGAGTCCGCGCCGGCGCCGCCGACCTGGAACTCTTCGAAGCTACCGAAGTCGAAGTAGCCGGCGTTGGCCGCCGTGCCTTCGGTGGTGTCGATGCCTTCCATGCGGGTCTGGTTCTGCGTGTCGAACCCATACGAGCGGAAGCCCGACTGGTTACCGGTGTTTGAGCCGCCGACGTCGAACGCCGTCATCTGGATGCCGGGCGCCTGCGCCATGGCCGCCCAGATGTCGCGCGCGTTCGGGATTTCCGTGAGCAGTTCCTTGGTGAAGTTGGTGCCCATCGCGGTCGTTGACGTATCAACGATCGGCGAGGCGCCCGTCACCGTGACGGTTTCCTGCAGGGTCGCGACCTGCATCTGCATGTCGACCGACAGTGTCTGGTTGATGACGACGCGCACATCGGCGCGCTTTACCGTGTTGAAACCGGTCAGCTCGAAATCGATGCTGTAAACGCCCGGAGGCAACGCCAGGAAGCGGTAGCTGCCATCGCCACCAGTCACCTGCACCTGCGGTTGAATCAACGCAGGGCTGGAAGCCGTGACGGTCACGCCGGGCAGGACTGCGCCGGTGTTATCGGTAACGGTTCCATTGATACGGCCGCGGAATTCCTGTGCGAACGTGGGCGCCGCCAGTGACAGCAGCGTGACGCACAGGCAAAGCACGGTCAGCCTGTTCAGCCTCATGTAGTTCTCCTCCAACCAACGACAAACGTGAGTTAACGCAAAACGAACGGCCTCTTACTTACACACTCGTCTTCCTGCCTTTCGGCCCTACGAGCCTAGGGATGGATGGACGGGGGTACAACCGGGCCGGACGGATGGTAGTTCTGCAGGGATGGGAATGCAAGCGACGTGCTTGATCGTTGGTCACTCGATTTTCGAGGAAAAACTCGAAATTTGGGCCGAAAAGTCGATTTGTAGGGACAAAAGGAAGGGCCGGCCTGGCGGCCGGCCCCAATTAGATGGATCTACCGAACGAAAAGTCGTTCAAGTCCCCCCGGGCCGGAGGCCCGGGAAGACTAAGTAGCGCTTCTAATCGCGTTCTTTGCGATTAGAAACTGTACCTAAAGCCGAATCGGATGACGCGCGGATTGAGGATCTGGGTCACGTCCCTGAACGGGGCCGCCGCCGTGTTCGTGGTGCGCACGGCCACCGGCACGCCCGAGTTCATGATGTTGAAGACGTCGAGTTGCGGCGTCATCTTCCCGTACTTGCCGAACGAGAACGTCTTGTCGAGGCGCGCATCGAGGATCGCCACGGACGGATAGCGGTTGGTGTCCGCCGGTTCGACGCGGATGGTGCGATTGCCTTCGACCGGCATCGCGACGCTGATGGTACGGGCGTAGTTGAAGCCGCTCTGCACCTTCCACGAACCCGAGAAGCCAATCTCATACGGCAGCACGTAGCGGCCGATGATCTTGTAGTTCCACACCGTCGTCGTTTCGCGGGCGTCGTCGCCGAACAGCGCGTCGAACGGGCGATAGTTGAACGTGGTGTTGCCGTAGCGGCCAAGGTTGCCGTTGGCGGTCTGCACGTGCGCCATCTTCGACCAGGTGTAGCCGAACGATGTCAGCAGCATCCACTTGTTGGCGAAACGGCGGTTCAGCGCGAACTCCGCGGTGTTGAAGTCCGCGTTGCCGCGCTCACCGAGGTTCGTGAACACCGGGTCCGTGCCCGTGAAGCCGGCCGGCAGCGACCGCGTCTGGAACGTCTGATCGTCGGCGGTGCCCGCCACACGGTCGGCACCCGGATCGTTGATGGTGAATGGTGCCGTGTAGTTGTTGACGCGCGCCATGTCGATCACGCCCCACACGTCGCGCATGTTCTTGTAGACCCATGACGCGCGGCCCGAGAGACCCGACACGATCTCGCGCTCGAGGTTCAACGAGATCTCGTTGCTCTTCGGACGAATGAGGTCGCGATCAACGCGAATCAAGCCGCCACCGGTGACAGCGCCCAGTGACTGATACGCGCCGAGTTCGGCGGGGGAGCTGAGCACCCGGTCGCCGTTGAGGTCGCACGCCGTCGTCACCGTCGCCGAGCAGGAGACAAAGGCAAAACGCTGCGACGCGAGACCCACGGGGTTTTCCTGGTCCGCCAACTGGTCCGCGGAGTTCCAGCGCGACTGGCCGATGAAGCCCTTGATCACCGTGCGGTTGTCACCGGTCAGGTCGAATGCGAAGCCAAGCTTCGGCGCCAGCGTCGTGGTGTTCGCGACAGTCGTGGCCGCCACGGTCTTGGGTGCGATCAACGCGAGGTATTGGGCATTGGTGGAGCCGGCGAGGGCCGGGATGCCGTTCGGCGTGATGGTCTGTTCCGGCCACTGGTCCTTGTAGTTCTCGATGCGCACGCCGAGGTTCAGGGTGAGGCGGTTGGTGACCTTCCAGGTGTCGTTGATCCAGCCGGCGGTGTAGACGACGTCGTTGATGCCGGTGACGGGCGAGTTGTAGATGTCGACTGCGGCGAGGTTGCCGTTGTTGTCGCGATACTGCACGTCGAACGGCTGGTCGTTGAACAGCGACCGGCGATCGCGTTTCCAGTCGAACCCGGCGCGGAAGTCGTGCGAACCCGCCCAGCCGTCCTGGAAGTACGACAGCGTGGTGTAGAACTGGGGCTTGTAGCGCTTCTGGTCCTGGTAGCCGTTGTTGCCGCCGCGCGGCGAGAGCACGCTCGTGGCGGTGTCGATGCGGGGGGCTTCCCACGGACCGTCATAGAGACCGTAGTCGCGGACCGGCCGCAGCGGGAAGAAGTTGTACCAGTTGCCGGCCAGCACATCGAGGAACGCGCGGCTGCCGAGGACGCTGGTCCACTCGCCCTTGAACGGATAGTTGCGCGAACTCTGGTAGTACGCGGCGGACAGCGGCGTGGTCAGGCTGATGCCGCGCTTGTCCTGCAGTTTTTCACGCTTGTTCAGGTAGCCGATGATCTGGTTGTTCTTGCCGACCTGGAACGTGCCCTTGAGGGTGTACGGGTTGGTGAGCTTCGAACGTTCGGTTTCGCTGCCAAGGCCGGTGATGTAGGCGTACTTGTCGTTCAGGCGCGAGCTGAAGAAGAACCACGCCTTGCCCTTCCACAGCGGGCCGCCGATGTCGCCGTTGATGTCGTACTGCTTCTTGACGGCGTTGCCGTTGCAGACCGTCTCGCCGAGGCGATCGAAGCACAGGCCGGTCGCCAGGCGTGAGAAGTAGCCGTCTTCATTCGGGGTGTTCTGCGTGCGCAGGTAGTCCGGCACGTTGTCGGTCAACTGGCTCTCGCTGACGTAGTCGGAGTAGAACGTGCCGGCAAAGCGGTCGCCGCCCGACTTGATGCTGATGCTGAGCACCGCGCCACCGGCAAACGCGCCGGAGTCGGCGCCGGCGCCGCCGACCTGGAACTCCTCGAAGCTGCCGAAGTCGAAGTAGCCGGCGTTGGCCGCCACGCCTTCGGTGGTGTCAATGCCTTCGACGCGCGTCTGGTTCTGCGTGTCGAACCCGTACGAGCGGAAGCCCGACTGGTTGCCGGTGTTTGAGCCACCGACGTCAAACGCGGTCATCTGGATGCCGGGGGCCTGGGCCATCGCCGCCCACACGTCGCGGGCGTTGGGGATTTCCGTCAGCAGTTCCTTGGTGAAGTTGGTGCCCATCGCGGTCGTCGACGTGTCGACGATCGGGGAAGCGCCGGTCACCGTGACGGTTTCCTGCAGCGTAGCCACCTGCATCTGCATGTCAACGGTCAGCGTCTGGTTGATGATGACGCGCACGTCCTGCCGTTTGATCTGATTGAAGCCGGCGAGCTCGAAGCCGACTTCGTAGACGCCGGGCGGCAGCGCAAGGAAGCGGTAGGACCCGTCCGCGCCGGTGACCTGCACCTGCGGCTGGATCAGTGCGGGACTGGTGGCAGTGACGGTCACACCGGGCAGCACGGCGCCGGTGTTGTCGGTGACGGTGCCGTTGATGCGGCCTCTGAATTCCTGGGCGGATGCGGTCCCGCTCGCCAACAGGGCGACGACGAGCGCGACGCATGACACCACTAACATCCTCAACTTCATCGGTTGTCCTCCGGACTGGGAAACCCGCCTTCGCGCGACCGCGCGGCGGCGAGACAGACCAACCCGAGGAGCAAACCCAGTACCGATGTTGTGAATGGAGGGACGAGCGTTCATCCAACCGCCACGTGCATCCGCCACGCGTCATGTGCGTTGGTCACGCGTGTGCCCGCGGCGCACTGCCGGCAATCCAGATTGCTGAATGCGGGAAGCCGGAAACTTGGAAAAAGCGCTGGGAGGGGCCGTCTCCGGTCTTCCCGGCCGCCGGCATACAGGAAACCACGTATTGTCGGCGTTGCCCTCTCGACGGTACAAGCGTTGAATACCGGGTAACCTTCCATCATGAAGAGTGCAAGAATCGAGCGCGCCTCGTTCCGGGCCGCCCTTGCCCTCGGGTTTTGCGTCACCCTCGGACTGTGGCTGTACACCGGGTATGCGTTCACGCAGCGCATCGAGTCGGTGCGCGACCAGGCCGAACAGGTCGCCGAACGCTACAACCGCGTACAGGAAATGCTGTCGACGGTGCGCTCGCAGGTGCTGCTGTCATCGATCCGTGCGCGCGACGCGCTGCTCGAACCGGAGGCAACCGTTCTTGAGGGGCACCGTCAGGCCATCGAGCGGTCGGCGGCCACGGTCAGGCAGTTGCTCGACGACTATCCCGGGATGGGCGTGCCAGATGAGATGGCACGGATCCAGAAGCTTCGCGAGGAAGTCGAGCTGTTTCACGTCACCTCGCTCAGGATCGTGGGCGGCGAGATTGGCCGCAGCCCGCAGCAGGTCCGCGAGGTGCTCAACGCCGTCCTGGTCCCGCGTCGCGAAGCGGCCCTGGCCATCTCGGAAGAAACCACGCGGCTCAACCGCGCCGGCTTCATCCGCCAGCAGGCCGACATCAACGAGATCTATCGCACCGCCGAAGCTGAGGGCCGTCAGCGCCTCGGCCTCGCCTTGATCCTCAGCCTTGGCATTGTGTTGCTGACGAGTGTCTACGCGTGGCGTCTCGAGGACCGGCTGCGGCGGCAGATGCTGCGCGACGCCAAGCTCTCCAGCGAACTGCAGCAGACGGCCGCCAAGGTCCTGAACGCCCAGGAAGAAGAACGCCGGACCATCGCGCGCGAATTGCACGACGAAGTGGGGCAGGTCCTGACCGCGATCCGCGTCGAGCTCGACGTCGCGCAGCGCACCATCGAGTCTGAGGGCGGGCGAGGCGCGATGCTGTCAGAGGCGCAGACCATCACCGATGGCGCGATGCAGACCGTGAGGAACCTCGCCCAGCTGCTGCACCCGGCGGCGCTCGATGACCTGGGGCTGCCGGCCGTGATCGACGCCTCGCTGCGCGGCCTGGCGCGGCGCTACAACATCCGCGGCCAGTTCCATTCATCGAACATGCCGGCGCGCCTGCCGCGCGAGATCGAGCTGGCGGCGTACCGCATCGTGCAGGAAGGCCTCACGAACATTGCCAAGCATGCGCGGGCGACTGAGTGCCATGTGCGGTTGACACGCCTGACCGATCGACTCTTGCTCGAGGTCGAGGACAACGGCATCGGCTTCATCGACGACATCGACCGCCCGATCGTGGCCCGCGGTCTCGGGCTGGTCAGCGTGCGCGAACGCGCCGCGCGGCTGGGCGGCACCTTCAACATCCTGAGCAATCCCGGCGAGGGCACACGCCTGATCGTCACGTTCCCGGAGAGAGAGCACCATGCCTAAACTGCGCCTGCTACTGGCAGACGACCACACGCTGGTTCGACAGGGCCTTCGGAAGATCCTTGAAGAGCGCCCTGATTGGGAGGTCGTGGAGGAGGTCGGGGATGGACGCGAAGCGGTGCGCGCCGCCGTCGAGCAGAAACCCGATGTCGCCATCGTCGATGCAGCAATGCCGCTGCTCAACGGCATCGACGCCACCCAGCAGATCGTCAAGCGGGTCCCTGGCACCCGCGTGCTGATGTTGAGCATGCATTCCGACGAGGCCTATCTGACCCGCGCGCTGCAGGCCGGCGCCACCGGCTACATCTTGAAGGACTCGGCAGGTAAGGACCTGCTCAAGGGGGTCGAGGCCGTCTCCACCGGCAAGCCGTTCTTCAGCCCGGCTATCGAGCGGTTGATGCTGGATGACTACGTGCGCCGCGCCGCCGGCATCACCGCCGTCGCCGACCGCTACGAGACGCTCTCGGCGCGCGAACGCGAGATCTTCCAGTTGATCGCTGAGGCGCGCACGAGCCGGGAGGTGGCGGAGGTGCTCGACATTTCGCCGGCCACCGTCGAGACGCATCGCGCCCGCATCCTGCAGAAGCTCGACATCCACAACACGGCCGAACTCGTGCTGTATGCGGTCAGGCGTGGCGTCATTTCGTGAACGCTGAGGGCCGGCTGGCGCGCGCCGGCTTTCGGGTCGGGCTGCTCGTGGGAGTCGCCATCATGCTGGTCGTCTGGGTCCGGGCCGGCGCCGCGTATTCCGAGCGCCAGGCGGCCATGCGCGATGACGCCGCTGAAATCGCGTCGCGATACCTGCAGGCGCAGGAGGCGCTGACGACGATTCGCACGATGGCCCTGCTGTCATCGGTACGCGTGAGGGACGCGCTGCTCGACCAGCAATCCGTGGACGTGTTCGAGGACCGTCGGCAGATTGCCGCGGCCCATCGGCTGGTCAGGCTGTTGCTCGAGGACTATCAGCCGATGGGAGGCGAGGCCTCGGTGCGGGCATCACTGGATCGGCTCGTCTCGGAGATCGACCAACTGCACGCGGCGTCGCTGACCGTTCTCAATGAAGGGCGTCATTCCCAGGCCGCGATCCGCGACGTGCTCAATCACCGCATCGCGCCGCGCCGCGATGCGGTGCTCGAGTTGGCGGACGCCATCCAGGCAGCGAACCGTTCAGCCTTCATCGCGCGGCAGGCCGCCGCTATCGATGGGCACACCGCCGGTGACCTGCAGGATCGCGAGGAACTGCGCGTTGCGCTGGTCGTGGGGCTGATCACGCTGCTGCTGGCGTTCGTCTACGCCGGATCGCTCGAGTCGAAGCTGAAGACGCGACCCTGATTCGCGCTGCCACACTCCGATTTTCAGGCCCGAGCTAGTCCTGCCGCAGGGCGAGCAGTGGTTCCACGCGCGACGCCCGGCGCGCCGGGAGATAGCTGGACACGGCCGCGACGAGCAGCAGCAGGAGCATCGCGATCACGATGGTGGCCGGATCGTTGGACGGCACGTCGAACAACAGTCCGCCGATCAGCCGCGACGTGACGAACACCACGGGAAGCCCGGCGGCGAGTCCGAACGCCACCAGCGTCAACGATTCGCGCAGTACCATCCACAGGACCTGGCCGCGGCGCGCGCCAAGCGCGAAACGCACGCCAATCTCGGACGTGCGCCGCTTCACGGCGTAGGCCATGAGTCCATAGAGGCCAAGGCACGCGAGTCCAAGCGCCAGGGCGCCGAGCAGGGTCGTGAGCCGCGCGATCAGTTGTTCCTGGCGATAAGTTCCGGTCACCAGCGTCGACACCTCTGTCACCCGGTCGATTGGCAATCCCGGTTCGACCTCCTGAACCGCGCGCGTCAGCGCGGCGGCGACGCGCCCCGGATCACCCACGGTGCGAATCTGCAGCGCACCCAGGTAGCCCGGCGCCGCCTGGGTCGGCACAAACGCCAGCGGGACGGCCTCCTCCCGCACCGAGTTGATTCGCACGTCGCGCGCGACGCCGATGATCTCGGTATTCGCCACGTCTTGACCAAATCGCTGTCCGACAGGATCCCGGCCGTTGAAAAAGCGGCGCGCCATCGCTTCGTTGATGATCGCCACCGGGGCGCCGATGTCACTCTCGTTGAAGTCGCGGCCAGCGACGATCTCAATCCCGACGGTGCGGAGGAAGTTCGGCGTGACGCGGTTCTCTTGCAGCTTGACGGTTTCGCCGGGCCGCGGGTCGTACCCGCTCATGACGTAGCCATCACCAATCGAGCGTCCGCTGGTCATCACGCCGTGGACGGCGAGGGCCGCCGACTGGACGCCCGGCATCGCCTCGACGCGCGCGATGACGCGCCGGTAGAGTTCCGGTAACGCGTCCGGCGGGTAGCCACCGAAGCGGGGATTGATGCTCGCCGAGACCACGCGGGAGGGATCAAAGCCGAGAGGAAGCGACGACAAATTGTCGAGGCTGCGCAGGAACAGGCCCGCTGCGACCACCAGCAGCAGAGACAACGACACCTGGGCGCCGACCAGCAGCCGTGCGACGTGGAGTCGCGGACCGCCATGGTTGCCGCGCCCCTGCGCCTTGAGCGTCTCGGCCAGCCCGACATCCGTCGCCCGCCACGCCGGCAACACGCCGCACAGTAAGCTCGTCGCGAGCGTGATCGCCGCCGTGAAGAGGAGCACGCGGCCATCGAGCGATGCGCCGATCGGAGCGGGGCCTGACTGCACGCCAAGCGTCATGCGAATCAACAGATCGGCGGCAAACGGCGCGAGCATCAATCCAACACCGGCCGCCAGCACGCCGAGCAGCGTGCTCTCGATCAACATCTGGCCCATGATCCGGGCGCGGCTGGCGCCGATCGAGAGGCGAACCGCCATTTCACGTTGCCGTGCCGCCGCGCGCGCGAGCAGGAGGTTGGCGGTGTTCACGCAGGCGATGAGCAGCAACAGCGCCACCATTGCCATCAACGCGAACAGGGGCGTGCGGAATCGCGTCCGCAGGCCCGACGCGCCATTGCTGTACGGGGCCAGCACCATGCTCGCCACCGCCGCGCCGCCGTCGTCCTCTGCCGCCTCACGTTGCGCGATGGGACCGTAGGCGACTGCGAGTGCCGCGGCCTCAGGGCCATCGGCGCGGCCGGCCCTCGAGATGAGATCCAGCCAGCGAATTCGCTCTTGCGGCATCCACGGCTGATCCAGGTCCGCGTTGCTGGCGCTCATGTTGCCGATGTAACGGACGTCGGCCTGCATCGCCACGGGGAGCCACACGTCGACCGGTAACTCGAGCCACACCCCGGTGAAGCCCGGTGGTGCGACGCCGATCACCGTCACGCGAGCGCCGTTAAGCGTGAGTTCACGTCCGAGCACGTCGGCCGCGCCGCCGAGACGCCGCTGCCAGAACGCCTCGCTTACCACGGCCACCGGGTGTGCGCCGACCGTGCGATTGTCATCACGGGTGAAGAGCCGTCCCTGGGACGTCGTCAAGCGAAGGACGTCGAAGAACTCGCCCGACACCAGCTGCATGTTCGCGGCGCTGGCTCCACCGTCGGAGCGCGCCTGGACGCGCATGACGCGGCTCATGGCGGCAAGGCCGGCGGTGGGCACCGCGTCGCGAAGTTCGGCGAACGCGGGATAGGAAAACAACGATTCCACTGCTTCGCCGGCGCGCCGGGGAGCGAATAATTCGTCCGGTTGCGGCACGTTGAGTGAGCGCAGCATCAGCGCGTTGGCGACCGAGAACACCGCGCTGTTGGCGCCAATGCCGAGTGCAAGCGAGACCACGACGACCGTTGTAAAGCCGGGATTCGCGCGCAGCATGCGAACGCCATAGCGGACGTCCTTCATGAGCGCGTCAATGGTGGCGCCCGTCCGCTCCTCGCGAACTTGCTGCGTGATGGAATGGACGCGTCCGAGTTCAAGCGTGGCGGAGCGGCGCGCCTGCTGAGGTGTTTGGCCCGCCGCAATCTTCTCGTCGACGAGCATGTCGAACACCGCATGGATCTCGTGATCGAGGTCGCGATCCACCCGATCGTGGTGCCACAGATTCCGCCACAGGCTACGCAGTCGTGCCAGCATCAGCGTCCCTTCTTCCTGCTCCTATCGTCTTTCGATACGAAGGTCAGTCTGTGGATGTTCCTATCGAATGTCAATAGGAGGGTTGCAAGGGCGGCAAAGGGGTCAGTCGTTGCGGAGAGCGATGGCCGGATCGATGCCGGCCGCGCGACGGGCAGGAATGATCCCGGCGATCAGGCCCAGGGCGAGGAAGAAGACAACGGATGCGGTCAGCACAAGGGGGTCCGCGCCGGTCACGCCGTAGAGCACCGTGCGCAGTACGCCACTGCCTGCCAGCGCAATCGGCACGCCGAGGGCGACGCCAATGCCGGTCAACACCACGCCGTCGCGCATCACCAGTCGGACGACGGCGGTGCGCTCGGCACCGAGCGCCACGCGGAGGCCAATCTCGCGCGTCCTCCGAGCGACGCTGTAGGCCAGCAGCGAGTAAATGCCGACGAAGGCCAGTGTGATCGCCAGGACCGCGACGACGCCTGCGAGCGTAGCGCTCATGCGTTCGTTGGACGGTGACCGCGCAAAGACGTCTTCGAGCGTGTTGATCTGATGGGCGTATTCACGGCCTTGCTGCTTCACGAGATCGGCGATCGCCGCGGTCGCTGCGAGTGGAGGGCCCTCGACCTTCACCAGCAGGTTGGGGTAATTCGAGAAACCGCCGGCCTGCAACATCGGCCGGTAGAACACCGGATAGTGCGGCAAACGAAGGCTGCCGAGCGTGGTGTCGGCGATGATCCCGACGATCTCCACGCCGCGATCCAGAGGATCGGCGCCGTAATTCACCACGCGGCCAAGCGCGTTACCGTCGGCCGTGAGCATCCTGGCGAGACTCTCGTTGACGATCGCGACCTTCTGCGACGTGGGCGTGTCTGTCCACTGGGGCATCCGTCCCGCAACCAGGCGCACGCCGAGCGTTTCGAACAATCCTGGCGAGACGCTCTCCTTCTGCGCGACGAGTTGTGGCGCGGGATCGCTGACGAGGCCGATCGGCAGGCCGACGAGATCGCCGGCGCGGGGGAAGAGCCGCGCGAACCCCGCGCTCCTCACCGCGGGCAGCGCCGCAACTTGATCGAGCAGGCCGCTGTAGTAGCTGGCATTGTCGATGCCGCGATACCCTCCCGGCACCGGCATCAGCTTCAGGTTCACGACCTGCTCGGCGCGGACGCCGGTGTTGACGTTTTGCAGGAGGTATAGGGAGCGGATCAACAGGGCCGCGCCGGTCAGCATGACTACAGACAGTGCCACCTGCACAATCAGCATGCCGCGCGCCCAGCGGCTGGTCGAGCTGACCACGGTTCGATCGGAGGCGCTCAGGAGCCGGGCGCGGCGTCTCCACATCAGCACGAGTGGGAGTGCACTCATCGCCATTCCCGCGACGACGCCGATCACGGAAGTGATGAGCAGCACGCGCGCATCAGGAGAGAAGTCGAGCGAGTGAGCCAGCAACGTCGCCGGCAACAGGGAGGTGAGCAGGCCGACAAACGCGAACGATGTGGGAATGCCGAGCAGCGCGCCAGACAACGACAGTATCAGGCCTTCCATCAGCATCTGCTGGCCCAGTCGAAATCCGGAGGCGCCAAGGGCGAGGCGGACACTGAGTTCGGCGGTGCGATCGTTCAAGCGCGCCAGCAGGAGACCGCCAAGGTTGATGCAGGCAAGCAGCAGCAACACGCCGGTCAGGCCCAGAATGATCGTCAACGAACGGCCGTATCGATCGCGGTAGAAATTGAGGCCGCGCGACAGCGACTCGAGACGCGGCGACTGATCGAGGAAGTTGTTCCGTTCAGCGGTGCCGAGCGTGGATGGCGTGACCTCCTCGACCAGCGCCGGCCAGCGCGCGCTCAGCTCCGCCTGTGCCGCAGCGATCGTGACGCCGCTCTTGAGCCGTCCGATCAGTTGCGGCGCCGAAGCAGGACGATCGGAGCGAAGCGGCGTGACGGAGTAGTTCGGGACGAAGAAGTCCGTACCCGAATCCGCCTGCAGGCCAACGAATCCCTCCGGCATCACCCCGACGACTGTCAGGTCAACGCCCTCCGATTGGATGGTCTTGCCGACGGCATTCGGATCGTTCCCGAACGTGCGGCTCCAGAAGCGATGACCGAGGACCGTGACCAGGCCGCCGCGCCCCCGGACGGGAGCGTCAGCGGGCCCCAGCGTCCGGCCCCACAAGGGCTTCACGCCGAAGACATCGAAGCAGGATCCGGTAACGGTGGCCATCGACCCCTGCGACGCGACACCGTTCGCCTCGACCGCGAAAACCCCACCGCCGTTGATCGCGCACGCGCGTTCGAACGGACTGTCGCCTTGTTCGAGGAGCTCAGCGATGGGAACAAGGATCCCGCGCCGGCCGCCATTGCCACCGAATGCCTGAATGCCGACGAGGCTGTCCGGATCCTTGACCGGGAGCGGGCGGAGCAGGAGGCCGTTGAGGATGGAGAACATCCCGGTATTGGCGCCGACGCCAAGAGCCAGGATCAGGATCGCGGCGGCGCTGAATCCAGGAGAGCCGCGCAGATGGCGAAACGCGTAGCGCAAGTCCTGGAGCAGCGGATCCATCAGCGGGTGGTGGCCTTCATTTCACGCAGCCGCGCCAGTTCGATGGCGCGCTGCCCGCGCATCGCGCGATCAGCTTTCAGCAGCCAGCCCATGAAGGCCACATGAGGAATGGCCATGACGCCCATTTCTATCGCGACCGGTTGAGGCAAGAGGACCGCGACGTAGTTGAGAACGGTGGCGAGGAAAAAAAGTGGGACGAACAGCGGGTGCCCGCCCACGCCGGGCACCACACCGAAGCTCATGGCAACCCGTTCCCACGAGGGCGTGTCACTCAAGGAACGGTCGGGCTGATCCGATTCCTCATAAAACACCTGGAGGTACCGGCCAATGCGCTCGGCGCCGAAGTGTAAAGGCCTTATTACCTCGAATGTTACGAGCAGAACCAGGAGGGGAACCGCGGCCGCGACCGGAAATGGCAGCCATACGAGCACAGCTATGAGGAGCATGGCCCATATAGATGTGCCCAAGAGGACAAGGATGGGGCGGAGCGCCCCACGGGTTGCGATGGTCTGTCTAAGCACCAGGTACTCGGACTGTCGGTCCCGATCCATTAGGCCGCCAAGTGTAATCCAATGACGCTAAACCCTATTGCTTATTGAAGATAGTCTCGTTACAATCCCGGTAACTTTTCATGGCGAAGCCATCTCGCTTCACGCAAATAGCTGTGTCTTTCGCGCTGGTCGCGACGAGCCTGGTGTATGTGCCGGCCGCTGCTCCGACCGTGTTCGCGGAAACCAAGGCCGCAGGACAAAAGACGCCGGCCCGCGCCGCGACGAAGCCCGCCGCCAAGAAGAAAGCGTATTCACCGACCACCGCGCGCACGCGTCGCGCGAACCTGGCTCGGGCTCGTGCCGCGGCTCGCGCGCGCGAGATGAAGGAAGTCCAGACGCCGCGCTTTCGCGTCGACGAGTTCGGCCGCGAAGTGCCGGACGTTCGCGCTGAAGCGGCCATCATCTACAACCCCGAGACCGGCGAGATCCTCTGGGAGAATCACTCGAAGGATCAGCGTTCGATCGCCAGCATCACCAAGGTGATGACGGCGCTGGTGTTCCTCGAGAGCGAGACACCGTTGTCGACCATGGTGACGGTGCAGCGCAGCGATGTGGCGCGCGCGTCCACGACTTACCTGCGCAACGGCTTCAAGCTCACCGCTGAAGACCTGCTGAACCTGCTGCTCGTCGGCTCGGACAACGCTGCCGCTCGCGCGCTGGCCCGCGTCTCCGTCCTCGGCTACGACGCCTTCATCCAGCGGATGAACGGCAAGGCCAGGGAACTTGGCCTCGAGAGCACGGTTTATTCGGATCCGTCCGGGCTGCTCGCGGACAACATGTCGTCGGCCTACGATCAGGCGCGCCTGATCGCGTATGCCGCCGCGGATGAGCGCGTCGGCGCGATCATGCGCAAGACGTCCTACACGACGAGCATGGGCAAGCGCGTCATCCACGCCAACAGCACCAACCAGATCGTCCGCGTGGGCGACATCGATGTCGTGGGTGGCAAGACCGGCTTCATCAGCCGCTCGGGCTACTGCCTGGCGACGTTGCTACGGCTTCCGCAGTCAGGTCAGCAGGTCGCCTTTGTGGTGCTCGGCGCCAAGTCCAACGCCAGCCGGTTCTGGGAAACCCGCCATCTGTTCAACTGGATGGCGACCCGGACGAAGGCGCTCCTCGAAGGCGACTTCCAGCAGCCGCAGCAGAATCAGCAGGAAGAGCAGGAATAGTTAAAAGTTAAAAGTTGAGAGTTAAAAGCCTCTTCAGCTTTTAGCCTTTAACTTTTAACCTTTAACTTTTAACTTTTAACTACTTTTCATCACCGCCGCGTCCAGCGGCAGCGTCGCAATCACATCAGCGTAGGGCAGTAACGGCCGCGAGGATTTCCGCGTGTCGAGCGCCTTGATATAGCGTCCGCACGGCGCGCAGATCATCACGCGGTAGATGCCGTCGGGCGTTGCCATGGATTTGATGGTGCGGCGGTCGTCGTTGCCGCAGTACGGACACGCAATCGGGTTGAAGTGCCACCGGACGTGGCATCGGCCGCACACCAGTTGCCGCTCGCCGGTCATGGTGATGACCGAGAAGTCAGGCTCGGCCGAGCACACCGGGCAAATGCGTTGTGTCCAGCCGTCGAGACTGACCCGCTGCTGCAGCACTTCGGCGGTGCGCTGCAGATACGGACGCGCCGACCACTGCAGCACTTCACCCAGCATCTCCACGTCCATGATCGGCTGATGTTCGAACCAGGCCTTCATGACGTCCGGCAGCGACGGACTTCGGCCAACCGCATGAAGCGCGGTGGCCGTTGGGGCATCGACTACTTCGTGTCGTCTCAGCACGTCGGTGACTTGCCGCGTCAGGAGCCGCACGTCATTCCAATCGAACGCGATCTGCGAAAACTCCAGCAAGGGCTGGCCGGCTGCGAGGCGCGCGCGCAAGGCGTCCGCGGTCGTCTCGATCCACGGCGTGGTCAGGCGGCCCTGCACGCGGCGGACGGATTCGATCAGGTCGACCTGGAGCAACGCCGCCGGCGCCAGCGCCGGTTGACGTTCGGCCAGCGCCTTCAGCTCCAGGACGTCGCGGGGGAGCGTTCGCGATCCACTGGATGGGGGTCCGGACACGCAGCCATCATAAGCTAGAGGTCATGCCGCGAAAGGTGGGGAAACCGGTAGCTCCGGCAAAACGGGCCGTCAGGGCTCCGAAGTCACTGCGAATCCTGATGATCGCATCCGAGGCTCAGCCGTTTTCCAAAACGGGAGGCCTGGCCGATGTCGCGACGGCCCTGCCCAAGGCGCTCGGACGTCTGGGGCACCACGTGACGCTGGTGACGCCGCGGTATCGCGGCATGCCCGACGGTCCGGTCGCCGCGGAACTGACGCTGGAAGTCGCAGCGCGCCGTTTCCAGGTGCGGTTGCTCGAAGCGCCCTTTGAAGGGGCGCGCGTGTTGATGCTCGATTGTCCCGAACTCTACGATCGCCAGGGCATCTACTACGACGCGCACGGCGACTTTGGCGACAACCCGGTCAGGTACGCTGCGCTGTCCGCCGCCGCAATCGACTTTGCCTCGCGCGCGGAAGAACCGTTCGACATTGTCCACGCCCACGACTGGCAGGGCGGCCTCGCGCCAATCTACGCCCGCACCTTAGGCACCCCAGGCACCGTACGCACCCCAGGCACCCGACCTGCCCCAGGCACAGTCTTTACCATCCATAACCTCGCCTACCAGGGCGTCTTCGATAAGTCCTGGGTGCCGCGCCTGGGCTTATCCTGGCAGGAGTTCACGATGGGCGGCTTCGAGTTCTTTGATCGCCTGAGCTTCATGAAGGCGGGCCTCACGGGCGCTGATGCCATCACCACCGTCAGCCCGACATATGCCGAGGAGATTCAGCGCAGCGAATACGGCCATGGTCTTGACGGGGTGATTCGCACGCGGCGAGATGACCTCGTCGGGATTCTCAACGGCATTGACCACGATGAATGGAATCCGGCGTCCGATCCGTTGCTGCCCGCGTCGTTCGACGCCGATCGCCTGGAGGGCAAGGCCGCGTCAAAGCGCGCGCTGCTCGAGACGTTTGGTTTCACCGTGACCGACGAACTGCTGCGGCGCCCCATCGTCGGCATGGTGTCGCGCATGGTGGATCAGAAAGGCCTGGATCTGATCGCGGCGGTCGCGAGCGAACTCGTCACACTTGACGCCACGTTCGTGATCGTTGGCACCGGCGAGCCGCGCTACCAGGACATGTGGACGGGCTTGTCCCGATGGCGGCCCGATCGCGTGGGCGTGTTCGTGGGGTTCGACGAGCGCCGTGCTCACCTGGTTGAAGGCGGCGCGGACATCTTCCTCATGCCGTCGCGCTTTGAACCGTGCGGCCTCAATCAGATGTACAGCCTGCGCTACGGCACAGTACCCGTCGTCCGCGCGGTTGGCGGCCTGGTCGATACGGTGAAGCCGTACAACCCGAAGAACGGGCAGGGCACAGGCTTTCTCTTCTCCGACTACCAGCCGGCGGCGATGTTGAACGCACTGAGAGGCGCTTTGGCCGCTTACCCGAACAAGAAGATATGGTCGCGCCTGCAGAAGAACGGCATGAAAGCTGACTTCTCGTGGGGCCGCTCCGCGGCTGAGTATGTCAAAATGTATCGGATTGTCTGCCGACGGAACGCCGGACGTGCACCGGCATCCAAATAGGTAGGAACAATTCGAAGAATCTTTCCCAGGGCATTCCACTGGAAGACCCTGTAGCGAGGCTAAATGGCATCAGAAAAGGTCAAGGTTTTCACCGACGCAAACTTCGGTGAAGAAGTGAAGAACGGCGTCGTGCTCGTGGATTTCTGGGCAACCTGGTGCGCACCGTGCCGCCGTATTGCGCCGATCGTCGATCAGCTCGCCGAGGAATATAACGGCAAGCTCACGGTCGCGAAAGTCGACATCGACGAGAACCCGATGACGCCCAGCAAGTTCATGGTCCGCGGGATTCCCACGCTGTTGCTGTTCAAGAATGGCGACCTGATGGAAACGGTCGTCGGCCTCGAGTCGAAAGACCGCCTCGCGCAGATCATCGACAAGCACCTGTGAGCACGCACAAGCAAGTCATCATCATTGGTTCCGGCCCTGCCGGACTGACGGCGGCGCTCTACACCTCGCGCGCCAACCTCAATCCGCTGCTGATCGAGGGCGTCGAGGCGGGCGGGCAGTTGATGCTGACGACGCTGGTTGAAAACTTTCCAGGGTTCCGGGCCGGTGTCATGGGCCCGGACCTGATGGGTGAAATGCGGGCGCAGGCCGAACACTTCGGCGCCGAGATCATGCAGGGCGATGTGAGCTCCGTGGACCTGTCGAAGCGGCCGTTCACCATCAACGTCGACAAGAAGCAGTACACCGCCGATGCGTTGATCATCGCCACGGGCGCGTCAGCGAAGTGGCTCGACCTCGGCGTGGACAAGAAGTTGTCGGGCCGCGGCGTGTCGACCTGCGCCACGTGCGATGGTTTCTTCTTCAAGGGATTGCCGGTCGCCGTCGTGGGCGGTGGCGACACCGCGATGGAAGAAGCGATCTACCTGTCGAAGCTGGCGACCAAGGTCACGGTGATTCATCGCCGTGACTCGCTGCGCGCGTCGAAGGTCATGCAGGACAAGGCACTCTCGACGCCGAACATCTCCTTCCTCTGGAACAAGGAAGTGGTCGACATCAAGGATATCGACCAGGGCAAGGTGACGTCTCTCATCCTGCGCGACACGACCAACGGCGGGCAGAGCGAACTGGCGGTCGACGGCGTGTTCATCGGCATCGGGCACACCCCGAATACCGCGTTGTTCAAGGGACAGCTCGCGATGCACGACAACGGCTACCTGAAGACGCACGATGGTTCACGCACGAGCGTGCAGGGCGTGTTTGCCGCGGGCGATGTGCAGGACCACATCTATCGCCAGGCGGTCACCGCCGCCGGTTCCGGCTGTATGGCGGCGATCGACGCAGAGCGCTTCCTGTCAGGCACGCTCCACGAGGGAAGTGAGAAGTGAGAAGTTAGGAAGTGAGAAGCTAAAGCGGCTTCTTCTCACTTCTCACTTCTCACTTCTCACTTCTTCTTAGTCAATCCAGCCGCCGCCAAGCACTTCGTCGCCTTGGTAGAAGACGACAGCCTGGCCGGGAGTAATCGCAGTCTGGGGCGCGTCGAATTCCAATTCGGCGCGCCCTTTGTCTGTACTCCGGACCCTCGCCGGAGCAGCGGCATGCCGGTGCCGAATCTGGGCACTGACGCGCATCCAGTCGGTCGGCGCGATCCCGCTAACCCAATTCACCTCAGACGCGGCCAGGTTGGTGCGTCCCAGATCGTCGCGCGATCCCACCACGACCTGCGCGGCATCGGGCTTGATCTCGAGCACGTAGAGCGGCTCCGTGGATGACAGCCCGATGCCCTTGCGCTGGCCAATGGTGAAGCGATGCACGCCGCCGTGCGTGCCCAGCACTTTGCCGGTGTTGTCCACAACGGTCCCTGGACGCGCAGCCTCGGGTGCCCTGCGCTCGATAAAGGCCGCGTAGTCGCCGTCCGGCACGAAGCAAATCTCCTGGCTGTCGGGCTTCTGCGTGACATGCAGGTTCAGTCGCCGCGCGTGTTCGCGGACGGTGTCCTTGTCGAGCTGTCCGACCGGGAATGCCGCGCGCGACAACTGTTCCTGCGTCAGCGAGAACAGGAAGTAGGTCTGGTCCTTGGTGGTGTCCGCCCCCCGATAGAGGTGATAGCGCCCGTTGGCATCCTGCTCGATGCGGGCGTAATGACCCGTCGCCAGCCGCTCGGCGTCGTATGCGCGCGCGCGATCCAGCAGCTCGGCAAACTTCAAGTCGCTGTTGCAGTGCGAGCAGGGGATCGGCGTGCGGCCGGCCACGTACTCGCGAACGAAATTCGCAATCACGTGATCACCGAACTGCGATTCGAAATTGACGATGTAGTGGGGGATGCCGATGGTGGCGGCGACCCGGCGCGCGTCGTAAAGGTCGTCGATGGTGCAGCAGGTGCCGAATGCCTTCTGGCCGGAGTCGGTCACCTGGCTGTTGTCGTAGAGCTGCATCGACACACCAATGACGTCATGACCCTGCTCGTGGAGCAGGGCCGCGGCCACGGACGAATCCACGCCGCCAGACATCGCGACGACTATGCGCATGATGCAATGCCACCACGAAGGTCGCGAAGGCCACGAAGCATTTTGATAAATACCTTCGTGCGCTTCGTGTCTTCGTGGTTAGCGTTTCCCTCCGACAGTAGTCAGGCTTCTCAGTTTCTCGACGATCGGCGGCAGTGCTTCGAGAACGCGGTCGATGTCGGCATCGGTGTTCGACGTGCCCAGACTGAATCGGATTGAGCCAAGGGTGCGGTGATGGGGCAGGCCCATCGCCTTTAACACGTGCGAAGGCTCGAGCGTGCCCGATGAGCATGCGGATCCTGACGACACCGCAATGCCTGCCAGATCCAATCCGATCAACAGCGATTCTGCTTCGACGCGATCGACGCTGATGTTCGTGGTGTTCGGCACCCGCGGGGCCGCGGCGCCGTTGCGCTCGGTGCCGGAAATTGATGCGAGGATACCGGCTTCGAGGCGATCGCGGAGGGCGGCGAGTCGCGGTGACTCGCTCTCTATCTTCTTCAGGGCAACGGCGGACGCGACGCCCAGACCAACCAGCGCAGGGACGTTCTCGGTGCCGGCGCGACGATTGCGCTCCTGTTTGCCGCCGGTGATGGGCGACTGCAAGCGGACGCCGCGCCTGATCCACAGCGCGCCAGATCCTTTCGGGCCGTAGAACTTGTGACCCGCGATCGACAGCAGATCGACGCCCAGCGCGCGCACATCGATGGGAATCTTGCCGGCGCTCTGCACCGCGTCGGTGTGAAACAGCGCGCCACGTTCATGCGCGATCGCCGCCAGGTCGGTGATCGGCTGAATCGTGCCGATCTCGTTATTGGCATGCATCACCGAGACGAGCGCCGTGTCGTCGGTCATCGCGTCGCGCAGGCGGTCGGCGGACACGATGCCACTCGCGTCAACCGGGATCGTCGTCACCTTCCAGCCGCGACGCGCGAGCGCCTTCATCGTGGTGAGCACCGCCTCGTGCTCGATGGCGCTGGTGATGAGGTGCTTGCGTCCCGCCGCCTCGAGCGCCTCGGCGGCGCCGCGGATCGCGAGGTTGTCGCTCTCGGTCCCGCCGGCGGTAAAGATGATGTCCGACGCGTCTGCGCCGATAAGAGAAGCGACCGAGCTTCGGGCCTCGTCCAGGGCGGCTTTGGCCTGTTGACCGAAATGATGTACGGAGGAGGCGTTACCCCAGACCTCGCGCATCGCCTGGGTCATCCGGTCCGCGGCGGCCGGGTCCAGCGGGGTGGTCGCGTTGTGGTCCAGATAGATGCGCATGGGGGTGAATTTCGATCGTAGCATTCCTGCTAACTGTCAGCAATAAAAGGACTAGACAAGGGTTTTCAAGGGTGCCTATACTGGCTGAAATTCAACACAGGAACCCACTCCCCGGGTTTCAATTCAGTAAGTTTTAAAGAGATTGTTAGTACGTACCCTCGAACGGGTTTTCCAGTAAGAGGGGGAGGTTTCAGCGATGTGGAAGCGTGACGAGTCGGTCAAACCGGCTGCACCTCCGGCGTCAACTCCGGTGGCTGCGCCTCCGGCGTCAACTCCGGTGGCTGCGCCTTCGGCGCCTGCTGCCGCAGCGCCGTCGGCGGGCGAGCCGCGTGCCCATCTTGGGAGGGACATGGTGAACATCGGGAAGTCGGTCGTGATCAAGGGCGAGTTGAGCGGAAGCGAAGATCTCACCATCGAGGGGCACGTCGAAGGCCGCATCGATCTGAAAGACAACGTGCTGACGATCGGGCCCAACGGCAAGATCAAGGCGGAAGTGTTTGCCAAGTCGGTGGTCGTGCTCGGTGAAGTGACGGGGAACGTCACCGCCTCTGAGAAGGTCGACATTCGCGACAACGGCTCGGTGGACGGCGACATCGCCTCACCGCGCGTGGCGATTGCTGAAGGCGCGCATTTCCGCGGCAGCGTGGACATGCAGCGCGCTGGTGCGAAGCCGCAACAGCAGCAGAAGCCGGCCAATCCGCAGCAGGGCCAGCCGCAGCAGCAGGGCCAGAAGGTCGGCGCGTAAGCGTTTCTTCATACGGTGATGGCCGAGTCCACGCGCTCGTTAACGGATCTGTTCGGCATGCTGGGGCCGCGTCGTGTGAGCGACACCGGCGCGGCAGCGGAGACGTCTGCGACGAACGTGGCCGAGGCCTCGTACCCAACCAAGGCGCTGCAGAAGTTTCTCGTCAGCCTGCAGGCCAGCGACAATCCGTTGCTGCTCGACCTCGGTCCCGTGGTCGGCAGCAACGTCACGTTCTTCGGCGAGCAACTCGGCTGCCGTCTGCGCGTCGAGGACATCGCCAAGGACATCGACCGGCACGTCAAGGACGGCACGGTCGATCAGCTCCCGGAGTTTTTCGCCAGGCGATTCCCGCAGGACCCAGGCACCGTCGACGGCATCCTCTGCTGGGATGTGTTGGACTATCTCGATCGCCCCGCCGCCCAGGCGCTGGCGACGTCGCTGGCCACGCTGCTGCGTCCTGATGGCTGCCTGCTTGGTTTCTTCAGTACCGCGGATCAGCGCGACGCCGTCTACACCAAGTACGTCGTGGTAGACGAAGCCAACCTGAAGTACCGCACTTACCCGGCTGCACGCGCGCGACAGCGCAGCCTGCTGAACGGCGACATCATCAAGTTGTTCAAGGACCTGCGCGTCACCGACTCTTTCCTGATGAAGAGCAAGGTGCGCGAGATGTTGTTCCGCAAGCCGGCACCACGACTGTAGGGCACGTGGGCCGTCCCACCGTCGCTCTTCTCACAGATTTCGGTACGCGCGATCACTACGCCGGCACCTTGAAAGGCGTGGTGCTCAGCGTGTGCCCGGACGCCACGCTCGTCGACATCGGCCACGACATTCCCGCGCACGACGTGATGACCGGCGCGCTCGAACTCGCCGCCTGCTACCGCTATTTCCCGCACGGCACGATCTTCCTCGTGGTCGTCGATCCGGGGGTCGGCTCGGCGCGGCGGGGGATTGCCGCCGATGTCGGCGACTACAAGTTCGTGGCGCCCGACAACGGCGTGCTGTCGGCGGTGTTTGCAGAGTCGCCGCCCAAGAAGGTCGTTGAGCTGACCGAGCGTAAGTACGCGCTGCCGACGGTCAGCCGGACGTTTGAAGGGCGCGATCGATTCGCCCCGGCCGCCGGCTTCCTGGCCAAGGGTGTGGCGCTCGTGTCGCTTGGCAAGGCCCTCGCACAGTACCAGACCATCGAGCTGACGCGGCCGGTCGTGGACGGCACTGAACTCCGGGGCAGCGTCGTTCGCCTCGACCGTTTCGGGAACCTGATCACGAACATCGATCGCCGGACGTTCGAGCAGTTTGCCGCCACGCATGAGATCGCGGTCGAGGTGGAGGGCAGGGAAATCCCGCGCATTGTCGCCACCTACGCCGAGGCTCCAGCCCACGAGTTGTGCGCACTCTTCGGCAGTACCGATCACCTCGAGGTCGCCATCAACGCCGGCGACGCCGCGGCCGTGTTGGGGCTCGGTAGAGGAGCGGCCGCCCGGGTCCGCATCGTGAGATAATTACTCGCCCAAATGGAATCTGACCTCTCGCTAGAGTTCCTCCGCGTCACCGAACAAGCCGCCATTGCCTGCGCCCACACCATGGGCCAGGGCGACCGCCATGGTTCCGATCAGGTCGCCGTCGAGGCGATGCGCCGGGAGATGGACACGGTCCCCATCGACGGTACCATCGTCATCGGCGAAGGCGAGCGCGATGAAGCGCCGATGCTCTACATCGGCGAGAAGGTCGGCCTCGCGCAGAAGGACAACTCGAACCGGCGCAAATGGGACGAGGTCGACATCGCGGTCGATCCGCTCGAAGGCACGAACCTGTGCGCGACCGGCGCGCCGAATGCTATCGCGGTGCTGGCCGCGTCGGAAAAGGGCGGCTTGCTCCACGCGCCCGACATGTACATGGAGAAGCTCGTCGTCGGTCCGACGTCGAAGCATCTCGTGGACCTCGACGCGCCGGTGCGCGAGAACCTGCGCGCGATCGCCCGCAGCCTCGGCCGCCAGATCGACGAGTTGACGATCGTTGTGCTCGACCGGCCGCGGCATGAAAAGCTGATTCGTGAGATCCGCGAGACCGGCGCCCGCATCCGCCTGATCGGCGACGGCGACTTGTCAGCGGGCATTTCCGCAGCGGTCTCCGGCACGGGCGTTCACGCGTTGATGGGCACCGGCGGTGCTCCCGAGGGTGTGCTGACCGCCGCCGCCATGCGCTGCCTGAACGGCGAGATCTTTGCCCGGCTCGTGGTCGCCAAGCCGGATGACGAAGAGCGTGCCAAGGCCATGGGCATCAAGGACATCAAGAAGATCTACAAGGCCGAGGACCTGGCGTGCGGCAAGGACATCGTCTTCGCGGCGACCGGCGTGACCGACGGTTCGCTGATGAAGGGCATCCAGTTCTTCGGTGCCGGCATTCGCACCAGCTCGATCGTGATGCAGACCAACCCGCATCGCGTGCGCTTCATCGACAGCATCCAGGTGTACCCGGGGCCCTCCGTTAAGATCCGCTTCTAGTTGGATCCGCAACAAAGCCGTCGCAACATCCTGGTCGCCGCCGTCGCTGGCGGCGTCGGCTTCACCGGCTTCACGCTGGTAATGCCGTTCCTGCCGCTCTATATCGCGGAGCTCGGCACGACTGACGTCGGCGAGATCGCCATGTGGACGGGCCTCACGCTCGGCGCCACTCCTACCGTCACTGCCATCAGTGCGCCCCTGTGGGGGCGAGTCGGCGACAAATACGGCAGCAAGGTCCTCGTGATTCGCTCGCTGACTGCGTTCGTATTGACGAAGGCCGGCATGGCGTTCGTCACCGCACCCTGGCAGCTGTTCGCATTGCGCGCGCTGCTGGGCGTCTTCGCCGGTTACGGCGCGCTGACGATGTCGATGGCGGCGCAGTCGGCGCCGCGCGACAAGATGGCGCACGCGATCGGGATGGTGCAAACGGGCCATCGGCTGGGTCCGGCGATTGGACCGGTCATCGGCGGCATCCTTGCCCCGCTCGTCGGGCTGCGGAACGCGTTCCTGGTCGCCGCGGGTTTTTACACCGCGGCGATGGTCCTGATCATCGCGTTCTACAAGGAGCCGGTGAAAGCCGATCGCGCCGCCAAGACCCGCGGCGGCTGGGATGTGTTCGCGCAGCTGATGCGCCGGCCGGGATTCATCCTTGCGCTGTTCGTCATCTTTGGCTTGCAGACCGTCGATCGCAGCTTCGGGCCTGTGCTGCCGCTGTTCGTGCAGCAGGTCGGCATCGACAGCACTCGCGTCGCGTTCGTCGCCGGCGTGCTGTTCTCGCTGGGCGCGATTTCCGCGGCCGTCGGCTCGCAGCTGGGGCCTCGGCTCCTGAAACGACACTCGGCCAAGGTCGTACTGGTGGCGGGCACACTGACCGCTGCGGTGGCCTTGAGCGCGATCGTCGTTGCGCCAAGCGTCTGGATCCTCGGAGTGGCGATCGTGGTTGCGGGAACGGCGATGGGCGCCGGCACCACGACAATTTATTCAGTCGCCGGCGGATTGCTCCCCGCCGACGCGCACGCCACGGGTTTCGGCATCATGACCACTGCCTCATTGATGGGGCTCGCCGTGAGTCCGGTCGTTGCGGGGTTCATCGGTGCTGCTGGCTTGCGCATCGTGTTCATGGCGGACGTTGCACTGCTGTTACTGCTAGGGGTGCTCGCATTTCGCGGGCTGAAGTCCTTGCCGGCGATGCAGCGAGACTCGGCAGACGCGGCGCTTGCCGATCCCTGAATTCATCACTCGGCTGGTGCGAACGTCGTTGCCAAGCCAGCTGACAGCGGTAGAGTTTGTGAGACGTGATCTGGTTCTTCGAGAAAGCCGCCGCTGAACTGCAGCTCGAGACCCGCCTCGATCGAACGACCGGGCACTACACGGTCCTGCGTCGAACTTCGGACGGTTCCGTATTTGTGGATGAGGTGATCGGCGAAGAACCCTGCCGCCGCCTGCTGCAATCAATCGAAGCGGAACTGGAACACGACGGCTGGCGCCGCTCACGTCCTCCCGCACTACTGCCTGAACCCTGAGCTCTGAGATCTCTGATTTCTGATTTCTGATTTCTGAAACGTCAGGCCGGTTCCCGCTCCCATCTCTTTTTGTGTTTGTCCTTGCGGAACGGTCGCTTGGACTTATCTTCATGTGCCCCGCCGGTCTGCTTCGGCAATGGTGCGCGCGGCAGCTTCGGCTTTCCGGACTTCTTCGACTTGGTCATGCGGTCGGCACTTCTCGCTGATGTTAAATCAGTCGGAACGCCGCTGCTGCGATCAACGTTGGCACGAGCGCTCCGAGCATCAGATGCAACGGATTGATCGCGCCGCCGAAGAAGCGGCTGAGCAGCGCTTGCCCAGCGGGATTTGGCGCGTTGGCAATGACGGTTAGCCCGCCGCCAGTGACGGCGCCCTCGACCACGGCGGCCTTGAAACCTTCGCCGAGGTCGGGGACCAGCGTCGCGAGGTAGGTGATCAGCGCATTGTCGTTGAAGGCCGTGAGCAGCGTGGCGCCCCAGAACAGGCCATTCTCGGAAAGACTCGACAGCACAGGCGCGATCCACCATCCCTGCAGTCCGCCGTGAATGACCAGGCCCGCGAGGAAGAAGCCAACTAGCAACGGCGTCTTCATATCGAGCCGGGATTGGAACGAGGCCGTCGCCTTGGCAAAGCCAATGAAGAACAAGAAGCCGCCTACGAAGAGAGCGGGGTAATGCGCATTGGCAACGGTCCACGCCATGAACCCGACGTGCGCGAGGGTGATCCAGGCTGGGATTGGCAGCAGGGCCTGCCCGGTGGCGGCCTCTTCAGCCGCGAACTCGACCTCAGGCACGGGCCGGGCACTTTCCAGTCGCGCAAATTCCTTCCGGAACGCCACGTAGTACACGAGCGTCGAGACGGCAATAGCGAGGGCGGCCCGCCAGCCGAAGTGCCCGAGCATGTACGGCGTCGTCCATTCCCACTCGCGCGCCACCATCAGGACGGGAGGCGCCGCGAAGTGGGTCAGGGTGCCGCCGATCGAGACATTGACGAACAACAGGCCGAGCGTCGCGTACTTCAGGGTCGGGCTCGGATTGAGATCGTAGAACTGCCTCGACAGCAGCAGCGCCGCGATGGTCATCGCCGCAGGCTCGGTGACGAACGAACCCAATATCGGCGTCACGGTCAGGATCACGATCCACCAGGCGCCGGGCGTGCTGCCGCCGAGCGCCGCCAGCCGTCTGACCATGGACTCGGCCAGGTTGATGATTGGCCGGGTGGCTGCGAGCGCCATGATCACGACAACGAACAGCGGTTCGGTGTAGTTCACGGTGTCGTTGACGTAATGGGTCGCCGTCGACCAGCCGTGGGTAACGACGATTGCCAGCATCAGCGGCAGTCCCCATAAGCCGAAGACGACCTCGATCTCGCCAAGGAAATGCAACAGCTCGGCCTTGATGTTGGGGAGTTGTGGCCGACCCTGGGCCGCCATCTGGGCGTTGTGGCGCTCCTGCAGGCGGTGTGACGCGGCCGTGAACCAGCTGGCGCAGAAGGTGTGCAGCACGGCCAGCACGAACAGCACCGTCGCGATCGCGTTGATCGGGTCGGCCTCCGCGCGGACGCGGAGGATTTCCAGCAATCCCTCAACGGCGGGATAACTGGCGAGGCTGCGCGGAAACTCGGCAACGGCGTCGTGCATTGTTGCCTGAATTATATCGGTGAATGAGAGTGCTAGAATTGAGTGGTCATAATGAGTACTCGTCGTCCCGTGCTGGTGGAACGCGCGGCTCTTGTCGGTCTGGTGACCGGCGGCGCGCGACGGGTCGATGCGGAACATTCCCTTGAAGAGCTCGGCGGACTCGCCGAGGCGGCCGGTGCGCGCGTGGTCCTGCGCGTGCTGCAGGACCGTCCCAAGCCTGACTCCGCGACGTTCCTCGGCAGCGGCAAGGTGGAGGTGCTGGCGCAGGCCGCCGCCGAAGCTGACGCCGACCTGATCATCTTCGACAACGAGTTGTCGCCGGCCCAGTTGCGCGAGCTGCACAAGCGGCTCGACCGCAAGGTCGTGGACCGCACGCAGTTGATCCTCGACATCTTTGCCCGGCGCGCGCGGACGCGTGAGGGCAAGCTGCAGGTTGAGCTGGCGCAATTGAAGTACATGCTGCCGCGGCTCGTCGGCGGCACGGCTGGACTCTCGCAACAGGGCGGCGGTATCGGCACGAGAGGCCCCGGCGAAACCAAGCTGGAAGCGGACCGTCGGCGTATTCGCGTGCGCATGAAGGTCCTGCAGGACGAGATCGATGTCGTGCGCCGCCGCAGATCGCAACTGCGCGAACGGCGCCACAAGGTGGACGTGCCGACGGTGGCGCTGGTCGGCTACACCAACGCCGGCAAGACAACTCTCTTCAACCGGCTCACCAAGTCAGACGCGGAGGCGTCGAACGCCTTGTTCGTCACGCTTGATCCGCTGGTCCGGCGCGTCGACCTGCCCGATCGCCGCGAATTGCTCCTGAGCGACACCGTCGGCTTCATCGATCGCTTGCCGCACACGCTGGTTGCGGCGTTTCGCGCCACGCTGGAAGAGACGGCCGACGCCGATCTCGTGCTGCACGTCATCGACGCCTCGAACCCGGAACGCGAACGCCATCTCGCTGCCGTGTTGCGCGTGCTTGAAGAAGTCGGCGCGATCGAAGTGCCGCGCGTCGAGGTCTATAACAAGGTCGACATGATCTCTCCGGATGAGCGCCGCCGTGTGCAGGAGGCGGATCCGTCGGCCTTGTTGATCTCTGCGCACACCGGCGCCGGCATCAGCGACCTGCTCGACAGCGTTGCGTCGAGGCTGGCGCTCGATCAGGAGCGCGTGACAATCGAGCTCGATCTTGCGAAACCCGAGCATGCCGACCGCCTCGCCTGGCTGTATCGCCACGCGACGGTGCACTCGCACGCCACCATGGGCGATCGAGCCACGATTGAAGCTGATGTTCCACGAAGGCTGTTGCCGATGGTTGGCCTCGCCACGCCTGCCACGAAGAAGAAGGCCGGAGGCCGTCGTGGGTAAGTTGCGCGTCGCAGCGGTGCTGCTGCTTGTCAGTGCTGTCGCCTGCGCACCGAAGGCGCCACCGGCCATGACCGGTGCGCCCAAGCATCCGGAGTTTGTCTTCCCGGTATCGCCGGCCGACGCGTTGCCGGCGCAGGTCACGCGGATCGATCGCGGCTGGCAGTACTTGCAGCTCGACGACCATCGCAATGCCGAGCGTGAATTCGCTGCGGCGCTGAAGCAGCAGCCCACGTTCCATCCCGCGGAGACCGCGATGGCGTATCTGGCGATGGCGCGCGGCAACGAGAAGGATGCGGCAACGCGCTTCGAGCGCGCGCTGCAAGCCGACGCGTCTTACATCCCGGCGCTGATCGGCCGCGGCCATGTGCTGCTCGAGCTCGATCGCGATGCCGACGCGCTGGCCAGCTTCGAAGCGGCGCTTGCGAAGGACCCATCGCTCACGGATGTGAAGAGCCGTATCGACGTGCTGCGATTCCGCGCCACGCAGGAGATGCTGGGTCGCGCCAAGGCCGCGGCCGATGCCCGCCGTTATGACGAAGCTGCGGCCGCGTATCGCGACGCGATTGCGGCCTCACCGGATTCGGGCTTCTTGTATCGCGATCTCGCGGCGGTTGAGCAGAAGGCGGGGCAGACCGACAACGCGCTCGAGCACTACCGCAAGGCGGTCGACCTGGACCCGAGCGATGCGCGCTCACACGCCGCCATTGGCGCCATCCTGGACAGCCAGGGCGACGTGATGGGGGCGATTGCCGCCTACGAGACTGCGCGCCGGCTCGAACCGAGCGAAGTGCCAGAGCCCGTCCTGGTGCGCTTGCGGGCGGCGGCAGCGCTCGCCAAGTTGCCGGCGCAATACCGCGCCATCCCCGATCGCGCGCAGGTCAGCCGCGCCGACATCGCGGCCTTGATCGGCGTCAGGCTGGAATCGTTGATCGCGCGCGCCAAGCCCAGGCAGCTGGTGATCACCGACATTCGCGGGCACTGGGCGCAGGTCTGGATTAATCCGGTGGTGCGGTCAGGCGTGATGGATACGCTGCCGAACTACGAGTTCGAGCCGGCGCGTCTCGTGCGCCGGAACGAGCTGGCGGCGACCGTGTCGCGCCTGCTCACGCTCGTCGCCGCGAGCAAGCCGGAGCTGGCCAGGAAGTGGCAGGGCGTGCGCGTGACGATTGGCGATGTCGCCTCCACGCACCTCAGCTACCCGGCCGCGTCGGTGGCGGTGGCGTCCGGTGTGATGCCGCTTGTCGGGGCCAACTTTGAATTGCTGCGCGGCGTCAGTGGCCGCGAGGCCATGGAAATCATCAGCCGCATCGAGGCGCTGGCGCGCTGATGACGGCACAGGTCTTCACGCTCGCGAACCAGCTCACGCTGCTTCGCATGCTCCTGATCCCGGCCTGGGTCATTCTCACGCTCTACGGCAAATTCGGCTGGGCGCTGGCGGTCTTTGCCCTGGCCGGACTGACGGACCTGCTCGACGGCGTGGCCGCGCGTGCCGCGGGGCAGAAGAGCGAGCTGGGCGCCTGGCTTGATCCTGCCGCCGACAAGCTCCTGCTCGTCACGACGTTCATCGTGCTCACGCTGCCCAATATCGGGCTGACCAATCGCATTCCGCTGTGGCTGACGATCCTGGTGATCAGCCGCGACGTTGGCATCGTGCTGACCGTCGCGATCGTGAACCTCGCGGTTGGACCGCGCACGTTCCGTCCCTCGCCGCTCGGCAAGGCGGCGACGTTCATCTTCATCGTCGCCTGCGTGGTGGTGATGGCTTTCAACTACCTGGGCTATCACTCGGTGCTGGTGGATGCCGCCATCTGGATCTCGGCTGGCATCACCATCATCTCTGCGCTCGACTACGTCTGGCGCATCGCAAAGATCATCAACAAGTAACCGCTGCGTAGGTCAGGGACGCAGCGTCGTCACGGGGTCGATGCGGGCGGCGCGTCGCGCCGGCAGCCAGGCGGCGACGATGGCGACGAGCGTCACCGCGAAGGCGACGCCGGCCAGGGTCCGCGGGTCTCGCGCTTCGATGCCGAACAACATCGATGCGAGCAGGGGCTCCAGCCCGAGGCTGAGCGCGGCGCCCGCGACAACACCCACTGCAGCCATCGCGGCGCCGCGACTGACGACGCTGCGAATGATGCCGTCGTGGGACGCGCCAAGCGCGACGCGAATGGCAATGTTCCGGCGCTGGCTCCGCACGTGATGGTTGATCACGGCGCCAAGGCCGAGGAACGCGAGAGCGACTCCCGCAAAGCCCAGCCCTGACAACAGCGCGGCGACGAGCCGTTCGGTGGCAAACGCGTCGGCGATCCGCTCTTCGAGCGTCCGCCCCGCGCTCATCGGGATCAACGGATCAATCCGGGCGATCGCCCTGCGCACGGGTTGCGCAAGCGCCGTTGGCCGTCCGGTCGTGCGCACGGCCAGGTGCAATTCGCGGCTGATCCAGAAGAAGACTTCAGCCGGCGTCTGCGCCAGCGAGATCATCACCTCTGGCTCGACTTCGGCGCGCGGACCGCGGTCCCACGAGTCATCGGCCACGCCTACGACGGTCCAGACGCGCTTGCCGTCGTCGCCATTGAACACGGGCACATTGAACTTCACGGCGCGGCCAAGCGGCGAACCGTTCGCGGTCAGCCGTTTCGCGAGCGTGTTGTTGACGACTACGACCGGGAGGGTGTTGCTCCCGTCGGTCGAGGCGATCTCCCGGCCTTCGAGGAGCCGGCCACCGAGCGTCTTGAGATAACCCGGGGCGACCAGCCTGACTCGCACCTGGCGGTCAACGCCTTCGGTGAAGGCTTCCTCCTGGAGCGCAAGGTCGGCGCCCGCGCTGCCGCCGGCGAACGGCAGTTGTGATGATGCGGTGACTTCGGTCGCGCCCGGCAGCATCGAGATTTCAGAAACGATGCGCTCAACCACGGACGCGATGGACGACCCATCGCGATAGCTTGACGTCGGTAAGGTGATGCTGGTGGTGAAGACGCCTCGCGCGTCGTAACCTCGCGGAGCCGTGGCCAGCGCGCGAGCGCTTTGCGCCAGCAACACCGCCGCCACCGTCATCGTGACCGCGACGGCAACCTGGATCGTGACGAATGCGCCTCGCAACCGGTTGCCGCCGACCACGCTGTTGGCGCCCTGGCGCAGCGTGTCCTGCAGGCTCGCTGCGGTACCTCGCACGGCGGGCACGATTCCGACGAGCATCGTCAGCGCCGCAGCCACGCAGGCTGCGAAGCCGCCGGCCACCAGGTCGATGCGCGCTTCGGCGAGCCGGGGAATGTCTTGTGGCAGCACCACGCGCAAGACATCGGTGAACCATAGCGCCAGCAGCACGCCGCCGACGGTGGCCGCGGCCGTCATCGTTCCCGCCTCGACGAGAAGCTGACGGAGCAACTGCGCGCGGGACGCGCCGATCGATGCCCGGAGGGCGAACTCCGGAGCGCGCTCCTGCCACCGCGTCAGCATGAGCACGGCGACGTTGGCCGCGGCGATCAGGACCAGTGCGAGGACCGCGGCGATGAGCAACTCGAGGCTCGGCGCATACGTGCCGGTCAGGTGGCGCACCAGCGGCGTGACCGCGACGTCGAGAGGCGAGCCATCATCCTGCTTCAGCGACAGCCCTGAGCCGATCGCGGCGAGTTCGGCGCGGACCGACTCTTGCGTCGATCCCGCCGCCATGCGGCCGACGATATCGAGATAGCGAGGTCCGATGTTGGCGCGATCCTTCGCCGTGAAGAAGATGGGGGACCACCACTGCGCGTCGGCGATCAGGCTCGATGCCGAGCGGGGGAGCACGCCGATGATGGTGGCGGCGTTCCCGTTCAATGTGATCGAGCGTCCAATCACTGACCGTTCGCCCGCATAGCGCGTCGTCCACAGGTCATGCGAAATGACCAGCGTGCGCGCCGCGCCCGCGCGGTGCTCGTCAGCGCTGAAGGCGCGTCCGGCATCCGGGCGCATTCCCAACATCGACATCAGGGCGTCGCTAACGAGGGCGCCTCGGAGCCGGTCGGTGCCCTGTTCGTCCGCGAACACGCCACTGACGGGTCGCACGGCGGCCACGGCCTCGAGGGTCCGCGCACTGGATTCGTACGCAGCAAACGCGCCTGGCGATGACTGGCCGGCGCCATCCCGGCTTTGCGCCTCGATCCACACCAGTCGATCCGGCTCTGGAACCGGCAGCGGCCGCCACAGGACGGCCCACGCAACCGCGAAGGTTGACGTCACGGCGGCGATTGCCACCGACAGTGTGAGGATCGTCGTAACGGCGACGCCGGGATGGCGGCGCCACTGACGCAACGCCACACGAACGTCTCTGAGGATGGCTGTCATGGGTGATCCACCAGGGCTGATGGTTTACTCGTAACGTAACGCTTCGACCGGATCGAGGGCGGCGGCTCGCCGGGCGGGAAGATACCCGGCAATGATGCCGACGCCCAGGGAACTGGCAAGACCGGCCGTGACCGACCACAACGGCGGTGCCGCAGGGAACGCGGGGGAGATGAGCGCAGCGGTGATTCCGATCGACGTCGCGATCGCGACCCCGATCACGCCGCCGACGCCGCTCAAGATCGCCGCTTCAATCAGGAACTGCCGTCGGACATCTCGCCGCTTTGCTCCGATGGCGAGACGCACCCCGATCTCGCGCGTGCGCTCGGTGACGCTGATGACCATGACGTTGGCGATGCCGATGCCACCAATGGCCAGGCTCACGGACGCCAGCGCGATGGTGACGAGGAAGATCTGGAAGCCAATGCGATCGAACTGCTCGATGATCTGGTCCGCGGAGTTCAGCGCGAAGTTGTCCGGTTCGCCGGCGGGTACGCGTCGAATCAGCCGCAAGATGGCCCTTGCTTCTTCGCGTGCCTGTTCGCGCATGCCTGGCTTGGCGCGGACATACATCACGAGATTACGCGCATCCGGGAACTTGCGGCGGGCGGTCGTCACAGGAATCGCAATGACGCTGTCGTTGCGGTTCTCGCCGAAGAACGTGCCTTTGCGCGGCTCGAGCACGCCGACGACGTAGTAGCGGTCGCCGCCCAGCAGAAATGGCTGGCCGACCGCGGACGACGCACCGAACAGGGCGCGCGCCACGCTTGCGCCGATCACGGCGACCTGCGCCTGCACGCGCGAATCGATCTCTGTCAGCGGGCGGCCTTCCTTGAACTCTGCTCCGACCAGGTCATGAAAGTTCGGTGATACTCCTTCGACGAGCACCGTGTCCGATTCGTTGATGCCGGCCCGCGCCGTCAGCACACGCGTGCCTGACGCGACCGGCACGATCAGTTCGAGGCCGACATCGCGGATCGATTCGCCCAGTTCGGTCAGCGGCTTGGCGTCATCTGGGGTGAGCTGCGGCCGCGCGACGTCGAATTCGGTGGGCGCCGAGTACGGCTCGCCGTTCAGGTGATAGGCGAACAGGTTGTCGGTGCCGAGCTCGCGAAACAGCAGCGCAACACTGTTGCGCAGGCCGACGAGCGTCGAGGCCACCACGACCACGGTCACGATGCCGATCACGACCCCGAGGATCGCAAGACCGGCACGAGCGGGCTGGGAACGCAGCGCGTCGATCGCCAGCGAGGCGGCCTGTCGCTCGGCTTCGAGCCACGATCCCCGCGACGATCCGCTCATCATTCGCTGCGAAGTGCGGTGACGACGTCGAGCCTGGTCGCGCGAACGGCGGGATACCATCCGGCGGCGATGCCGCTGCCCGCGGCGGCAATCAGCGCTCCGCCTACGGTTGACAGCGTGGTGACCAACGGAATCGGGACGACGGCTGCAATCGCGCTCATCACCGCGATCGCGGCGGCGACACCGACCAGGCCCCCGCCCAGTGCCAGCAGCACGGATTCAGCGAGGATCTCCCGCACGATCTGGCCGCGCGGCGCGCCAACCGCGCGGCGGACGCCGATCTCGCGCGTGCGCTGCGTCACCGAGACGAGAACCGTATTCGTGACGACCACGACCGCAGCCAGCAACGCCATCAGCGAGATCGGTCCCGCGGCCGCCCCGATGCGTCCCGACAGGTTGGCCACGAAGCCGCGCGCAGCCTCCGGCGCGAGGACATCAAACGTATCGCCGGTGCCCGGTCGCAGTGATCTCGCCGCCCGCAGGGAGGTGACCGCGTGACTCTCGGCGAGCAAGGGTTCGCGGCTGGGGCTCTTCGCGAAGACTTGCAGGCTCCGTACCGCTCCAAAAGCGCGCTCATGTGCGCGCAGCGGCATCCACACGTACTTGTCGAGGCCCCCGCTGCCCACGCGCGCCTGTGTGCCAATTACCTCGAAGCGCCGGCCGGCAATGCGGATCGACTGGCCCACCGCATCCCCCTGCGCGAATAACCCGTCGACGATGTCGGCGCCAATGACGGCGACCTGTGAGCCGACACGATCTTCATCGCCGGTGAAGAATCGACCGTCCTCCAGGTTCAGGTCGCGGATCTCGGCTAGTGACGCCGTGGTACCGGTCACTGCGGCGTCTTCGACCGTGAGGCTTTCATGGCTGACATCCGCGCGCGCCTGAGCATTCGGAGCATAGAGCACGTCGCTGCCGGCGTACTTGTTCAGAAAGGAGACCTCTCGCCTGGTGATCGGTGGATTGCGCGCGAGCTGTGCGAGGAGTTCACGCCGCGAGACGCGGCCGGGTGCGGCGACCTGCGCGATCAAGAACGTGTCCGAGCCGAACGTCCGAGCCGTCGTGTCTTCGGCGTATCGGCGCACTCCGTCGAGGGCGGTGACGACAATGACGATGGTGGCGACGGCCACGGCAATGGCCAGCGCTCCGAGCGTGGATCGCAACGGATTCGCACGTACCGCGTATGCGGCCTGCAGTATCGCCTCGCCCATGGTGGCCACTCAGCGGGGCGTGGTGTTCGCTCGCACGGCGGCGCCGTCGGCGAGGTCGCGCAGCGTTTGAATCGGGCCGGAAATGATCGTGGCCCCTTCCTGGATGCCTTCGACCTCGATCGACAATCCGCCGATGATGCCGCTCGTCACCGGCGTGAAGCGCGCCACGCCGTCGGTGAGCACAAACACCCCGGTTCGCCCATTTCGCTCGACGACCGCCGGCAACGGCACGGTCAGCACGTTGCGCCGTTCGGCGGCGACGATTTCCGCATCGCACGTCAGTCCGGGCCTCAGCGCCGTGGATGTCGGGTCGAGTCGGACGGTCACGCGGAACTCGCGCGCGGTTGCCTGGGCACCCAGTTGTGGCAGCGCGCTCGCGCCGATTTCAACGACACGGCCTGGGAACTTCTGGCCGGGGAGTGCCTCGAGGGTGACCGCGGACGGCAGCCCGTTGCTCAGGCGCATCACGTCGGCTTCGGCGACCTTCACCTCGGCGTTGATGGCGCTCAGGTCCGACACCGTCATCAGGATCGTGCCGGGCTGGTTCTGGACGCCGATCACGACCATCTCACCGACCTCGACATCAAGCCGGGTCACCACACCGTCGATGGGCGCGGTGACGTCGGTCTTCGACAGCGAATCGCGCGCGCGCACACGTTCGGCGCGCCCCTGGGCGACCCGTCGTTCGGTTCCTGACGCGGATTGTTGAGCACGGTCGACCGCCGCCGACGTGGAGGCGAGCTGCGCGGACGCAGCGGCTTCAGCGGCGACGGCGCGATCGAAATCCGCGGCCGGCAACAGACCGGCGTCACGCAACTGACGGGCTCGCTCGAGTGCGGCCGTCGCCTCGGTCGCTCGCGCCCGGGCTTCGATGGCCGCGGCCTGCGACGCACGCACTTGCGTAACCGCGGCGCGTGCATCGGCCTCGAGTGCGCCAAGCCCCGCATCGGCCGCATCAGCGGTGGCGGCGGCTTGCGCCGGATCAATGCGGGCCAGGACCTGGCCCGCCCGCACGACATCGCCTTCGCGCACGGACAACGACACCAGGCGGCCCATCACGTTCGCCCCGATGTTGGCGTATCGCGACGCCACGATCTCGCCGGAGGCGGTGACTTGTGATTGCAGGAGGGGGACGCGTTCGACGGTCGCGACGGTCACGCCGATGCCGGTGGATGCGGACCGGCTGCGCCAGCCCACAACGGCGATCACAGCGGCGACCACCACGACGATGACTGCTGTACGGGTCCTCATGCGGCCGGCTCCGGCTGTTCTCCCTGGATCAGTTTAGCAAGCACGGACTGTCTGAACGCGAAAATCCGGCCGACGTCACGCTTCACCATCCACGAGCTGGCCCATGCCGCGCGCGGCAGGTACTCCACGTGGTCAACGACCTTGGTGCCCCCCTCGATTGCTGCAAAGCTGTGTTCGTGGTGCCACCAGCGGTAGGGGCCGGCGACCTGCCGATCAATGAACCGCACGCCCGGCTCCCAGGCATCGATGCGCGTGCGCCACGGAATCGGCACGCCGTACAGGTCAATCACGTAGTCGATCATCGCCCCTTCGCGCATCTCGATGGGCAGGGGCGTGTGGATCCGGAAGTTCAGCCACGGTGGCGTCATCCGTTCGAGGTTCTGCGCCTCGGAGAAGAAGGCGAAGGCCTGATCGAGCGGCACCGGCACAACGGTCTCACTGTGCAGCACCTGCAAGCCGTTCGACGGCCGCGCTGTGTCGGCTCGCAGCCAGTCGGCCGCCCGTGTGATGTTAAGCGGCAAGTTGATTCACCATTCCCTGCAGTGTGTTCAGTGAGGGGACCGACGTGGCACGGGCGCCAATGAGGGCCTTGAGCGCAGCGGCCTGCGGACCTCCCACCCACACCTTCACATCGTCGGGCAGCCGGCTCAGGCCGCGCAGTTCGTCGCGATCCACCGCGCCGGTGGTGGTGGCCGCAAGGACGAGCGCTTTCGCGCCGGTCTTGCTGATGGCATGCGCGAGGTCGGCGGCCGGTAGATCGGGGCCGAGGTAGATCGCGTGCGCGCCCGCAGCGGCGGCCAGGACGGCGGCGGACAGCAGGCCGAGTTCATGGCGCTCGCCGGGAAGCGTGGCAAAGACCACGCGAGGCGCGCCGTCACGACGAGGCATGGCGCGCAGCAGGCCGCCAAGCACGCTGCGAAGGATGGCCGACACGAGGTGCTCTTGTGCCGGACGAACACCGCCGGCTTCCCAGCGTGTTCCGACTTCGTGAAGCACCGGAATCACAACGGCCAGGACAAAGTGGCGCGGACTCAGCACGACGGCCATTCCCGAGAGGTGGGATTCGATCGCCACGAGGTCGTAGGCCTTCACTGCCGCGAGCAACGGCGAGAGATCTGCCTCGGGGCTGCGGCTTGGTGAAGACGGCAAGCTACCGGTGCTCAGGCGGAGGAGTGCCGCGTCCGACATGCCCGCGATCGAGCCGATGGCATGGCCGCGTTCCACCAGGCTGGCCAGCTGCTTCAAGCGCGCGACATGACGCTCGGTGTAGACGCGGCCGCGCTCGCCGCGAGCCGGCTCCACGGCTCCATACCGCCGCTCCCAGGCGCGGAGCGTGTCGATGCTCAAGCCCGTGAGGCGCGCGACGGCGCGGATCGGGTACTGCGTCGTTGGCGTCATGCGGGTCGCGCCAGGGTGAACGTGATCCACGCGGTGACGCCGCAGATCACGGTGCCCCACGCCATGTCGGTCACGGTCAGGATCGCCGGCCAATCGCGCAGGGTTGAGTGGTTCGTCAGGTCATAGACCCCATAGGTGACGAGGCCAAAGAACGCGCCCAGGGCAAGGGCTTCCATCGGGGTCTTGGCCCTCGAGACGACCAGGACGGTGACGCCCGCCGCGAGCGCCGGATACACCAGAGCGGCCACCGGCCAGATCGGGTCGAGCCGGCCCTCGGACATCCGGGCCAGGTGCCCCAGGTGCCGCCGGTAGAAGTCAGCCATCACGAACCCCAGCCACAGCGCGTCGAGCACGATGAAGCTGACCATGGAAATGCCGAACTGGATCCACATGATGTCAATGATATGTCATGGACAAAGGATTGACAACATGCGGCCTGGCTGGTTAGATCCAAAGCGGTGTTTTCGCCCGTTTCGCGCTTTGTCCTGCTGCACGTCGCCTCGCTGTCGGTCCTGTTCATACCGTTCGAACCCGCTTTGCTGGCCTGGTTTGCCGGCAGCTATGTGGTTCGCATGTTCGGCATCACCGCCGGCTATCACCGCTACTTCAGCCACCGCTCGTTCAAGCTTGGTCGCGCCGCGCAATTCGCGATGGCGGTGCTGGCCCAGTCGTCCGGGCAGAAGGGTGTCTTGTGGTGGGCCGCCCACCATCGCCAGCACCATCGACATAGCGATCTTCCGAATGATGTGCATTCGCCCAGGCACGGGTTCTGGTGGTCGCACGTGGGCTGGATCCTGTCGTCACGCTTCGACGACTACGAACCGGCGCGCGTCGCGGACTTCGGACGCTACCCGGAGTTGCGATGGCTCGACCGTCACCACTGGGTGCCGCTCGCGCTGTTCGGCGCGACCATCTGGGTCGTTGGCGGAACCGCGGCCTTCGCGTGGGGATTCCTGCTGTCGACCGTTGCGCTCTATCACGCCACGTTTGCCATCAACTCCGTGGCCCATATCTGGGGCACCAGGCCGTTCGCCACTGATGACGACAGCCGCAACAATCTGCTGCTGGCGCTGCTGACGCTGGGAGAGGGCTGGCACAACAACCATCACCATTGCCGATCGAGTTGCCGGCAAGGCGTGCGCTGGTGGGAGATCGATATCACCTATGCCGCGCTGCGCGTGCTGGCATGGGTGGGCCTGGCCCGGGACCTTCGGCCCTTCATTGCGCGTCAAAAGCGCGTCAGCGCATGAAGCGAATCGCCGTCATCGGGGCAGGGATCTCCGGGCTGTCGGCCGCGTACTTTCTCAGCCGGCGGCACGAGGTGTCGCTGTTTGAGCGGGACGCTCGGCTGGGCGGCCACACGCACACCATTCGCGTGCCTGGGGATCGCGGCGCGGTCGCGCTCGACACCGGCTTCCTGGTTCACAACCGCCGGACCTATCCGAACCTGGTGCGGCTCTTCGAAGAGCTCGGCGTGGAGACAAAGCCGTCTGACATGTCGTTCTCGGTGAGCTGTCCCGACACCGGACTCGAATATGGCAGCCGTGGGCTTGCCGGCGTGTTCGCGCAGCCGCGAAGCCTGTTGAATCCCAGTCAGTACCGGCTGCTCGCCGACATCATCCGCTTCAACCACGAAGCCCCCGACGTCCTCGCCCCGGGCGCTCCGGCGTGGACGCTCGACACGTTCGTGCGCGAGCGGAGCTACAGCGACGCGTTCGTCTCCCGCTATCTCGTCCCCATGACCTCCGCAATCTGGTCGGCGTCGGTGCAGACGATCCGTGCGTTCCCCATGGCGACGCTGGTCCGGTTCATGGGCAACCACGGCATGTTGTCCCTCCGATCGCCGGTGGCCTGGCGCGTCGTCGCCGGCGGTAGCGACACCTACATTGCGCCGCTGATTCGCCCCCTGGGCGATCGCGTCTACCTCGGCCAGGCGCCGGGGCGCGTTCATCGTGACGGCAGCGGTGTGACCCTGGCGATGGAGGATGGCGGCGAGCGGCGATTCGACGAAGTGGTCTTTGCCTGCCACGGCGATCAGGTCCTGCGGTTGTTGGGCGATGCCACAGAGCACGAGCGGCAGGTGTTCTCGGCATTTGAAACCACGTCCAACGAAACGGTGCTCCATACCGACGCCTCGATGCTGCCGGTGAACCCGCGCGCGCGAGCCTCGTGGAACTACCAGCTTGGCGGCGGGGACGATCGTCCGCCGACGGTGACGTATCACCTCAATCGCCTGCAAGGGCTCACCGAGCGGCAGGATTACTGTGTCACGCTCAATCCACACCGGCCGATCGCGCAGTCGTCGGTGATTGCGCGAATGGTCTACCGGCATCCGCAGATGACGATGGCGGCCGAAACGGCGCAGGCGCAGTGGCGCAGTGTGAGCGCCGTCAACCACACTCACTTCTGCGGCGCGTATTGGCGCTACGGCTTTCACGAAGACGGCCTGATGTCCGCGCTGCGCGTCGCCGGGGATCTCGGGGTGTCGTGGTGAAGATCGAGCCCGGACTTTATACCGGAACCATCAGGCATCGCCGGTTCAGTCCACGCCAGCACTCGTTCACCTACTCGTTGTTCATGGCGCTGATCGACATCGACAGCATCGCTGCGCAGATGGCGGTGTCGAAGCTGACAGCGATGAATCGTTTCGGCCTGGCGGCGTTCCACGATGCGGACCACATCGGCGATCCACACCGGCCGCTGCGCGATCGCGTCCGGGCCAGCGCGCTGCAGGCCGGGCATCCGCTGCCGGACGGCGCGATCTACCTGCTGACGCACTTGCGCTACGCGGGCTACGTCTTCAATCCCATCTCGCTCTACTACTGTTGCGACGCGCAGGGCGATGTCGCGACGGTGCTGGCCGACGTGCGCAACACCTATGGCGGGCGCCGCAGCTACTGGCTGAAGCCCTTTGACGATTCAACGCGCCGCTTTCGCTCCTTCGTGGACAAGCAGCTCTATGTCTCGCCGTTCATGACGATGGATGCCGACTACGAGTTCCTGCTGACGCCGCCGGGGCCGTCGCTTGTCGCGCACATGAATGTGGCCGGGCGCGAGTCTCGCGAACGGCTGTTTGACGCCACGCTCGAACTGACGCGCCGCGACTGGACGGCGGCCAATGTGCGCAAGACCCTGATCGGGTACCCGTTCATGACCGCCAGGGTCATCGGCGGCATTCACTTCGAGGCGCTGCGGCTGCGCCTCAAGGGACTCACCGAGTACGCCAATCCGAATGGACAGCACTGATGAAAGTGTCGACCGTACTGCATCGCACGACTGAGCGCATCGTGATCGCGGCGCTGCAGCGCATCACGAAGGGACGCCTCCACGTCACCTGGCCCGGCGGCGACGGCGTGTTCGGAGATGGTGATGGCCATCACGCCAACCTGGCGATCCACGACTCGGCGTTCTTTACGCGCGTGGCCACTGGCGGCGAGATTGGCCTTGGCGACGCCTACATGGATGGCCTGTGGTCGACGACCGACCTGGTCTCGCTGGTGCGGCTGATGTTGGCCAATCGCACCGCGCTGTCTGACATGCCGAAGGTCGTCACGGCGTTGTCGCACAGCCTCGAGCGCCTGGCGCATCGCGCGCGGGACAATTCGTGGCGCGGCAGCCGGAGGAACATCCGGGAGCACTACGACCTGGGCAACAAGTTCTTCGAGCTGTTTCTCGACCCGAACCTGCTCTACTCGTGCGCCATCTACGAGCGGCCGGATGACTCGCTGGCGGCCGCGCAGGTCAACAAGCTGCGAACGATCTGCGATCGTCTGGAACTCGGTCCCGAGGACCACGTGCTCGAAATCGGCACCGGATGGGGAGGCTTCGCCCTGTTCGCCGCGACGCGCTACGGTTGCCGCGTGACGACGACCACGATCAGCGGCGAGCAGCACGCCTACGCATTGGCGCGCATCTCGCGGTCCGAGCGCGCGCAGGCGCTGATTGACGTGCGTCTCGAGGATTACCGTGACCTGAAAGGGCGCTTCAACAAGATCGTCAGCATCGAGATGTTTGAAGCCGTCGGACTCCGTCACTATGACGATTTCTTCGCGGCGTGCCAGCGCCTGCTCACCGACGATGGCGCCATGCTGATGCAGACCATTACGGTGGACGATTGGCGGTTTGCCGACTACATGAGCACGCCAAGCTGGATCGCCAAGCGCATCTTCCCGGGCGCTGAGCTGGCGTCCGTCGCCGAAATCCTCGCGTCGCAGGCGCGGGTCACGACCTTCGCCCTGCATCACGCCCTCGACATCGGCACGCACTACGCCCGCACGCTGCACCAGTGGCGCGAGCGATTCCAGGCGCGGCTTGCCGAGGTCCGCGCGCAGGGATTCGACGAGCGCTTCATTCGGATGTGGGATCTCTATCTGGGATTCTGCGAGGCGGCGTTCGAGGATCGCCACTGTGGCGACATGCAGCTGACGTTCACCAAACCGGCGTGCCGGCTTGGCGCGCTCAACGGCCGGAAGGAGCTACTCGGCGACGGCCACAGCCTGGGGCGCCTGGCGTCGAGCGCGCAGTGATTCTGCGGCATCGTCGAGCAGCGAATACGCGACCGGGATCACCACCAGGGTCAGGAACAACGACAGCGTCTGCCCGCCGATCACGACGATCGCGATCGTCCGGCGCTCTTCAGCGCCGGGGCCGCTGCCCAGGGCCAGCGGCAACATGCCGCCGACCAGTGCCAGCGTCGTCATGAGAATCGGGCGCAGGCGATCGCGGTTGGCCTGGAAGATCGCCTGGCCTCTCTCGATGCCCATGCGCCGCAGGTTGAGGGTGTGATCGATCTGCAGAATGCCGTTCTTCGCGACCACGCCAAACAGCACCAGCATGCCGAGCGCGGAATACAGGTTCAGCGTGTTGCCGGTCAAATAGATCGACAACAGCGCGAAGGGCAGTGACAGCGGCAGCGATAGCAGGATGATGAACGGGTTCAGCAGGCTTTCATACTGCGCCGCGAGCACCATGTACATGAACGCGATCGAAAGCAGGAAGGCCCAGCCGAACTCGCGTATGGTGCGCTCGAACTCGCGCCCGCGCCCGCTGACCGCGGTGGTGTAGCCGGCGGGCATCCCCAGCTCGCCGGCGGCATCACGGAGCGCCTCGATGCGGTCCTGGAGGGCAAATCCCGGCGCAATGCCGGCGCGCACGTTCGCCTGTCGCTGCCGATCGAGGCGATCCACGCGTGATGGACTCTGGCCCTCTTCGAGCGAGACGATCGAGTCCAGCCGCACCATCTCGCCGTTGGCGCGCGCCACGTAGAGGCGCGAAATCGTGTCCGGATCCCGGCGATCGCCCTCCGACAGCCGCAACTGTACGTCGTAGTCTTCGCCGACCTGCGCATCGCGGAACCGCGTCACTTCCTGGTCGCCGCCCACCATCAGGCGCAGCGCGGCCGCGACATCCTGCGTCCGGACGCCAAGATCCGCCGCCCGCGCGCGATCGATCCGGGCGCGCAGTTCTGGCTTGTTCAACTTCAGCGTCGTGTCCGCGTCGATGATGCCCATCGATCCCGATTGCGCGCGCAGCGTCTCGGCGTATGCCGCCAGGCGATCGAGCTCCGGCCCTCGAATCGCAAAGTCGATATCGCGGTTGCCGCCGCCGATGTTGAAGGTCTGCAGGTTGCGAACGCTGGTGCGCAGGTCGGGGAACTTCCGCATCCGCGTGCGGATCTGCTGCATCACCTGCGCTTGCGAATAGTTGCCCTGGAACGCCTCGAGCGGATGCAGCGTCACGATGCCGTGCGCCAGCCGCGTCAGCGAGAAGATGCGTTCTTCGTGCGGCGCAATGCGCACGAACAGCTGCGCTTCATTCGTCGTGCGGAACGGTCCGCCGGCGATCGTGGTCAGCACGGTGCGGATCCCGCGGATGCTCGTGAGCTCCGCCTCGATCGAGCGCATCGCCTCGTCCATGGCCGCCACGCTTGCGCCCTCGGGAGCGACCACGCTCATTTCGAACTGCGCCTCATCGACGCCGGACGGCAGGAAATCCTGCCGGACCACGCGGTAGAGCGGCACGATCGACAGGATCACCAGGGCGGCGACGCCCGCCACCAGCAGCCGGCGGCGCAGCGCGGCCGCCAGCACGGTCGAGTAGATGCGGTCGATGAAGCCGTAGAAGCCGCGACGCGATGCCGCGTGGTCGTGCGTGTGCACCTCGCCGCGGCGGAACATGCGCGCGCTCATCATCGGCGTCAGCGTGAACGAGACCAGCAGGCTGATGAGGATCGCGCAGGCGGCCGTGAAGCCGAACTGGTAGAGAAAGCGTCCCGATACGCTCGACATGAACGACACCGGGATGAAGATCACCACCAGGCTCATGGTGGTCGCCAGCACCGGCAGGGCGATTTCGGCGGTCGCCTCGCGCGCGGCCTCGAACGGCGCCATGCCTTTCTCCTCGATGAACCGGAAGATGTTCTCGAGCACGACGATCGCGTCGTCAATGACAATGCCGACCATCAGCACGAGCGCGAGCATCGTGACGGTGTTGAGCGTGAAGCCGAGGGCCGCCATCAGGCCGAACGTCGAGATGACCGAGGTCGGGATGGCGACGGCCGCGATGATCGTGGCGCGCCAGTCGCGCATGAAGGCGAAGACGACCAGGCAGGCGAGGATGCTGCCGAGGATCAGGTGCACGTTGATTTCGTGCAGCGACGCGTGGATATGCGTGGACTGATCGCGGACGATCTCCATCGACACATTCGCCGGCAGGCGAGGCCGCACGCGCTCGAGCGCTTCCTTCGATGCATCGATCACCGCAACGGTGTTGGCGCCGGACTGCCGGCGCACGTCGAGGACGACGGTCGGGATGCCGTTGAGACGCGCGAAGGAGCGCGCCTCCTTGGTGCCATCCTCGGCGCGGCCGATGTCGCGGACGCGGATCGGCGACCCGTTCCGCGTCGCGATGACGAGGTCGTTGAACTGCGCCACATCGGCGAAGCGGCCAACCGTGCGCAGCGTGCGCTCGTTGACGTCCGTCGTGACGTTGCCGCCCGGCAGGTCCGCGTTCTGCTGCTGCAGCGCGCTTCGGACTTCAGCGATCGACAGCTGATACGCCGCCAGGCGATCGGCCTCGACCCAGATGCTCATCGCGCGCTCGAGTCCGCCGACGATCTGGACTTCGCCAACTCCCGGGGCGCGTTCGAGCGGCACCTTGACGATCTTGTCCGCCAGTTCGGTCAGTTCGCGGATCGACAGGTTGCCCGACAGCGCGATCGAGATGATCGGCGAGTTGTCGCTGTCCTGCTTCATGATCATCGGCGCTTCAACATCGTCTGGAAGACGACGCAGGGCCGAGGCCACGCGGTCGCGCACGTCCTGCGCCGCCGTATCGATGTCACGGTCGAGATTGAACGTCACGTTGAGCATCGACTGGCCCGGTGCCGAGACCGAGCGCAGCTCGCTGATGCCCTCAACGCGATTGACGACCTCTTCAAGAACGTCCGAGATCTGGCTTTCGACCTCTTCGACCGAGCCGCCGGGCAGGCTGGTGCGGACCATGACGTTCGGCAGGTCGACGGACGGGAAGCGATCGACGCCGAGCCGCATGAACGACGCCCCGCCGATCACGACGAGGGCCATCACGATCATGGTCGCGAAGACCGGGCGCTTGATGCAGATGGCGGCGAGCGATCGCACGGTGGGCTATTCCGTAATCGTGACCAGCGAACCGTCAGCCAGTCCGCCAGGCGTGACGATGACCATGTCGCCGGCGGCGGCGCCGTCGAGGATCTCCACGCGATCGCCGACCCGCAGGCCGGTGCGGACGCGCTGTTCGTGGACCTTGCCGTCCTTCACGACGAGAAGCTTTTCAACGCCGGCAAACACCACCAGTGCGCTCTGCGGGATCATCAGTGCCGCGTCTTCTGATGTGACGATCTCGGCTTTGGCGAAGGTGCCCGGCCGCAGGCGGCCTTTGGTGTTGGGGACCTCCGCTTCGATCGGCAGCGTGCGTGTCCCTTCCGCAATCGCGGGGCTGACCCGGATGACGCGACCTTCGTGCGTCGTGGAGTCGCCTTCCACGGAGACGCGCACGCGCTGACCGGTGCGCAGGGCCGTGGAGGCGCGTTCGGGCACCGCCAGCTGGAGCCGCAGCGGATTCTGCCGGACGATCGTCACGATCGGCGTGCCGGCCGCGCGATACTCGCCGGCGAACACCATGCGCTCGCGCACCACGCCATCAATCGGCGCGCGCAATTGCGCATCGTCGAGTTGCTGGCGGGCGATCGCCAGTTCGGATCGCCGTTGTGCGAGCACGGCCTGGCGGTTGCGGACTTCCTCGAGCGCATCCTGGTGGCGCCCGTCCGCAATTTCCTGCGCGGACTCGGCCGCTTCGAGATCTGCCTTGGCGGAGATACCGCGCTCAACGAAGGTGGCGACGCGATCGCGCTGGCGGCGCGCTTCGGTCAGTGAGGCGCGCGCCTGGCGGACGATGGCGGTCTGGTCGGTATCGATCGTGTCGGATTCGCCGGTGGGATCCAGGCCAAGTCGCGCTCGCGCTTGCTGCAAGGCCGCGTCAGCCTGACGCAGGCGGAGATCGAAATCAGTGGTGGTCAGCGAGGCAATGACATCGCCCTTGCGCACCGTCGAGCCAAGATCGACGCGCAACGCTTCCACGCGGCCGGTGACCTTGAAGCTCAGCGTCACTTGTTCTTCGGCGGCGAGCGTGCCGCTGACGGTCAGGCCGCGCGCAAGCGGCTGGCGCTCGATGCGAACGACCGTGACTGGTGTGGGGGCAGGATCGGCGCCGTTACGCGCGGCCGCGGACGATGCCCCGCCGCACGCGGAAGCGATCGACGAGAGGACGAGAATCGGGAGTACGGTGCCGCAGGAACGCACGATTGCGACATGTTCACCCGATGTTCCCTGGGGAACAAGCTCTTAGAGCAATCGTGACAAGGAATTACACGGTGAAGGCGTTCAAGCTCGGCTGTGGAGCGCCTCTATGCGTTACGCGCCTAGTACCTTCGCGCGGAAGTAATCGATCGTTCGTCCCAGGCCTTGTTCGAGCGAGACCGTGGGTTCCCAGCCGAGCAGTGTGCGTGCGAGCGTGATGTCTGGCTGGCGCACCTTCGGGTCATCGGTTGGCAACGGCTTGTAGATGATCTTGCTCTTCGACCCGGTCATGTCGATGATCATGCGCGCGATCTGTTCGATCGTCATTTCCTGCGGGTTGCCGATGTTGATCGGGCCGCTTTCTTTCGACAGCATCAGCTTGACGATGCCGTCGACGAGATCGCTGATGTAGCAGAAGCTCCGCGTCTGCGAACCGTCGCCAAACACCGTCACGTCTTCATTGACGAGGGCCTGCGACATGAAGGCCGGAACGGCGCGGCCGTCCCGCACGCGCATGCGCGGTCCGTAGGTGTTGAAGATGCGGACGATCTTCGTGTCGACCTTGTGGTAGCGGCGATAGGCGACGGTCATCGCTTCCGCGAAGCGCTTGGCTTCGTCGTAGACACCGCGCGGGCCGATGGGATTGACGTTGCCCCAGTAGGTTTCTTTCTGGGGATGCTCGAGCGGATCGCCGTAGACCTCGGACGTCGAGGCGATGACGAACACTGCGCGCTTCGCCTTGGCCAGGCCGAGTGCCTTGTGCGTGCCGAGCGCGCCGACCTTCAGTGTCGGGATCGGCAGCTCCAGGTAATCGATCGGGCTTGCCGGGCTCGCCCAGTGCAGCACGTAGTCCACCGGGCCGTCGATGTCGATGTAGTTGGTGACGTCGTGGCGGATGAACTGAAAGTCGCGATCGCGGAGGTGCGCGATGTTGGCGAGATCGCCGGTCAGCAGATTGTCGACGCCAACCACGGAGTAGCCTCGGTCGAGCAGGGTCTCCGAGAGATGCGAACCAATGAAACCCGCCGCGCCGGTGATGACGACTCGAGGCATATGTTGTCGATTGTACCGTGTGTCGAGCGCGCTACGCGCGGGCTCGGTTGAAAGCGAGGACGCGGATCAGCGTCAGCCACATGATCTTGATGTCGAGCGTCACCGACCAGTTCTCGATGTAGTAGAGGTCGTACTCGATGCGCTTCTCGAGCGACGTATTGCCGCGCCAGCCGTTGACCTGTGCCCAGCCGGTGATGCCCGCCTTCACCTTGTGGCGCAGCATGTACTGCGGAATGCGGTGCTTGAACTGCTCGACGAAGAACGGGCGTTCGGGGCGGGGCCCGACGATCGACATTTCGCCGACCAGCACGTTCCAGAACTGCGGCCACTCGTCGAGATCGTGCCGGCGCAGGAACGCGCCGACCTTTGTGGCGCGGTTGTCGTTGTCGTCCGACCACACCGGGCCATCGGCCTCGGCGTCGATCGGCATGGTGCGGAACTTGTAGACGGTGAACTGCTTGCCGTCGAGGCCCATGCGCTCCTGTGCGTAAAACACCGGCCCGGGCGACGTGCGCTTGATCAGCCAGCTGATGAGCACTCCGGGGACGGCCATCACGGCGAGCGCGAACGTCGAGATCACGATGTCGAGCACGCGCTTCACGAACGCGCTCACGCCTTGCAGCGGCACATCGTTGAGGTTGATCACCGGCACGCCATCGAGGTCCTCGAGGCGGGCGCGCAGCGCGATGAACTGCAGCAGGTCGGGCACGACCTTCACGTCCACACCTTCGCGGCTGGTCGATTCGACCAGGTCGAGGAGCTTCATGTGCTCTTCGAGCGGCAGCGCCACGTAGAGATCGTCGATCTTTTCGTTGGTGACGATCTCCGCGGCGTCCGCGAGCGAACCGAGCAGCGGCAGTCCGCGATACCCGAGATGATCGCCGCCGGCTTTATCGTCCACGAAGCCGACGATCTGGTAGCCGAGCTCGCGATGTTCGAGGATGCGGTCCGCGACCACGCGGCCAAGATCGCCCGCGCCGGCGATCAGGATCTTGCGCAGGCCGATGCCCGCCATCCAGCGCCGTTCGAGCGCTTCGCGGATGAACTTGCGCGACAGGTAGCCGAACGCGATGTTGACGACCAGGAACATGCCCCAGACGATCCGCGACACTTCAAACGCGCCGACCTCGCGCTGCGCTTCGCTGGCGTAGTACGCCTGGTAGAACAGCGTGGCGACGATGCCGAGGACGACGGCGAAGATGCTGCCGACGAGCACGTTGAAGAAGTCGTCGATGCGCGATCGGCCGCGGCGCAGCCGGTAGAGGCCCTGGAAATGGAACCCGAGCGGCACGATCAACGCGACGAACGGCAGCACATTGACGTACTGCTCGACCGGTGGATGCCCGCGCGTGATCGCGATCAGCCCGGTCTCAAAGCGCACCAGATAGGCGATGAAGAACGCCAGCATGCCGAGCAGGGCGTCGGCGCCGACGTGGAACGCGACGAGCAGGCGGTTGTGACGCCTTACCACCGCTCACCCACGGGCGCGCTGAGCGTGTCGTCCACCACGTGCTGGATCTCGCGGACGAAGCGGGTACGTGAAAACGTCTCGGCGTGGCGGCGAATGCGCGCGCTGTCCCACGCGAGGCCCGCGGTGCGGGTGAGTGCCGCCGCGAGCGAATCGACCGACGGCTCTTCGAACAGCACGCCGGTCTCGCCGTCGATCACCGTATCGAGCGCGCCGCCGCGACCGAGCGCCACCACCGGACGTCCGCAGGCCTGCGCCTCGACGGGCACGATGCCGAAGTCTTCCTCGCCGGGAAGGATTGTCGCCGTGGAGGTGCGGTACAAATCGCGAATCTCGTCGTCTGTGCGCCAGCCGGCGAGTTCAATGCCGTCGCCAGCGAGTGTTTCGAGGTTGGCCTGTTCCGGTCCCTTGCCGACCACGGTGAGCGCCACGCCGGCCTTTCTCGCAGCCATCATCGCGAGGTCGACTCGCTTGTACGGTACGAGCGCGGACACCACGAGAAACTTGGGTGCTGCTGAAGGGGCCTGGCTGGTTGGTGCCGCCGGCTCCGGCGTGTAGAACTCGGTGTCGACCGGAGGATACACAAGGGTCGACTGCCGATTATAGTACAGCGCTATCCTCCGCGCAACATATTGAGAGATAGCGAGATAGCGGTGTACACGGCCTTCAGTGGCACGGTCCCACCGCGCCAGGCCAGCCAGCATCGGCCGCAGGATCATGTTGCCGATGCGTCCAACCCGTTCGGGTCCGAAATACTCATCGAACTGATCCCACGCGTAACGCATTGGCGTCAGGCAATAGCAGAGGTGCCGGGCGCGCCCGGTGACGACCACTGATTTTGCGGCGCAATGGCTGGTGCTGATGACCAGGTCGTAGCCGTCCAGATCGAATTGCTCCACGGCGATCGGGAACAGCGGCAGGTATTGGCGATAGAGCTTGCCGGCGAGGGGCAGCCGTTGAATCGCCGAGCGTTTCACGGTGCGCTGCTCGATCAGCGGCGAGGTCGTCCCCGGCAAATAGACGAGCGTGAACAGGTCCGCGTCAGGAAAGATCTCGCAGAAGACTTCGAGGGCCTTTTCGCCCCCGCGCATGCCGGTAAGCCAGTCGTGAATGAGCGCGACGCGCAAACACCTGATCATACAGGGCGACAGGCGGGCCGGCCTACAGGCGAACAGGCATAATCTGGGGCAGATGGCTGACGACAAGGCGTTTACGGGGTCGATTCCGAAGGTCTACGAGACGTACCTGGTGCCGCTGATTTTCGAGGCGTACGCCGCCGACCTCGCGCGGCGGGTCGCGGCGCGCAGGCCGAAGCGTGTGCTGGAGATCGCGGCCGGGACCGGTGTCGTGACGCGCGCCTTGGCTGCCGTGTTGCCCGAGTCGGTCGAGATCGTCGCGACGGATCTCAATCCCGCCATGCTCGAACAGGCCACTGCTGTCGGGACCAGTCGCGTCGTCGAATTCAGGCAGGCCGACGCGATGCAGCTGCCATTCCCCGACCAATCATTTGATGTCGTCGTCATACAGTTCGGCGTGATGTTTTTCCCGGACAAGCCCAAGGCGCTGGCCGAGACACGGCGGGTATTGCGAACGGGTGGCGCGTTGATCTTCAACGTGTGGGGAAGCCTCGAGCACAACGAGTTCGCGGCGGCGGTGCAGACGGGGCTGGCGTCGGCATTTCCCAGCGATCCGCCGAAGTTTCTGGAGCGGGCGCCGTACGGGTATTTCGATCACCCGCGTATCAGCGCGGATATCGCGGCTGGCGGCTTCGTGGCGCAGCCGGAGATCGTGACCGTGGATGAGCGCAGCAAGGCGGCTTCGGCGAGCGCGCCTGCGATCGGCTACATCCAGGGATCACCGCTCAAGGGCGACGTGGAAGCGCGCGGCAGTATCGAAACCGGGACGGCAGCGGCAACTGCCGAGATCGCGCGCCGGTTCGGATCGGGCCCGGTCGATGGGAAGATCCAGGCGCACGTGGTGACAGTGGAACGTTGAGGTGACGATGCGTTACGCGATGCTCTTGGTCGTGACGTGCATGGCGGCGCCGGTGTGGGCCGGGCAGGCGAGCGCCAATCCGAAGAGGAACGCGCCGTTCGGCGCGCTGCGCAACTCGGAGCCGGCGAGCCCGTACGACAAGTTGTTCCAGACACCGCAAGCGCCGAAGCCGGTGACGCCGGACAAGACGGAGTCGCCGAAGCCGAAGGTCGTCTGCGGCATGTTGCTCATTCCCGCCGATCCATCAATCGATCCGAAGATGAGTGTCAGACCGCCAAAGGACGCCGGCGTCGAACACGCCATGCGCGCGATCACGCCGCCGGTGTGTCACGCAATCCCGTAGCGACTCGCCTAGTCCTCACGACCAGGGCCTCAGTTTCTGCCTCCCTCCCTGCCTCAGATCGGCACACGAATAGGTAAGGGGTCGGGGATCATTTCGAGTTATCTCGATGCCGCAACTACCGCTTAGGTCGTCCGATCGGACGCATGCTCATGCCGAAGACCGGAGCAACCGCGGTTGCCCACTCCGGTTCGCCAATCGGCTGATCACGTTTGATGCATTTCCTTAAGTCCCGCAACTCGGCCTCGGTCTGGGGCGCGTTGACGATTTCGATCCAGTTGTCAGGTTGCGGAATTGGCCATGGTGAGATGGGAATTGGGTGGCGATTATTGCAACGTGCATAAAGGCTGCCCCAGGCCCAGTCCTCCGCGGACCGCACCAAGTTCTTTCGAAGAGCGTTCCGCTCGATGTAACGACACACGCGGATCAAGGACGTGCTGGTTTGGACTGGGACAGCTTTGTATCGCCCTTGGTAGACGTAGCCGCGTCCTCGGGATTTGTGGGCTCCTGCCCATCGGCTCGCGTGAGTGCCTTCTGTCCAGTGCATGAACTTCGCAAGATCTGCGATTCGGTCGCACGTCATGCCAAAGTGCCAGTGGTTTGAGAGCACCTCGTACGCAATTATTCGCACGCGATTCTGAGAGCGCTCGATGCCCTCAGTGACGATTTCGCACAACGCTTCGAAGTCTCGGGTCGTTCGAAACAGATGGGTGCCGCGCACAGCGCGGTTCATTACATGAAAGGCAATACCGTCAAGGGTGTGACGCGGTCGTCGTGGCATAGGGAAAACCTCCAGTCTTGTGCCCTGGAGATCGCAAAGGTGATGCCGGAAAAGATCCCCGGCCCCTTTTCCCTAAGCGCCGACCTGCATGTAGATGTCGTGGATCTTCTTCACGCTCTGCTTCCACGAGAACGTGCGCGCGCGCTGGATGCCTTTTTCGATCAGTTCCGACCGCAGGGAGTCATCGCTGACCGCGCGCACGATTGCACTGGCAATGGCGTCCTCGTCATAGGGATCGACGAGCACCGCGGCGCCGCCCGCCACTTCCGGCAATGACGACACGTTCGACGTGACTACCGGCGTGCCGCACGCCATGGCTTCGAGCGGCGGCAGGCCGAAGCCCTCATATAACGACGGGAACACGAACGCCCTCGCGAGGCGATAGAACGCCGCCAGCGTCTCCATTGGCTGGAAGCCGAGGAACCGCACGTGCTTGTCCAGCTTGTGCTTGTGCACCGACTGGCGCAGCGGCGGGTACTTCGAGATTTCGTCGCCGATGATGATCAGCTTCAAGTCGTCCAGGCCCTGGCTGCGCGCGCGGGCGAACGAGTCGATCAGCCGCTCGAGATTCTTGTGCGGCTTGATGTTGCCGACGTAGAGGATGAACGGATGATCGAGCTGATAGCGCTGCCGCGCCAGCTCCATCCGCTCCGCGTTGGGGGGCGCGAGGAACCGCTCGTCGATCGCGTTGTAGATCACCTCGACCTTGTGCGGCGCCACGTTGAAGAAGCGCAGGATGTCCTTCTTCGACGCCTCCGAAACCGTGAGGATGCGATCCGCCTTGTGAGACGCCGTCCACATCGAGCCCTTCGCGTAGTAGTACGCGAGCTTGTTCGGCAGGTACTCCGGGAACATCAAGTGGATGCAGTCGTGGATGGTGACGACCGATCGGCAGCGGGTGAGCGGCGGCAGCACGTAGTGCGGCTCGTGCACCAGTCGCACGCCCTCGCGCGCCAGCGACAGCGGGATCTTGAACTGCTCGGCGACGGAATAGGTGGCCGCTGTCTCCGGCACCATGCGGAAATTCCTGCCGAGCACGTCGCCGGAATCGACGTCATCCGGACGGCACAGCACCACGTATTCGGTGTCGCGGTCGAGCCGCGACAACTCCATCAGGATGTTGCGGATGTAGGTCCCGATCCCGAAATCGCGAAGCTTGCGCGCGTCAATGGCGATTCGCATCGTTACAGCTTGCGGGTGATCTTGAGGTACAGCCGCAGCAGCGGCGCCCACTTCGGCAAATGCTTCTCGTAGTACGCCACATGACTCAACTGGCGGAGGCGCTCCATGTCAGGATTGCGCGCCGCCGATCGGCCCCGATGGTGCAACACTTCCGCGCCGGCCACGTAGAGCACGCGGCGATCGCGCTTCTGCATCTGCACGCACAGGTCCACGTCCTCGGTGTACATGAAGAACCGCTCGTCGAGCAGGCCCACCGCTTCGAGATCTGGCCGGCGAACGACCAGGCACGCGCCCGAGACCCACGCCACTTCGCGGGCCTGGCGGCTCAGGCGATCCATGCGCCGGACGATGAATCGAATCTTGCGGTGATACAGGCGCGAGAAGATCATGCGCTTGAACTCGTTCCACGGCGAGATCGGCGCGCCCCACGACAATTCCGGAAATCCGCGCTCGCTCAACAGCCGTGAACCGGCGATCGCCGCCTCGGGATGCGACGCCAGGCCGCGCACCAGCGTCTGGATCGCGCCCGGTGGCGCCACCGTGTCCGGATTGATCAACAGCACGTAGTCGCTCCGCGTTGCCCGGATGCCGAGGTTGTTGGCCTTCGAGAAACCCACGTTGTCAGGCGATGCGATGACCTGGACGCTGGGCCACGTCCGGCGCACGTGGTCGGCCGTGCCGTCGCTCGACGCATTGTCGACGAGGGTGATCGTGGTCGGGAACGGATCGGTGTGACCGACGAGCGAACGCAGGCAGTCGTCGATCTCCGTCATCGAGTTATAGGTGACGATGATGATGGCGAGGCTGTCTCTATCGGCCAAGCGCCGCCTCCTCGAGCACGGTCAGGGTTTCCTCGGCAGCGTGGGCCCAGTCGTAGCGGCGTTGCAGCGACGGTAAGTGACTCAGCACGGCCTGGCGATCGACCTCATTGGTCAGCGCGTTGGCGATCGCGGCCGCGATCTCATCATTGGACGCGGTGGCGGCGACATATCTCGCCGCATCGCCGTAGGTCTCGCGCGCGATTTCCGTGTCCAGCACCACCGGCGGCACGCCGGCAGCCAGCGCCTCGATGGGTGTCAGGCCGAAGCCTTCGTATTCGGACAGGAACGCAAACGCGCCAGCCTGCCGATACAACTCCGCCAGCGTCGCATCGTCCACGTACGAGCGAATGGTGATGCGGTCAGCGTGCTTCGAGCGCAATCGGAGCGCGTCCAGGTCAAGTCCTGGTGTCCGGTTCTCGCCGACAATTTCGAGCCGCGCGTCCGGCACGCGCGCCACGACCTGATCGAATGCGGCGATCAGGCGATCGACTCGCCTGCGTTTCAGGATCGACGCGACATAGAGCACCGTGGACCGCCGGCCCGTACTGCTGGCGGGCCGTTCGGTCGCGCCGAACTTCATGCCGTGTGCGATGACACGAATGTTCGCCACGCCGATGTGGCGCGTGATTTCGCGCTTCGAGAAATCACTGACGGTGATGATCTTGCGCGCGCGGCGCGCCGACCATGCCGTCAGCAGGCGACGCCGCGTGCCCTCGCGGAACGAGAACCACTCCGGATGGGCAAAGTACGACACGTCGTGAATCGTCAATACAACGGGGGCTGTCACAGTCAGTGGAGCAGTGTACCCCGGCGCGAAGAGGACGTCGGCCCTTGATCCGGCGACGGCGCCCGGCAAGGTCATCTGCTCCCATGCGGTGCCACCGCTGCCGGGCACGATGGTCGTGGCGACCGGCCAGGCGCCGGCGCCCTCGATCGGCGCGTGCGCGATCAGCGTCCATTCATGACGGCGGGCGCGGTCGCTGGCCGCCCAGGCGTTGAGGAGCTCCGACACATAGCGGCCGACGCCGGTGCGACGTCCGCACAATTCGCGGGCATCAATGACGACGCGCATGGCCCTGTTTCGACGATGCCGAGTGAACCTCGATCGCTGCGTGATACGCGTGTCGTGCCGCGACCGCGCACGCGGTCCATGTGTAGGTGGCGGCGTGAGCCAGGCCCTTCGCCACGCGGTCGCGTGCATCGCCATCCAGGATGGCCTGCATCTCGTTCGCAAACGCGTCGGCATCATCCGGATCGATCGGTGTGGCGGCCGGCCCCGCGACTTCGGGAAGCGACCCGCGTGATGACACCACGACGGGAACCCCGCACGCCATCGCTTCGAGGACAGGCAACCCAAAGCCCTCCTCATATGACGGCAGGACGAGCATCGCCGCCTGTGTGTAGAGCTCGATGCGCCTGTCGGTATCAATGTAGCCCGTGAAGGTGACGTGACCCTTCAGCGGCGCCTGTTCGCAGCGCGCTTCCCAGCGCGCCGACGCCGGCGTGCGGTGCCCGGCGAGCACCAGCGGCGGCGCCTCTGGACGACGCTCGCGGAGCCGCGCGTAGGCTTCAATCAGCGTCCCGACATTCTTGCGAAGGTTGAGCGTGCCCAGAAACAGGATGTGCTTGGGCGCGAGGTGCGCACGGTGCTGCCGCACCGCGTCTGACCATGACGGCCGACCGGGGGGACACACGTGCACGCGCGCCGGATCGAGATGCAGTTCGCGCGTGACTTCGTCGGCGGCATAGCGCGACGAGACGATCACGGCATCCGCCCGCGCGGCGTGGGAGCGGGCGAGGGCAGGGTAGTCGCGACGAATCTCGGCCGTCATCTGCTCAGGGTGCCGCAGGAAATCCAGATCGTGCACTGTCACCACCTGTGCCGCGGATGACGACGGGATGAGCAGGGGACTCTGGCTGTGAACGACGTCGCATCCTCCGGCGAACCATTCGACCGGCGGCCACTCGAGCCGGTTCCACGACCAGACCAGCGCGCGCACCGGGACCTTGACGTCGACGACTCGCACCGGGGCTGGCATCTCGGATGCAAGAGTCGGCGCTGGGCGGTCCTTCCAGGAGCTTGTAAATAGCGCGACCTCATCGGTTTGGTCGGGCACAACCTGGACGGCTAGCGCCTTTGAGAGTTCGTGCACGTACTCGCCAACGCCCGTCCGCTCGCGCAGGGCCGGCCGGTAGTCGACGAGGATCCGCACGACGAAAAGAGTACCACAAACACGGCAAGTCCTTGTGGTTCAGTATGTTGACTGGTCCGGACCCGAGTGATACGCTTTCTCTTTTGGGGGCGGAATGAAGATCGCAGTGGTAGGCACGGGTTACGTCGGGCTTGTGCTCGGGGCCTGTATGGCCGAGTCAGGCAACGAAGTCATCTGTGTGGATAAAGACAGCGCCAAAGTCGCCATGTTGAGGCGCGGCAAGGTGCCGATCTACGAGCCGGGCCTCGAAGAATTGGTGAAGCGCAACAAGGCGGAGAAGCGGCTGATCTTCACAACCGACCTCGCCAAGGGCGTGCGCGCGTCCGAGGTGGTGTTTATCGCGGTCGGGACGCCCCAGGGCGAGGACGGGTCCGCGGACCTGCGCCACGTGATGAACGTCGCCCGCGACATCGCCCGCGCGATGAACGGCTACAAGGTGATCGTCGACAAGAGCACCGTGCCGGTCGGCACGGCGGAGAAGGTGCGCGAGGTGGTGCGGCGCGAGACGACGCACCCGTTCAGCGTGGTCAGCAATCCAGAATTCCTCAAGCAGGGCGCCGCCGTCGACGACTTCATGAAGCCCGATCGCGTGGTGATCGGCGCCGAGGATCCGCGCGCCGCCGAGCTGATGGTCAAGCTCCACAAGCCGTTCACGCGCACCGGTGCGCCGATCATGGTGATGGATTGCGCGAGCGCGGAACTTTGCAAGTACGCCTCGAACGCCATCCTCGCCACCAAGATTTCGTTCATGAACGAGATCGCCAACGTCTGCGACGTGTTCGGCGCCGACGTGGATCGGGTTCGCCAGGCGGTTGGTGCGGATCGCCGCATTGGCACGTCATTCCTCTTTCCCGGTGTGGGCTACGGCGGCAGCTGTTTCCCGAAGGACGTCAAGGCGCTCACCAAGTTTTCAGCCGACCGCAAGTACGACTTCAAGATCCTCAAGGCCGTGGATGCGGTCAACGAGTTCCAGAAGCGTGTGCTCGTGAAGAAGATCGAATCGCACTTCGGCAGTTCGCTGAAGGGCAAGACGATCGCGGTGTGGGGCCTGGCATTCAAGCCCAAGACCGACGACATGCGTGAAGCGCCGGCGATTCCGATCATCGAAGCGCTGCTCGCGAAGGGCGCGAAGATCCAGGCCTACGATCCCGAAGCGATGAAGGTGGCCAGGACCATCTTCGGCAGCAAGATCACCTACGCGGCCAAGAACTACGACGCCCTCAAGGGCGCCGACGCGCTGGCCGTCGTCACTGAGTGGCAGGAGTTCCGCGAACCCGACTTTGCGCGCATGAAGAAGTTGATGCGCCAGCCGGTGATCTTCGACGGCCGCAACATCTACCAGAAGGACCAGATGCAGCAGCTCGGATTCTCGTACGCCTCGATCGGACGCTAAATGTCGCGGATAGTCGTGACCGGCGGCGCCGGCTACATCGGCAGTCACGCGGTGCGTGCGTTGACCGATGCCGGCCATGCCGTCGCCGTGATCGACGATCTGTCGGAAGGCCATGCGCAGGCGCTGCCCCCGGGCGTTGAACTCGTCCGGGCGCGCCTGCACGACCGCGAGCAGGTGCATCGCGTGCTCGTCGCCTACCAGGCTGACGCCGTGATGCATTTCGCCGCGTGGCTCAAGGTCGGCGAGTCGGTCAGCAAGCCCATCGAATACTTCAACAACAACGTGGCGGGCACGCTCTCGGTGTTGGAAGCGATGCGCGATGCCGGCGTGAAGCGGTTCGTGTTTTCGTCCACCTGCGCGGTCTACGGTGAGCCCACCGCGGTGCCGATCGTCGAGACGGAGAAGAAGCAGCCGATCAATCCGTACGGGGAGACCAAGCTCGCGGTCGAGCGCATGCTGCCGTTCCTCGAGCGCGCGTTCGGGCTGAAGTGGATCGCCCTGCGCTACTTCAACGCGGCCGGCGCGCATCCGGACGGCAGCATTGGCGAGGATCACGCCGACGAGATCCATTTGATCCCGCTCGCCATTCGCGCCGCCAACGGCGGCACGCCGTTGAAGGTGTTCGGGGAGGATTACCCGACGCCCGACGGCACCTGCCAGCGTGACTACATCCACGTCTGTGACCTGGCCGATGCGCACATTCGCGCCCTGCAGGCCCTCGAACGTGGCGCCGCGTCGTCGGCGTACAACATCGGCACCGGCACACCGCATTCCGTGAAATCGGTGATCGACACGGTCGGGCGGGTGCTGGGCCGCCCGGTGGCCTGGGAATCGGCCCCGCGCCGCCCGGGCGATCCTGCGGTACTCTATGCATCCAGTGACCGCGCACAGCGTGAACTGGGCTGGACCCCTCGCTTCCCCGAACTCGAGGTCATCGTCCGTCACGCGTGGCAGTGGCACTCGACCCATCCAGACGGTTACGTAGGATGAGTTACACCGACCACTGATGGACGCCTTTTTACGCCTGCTTCGTTACGCGACCCCTCACCGCGCCGTCATTGCCGGTGCGGCGCTGGCCATGGTCGTGTACGGGGCCGCCAACGCGGCGATGGCGTACCTGGTCAAGCTGATCATCGACGACGTGCTGATCGCGCAGGGCGATCTGACGTTCATCATCACCGCCATTCTGGTGGTCTACTTCGTCAAGGGGATCGGCGCCTACTTCTCGAGTTACCTGATGGAAGGCCTTGGCCATCGGGTGGTGATGGTCGTGCGCAACCAGTTGTTCCGCCACATGCTCGACCAGTCGGCCGCGTTCTTCGCGCGCCGCGCCGTCGGGCAGTTGTTGTCGCGCATCAACAACGACGTCGGGCTGGTGCAGCGCGCGGTGTCGGAGACGATCGGCGACCTGGCGCGCGAATCGCTGGTGCTCGTCGGTTCGGTGGTCCTGCTGTTCTACTACGACGCGAAGCTGGCGCTGCTGTGCATGACGGCGGCGCCGCTGATCGTCTACCCGCTGGTCCGGTTCGGCCGTCGCGTCCGCAGCGTCACCAGGCGCAGCCAGGAGGCGCAGGAACACATGTCGCACGTGGCCGCCGAGGCGTTTGCCGGCCACCGCATCGTCAAGGCGTTTGGGGCGGAAGCGCGCGAGGCGGCGAAGTTCGACAAGGCGTCGGGCACGCTGTTTCGCACCAACCTCAAGGTGACACGCGTGCTCGCGCTGTTGCCGCCGCTGATGGAGTTCCTCGGCGGCGTCGCGATCGCCGGTGCGTTGTGGTACGGGTCCCGCGAGATTTCGCAGGGCCGCCTCACCGCCGGCGAGTTCACCTCATTCCTGACCGCGCTGTTGTTGATGTACGGGCCGATCAAGAAGCTGTCGCGCGTCAATGCCAACCTGCAGCAGGCGGCGACGGCGTCGGATCGCATCTTTGAAGTGCTCGACGTGCATACCGAAGTGGTCGAGCGAGACGGCGCGCAGCCCTTGCCGCCGTTCACGCAACAGATCGAGTTCCAGAACGTCACCTTCGGCTACGAGGACGGCCACGGGCGCAGCACCTTGCGCGGCGTGTCGTGCACGGTCCGCGCCGGCCAGATGGTGGCGATCGTCGGCCGCAGCGGCGCGGGCAAGACCACGCTGGTCAACCTGTTGCCGCGGTTCTATGACGTCACCAGCGGCGCGATACTGATCGACGGCCGGGACATTCGTGACGTGACCGTCGCGTCGTTGCGCGAGCAGATCGGCATCGTCACGCAGGAAACGGTGTTGTTCGACGACAGCATTGCCGCCAACATCGCCTACGGCACGCCCGGGGCGTCGAATACGCAGATTGAAGCTGCAGCGCGCGCCGCCAACGCGCACGATTTCATCGCCGCGATGCCTGACGGGTACCAGTCGATGATCGGCGAGCGCGGCCAGCGCCTGTCGGGCGGCCAGCGCCAGCGCATCGCGATCGCGCGGGCGCTGCTCAAGAATTCGCCGATCCTGATTCTCGATGAGGCGACGTCGGCGCTCGACAACGAGGCGGAGCGCCTGGTGCAGCAGGCGCTGACGACCCTGCTGATGAACCGCACGTCGTTCGTCATCGCCCACCGGCTCTCCACCATTCGCCGGGCGGATGCGATCATCGTGCTGGATCGCGGCCGCATTGTTGAAACTGGCAGGCACGACGAGCTGGTCGCGCGTCCCAACGGCGTCTACGCGCGCCTCCATCAAATGCAACTACTCGAGTCCAAGCACGACAGCCGCGAGCTGAAGGCTTACCAGGCGGCGGCCCAGGCGGCCGCGCAGAAGGCAGAGCGCTCGCGATGATCAAGAGCATGACGGGATTCGCCTCCTTGACCCGCGACGATGAGCGCGGCGCCATCGGGGTGACGATTCGTTCGGTGAACCACCGCTTCCTTGACCTGCAGCTGCGGCTGCCGCCGTCGATTGCGGATCTGGAACCCCGACTGCGTGCCCTGGTGCAGAAGCACCTGGCGCGCGGCCGCGTCGAGATCAGCGTCTCGCTGCAGTTGCGGCAGGTCTCGGCGCCGCAGGTGGAACTGAACGAAGAGTTCGCGCTGGCCCTGACCGTCGCGATCGAGAAGGCGCGGTCGCGTGGTGTCGTGACCGGCGAACTGACGCCGGGAGACCTGCTGCGCCTGCCGCAGGCGCTGGCGATCCGCGAGAAGCTGCCCGAGCAAGGCGGCGTGTCCGCGAACTTTGGCACCGCGATCGATGACGCGGTCGAAACTGCGATCATGCAGCTCGAAGAGATGCGCGTGCGGGAAGGCGTGCACTTGCGCACCGACCTCGACGGCCGCAAGGAACTGCTGTCCGGCCTGATCGCCCGCATCGCGGCGGCCGCCAACGACGGCCGCGAAGCCCTCGAGGCTCGGCTGCTGGAGCGCGCGCGTGAGATTGCCGGCGCGTTGCCGATTGATCAGGCGGCGCTGTCGCAGGAAATCGTTCGCGTGGCGCAGCGATCTGATATCACTGAGGAGGTGACGCGCTTCCACGGTCACCTGGCGCACTGGGATGCGCTCTCGGACAGCCCCGAGCCCTGCGGCCGCAAGCTGGACTTCCTGCTGCAGGAGATGAACCGCGAAGTCAACACCGTGGGCTCAAAGGCCGACGGCCTGCAGGTGTCGGAAGTCGTGATCCAGGCGAAGGCCGAACTCGAGCGGATGCGCGAACAGGTGCAGAACGTTGAATAAGGCCGCAGAGGGCACAGATGGCGCAGACTGACCCCGAACGCGGACTGCTGTTCATCATCTCGGCCGCCTCCGGGACCGGCAAGACGACGCTCGCCGAGCGGCTGGTGCAGATCCTGCCCAACCTGCGCATGTCCCGCTCGTATACGTCGCGCGCGGCGCGGGCCAGCGAGCGCGATGGCGTCGACTATAATTTTGTCAGCCGCGAACAGTTCGAGGAGATGATCGGCCGCGGCGAGTTCCTGGAGTGGGCCGACGTCTTCGGCAACCTCTACGGCACCTCGCGGCACGATTGCGACAGGCTGCAGGCGTCAGGTCAGGACGTGGTGCTGGTGATCGACGTGCAGGGCGCCGCGCAGGTCAAGCGCAGCGGCATCGACCAGACGTCGATCTTCGTGCTGCCGCCGTCGTTCGAGATTCTCGAGCGCCGGTTACGCGGCCGCAGCGCCGATAGTGAAGCGGCCATGCAGCGCCGGCTGGCGGCGGCCAGGGCCGAGGCCGGCTGTTACATTGATTACGACTACGTCGTGATCAACGATCGCCTCGAGCCGACCGTGGTGCGGCTCCAGGAGATCATCGCGGCGGAGCGGTCGCGCATGCATCGCATGAAACCGATCGCCGAAGACATCATTAGGACATTTAGGACTTGAGATTCCGGATTTCGGATTAATCGGATATGGCATTCATCGCACTCGGCGTGACCGGCGGGATCGGGGCCTACAAAGCCGTCGAAATCGCTCGCGGGCTGCAGAAGAACGGCCACGACGTGGTGGCGATCATGACGCGCGCTGCGGAGCAGTTTGTCGGGCCGCTGACCTTTGAGGCGATCACGCGCCGCGAAGTCATCACCGACCAGTACAAGCCCGGTGCCAACGCCGACATCGAACACATCGCGATTGCGTCGAATATTGACCTGCTGCTGGTCGCGCCGGCCACGGCCAACACCATCGGCAAGTTCGCGAACGGCCTCGCGGACGATTTCCTGTCGTCGCTCTACACCGCGACCAAGGCACCGGTGATGATTGCGCCGGCGATGAACACCAACATGTTCGATCATCCGGCCGTTGCCAGGAACCTCGAGACGCTGATCGCTCGTGGCGTGCACATCGTCGATCCAGGTTCCGGATATCTCGCGTGCGGCTGGGTCGGCAAGGGCCGCTTGGCCGAGCCCGAGGACGTCGTTGCGTCGGCGGAACAGCTGCTGACGTCGCGCCGCTCCGCTGCGCTGGCGGGCCGCCACATCCTGGTGACGGCGGGTCCCACGTTCGAAGACATCGATCCGGTCCGCTTTGTCGGCAACCGTTCGAGTGGTCGCATGGGCTACGCGATTGCCGCGGAAGCGTCACGCCGCGGCGCATCGATCACGCTCGTGACCGGACCGACACACGTCACGCCTCCGGCAGGCGCGACGGTCGTGAAAGTGCGAAGCGCGGCAGATATGCTCGCCGCGGTCATGGAGCGTGTCAGCGGTCAGGACGCGGTCGTCATGTCGGCTGCCGTGGCGGACTACACGCCCGCCGAGCCGTCGCCGAGCAAAGTGAAGAAGGAAGATGGCCCGGTCACGATCACGTTGAATCGGACCAGGGACATTCTTGGCGAGTTGGGGCAGTTGCCATCGCGCAAGCAGGGCATCCCGGTGCTCGTCGGTTTTGCGGCCGAGACCAACGATGTCGTGGCCTACGCGAAGTCGAAGCTGCAGAAGAAAGGCGCCGACCTGATCGTCGCCAACGATGTGTCGCGCAGCGATGCCGGCTTTGACGTCGACACCAATGCGGTGACGCTGGTATCGGCGGCAGGGGCTGAGGAAGTGCCGCTGCAGGCCAAGAGCGCCGTCGCCAGCGCCATCCTCGATCGCCTCGAGCAACTGCTCGCCGCCCACGCCGCCAGGACCGCCGCAAAGGCATAACCCGAGTCAACATGTCGCGCGAACTGGCGGATCACCTTCACTATTTCTCCGAGATCGGCGTGACCGGCGTGAGCCGCGATGCCAGGTGGCGGCACAGGCCGGACAGTGCGGCTGACGCCGGACACCCCAGTGATGCGAATGGGGAACAGTCTGCGGGTGCGCTTGTTCCGGCGGCGTCCGGCTTGAGCCGGACGGCTTCCGAGACGCTGGACGACATCAAGACGGATATCGGCCCCGCGTGCACGCGGTGCAAGCTGTGCACGCTCGGCCGCTCGCAGATCGTGTTCGGCGTTGGCAATCCGAAGGCGCGGTTGATGATCGTGGGCGAGGCGCCCGGCGAGGACGAAGACAAGAAGGGCGAGCCGTTCGTGGGCCGTGCCGGCCAGTTGCTCACCAAGATCATCGAGGCGATCGGCATGACGCGCGACCAGGTCTACATCGCCAACGTGATCAAATGCCGTCCGCCAAACAACCGCAATCCGGAGCCCGATGAAGTCGCGTCGTGCGAGCCGTTCCTGTTCCGGCAGATCGACGTCATCCAGCCCAGGGTCATCGTGCCGCTCGGCAAGTTTGCGGCGCAGTGCCTGCTGAAGACCATGGAGCCGATTACCAAGCTTCGCGGCCGCCAGTTTGAGTATCGAGGCTCAGTGCTGATTCCGACGTTCCATCCCGCCTACCTGCTTCGCAATCCCTCGGCGAAACGGGAAGTCTGGGAGGATATGAAGAAAGTTCGCGCTATCCTGCAATCAGAGGCGTAAGACAATCCGAAATCCGAATTCCGAAATCCGCGATCGTCTCGTGTCGGTCGCGGTGCCTATTCCGGCCCTTGGGCTGCTCACGTATTCAGTGCCTGCCGATCAGGCGATGCCCGCTCCCGGCGCGCGCGTCGTCGTGCCGATGGGGCCGCGCACGCTGACCGGTGTCGTCCTGGGCGAGGCGGCCGCAGCGGACACCGCGTTCACGATCAAGCCGATCACGCGCGTCATCGACGATCACGCATTCGTGCCGCCTGACGTCGTGAAGCTCACCGAATGGGTCTCGGAGTATTACCTCGCGGGTCCTGGCGCAACGCTCGCCGCAGCGTTGCCTCCACATGGCTTGACGGCGCGTACCGATCGCTTCAAGACGGTTCGGGTCGTGGGGTTGACGGCGGCAGGACTCGACACGCTCGATCGGCTGGAGGCGCACAGCGCCGAACCGGCCGAGGGGCCGAAGCTCGCCCATCGACACGCGCAGGGCGACCCTGAGCGGAGTCGAAGGGTCGGCAAGCGCCAGGTTGAGGCGCTGCAGTTGTTGAAGGGCTCCCCGGACGGATTGCCGATGCCGGAGCTGGCCGAGCGCGACATCACGAGTGCGACGGTCACTCGCCTGAAGACGCTCGGCCTGGTGGCCATCCGCAACGATCGCGTCGATCGCGATCCGTTCGAGCACGCGGTATCCGCCGTCAAACCGCACGTCGATCGCGATGCCACCGAGGAGCAAGAGCAGGCGCTGTCGCAATTGATGCCGTTGGCCGAGGCTCGCGCCTTCAAGGTGGCCCTCATGCACGGCGTGACCGGCAGTGGCAAGACCGAGGTCTACCTGCGCCTCGCCGACGCGGTACGCAAGAGCGGCCGTGGCGTGCTGATGCTGGTGCCGGAGATCGCGCTCACGCCGCAGGTGGCGGCGCTGTTCCGCGCGCGATTCGGCGAATCGGTCGCGATTCAACACAGCGGACTGTCAGACGGTGAGCGGCACGACCAGTGGCATCGCATCCGCCGCGGCGACGTCGACGTGGTGATCGGTACGCGATCCGCGGTCTTCAGTCCGCTCTCGACGCCGGGCCTGATCATCGTGGACGAAGAGCACGACACCTCCTACAAGCAGGATGAAACGCCGCGGTATCACGGCCGCGACGTGGCGATCATGCGCGGCAAGTTTGCCAACGCGCTGGTCGTGCTCGGCTCCGCCACGCCGACCATGGAGTCGTACACCAACGCGCTTGACGGCAAATACGAATTGGTGACCCTCAACCGGCGAGTGCTGGATCGGCCGCTGCCGCGCGTGGACGTCGTCAACATGCGCCAGGAGATGGCCGAGCGCGGGGAAGACGCGGTCTTGAGTCGCGCGCTGACTGAGGCGATTCAGCAGCGTCTCGACCGGAACGAGCAATCGCTCATCCTCTTGAACCGCCGTGGCTTTGCCGCCGCGGTCATCTGCCGGCAGTGCTCCGCGACGCTCGAATGCCCGAACTGCAGCATCTCGCTGACGGTGCACAAGCGGGGCAGCGGCCTTGTCCACCATGGCGCCCAGCGCGACGGTGGCTGGAACGGGCGTTGTCACTACTGCAACTTCGTGAAGCCGGTGCCGGCGACGTGCGAGAAGTGTGCCGCGCCGTACATGGAGCGCGTGGGGTTCGGTACCGAGCGAGTGGAGGCGGAGATCCGCGCGCTGTTTCCGTCGGCGCGCGTGGCTCGCGTCGATCGCGACACCGTCCGCCGGAAGGGTAGCCTGGTCGAGACGCTGGCCAAGGTTGGCCGGCGCGAAGTCGACATCCTGATCGGCACGCAAATGATCGCCAAGGGGCACGACTTTCCCGACTGCACGCTGGTCGGCGTGATCTCCGCAGACGTCGGGCTGGGGCTTGCTGACTTCCGCTCGAATGAGCGGACCTTCCAGTTGCTGACGCAGGTGGCCGGCCGGGCCGGCCGCGGAGAGTTGCTCGGCCAGGCGATCATTCAATCCCTGCTGCCGGCGCACTACGCGATCACACTCGCATGCACGCAGGATTATCGCGCGTTCTACGAGGCCGAGATCAAGTACCGGCGGACCATGCGCTATCCACCGCAGGTCGCGATGGTGAACGTCGTTGTGCGGGGCCGCACGTTTGAGGACGCAATCGGGGCGGCGCGCGAACTTGCCGACGAAGCCCGCGGCGGGAAGGGTTTTGCGTTACTGGGACCAGCGCCGGCACCGCTGACGAAGCTGCGGGGGGAACACCGCGCCCAGTTCTTCCTCAAGGGGACCAGCCGCAAGGCGATGCGTGAAGCGTTGCAGCTCGCGGTGTCGCGCAAGTCGGCCCTCGCCAAACGCATCTCCATCGACGTCGATCCGCTGTCCATGCTCTGATCCGGGCGTGCAAAGGTGACGAGTTGCACAACGTGCGGGTCCGTTGTGGCGATCCGCTTTTGCGCAGTATTTTTCGTGGCGTGATTGACTTGTCGTTTTGGGTGTACCAACAATACCGCTGAGTTGCGGCGGCCTTTGTTGCCTCCCCCCAACACGGCAGTGTCGGTGCGTCGCTCGGGCTAGGCGGAAGCTGTCTTCGTGCGGGAGACCAGTGACCGTGCAGGGAGACGCATGGAATCAGTTGGCCTGTCGGCCATTGAGTCCGCACTGATTGTCGACGACGAGCGCAGCGCCGCCGAGGAGATCCGTGCCCGGCTGGTGCGGCTGCACGTGCGCAGCGTCGGCATCGAATCCGATGGCGAGAGCGCGCTCGACCACGCGCGGCTGGCCAGGCCCGACATCGTCCTGATGTCGAGCGAGTTGCGCGGCCGACTCGACGGCATCGAAACCGCCGACACCTTCCAACGCGTCCTCGATATTCCGGTCGTGCTGATGACCGCGCGGACCGACGCGCGGTCCATCGCACGCGCGAAGGCGTGCACGCCACGCGGCTGGTTGCCGCGGCCGTTCCGCGAAGGTGACCTCGCGATGGTCGTCGAGATGGCGTTGCAGCGTCACACCCTCGACAGCCAGCACAAGCAGCGCGAGCTGGGATTCGCCGCCGCCCTGGCCAGCGTGGGCGATGGCGTGATTGCCACCGATGCGGTCGGCCGCATCACGTTCATGAACGCGCTCGCGGAAGTATTGACCGGATGGCGCTCTGAGGAAGCGATCGGGCAACCCGCCGATGTCGTGTTCCAGGTCGTGGACGAACAGACGCGCATGCCGCTCTCGGCATTTGTTGGCGATCGCGAGTTGCGTGGCCGGCTGGATGCGCCACTGCTGCTGGTCACACGCGACGGTGAGCTGATCCCGGTCGATGGCCGCATGGCTGCGCCGGCCGGTCTGGATGGCCAGGGCTTCGGTGTCATTCTCGCGTTCCGCGATGCGCGCCGCCATCGGCTGGCAGAAAACGCGGCGCGTCGAGCCGCCGATCAGTTGCGGCACGGCCAGCGTCTGCAGGCCATCGGCCAGCTGACCGGAGGCGTGGCTCACGACTTCAACAACCTCCTCACGGTGATCAACGGGTACGCGGACGAACTCCTCGCCAGCCGCGAGTGGGATGCGCGCACCTATCGCATGATCCAGCGGATCCGACAGGCCGGCGCGCGGTCAGCGGCGCTGACGACGCGGCTGCTGACGTTCAGCCGCTCGCGTGATGGCTCGCCCGCGGAAAGCGATCCGCACATCCTGATCGACGAGATCACCGATCTGCTGCGCCGCATGATCGGCGAAGACGTGCAGTTGGTGACGAAGTTGAAACATGGCAGCGGACGCGTGCCGGTCGAGCCGTCGCAGTTCGAGCAGATCGTGATGAACCTGGCCGTCAACGCGCGGGACGCGATGCCCAACGGCGGCCGCCTCGCCATCGAGACGTCGTTGGTGTCGTTCCCTGAGCCCACCGAAACGACAGTGCGGATCGGTCCTGGAGACTTCATTCAGCTGTCGGTGGCGGATACCGGTTCAGGAATGGATTCGAAGATCCGGGAACAGATCTTTGAGCCGTTCTTCACCACGAAGCCGGAAGGGAAGGGCACCGGGCTTGGGCTGGCCACCGTGTACGCCATCGTGCGTGAGGCCGGCGGGCGGATTCTGGTTTACAGCCAGCCGGGCCAGGGTTCGGTGTTCAAAGTGTTCCTGCCTGCGATCCTCGAGCCGGCGAAGCCGACAATGGAAGCGGCGCCATTAGCGGAGCCCGACGCGCCGATTGAAGGCGGGACCGTGCTGCTGGTGGAAGACGATCCCGACGTGTGCGAGTTTGCCAGCGCGGCAATCGGCAACCTTGGCATCGTAGTGATGACGGCGAGCAACGGTGGCGAGGCGCTTGAGATCGCCAATGATCTGCCCGCCGTTGACCTGCTCGTGACCGATGTCGTGATGCCGGCCATGACGGGACCCGAACTGGTGCGCCGCCTGCGCGTTGCGCGCCCCCACTTGAAGGTGTTGTTCTTGTCCGGTTACCCGGAAGAGGTGTCGACCGGAACCGCAGACGGCTTCCTGCAGAAGCCGTTCTCCGGAGCGGAACTGGCCCAGGCCGTGCGGCGTTTGCTGTCGATCAAGATGCCGACAGGAACTCACCAATAGGCGCCGGCGTAAAGCACAACGCGAGGATCAGCATTGCAACGGCCGCGAGGATCAGTCGCTCGCGGTTGATCGGCTCGTCGTCGTACAGCGTCGGCGGATGCCGTGGCCCAAGGGTAAAGAGCATCACCACCAGCAAGACCGTCCACACGATCCAGCTCGATGATAGCGTCGCAAGGAAGATCGCGACTCCGACCATGAACAGCGTCACGAACGTGGAGCGCGCGCCGAGCACGGCGTAGGAAATGTGACCGCCGTCGAGTTGCGCGATCGGAAACAGGTTGAGCGCGGTCGCCAGCAATCCAAACCACGCCGCAAACGCCATCGGGTGCATATTGATCGAGTAACCGTCTGGCACCGTCCCCCACACCAGCCAGGCGGCGAACTTGAAGAGCAGCGGCTCGCCAAGCTCGATCAATCCGGATGAATCTTCAGGGAGTCGATCGACGCGCGACAGCATCAGTCCGACGAACAACGACGGAACCGCGACGACAAATCCCGCCAGCGGCCCGGCGATGCCGATATCGAAGAGCGCCGTCTTGTTCGGAATGCGCGACTTGATGCGAATGAACGCGCCGAGCGTGCCGGTCAACAGCACTGGCGCGGGCAGGAAATACGGGCGCGTGGCGATCACGCCGTAGCGCAGGCAGGCCACGTAGTGCCCCATCTCGTGGACCCCGAGGATCGCGAGAATCGTCAGGCTGTACCAAAGGCCGCGCAGGTAGAAGACGGGGTCGCTGAAATCCGGTCCAGTGGTGTTGACCTGGCTTGCGGTCGACAGGTCCTGCATGAAGCTGTAGTAGTGACAGCCCCCGGCAAACGTTGTGGTGCCCAGCGTCAACGCCAGCAGCACCAGTTGCACCCACAATCGGCCATGGGGCGGCGGCAACGGCTTCGGCACGAACTGCTGATAACGATCCTCCTGCGTCGGGGCTACGGAGGACAGGTCGTTGGGATCCGGCGGAGGAAGCTCGGGTAGAACAGGCGAGGGTCCTTCAGACCCCTGCGGCGGGTACACGGTAAATCGAGCTTACCCGATGTTCTGCAGTTCCTTGCCGGGCTTGAAGCGAATCGTGCGGCCCGGAGGAATGCGGACTTCCTTGCCGGTGCGGGGATTGCGGCCGATTCCGCGCTTACGCGGCTTCACCTGGAACACGCCAAACCCGCGCAGCTCAATCCGTTCGCCGCGTTGCATCGAATGACGCATCGCCTCAAACACGGCATCGACCGCCAGCTCGGCCTTCACCTTGGTGACATCTGCCACCCGGGAGACCTCGTTCACGATGTCGACCTTGATCATGTCGTTGAAGGCTCTTGTAGCGACGAACCTTTAGGTTCGTCGACCGTAAGTATCTTAAATCAAGGGACTTACGCTGTCAAACTGATAAGTGCTTTGTCTGGATGTATTTATCGGCATTGCTGTGCATTTTTGACCGCTTCTGGCCCCGCAAATCCTTTGAGACCAGTAATATAGGCCACAGATGTCGCAGATGACACAGATCGTGAGCTCGCCGCCCAAATGAGCCGACGCCGTAAGCAAGTCGTTTTGGTCGGACGACCGAACGTTGGTAAGTCAACCCTTTTCAATCGGTTGACTGGCACTCGACGGTCGATTGTTACCTCTATGGCCGGGACCACGCGCGATGTCATCACGCATCCTGTGACCTGGGGGTCGCACCAGTTCGACCTCACCGATACAGGCGGTTTGTTTGGCGCCAGCGAAGACCCGCTTCACGAACTGGTGAAGATCCAGGGCGCTCGCGCCCTGAAGTCCGCCGACGTGATCGTCATCGTCGTCGATGGTCGAGAAGGGTTGATTCCAGGTGACCAGGACATTGCGAGCGCGGCTCGCGATGCCAACGTCCCGCTGATTCTTGCCATCAACAAGACCGACGACCGCCGCGCGCGCGATGGCGCGCTCGAACTGTCGCGCCTCGGCATCGACACCGTGGTTGAGATCAGCGCCGAGCATGGCGAAGGCGTCGGGGACCTGCTGGAAGAGATCGTCGCGAAGCTTGGGGACCAGGGATCTGGGAGCGGGGATCCGGCCGACGATGCGGAGCCGGCTCCGGCTCCGAACGAAACTGCGATCGCCATCGTGGGACGGCCGAACGCGGGGAAGTCGTCACTCGTGAATCGCCTGCTCCGTGAAGATCGCATGATCGTGTCCGAAGTGCCGGGCACGACTCGTGATTCGGTGGACTCGCTGCTGCAGTGGCACAAACGCACGTTCCGCCTGGTCGATACCGCGGGCATGCGCAAGCCGGGCAAGGTCGGCAAGTCGAAGGTCGAATCGCTCAGCGTGCTGCTCGCCAAGCGCGCGATCGAACGCGCGGATGTGGTGGTGCTGGTCATGGACGCGACGGTCGGGCCGACCGATCAGGATGGGGCGATTGCCGGCGCCGCGAAGGAAGCCGGCAAGGGCATTATCGTGGCGGCCAACAAGTGGGACCTGATGAAGGACCAGGGCGAAGACACCGCCAAGAAGTGGGACGAGAATCTTCGCTACCAGCTGAAGTTCCTCGACTACGCGCCGATCATGCACATCTCCGCTGCCACGGGCGAGCGGACGCCGAAGCTCCTCGAGACGGTCGAGAAGGTTGCCGCTGCGTCGCGGACCCGCATTCCGACCGGCGAACTCAACCGTTTCATCGAGCGCCTGACGACGGCCTCACCGCCGGTGACGTCGAGCAAGCGCAACGTGCGCATCAAGTACGCATCGCAGGTCAGCGTCGCGCCGCCGACCATTCTGCTGTTTGCGAACACCGAGACAAAGTTCCACTTCTCATACGAGCGGTTTCTCGAAAACCGCCTGCGAGAGGCGTACGACTTCTTCGGCAATCCCATTCGGATCCACGTGCGTGGACGCCGTGAAGATCCCAAGAAAGAGAAGCGCCTGACCGACGTCGAGCGCGCGCCCGACAAGCGCAAGCCCGTGAAGAAGGGGCCGGGGTCAAAGCGGACCAATGCCGACCGTGCTCGCGCTGCGCGGCCGGTCAAGCGCACCACCAAGAAGGGTCATCGCAAGCCGTGAGCACCCGTCTTTTCCTGCCGGCCCGTTCGCCTGCAGGCCAGCAGGCCTGTTAAACTCCCTGACGATGGCTGCGCCGAAGCGGGACTTATTCAAAGCCGCCGAAGTCTGCGAGGTTGTGCAGGTGCAGCCCTACGTGTTGCGATCGTGGGAGGCTGAGTTCCCGCAGATCGGGCACGTGCCGTCGGGTGGCGGCGCGCGCGTCTACAAACGCGCTGACATCGAGCTGGTCCTGCGCATCAAGCAGTTGATCCTCGACGAGGGCCTGACGCTGTCCGGCGCGCGGCGCCGTCTCGAGGAAGAAAGCGGCGTCCCCAGTCCATCGGCGATGTCGGTTGAGGATGTGCTCGGCGACCGCGTGCGCGAGCGCCTCAAGCACGTCAAGACGGGTCTGCAGTCGATCCTGGACATGCTGTCGAGCAACGGCGAACACCAGCCTGAACTGCATCTTGTGTCGCCTGTCGAACCAGCGGCGGCCAAGAAGAAGCCCGCGGCAAAAGCGAAGAAGAAATAGGTAAGTAAGAGGTTGGTCGGGATGCCGGGATTCGAACCCGGGACCTCCTGCACCCCAAGCAGGCGCGCTAGCCAGGCTGCGCTACATCCCGTTCTTGCGGAACATACAGTCTACCTCACGGCGATAATGGATGGAGTGAAATTCTCCGCGAGAGCCGCCGCGCAATTGACCCTGCTATCTGTCGCGGCGGTGGTCGCTTTTTTCCCGCCCGGCGCGGTCAGCGTCGAGCGGTATTACGCGGACTGGCTCTATCCCCTCATCCAGTCGAGCGTCACGTCACTGTCCAATCGATCGCCGATCGCGCTGTTCGACGTCGCGGTCGCCGGCTTCCTGGTGGCGCTGTTGACGATCTGGATTCGATCGATCCGTCTCGCGCGCAAGAAGCAGGCACTGCGGAATCTGTGGCGTGGATTCCTGGCGACGCTCACCGTGCTCGCCGTCGTCTACCTGTGGTTTCTCGCCGCGTGGGGATTGAATTACGCGCGGCCGCGGCTCGAGTCGCAAATGTCGTTCGACAAATCGAAGGTGACGCCGCAGGCGGTGCGCGCCCTCGCCGAGCACGCGGTCGCGCAGGCCAATCGCACGCATGGCCCTGCGCACGCGGCAGGATTTCCCGGCATCCACGACCGGCCACAAGCGCTGATCGATGCGCTGCATTCCGTGGAGAAGGATCTCGGGCGTCCGCGGCCGACGGTGGTGGCGACGCCAAAATGGTCGCTGTTCTCGCCCTACTATCGCGCCGCCGGTGTGAGCGGGCAGCTCGGTCCATTCTTTCTCGAGACGTTGTTGAACCCCGATCTCACTGGACCGGAACGTCCCGCGGTGCTCGGCCACGAGTGGGCGCACCTGGCTGGCTACGCGCCCGAGTCGGATGCGAGTTTCGTCGGACTGCTGGCCGCGATGCGTTCCGGCGTGGCCGGCGAGTACAGCGCGTGGCTCGACCTGGTGTCGGAAGCGACGCGTCAGTTGCAGCCGGTGACGCAGCGACTCGTGCTGCAGGAACTCGGTCCGGGCCCGCGAGCGGATCAGAACGCAATCCGCGAGCGCTTGAAGGCGCTCGTCGAACCCGTCGATCAGGCGGCGTGGGCCGCGTATGATCAGATGCTGCGCTCGCAAGGCGTCGAGGAAGGCGTGCAGAGTTACTCGCGCGTCATCGAGCTATTGGTTGGGACTGACGTGCTGAAGGTTCCACCGAGCCGCAAGCCCGTGAGCCCCTAGGCCCCTATGCCCACAAGAGTCATCAAAGTCGATCGCGACAAGCCGGAACCCGAGGCGATCGAAGAAGCCGCTGCGGCGATCAAAGCCGGCAAACTGGTCGTGTTCCCCACAGAGACGGTCTACGGCCTCGGCGCGCACGCGCTCGATCCGGTTGCGGTGCAGAAGATCTTCGACGCGAAGGAGAGACCGGCGAACGACCCGTTGATCGTGCACATCGCGCATATCGGCCAGGTCAATCAATGTGCGGTCGGTATGCCGGCGGCGGCGAGAAAGCTCGGGTTGGCCTTCTGGGCCGGGCCGCTCACGCTGGTTCTGAAGAAGAAACCGGCCGTCCCTGATCTTGTGACCGCGGGCCTGGACAGCGTGGCGTTGCGTGTGCCGTCGCATCGCGTTGCGCGCGCGCTGATGGAGATGGCCGGCGTGCCAGTGGCCGCGCCAAGTGCGAATCGTTTTTCGAAGCCGAGTCCGACGACCGCGGCGCACGTGCTCGAAGACCTGGATGGTCGCGTCGATCTCATTCTCGATGCCGGTCCCACCGACATTGGACTCGAATCGACGATCGTGGACTTCACCGTCGATCCACCGGTGATCCGTCGCCCCGGCGGCATCACCTTCGAGCAAGTGCATTCGCTGGTGCCCGAGATCACGACCGCTGACGCGCTGAACACTGCGGACCAACCGCAAGTGGCGCCCGGCCAGTTGCTGCGGCACTACGCGCCGCGCGCCAAGATGACGTTGTACGAAGGCGAGCCGCAGGCGGTTGTCGAGCGCATCGCGGTCGACGCTCGGAGTCTCGTCGCGCAGGGGAGCCGGGTCGGCGTGCTGGCACCTGAGGAAGATCTGTCAGCGCTCGCGCCGCTGATTGCCGCCGTGGCAGTGGTCGGGAAGGTCGAAGTCCAGCCAATCGGTTCTCGGGCGGATCTGGAACGCGCCGGCCGCGAACTCTTTGCGGCGATTCGCTCGCTTGACGGCACCGGGGTCGATTTCATCCTCGCGAGCTCGCCCGGAAGCCACGGAATCGCCCGCGCCATCCGCGATCGATTGATGCGCGCAGCTGATGGAAGCATTAGAACGGTCGTTTAAACGTGCATGTCCGACCTAACTCATCGGATTTGCGAGTGTCACTTACTGCTATCATGCGCAGCTAATTAGGCCTCCGTAGGCTAATTCAGTCAGCTACAGACTCAGTTTTGAGGGGATGGGCTCTATGAGTCACGAGAGCAAGCCAGAGGTTCCGGCCGTGCAGCCGGGGCACTCACGACGCAATTTCATCAAGGGTGTGATCGCCGCCGGCGCAACCGTTTCTGCGTCTGCCTATTTGTTCCGCACCAACGTGCTCGGTCAGAACGACGGCATGGCGGGCGCGGTGGAGCGTCTCATCACACTCGACATCAACGGCCAGCAGCGCCGCGTCGACGTGCTGAAGAACGAGACGTTGGCAATGACCCTCAGGTACAAGGTGGGCCTCACCGGCACCAAGCTCGGCTGCGATCGCGCCGAGTGTGGCGCGTGCACCGTGCTCGTGGACGATGTGCCCCGCTATGCGTGTTCAACGCTGACGCACACGGTGCGCGGCAAGAAGATCGTCAGCATTGAAGGTCTCGCCAAGCCGGACGGCACGCTGCATCCTGTGCAGCAGGCGGTCGTGCAAGGGCAGGGCTTCCAGTGCGCGTTCTGCATGCCCGGCTTCGTGATGGCGACGGTCGGCTTCCTCAAGACCAATCCCAGCCCGACGCGTGAGCAGCTTGCCCACGGCATCTCCGGCAACATCTGCCGTTGCGCCGACTACAACAAGATTCTCGACTGCATGATGCATGCAGCCGACCTTTCGAAGGGGGCGTAACCATGGCTGAACAGCAGAAGCCTGTCGCACCGGCGAAACCGGTCGAGGCGCCCGGTCAAATGGCGCCCGGAGGGGCGCCCAAGAAATTAGAGTTCAGGCTCCTCGGCAAGAACTACCAGACGCAGGACCTCGTCGCGAAGGTGACCGGCCAGGCCAAGTACGCGGAAGACTTCCGCGCCGAGGGCATGGTCTTCGTCAAGCTGATGCCGAGTCCGCGCCCGCACGCGAAGATTCGCAGCATTGACGCATCCGCAGCGCTCGCGATGCCTGGTGTGCACGGCATCCTGACCGCCAAGGATCTGCCCGCGCCGCCCGCGCCGCCCGGAGTTCCAGCGGCTGCGGCGGGAGCGGCTGCGCGTCCCGCCGGTGCACCCGCTGCTGGTGGTGCTGCGGCGCCGGCCGCAGGTGGTGGCACCGCAACTCGTCCGGCTGCCACGCCGGCCGCCGGCACGCCCGCACCTCAGGCCGCTGCGCCTGGTGGTGGTGGCGCACCCGCCGCTGCGGCCCCGGCCGCTGGCGCTGCGCCCGCGACGGCGCCTCCGCCGCCGCCGATGCCGCCCGAATTCGCGCTGACCGACGAGCCTGTCTACGAAGGCGAACCCATCCTCGCCATCGCCGCTGACAGCGAAGAGCTCGCCGCGGAAGCGATCGAAAAAATCATCGTGGACTTCGAGCCGCTGCCGTTTGCGATCGACCCGCTCGAAAGCCTGCGCCCCGGATCGCCGAATGGCCGCACCGAAGGCAACGTCTTCGTCGGCCCGAGCATGCGCACGGTGAAGTGGACCCCCGAACAGATGGCGATGGTGGACGCGGGCAAGTTCCCGCACGACGCCGAAGCCACCGAGACGGCGGTGTTCGGCGACGTCGAGCAGGGCTTCAAGGAAGCCGATCTCATCGTCGAGCGCGACATGTATCAGCAGACCACGTCGCACCAGCCGCTCGAGTCGCGGTCGGCGATGGCCTACTGGCAGAACGGCAAGTGCTACGTGCATGTCTCCACGCAGTCGCTGGCGCGCACGGTCGCGTCGGTGGCCGGCTGGGTCGGCATCAAGCCCGATGAACTCGTGTTGATCAGCGAGTACACCGGCGGCGGTTTCGGCAGCAAGATCCCGGGCGCGCAGTCGATGGCGATTCCGGCGCTGATGTCGAAGAAGCTCAATGGCCGTCCCGTCATGATGCGCGTCTCGCGCGCCGAAGAGACCTACATCGGCCGCGTCCGTCCCGGCTACCAGGGGTGGATCAAGATGGGCTTCAAGAAGGATGGTCGCGTCACCGCGATCGACACCTTCATCGTCGAGGCGAGCGGCCCGTATCGCCGCCAGGGCGATCACGCGACGACCGCGAACCTTGGTTCGCTGTTGTTCCAGGCCCCGAACATGCGCTTCCGCGGACTCTCGGTGGCGACCAACACGCCTCCGGGTGTGTCGCAGCGCGCGCCCGGCGGTCTGCAGGCCTCGGTGTGGTTCGAGCCGCTCGTGCACGAAGCGGCGAAGAAGCTCGGCATCGACCAGGTCGCGATTCGCAAGATCAACGCACCGGAAGGACAGGCGCTGTTTGGTCTCGTGCCGCCCAACACGCCGCCCGGACGTCCGCGCAACAAGGTCACGAGCTGCTTCGTGAAGGAGTGCCTCGACCAGGGCGCCGAGTTGTTCGGATGGGAAGCGCGCAAGGCCAACAGCGGCAAGCGCACCGGCAGTAAGGTGCGCGGCGTCGGTTGCGGTACGGGCGCGTACACCGCCGGCTCGATCGGCGTGGATGGTCTCTGCATCCTCCGTCCCGATGGCAAGCTCGAAATTCACCAGGGCATCGGCAACCTCGGCACGCACTCCGTGATCGACACGGCGCGCGTCATCGCTGAAGTCGCCAACGTGCCGTGGGAAAACTGCGAAGTCGTGTGGGGCAACACCTCGAAGGGTCTGCCGTGGTCGTCCATCCAGGCCGGCAGCCAGACGACCTATGCGCATACCCGCGCCAACTACGCGACCGGTCAGGACCTGAAGAAGAAGCTGCAGGAAGTCGCCGCGAAGACCAAGGGCGGCTCACCTGAGAGCTACGACACCGGCCCGCTCGGTGTGATTCGCCGCGGCGGTGGTCTCGCGCTCACGTGGGCGCAGGCGGCCGAAGCGGCGATCAAGCTCGGTGGCATCTATGACGGCACCGAGACGCCGAAGGAAATCAACGCGATGACCAAGGCGGCAGCGGCCGCGCACAAGGGTCGCGGATTGATGGGCGTGGCGCGCGACAACCTGCCGCGCGACGGCCAGACCTACGGCTTCATGTCGGCCTTCGCGGAAGTCGAAGTCGATCTCGAAACCGGCGTGTGGACGATCGTGGACTTCGTCGGCGTGGCCGACGTCGGTACCGTGATTCACCCGAACTCACTGGGCGGCCAGATCAACGGCGGCAGCATCCAGGGCATCGGCCACATCCGCAGCCAGAAGTTGGTGTACGACCCGCACTACGGCGCGGGCCTCGCCAACCGTATGCATCACAATAAACCGCCAACGATCCTCGACGTGCCCATCAACGCCAAGTGGGCCGCCGTGGGATTGCCCGACCCGACCAACCCGGTTGGTGCGAAGGGCATCGGCGAACCCTCCACTGTGGCGGCTGCGGGCGCGGTGCTCGCGGCGCTCGACGACGCGGTGGGTGGCGACATCATTCGGCGCACCCCGGTGCAGCCGGAACACATTGTCGAGGCGCTGGCCAATGGCCGGAAGCCACAGAATCCGCTCCAGGCGTTCATCTAAGGGGATACGAAAATGCCACCGATTCGCGATGTAATGCCGGCATTCGAGCTCTTCCAGCCCGCGAGCGTCTCCGACGCCCTGGGCGTGCTGAACCGTCATGGCGCAGATGCCTGGGTCATGGCGGGCGGCAACGACACCTTCGACTGGTTGAAGGACCGCATCAAGAAGCCGAAGGTCGTCGTCGACCTCAGCATGATCAACGAACTGCACGGCATCAAGGATGCCGGCGGCGGTTTGGAGATCGGCGCCACCACGACGCTGACCACCATTGCCAACAACCCGTTGGTGAAGGAACGCTTCCCGATGCTGGCGCAGGCGGCGCTGCTCGTCGCCTCACCGCAGATCCGCAACGTCAGCACCGTTGGCGGCAACGTGTCGCAGGACGCGCGCTGCTGGTATTACCGTGCCGGCTGGCCGTGCTACCGCGCGGGCGGCAACATCTGCTACGCCGACACGCCGACCTCGATCAACCGCGAACACGCGCTCTTCGGCGCCGATCGCTGCGTCGCGGTCAACCCGTCGGATACGGCTCCGGCCCTCGTCGCGCTTGATGCACAGTTCGTGATCAAGAACGGTGATGCCGAACGCGTGGTCTCCGCCGAGGAGTTCTTCATCGGCCCCGGCATCGACATCACGAAGCTGACGTCGCTGCAGCCCGGTGACCTGCTCACGGCCATCCGCATCCCGAACACGTTCGCCGGCAAGGCGCACTTCTTCGAGAAGGTGCGCGATCGCCAGGTGTGGGACTTTGCGCTGGTCAACATCGCCGCCTCGTTCAACATGTCGGGCACGTCGATTGGCGACGCCCGCATGGTGGTGAACGGCGTGTCGGCGACGCCCTACAGGTTGAACGCCGTCGAGGCGTTCCTCCAGGGCAAGTCGCGCGACAAGGCGACGGCGGAAGCGGCGGCCGACATGGCGGTCGAAGGCGCAGTGCCGTTGCAGCACAACGCCTACAAGATTCCGTTGATGAAGGCGCTCGTGAAGCGCGCTATCCGTGGAGACGCTGAATGGACCTCCTAACGACAGCCCGCAGTCCGTGGGGTGAGTCGATCTTCATTCACATCTCATGGAGCCTGTTCTGGGCTGCCCTGATCGGCGGGTTGTTGTTCCTGCTGGCGCATGGCGGATACATGCTGTTCTCGCAGCACCGCAAGCGCCCGTCGGCCGAAGTCGATCAGCTTGAACGTGAGCGGGCCGGCCTGCCGGCCCACATCACCCGTCATGGCTTTGTCGCCCGCGCGTTCCACTGGGTGATGGCGTTTGCCATGCTGACGCTGCTGTTGACGGCGTTCCTGCCCATCGTGGGCGTGAGGTTCGCGTGGGTGCAGTGGCACTGGATGGCGGGACTGCTGCTGACCGCGTCGGTGATCTTCCACATCTTTCATGCGACCTTCGTGCTCGACTTCTGGTCGATCTGGGTCGGCCCGAAGGACATCTCTGAAATGAAGATTGAGATGGCGCGCGAGATGGGCCGTGAGGATCTGCCGGGACCGCGCCCGGGCAAGTATCCGCTCGGCAACCGCCTCTATCACCTCGCGGTGATGGTCTGCGGCCTGCTCGTCATCGGCACCGGCATCGTGATGATGTGGCGTATCCGCACCGGCCTCATCGAGCGCAACCCGTACCTGTTCTCGGACGTGACGTGGGGCCTGACCTACGTCGGCCACGGCCTGATGGGCGTCGGGTTCGTCGGCCTCGTGATCGCACACATCTACTTCGCGCTCCGCCCCGAGAAGCTGTGGATCACGAAGGCGATGATCTTCGGCACCGTCACGCGCCGCGAATACCTCGAGAACCACGATCCCGATCGCTGGGTCGTCAAGGGGTAGCCAGCAATCCAGGTCGAACGTCGCCGAAGGGCGACGTTCGATCGTCTCTTCAATTCCCTGACCTGATCCCTGACCCCTGATTTTGATGACTCCTGAAGCTGCAAGAGAAGAGCTCTCTCGTCGCGCCGACGCGATCGAGGGTGGCTACGAATTAATGCTCGCCTATGCCGCCCAGGGCATCGCGACCGATGAGGGCGCCGCCAACAGCGGGCAGCTCCGCGATCACCTGAAGCGATTCGAAGCCGCGTTGACGGGGCTGGCGCAGGCCTACCGCGATTGCGCGGTGGCGCTGGGCGTGGGCCCTGCTGAGGCGTTGGATGGATTCCTGAAGACGCTGGAAGCGGATGCGAATACGACGCAGGCGGCGTTGCGCCTGGTCCTCGCGCAGCCTGGCATCAGCTCGCAGATGATCGACAACATCAACGCGTCGATTCACGTGCGCGCGTTGCTGACCGACGTGTTCATCGTCGACGAGATCCTCAAGGGGACGAAATCGTAGCGATGTAGGGGCGGGACTTCAGTCCCGCCTGCAGGCGAGTCTCAAGACTCGCCTCTACATGCGATCCGGCATCAGGAAGGCCTTCTTCGCCAGGTCCGACGCCAGTAATTCCTTCGAGTAGTACCGATCCAGGATTGACGGTCTCCACGTCAGCAGATCCTGGTTGTTCTTCTCAAATTCCTCCCACGTCTCAACCGGGGTGCGCGCTTGCCGGTCGGCGATCAGGAGCAGGAACGCCCACGTAATGGTCTCGTGGTACAGGCCGGTGGCGCCCTTGGCGTCCGCGAAGCGTGTGATCGCCGCGGTGAATTCGGCGAGAGCTGCAGGCATGCCGTGCTTCCTCACGAACATCCAGGCGACGTGCACGTGCTGGTGATGGTGGAACTGACCAGCAGGCAAAGAGGTATCGACAAAGCGCTCGAAGAGCTCACGTTCATCCATTGGGGTATCCGTCTATTATGACGGACATGCGAAAAGTTGAAGTTGGGGTCAGACCCCACAATCAACCGAAGGCGTCGTTGGACTCCGTTTTGGCGTGGATCAAGAGGACCGGATCGCCAAAGGTGCGCGCCGGCATGACGCGCTACGGACTGCCGACGGTGAACGCGGTGGGCATTCCGGTTGGTGTCATGCGGGCCGAGGCGAAGCGGATCGGTCCGGACCACGCCCTTGCACTGAAGCTGTGGAAGACCGGTCTCTTCGAGGCGCAGATGCTGGCGTCACTGCTCGGCGATCCCAAAGCTCTGACGCCCGCGCAGATGGACTCCTGGTGCGCCGACTTCGACAATTGGGGCACGGTTGATACGGCGTGCTTCACGCTGTTCGATCGCTCGCCGCATAGCTGGAAGATGGTGCCGAAGTGGGTGGTTCGGAAGGGCGAGTTCCAGAAGCGCGCCGGCTTCGTGATGATGGCGTGCCTCGCGGCGCACGACAAGCAGGCGCCCGATGCGCAATTCCTCAAGTTCTTCCCGATGATCGAAAAGGGCGCATCGGACGATCGCAACTTCGTGAAGAAAGGCGTCAGCTGGGCGCTGCGTCACCTCGGACACCGCAACGCCGCATTGCATGCCGCGGCCGTCAAGACAGCGACGAAGCTCTCGAAGAGCGACGATGCGACGGAGCGGTGGGTGGGGAAGGACGCGCTGCGCGATATCATGCGTCCCCTGGTCTTGAAGAAAGTGAAGGCGAGGCGCTAGAACTCCCGCGCCATTGTCATGAACGCGTCAACGACTGGCCGCGCCTTTCCGCCGGCGCGGACCATCGACAGCTCGACGAACGCACCTGGAATCGGCTTGTAGACCACGCCCTTCCACGCCATCAACTGCGCTGCCGCCGGCACGATCGTCACGCCGATCCCGCAACCGACCAGGCCAACGGTGGTGTACACCTCGCGGCTTTCCTGCACCACCTTGGGGCTGAAGCCCGCCTGCGTGCACAGGCTGATCACTTGATCGTGGAGCAGCGGCGCGATATCGCGGGGGAACATGACCCAGGGCTCTTCGGCCAGTGCGGCGATCCGCACTCGGCCACGCGCCAGTCGATGCTGACGGTTGAGCGCGATCATCAGTGGCTCTGTCGCGAACGTCTCCACGTGCAGTCGCGAATCTGGTGTCGCGGCGCGAATGATGCCGAGGTCCAGGTCGCCACTCAGCAGGGCGGCTGACTGTTCCGCCGAGGGCATCTCGTGCAGATCAAGGCGGACGTGCGGATAGCGTGAGCGATACGCGCGCACGACCTGAGCGAGGGTGGATAGCATCAGCGTGGGACCAAATCCGACACGCAGTTCACCAGTCTGTCCTTCCGAGGCCTGTTGAGTGGCGATCAGCGCGGCCTCGGCATCACGTAACAAGCGCTTGACCGCCTCAAGCAGCACGCGGCCGGCGTCGGTGAGCGCGACGTGTCGGCTGTGCCGCTCGAACAGCCGCGATCCGGCGATGTCTTCGAGTTGACGGATCTGGACGCTGAGAGCCGGCTGCGAAATCGCCAGGCGCTCGGCGGCGCGGCCGAAGTGCAGCTCATCAGCGACGGTAGCGAAATAGCGCACGTGGCGGAGCTCTAGGCGGCTGGAGTCAATCATAGTTAGTAATTATCAATCATTAGAATCTAAGGTATTGGATATATCGATCCTGGAGGCCTATTGTGGGGATTGGTGCATAACCCGAGTCGATTGACCAGCTTGCAGGTGCTTCTAGGCGGCGTGGTCGACTATGCCGGTTTGTTCCCGCCTGCGGCGCTGTCGATGCACGACGCGCTTCGCACCTATTCCGGCGCCTTGAGCGGCCCGGATGCCTGGCTCCTCGGCCGGTTTGTCGTGCCTGCCTCCCGGCTTCCCGAATTACAGCAGCACGTCGGCGTCTTCGATGGATCGCGCCTTGCTCTCAGTGTCATCGTGACGGATGGTTCGCTCGCTGAGGCAAATGCGCTGGCTGAGCTTCGCTCGGCTGGCGGCAAGGTCGTCGCTGAATGCCTCGAGTGCAAGCCCAGGAGCATCGAGGGTGTTGATTGGCTCGCTGGTCTCGGCGAGCACTACGACGTCTACGTGGAGGTCGATCCGTCCGGCGATTTGCCGCTGTGGTTCGCGCGCATCGCCGCCGCCGGGCTGCGGGCCAAAGTGAGGACTGGCGGCACCACCGCCGCTGCGTTTCCTCCAGCCGCGAGCATCGTCGCCTTCATGGCTGCGGGCATCAAGGCCGGCGTGCCGTTCAAGGCGACGGCCGGGCTTCATCACGCGGTCCGGGGAAGTTACCGGCTCACATACGACGCGGATGCGACGTCGGCGGTGATGTACGGCTACTTGAACGTGTTGCTCGCGGCGGCGGCGTTACGAGCCGGCCATTTGCCAGACATCGCCGTGGCGTTGCTGCTGGAGGACGCGGCTGACGCGTTTGTGTTCGACGGGGATCGCATCCGCTGGCGCGACCTGGAGTGGACGGCCGATGAGCTGCGCGGCGTTCGCGCGGACGGTATGACGGGGTTTGGTTCGTGCTCGATCACTGAACCGGCCGATGAAATTCGCGCGCTGGCCGCGCGCCATTCTTCAAGAGAGGCATAGTCATGGGGCCTTATCCGCACGACGCTGAACCGCCGGTGATCTCCGATCACAACCCGATGGGCACCGACGGGTTCGAATTTGTCGAGTTCTGCCATCCGCAGCCGGAGCAGCTCGATCGGTTGTTCCGCATCATGGGCTTCGTGCCGGTTGCGAAGCACCGGTCGAAAGCGGTGATGCTGTATCGGCAGGGCGGCATCAACTTCATCGTCAACTCGGAGCCGGGATCGTTCGCCGCCCAGTTTGCGGCGAAGCATGGCCCATCTGCGCCGGCGATGGCGTTCAGGGTCGTCGATGCCGACCACGCGTTCAAGCGCGCGGTCTCGCTCGGCGCCACGCCGATCACGCAGGTGACCGGGCCCAATGAACTCGCCATCCCCGCCATCGAAGGAATCGGCGGTTTGCATATCTACTTCGTCGATCGCTACGGCAAGAAGGGCTCGATCTACGACGTGGACTTCGAGTGGATCGGCGAGGGCGATCCGAAGCCGGAAGGGGCCGGCCTGTTCTACATCGATCACCTGACGCATAACGTCTATCGCGGGCGCCTCACCGAGTGGGCGGGCTTCTACGAGAAGATGTTCAACTTCCGCCAGATCCGCTACTTCGACATCGCCGGCCGCTACACCGGCCTGCACTCTCGCGCGATGACGAGTCCTGACGGCAAGATCCGCATTCCGATCAACGAAGACGCCGGCGAGAACGGCCAGATCGAGGAATACCTGCAGGCGTACCGCGGCGAGGGCATTCAGCACATCGCCATGGGAGCCGTTGATCTCTACAGCACGATCGAGACGCTGATTGGCCGCGGCGTCGACTTCATGCCGGCGCCGAATCCGATTTACTATTCGCGGATCGATAGCCGGCTGCCCGGTCACGGCGAAGACCTGGAGCGCCTGGCACGCAACGGCGTGCTGATCGACGGCGAAGGCGTCGTCGAGGGCGGAATGACCAAGGTGTTGTTGCAGCGGTTTGGCAAGACCGCGATCGGCCCGATCTTCTTCGAGTTCATTCAGCGCAAGGGCGATGACGGATTCGGCGAGGGCAACTTCAAGGCGCTGTTCGAGTCGATCGAGGAAGACCAGATTCAGCGCGGCGTGCTCAAGGCCGAATCACCAGCCTAGATGGCGTGGACATTTGCCGCCCGCGCCGCTGATGTCGGCGCCAGCAATCTGCTTGGCGTGGTTTGTGACGGCACGCCGCTGGCCTTGTGCCGTACCGGCGGCGGCTACGTGGCGCTGCTCGATCGATGCCCGCACCAGGGTGCCCGGTTGTCGGACGGGTGTCTCGTCGAGGGATTCGTCGAGTGCCCGCTGCACTTCGGCTTGTTCGACCTGCAGACCGGCGCCAGTGACGGGAGCATGACGCCGAACGCCGTGCGGACGTTTCCCGCCAGGCTCGTGGGTGACACAATTGAAGTCGATCTCGCACGCCATTCGTAAGAGGAGAGACTGATGTCATCGCAGAACGAACGGGCCGGTCAGCCGTTGGTCACGCCGGGCTACATGTCCGGTTTCGGCAACGGCTTCGAGACCGAGGCGCTGCCGGGCGCCCTGCCGATCGGTCGTAACTCCCCGCAGAAGTGCGCCTACGGCCTCTACGCCGAGCAACTCAGCGGCTCTCCGTTCACGGCGCCTCGCGCCAGCAACGAACGATCGTGGCTGTATCGCATTCGGCCGACGGTCGCCCACATCGGAGCGTTCGAACGGGCCGACATCGGCGCCTGGCGCACCGCACCCGTATCGGAGGGCGACGTGCCGATCGCGCCCATGCGCTGGGACCCGATTCCTGTGCCGGATGCGCCGTTGTCGTTCATCGAAGGCATGCGCACCATCACCACTGCCGGGGACGCGCGCTCGCAGGCCGGCATGGGCGCGCATGTCTACCTGGCGACCCGGTCGATGCAGGACGAATACTTCTACAACGCTGACGGCGAGTTGCTGATCCTCCCGCAGGACGGATCCCTGCGCTTGTGGACCGAGTTCGGCATCATCGACGTCGAGCCGTGCGAGTGCGCGGTGATACCTCGCGGCGTGAAGATGCGAGTCGAGCTGCCGGCGGGGCCTTCGCGTGGCTACGTCTGCGAGAACTACGGTGGCGCGTTCACGCTTCCAGAGCGCGGACCGATCGGCGCCAACTGCCTGGCAAACACGCGCGACTTCCTCACGCCGGTCGCGGCGTATGAAGACACCGACAAGGCGTCGCGGCTCTACGTCAAGTGGGGCGGCGCGATGTGGATGAGCGCGATCGAGCATTCGCCGCTCGACGTGGTGGCGTGGCACGGCAACTACGCGCCATATAAATACGACCTTCGCCGCTTCTCCCCGGTGGGGCCCATCCTGTTCGACCACGCCGATCCGTCGATCTTCACCGTGTTGACCTCGCCGTCAGAAGCGCCGGGCACTGCCAATGTTGACTTCGTGATTTTCCCCGACCGTTGGCTGGTGGCGGAGAACACCTTCCGTCCGCCCTGGTATCACATGAATGTGATGAGCGAGTTCATGGGACTGGTGATCGGCAAGTACGACGCCAAGCCCGAAGGCTTTGTGCCTGGTGGCTTCTCGCTGCACAACACGATGTTGCCGCACGGGCCGGACGCCGATGCCTTCGAAGGCGCGAGCAATGAAGTGTTGAAGCCTCGGAAGCTGGAGAACACGCTCGCGTTCATGTTCGAGACGCGTTTTCCCCAGCAGGTGACGGCCTTCGCCGCGTCGTCTCCGCAGCGTCAGCGCGGCTACGCGGCCTACGGCAAGGCGCTCAAACGTCACTTCAATCCGGAAAAGCCGTAGCCGATGCCATTGGATTCGACGCACGATCGGCAGCGGCGCAGCTGGATCGCGTCCGCGAACAGCCACGCCGACTTTCCCATTCAGAATCTGCCGCTTGGTGTGTTCTCGACGAGCGAAGGCCGATCGCCGCGAATCGGCGTCGCGATCGGCACCCAGGTCCTCGACTTGTCGATGCTCTCGAAGGCGGGTCTGCTCGATGGACACCAGGTCGATGGTGGCTCACTGAATGGCGTCATGAGCCAGGGGGCGGAGGCGCGTCGCCGTCTTCGTGCGCGCCTGTCCGAGCTGCTGTCTGAAGGCGCAAGCCAGCAGGCGGCAGTCGCGCCGGCGCTCATTCCGGCGGAGCAGTGCACCATGCATCTGCCTGCGCAAGTGGGCGACTACACGGACTTCTATGCCGGCATTCACCATGCGCTGAACGTCGGCCGTCAGTTCCGGCCCGATCAGCCGCTGCTGCCAAACTACAAGTACGTGCCGATCGGTTATCACGGCCGCGCGTCATCCATCGTTATTTCTGGAACGCCGGTGCGTCGTCCGTCGGGACAGAGAAAAGGACCGAACGACGCGGCTCCGTCGGTCGCCCCATCAGCGCGACTGGACTTTGAGTTGGAGCTCGGAGTGTGGGTGGGCCCTGGAAACGAGCTGGGCTCACCGATCGTCATTACCGACGCGCCGGCTCACGTCTCGGGCTATTGCTTGCTCAACGACTGGTCGGCTCGAGACATTCAGGCGTGGGAATACCAGCCGCTTGGTCCGTTCCTGAGCAAGAGCTTCGCCACGTCGATTTCGGCGTGGGTGGTGACACCGGAAGCACTCGAACCGTTCCGAGTGGCGCAGCCGGCGCGTCCAGCCGACGATCCGCAGCCGTTGCCGTACCTGCTCGATTCGCACGACCAGGCGATGGGAGCACTGGGAGTTGAACTCGAGGTCTTGTTGACCACGAACGCATCCAGGGCCGCGGGACAGGAACCGTTCACCATCGCGCGCAGCAATGCCAGTCACATGTACTGGACCGGCGCACAGCTTCTCACTCACCACACCAGCAATGGCTGCAACCTGAGGCCTGGCGACCTTATCGGGTCCGGCACCATCTCGGCACCGGAGAAGTCGGGCGTGGGCAGCCTGCTCGAGATGACGGAAGGCGGCAAGGCTCCGTTGTCGCTGCCATGGGGCGAGACGCGCACGTTTCTGGTTGACGGTGACGAAGTGATCCTTCGCGCGCGCGCCGCCCGGGAGGGCTTTGCCTCCATCGGGTTTGGAGAGGTCCGAGGCCGGATCGTTCCCGTCGCCTGAGGCGCGGTCAGGCGGGCAAGGTCAATTTGGCGCGGCAGCCGCGCGCATCCGTGCGGTTCTCGAGTACCAGCGTGCCGCCGTGGCCTTCGGCGATCTGCCGGCACAACACCAGACCAATGCCGGAGCCGCCTTGCTTGGTCGTGAAGAACGGCACGAACAGGTTGGATGTGTTCGCCACGCCCGGCCCGTCATCCTCGACGGAGATTTCAAGGTTCTCTCGCGTGCGCCGCCAGCTGACGGTGACGGTTCCGCCACCCACCTCAAGGCACGCATCCGCGGCATTCCGCATCAAGTTGATCAGCAGTTGTTCGAGCTGATCGGCATCGGCATCGATGGTGATGTCCGGTCCAGGCTTGACGACGATCGGCACACGGGCATCGAAGGCGGCGACGCGTTGCACCAGGGGTTTGAGGACGACGGGGGCGACCTTGGGATTTGGCAGTCGCGCCAGTCGGGCCGACGCGCCGGTGAATCGGCTGAGCGAGTCGGTTCGGGACGCGATCACCTGCAGACCGCGCTGCATGTCCTCGCGCCAGTCGTCAGGCGGCGGATTTCTCTGCAGCAGGCTGTCGAGCGATCCGGCGATTGATTTGATCGGGCCGAGTGAGTTGCCAAGCTCGTGACCAATAACCCGGATCAAGCGCTGCCATGCCTGGCGTTCCTGTTCGCGCAGCGGGCGGCTCACGTCTGACAGCACCAGCAGATCGTGGGGCAGGCCGCCCAGCCGGAAGGTGGTCCTGCGGACTTCCCATCGACCGGGACCGCCGCCAGGCGGCGAAATGTCCACCACGCGAGGCGCATCGCCAAACCATTCGGTCAGCGACAATTCATCGGCGGTGCGGCCGAGCATGTGGTCCATGCTCTTGCCCATCAGGCGCTCACCGGTTCGATTGACGATGCGAAGCCGCTTGGCCGGATCGAACGCGAACACCGCCACGTCGATCTGCTCCATGACCGTGCGAAGGAGGGCCGTGGCTTCAACGGCCCCCAGGCGCTGTTCGTGAAGTGTTTCGGCGAGGGCGTTGATCTCGATCAGCGCTGCGCCCAGTGGGTCTTCAGGATTGGCCGTGCGGCCGCGAATCGAAAAGTCGTCTTCGCGAAGGGCGGCCAGCAGGTTCGATAGTGTCTGGAGCGGGACGACCACGCGCGTTCGCACGGTCGACGCCAGGCCGACCAGCGTGAAGATGATGATGACCGAGAGCGTCCACTGGACTTTCGGCGTGTACGGTTCAGTCCAGAGAATGTAGAGCGCCGTCACCGCGCCGGGCATGCCGGCGCCGAGGGCGAGCAGGAAGATCTGCTGGTCGAGGCGAAGGCTTCGCCACATTGGCTAGAGCTTATATCGCTCGAGCCGTCGATAGAGCGCGGAGCGGGAAAGTCCCAGCGCCCGCGCCGCGTGGCTGACGTTACCGTAGCGAGCCATGGCTTTCTTGATCAGGAACGCTTCAACTTCCTCGAGGCTCATGTCTTCGAGGCGGGAGTTCGACGCGCCTTCGACGCGCAGGCCAAGGTCAGTGACGCGGATCGTCGGCCCCTGTGCCATCAGCACCGCGCGCTCGACGGAGTGATCCATTTCGCGGACGTTTCCGGGCCATCGATGGTCCATCAGGATCTGCATGGCGGCCGGGTCGAATCCGATCAGCGGCTTGCGGTAGCGCTGGGCGTGCTGGCGCAGAAAGTGCTTGGCGAGCAGTGGAATGTCTTCGCGACGGTCGCGCAGGGGTGGCAGGTGAATCTCAATGGTGTTCAGGCGGAAGTACAGATCCTGCCGGAAGCGCGACGCCTCGACCTCGACGTTGAGATCCGCGTTGGTAGCCGAGATCAATCGCACGCTGACCTTGCGCGTCTTTGACGACCCGAGGCGCTCGAATTCACCGGTCTCGATCACGCGCAGCAACTTCTGCTGCTGGGTCATTGGGACGTTGGCGATTTCATCGAGAAACAGCGTGCTGCCGTCGGCCAGTTCGAAGCGCCCGACGCGATCGGTCTTGGCATCCGTAAATGCGCCCTTGAGGTGACCGAATAACTCCGACTCGAATACGCCCTCGGCCATGCCGCCGGCGTTGACGGTGACCATGGGCCGTCCCGCACGCGGTGAGACCGCATGCAGCGCCTGGGCGACCAGGCTTTTGCCGGTCCCGTTCTCGCCGGTGATGAGGACATTGGCGTCCGCAGGGCCGACGCGCGCGATCATCTCGAGCACCGGCCGCATGGCGGCGGACTCCGCGAGGATCGGCGAACGTCCGTCTGCCTGCAGCGCCTGGTTGGCGGCTTCGAGTTGCCGCCCGCGCCGAATCGCGCGGCCGAGCTCGGCCTGCGTGCGGACGATCGACAGCAGCCGCTCGTTTTCCCACGGTTTCTGTACGAAGTCCCTGGCGCCGCGCCGCATCGCCTCGACCGCGATGTTGACCGAGCCCCACGCGGTCAATACCACCACCGGCAACGATTCGTCAGCCGTGTGAATGCGCTGCAGCAGGTCGAGACCCTCTTCGCCCGACGTCGTGTCGCGCGTGTAGTTGAGGTCCATCAGGACCACGTCGTAGTCCTTGAGTTCGAGTGCGCGCAGCAACTGTTGCGGCGAGGCCGCCGTGTCGATGATGAATCCTTCAGGCTTCAGCAGCAGCCTGATCGCCTCGATCACGTCCGCCTGGTCATCAGCGACCAGGATCCGGACGGGCGAGTTAGGCGGATTGAGCATCCGTCAACTCCTCAATCCGCCTCGCACCGCCGGCGGCGGTGCAACGCTAGTTAGCATCTACGACCCAGCCATCCTTCAGGTTGATCACGCGCTTGCCGTAGCCGGCGTTCTCTTTCGAGTGCGTCACCTGGACGATCGTCGTGCCGGCGTCGTTGAGGCGACGGAACAGCTCCATGATCTCCTTGCCCTGGTCCGAATGCAGGTTGCCCGTCGGTTCGTCGGCGAGGATCAGCGTCGGCTTGGCAACGACGGCGCGCGCGATCGCGACCAGCTGCTGCTGTCCGCCGGACAGCTGGTTCGGGAACAGGTCCTTCTTGCCGACAATGTTGAAGCGGTCGAGGATGTCGGCGACCATGCCTTCACGTTCGGCTTTCTTGACGTCGCGATACGACAACGGCAGGTCGATGTTCTCGTAGACCGTCAGGTTGTCGAGCAGGTGATAGCTCTGGAACACGAAGCCGATGTGCTGCTTCTGCACGCGCATGCGATCCTTCGCGGACAGCTGGTGGACCGGATCGTCGAACAGCCAGTACTCGCCGGTCCAGGCGCTGTCGTGCATGCCGAGGATGTGCAGCATGGTGCTCTTGCCGGCGCCCGAAGGCCCCATGATGGACACGAAATCGCCCTGCTTGATCTCCGCGTTGACGCGGCGAAGGACGAACGTTTGCGACAGTCCGTGGCGATAGGACTTTTCAATGTTTTGCAGTTTGATCATGAGCAATCAGGCAATCAGATCCGAATTCAGAAATCCGCGATCTGAGATCGACAGGTTATTCACTCCGTAATGCGGTCATCGGATCGACGCGCATGGCGCGCCTAGCCGGAACATAGCACGCCAGCGCCGCCATCGCCAGCAGCATTGCCGAGAGCGATGCGTAGATCCACGGGTCGTTGGCGTTGGTGTCGAAGAGCAGGCCTCGCACCAGGCGCGTCGCGGCGGCCGCGGCGATGACGCCGAGCACCACGCCGATGGCGGCGAGGCGCAGGCCGCCGCCGATCACGTGCACGAAGAGCTGGCGGGGATTGGCGCCCAGCGCCAGCCGCACGCCGATCTCCGGCACGCGCTGCGCAACGCTGAAGCTGATCAGCCCGTAGACGCCGACCGCGGCGAGCAGCAGCGCCAGCCCGGCAAAACTCGCCAGCAGGAACGAGCGGAAGCGGGGCTGGCCCGTGGACTCGTCGATGATCTGCTCGATGGTCCGCACATCGCCGACGGGGAGATCTGGATCGAGTTGCGCAACCGCCGTTTTCACAGCCTGTAGCACGGGCGCCGCACCCTGCGCGGTGCGTACGCTCACGCCCATGAAGGGCATGACGAACTGGGTGTAGGGCAGAAACACCGATGCTCTCGGCGCAGCATCCAGCGACCGTCGTCGCGCGCTCGAAACCACGCCGATGACGGTGATGGGCGTGCCGAGATTGATCTGCTGGCCGATCGGATCCTTGCCGCCGAATTCCTTGAGGGTCGCCTCGCTGATGATCGCGACCGGAGGTGCGTCTGGACCGTCCGCGGCGGTGAAGTCGCGGCCGCGGAGCAACTTCATGCCGGTCGTCTGGAAGTAGCCAGGCGACACCATGTTCAATTCCGCCATGGTCCGATCCTGCGGCGAACGCTGCGGCTGCCCGACGACCTGCAGGCCGGCCCCGGCGTTCGAGCCACGAAGCGGGAATGGAAACACCAGGGCAGACTGCGCTGTCAGGGGATTGGCCTGCAGCCGGTCCATGACGTTGGTATAGAACTGACGCTGTTGCGTTTCGTTATAGCGCGCCTGCGGCAGCAACAGCTCGACCGAGACGAGCTCGTTCGTGCGGAATCCGGGATCGACCGAGCGCAGCCTGAACAGGCTGCTCAGCATCAGGCCCGCGCCGATCAACAGCACGAGCGCCAGGGCCACCTGTGTCACCACCAGCACGCTGCGGGCGCCGGTGCGAGCGGTGCCGGAACGTCCGCCCTCCTTGAGATCTGAGTTGAGTTCGGGCTTCGACGCCTGAATCGCCGGTGCCAGTCCGAAGATCACGCCCACGATGATGGTCGCTACGAGCGTGAACAGCGCGACGCGCCAGTCGAGCGTCACTTCATCAAGACGTGGCAGGTTATCTGGGGCGAGTTGGATGAGACCGCTCAGCAACCAGCTGCCGAGCAACAGTCCGCCCAAGCCACCCGCCAGCGCCAGCACCAGGCTTTCGGTCAGTAGTTGCGCGAGCAAACGCGCCCGTCCGGCACCGAGTGCGGTGCGGACCGCGATTTCGCGGCGGCGAGCCGTGCCGCGTGCCATCAAGAGGCCGGCAACGTTTGCGCACGCGATCAGGAGCACAAAGCCGACGGCGCCCAACAGCACGTAGAGTGCGGTGCGCACATCCGAGATCATGTTGTCGGCGAGCGGCGATGCGCTGAACGTGTCGCTGGCATTGTCAGGGAATTGCGAGGCGAGTCGCGCGCCGATCGTCTTGAGTTCTTCACGCGCATCGTTGAGCGTCGTGCCGTCCTTCAGCGTCCCGACCGCGGAGAAATAGTTCACTCCACGTTCCGTCAGCGGATCGTCATCCGCATCGCCCGGAATCGGCGAGACCGGCACCGGTAGTGGGGACAGCGTCCACACTTCAGCCTTCATGGGATGCCGCACCGATTCCGGCACCACGCCGATGATCTCCATCGGGTTGCCGTTCAGGCGGATCTTCGTGCCGACGACGTTGGGATCGGCGCCGAACTGCTGACGCCACAGCGGTTCAGCAATCACGCAAATCGCCGCTCCAGGCTTGTCGATGGCCTCGTGATACGTGCGGCCATGCAGCGGGGCCGCGGCCATCACATCGAAGAAGCCCGCGGTGGTCTGCATGCCGTCGATGCGCACCGGCTCGCCGCGGCCGGTCAGGTCAACGATGTCTTCGCGATAGCCGGCGACGTGCGCGAGCTTCGACGCGTCGCGTTTGATGTCGAGGAAGTCTGCGGCCGAAAACGCCGCCTCGGACGCCGTGCCCTGCGCGTGCGTCAACCGGACAATGCGATCGGCGTTGGGGTAGGGAAGCGGACGAAGGAGGACGCCGTCCACCACGGAAAAGATCGCCGTGGTGCCGCCGATGCCGAGCGCGAGGGTGACGAGCGCGACGAGCGTGAAGCCCGGTGCTCGAAGAAACGAGCGGAGAGCATAGCCGATGTCGGAAGTGAGAAGTGAGAAGTGAGAGGTGAGAGGACTGAAAAAAATCACGAGCAGCTTCTTACTTCCTACTTTTTACTTCTCACTTCTCACTTCTCACTTCTCACTTCTCACTTCTCACTTCTCACTTCTCACTTCGCGAAGCGTCAGTGCGCGTTGGCGGCGACGTTCTCTTCGACGACGCGGCCGTCGAAGAGGTGCACGCCGCGGTCAGCGTGAGCCGCGTAACGCGGATCGTGCGTGACCATGCAGATCGTGGCGCCGCCGCGATGCAGTTCGCGCAGCAGTTCCATCACCGCTTCGCCGTTCTTCGAGTCCAGGTTACCGGTCGGTTCGTCCGCCAGCAGGATCGAGGGCTGGCCGGCGACGGCGCGGGCCACCGCGACGCGCTGCTGCTGACCGCCTGAGAGCTGTGACGGCAGGTGCTTGGCGCGGTGCGCCATGCCGACGCGTTCGAGCGCCGCATTGGCGCGCTCGCGGCGTTCGGCGGCCTTCATGCCGCGATAGATCAGCGGCAGTTCGACGTTCTCGAACACCGTCAGGTCGCCGATCAGGTTGAAGCTCTGGAAGATGAAGCCAATCTCACGGTTGCGGACGCGGGCGCGTTCCGACAGCGAGAGGTTCGCCACCTGGTTGCCGTTCAGCATGTAGGTGCCGTCGGTCGCCGTGTCGAGCAATCCCAGGATCGCGAGCAGCGTCGACTTGCCGCAACCGGAAGGACCGGCAATGGCGACGTATTCGCCCTGCTGGATCTCGAGGTGGATGCCCGCCAGGGCGTGCGTTTCTACTTCGTCCGTGTAGAACACCTTCTTGATGCCATCGAGGCGAATCAGGGGCTGCGCGGAAGCGTTCATCGAGGACTCCTTAAGTGTCTGCAAACTGCCAACTGCCAACTCAACTGCAACTATCTGAGCCGAATACGTTCGAACTGATCCCAGGCCGACATGTCGGAGAGCACCACCTGGTCGCCCTCTTTCAGCCCGCCGAGAATTTCAATGGTGTTGACCGAGCTGCGGCCCAACTGCACCTGGGCGCGCGACGCTTCGCCGGTTTCATCCAGCTTGAACAGGCCCACCGTGCTCTGTTCCTGGCCGAAGGCCGGCCGTCCCACAAACAAGACGTTATCCAGCCGCTCAAGTTCAATCGTGCCGTCGACGCTGAGGTCGGGCCGCGCACCGCGCGGCAACTCGCCCTCGAGCGCGACGTCGACCGTGACCGTGCCGTTCTGCGCGGCCGGGTCGATGCGGATGACCTTGCCGGGGATGAAGCCATTGCGCGTGTCGACCGAGGCGATCTGGCCGATCGTGAGGTCGCGCGCCTGCGTTTCCGCGATGCGCAATTCAGCCTTGAGGCGCGTGGGGTCCGCCACGCGGACAAGGTTGGTTCCCGGCTGCACCTGCTGCCCGACTTCGACCGGCACCTGCTCGAGGACGCCCGTCATGCCGGCGCGGACGCGCAACAGATCCACCTGCGAGCGGCGCAGGTTGTAGTTGGACTTGCGCTGATCGATCAATGCCTGGGCCGACATCAGCTGCGCGCGGGCGCTGGCTTCGGTGACCTTGAGGCGGTCGGTTTCAATGGTATTGCGGGTGCCGAGTGATTCGGCGCGGACCACGGACTGTTTCAGGATGAGGTTTGAGACCAGGCCGTCCTTCGACAGGCCCTCGTTCATCTCGCGCTCAGTCTGCGCGTTCTGGTAGTCGGCGCGCACGATGGCCGCCTGCGCGCGCTGGTTCAGCGTCTCGGCGTCGAGGCGCGCCTTCAGGCTGTTGTAGTCGGCTTCAGCAGCGCGGAGCTGCTGTTCGGCGTCGTTGAGCGCCTGCTGCACCTGCGGGTCGCTCAGTTCGAGGACCACGGTGTCGGGGGTAACCTGCACGCCGGGGCGCAACACGATGCGCTCGACGCGACCCTGGGTGGATGCGGGAACCCACCGGCGCGCTTCGTCCACCGGGACAAGGGTGCCGAGGCCGCGGACCTGCCGGACCATGGGGCCACGTTTGACGGTGTCCACCCACACAGTGGCGCGTTCAACGGTCGGAGCGGCCGGCTTGAGCCGGGCGAGCACGACCGAGACAAGGCCAATGACAAGGATGCCAACGACGCCAAGCATGATCTGCTTGCGTTTCTTCGCTTGCGCAACGGATGCGGGACGCTGAATGTCCATTTTTCGAGTTGCCTTAGTTAGACGGTGACTGCCACCCAAAACGATGGCACTAAATTTCTGACGACTGACCTCTGCACTATCCAAGCCTTGTGCCACGTTGGTCCATCGGCACAACATATTGATTCAACGATAGTTACAGGCCAAAGGTTCCCGCCGGCCGTTCGCGGGGCTGTTCGGACGTGGGACGCTTACCTCCGCAGCCGGAACACGGCGTCAAGGCCCCGTTGCTCCTGAAACTGAGCCATAGCCTCGATGTCCGGCCGCGCAAGGAGAGCTGCGGTCATATCCCCAAATTTCTCCGGGCCGATGAGCCCTCCGTGGATCACGATGAGATCCACCTCGCGTCGCTTCAAATAGGCAATGGAGGCGTCGTCCGGGAAGTTCCTGGTCTGCTCGGCGAGCTCCATAAAGGTGGGCGGGAAGAAGCCGCTGTAGCCGTTCACGATCGGCTGCCAGTGCGAGGTGCTGTTGAACATGTACAGACCATCGGAGATCGAGTGCAGGGCATCGGCCTGGGCAAACGGCACTTCGGCCACGACCGAACGCGGTTGCTGCGCGAGCCATCGATACACCTCCGCCGGTTGCCGTGGCATCTCCAGCCACGCATCCAGGTTTGTTCGATACTCGGCCAGCAACGCGACCGCCACTATCGTCGTGGCGATGGCCACCGTGTTGCGCGATCGTCCACGCATCAGCCGGGCCCATCCATAAGCGGCCAACGCCGCTAGGGCGAGATACAGCAGGATCGCGGCGCGCGCCGGTGCGCGGAGGCCGCGATACGGGAAGGCAACCGCGCGCAGCGCTTCGTAGAGAGGGGAGTTGAGGCCGAACGAGATGATCAGGCCGCAGGCACCGACGACCGCGAGCGTCGCGCGCTGCCGGTCGAACGCGACAACTCCAAACGCCGCCAGCACCAGCGCGATGACGCCGGGGAACAGATAGCGTTCAGACTGGCCAAAGACCGAGGTTGCGCCGTACCACGCGTTGGCCGCGGTGGTGGCGAGGTAGTTCGGCCAGGTTGCGGAATACAGCAGCACGTCGCGGTCCAGGCGGTCGCCGAGCGTGGCGCGATTGGCGCCATACGACATCGCGTACGGAAGCACGACGACGACCGCCGCGGCCGCCGCCGGCACCAGGGCGCGCAGGAACGACCTCCGCGCATGGGCGGTGGCGGTCCACAATCGCAACAACGCGATCGGCACGAGCGCGGTGGCCAGGAAGACCCCATAGTAGATGCACGAGTACATCTGCGCGGCAAACGCGCCCATCATCAGCCACGCATCGCGGCGCGAGCCGGTCTCGATTGCGCGATCGAAGAAGAGCAGCGTGAGCGGCAGGAAGATCGCCGCCTGTAACTCGAGGTGGTGATAGTGATCGAAGCGGAATGGCACGAACGCGAACACGATGCCGGCGAGTACGGCAGCAGCGGAACTGCCGGTCAGGTGCGCCGCATACTTCCACATCGCCCATCCAGAGAGCGCGATCGACAGCAGCAAGGCAATGTTGTAGGCCGCGACGTTCGAGACTCCCGCCCAGATCAACGGCGCCGTCGTAACGCCTTGCAGCAGCACCGAGTCGGTGTAGGCGAGCGTGCGCGGCTCAGGGTGAAAGATGTTGCCGTTGAACAGGTTTGCCGGACTCGCCGGCAGAATGTGCGCGATCCACGACAGCCGCCAGATGCTGAGCAGAGGGTCGTCGTTGTCGTAGATCCATGTGCCGAGATGTCGCACCTGCGGCCACGTCATCGCCGCCGTCAGCATCACAAACAGCAGCGCGATTCCGGCGCTGGGGAAAGACCGTCTCACGGCATCACGACGCGCGCCCACAGTGCCGGGTCGGTCACGCCCTCGCTGACGATCGCCAGCCCGCGTGACGAGGATCCGAGCTGCAACTGATCGCGGATGTCACGCATCGACTCGTCGCGGCAGACCGCCAGCAGCCCGCCCAGTGCCGCGCCGCCCGAGGCACCTGCCGTGATGCCGGCGGCGTTGAGCGCGCGCATCGCAGCAAACGTCCAGTCATCGTCAATTGCCATGAACGCATCGACATTCGGCATCAACGATGCGAAGGCGGGAGGTGATACCTCTCTGTTCCTCAGGCCCGCCATCGTTGTGTTCAGGGCGCCTTCAACGGCCGTTGGTTTGCCCGCGCGCGCGGAGGCCTGCAGACATGCCGCCGTGGTCGGCTCCACGCCGATGACCTTGATGTCGGGATGATGGAACGCACACCAACTCGCCATCGCGCAGAGCAGCCCGCCGACGCCGCCTTGCACGAACAGGTGCGTGTAGCCCTGATCCCCGAACCCTGATCCCTGATCCCTGACTTCATCCAGCATGCGGGTGTAGCCGAGCATGATCAGAAACGGGATCCGTTCGTAGCCGGGCCACGCGGTATCGGAAATGATCGTCCAGCCGTGCGCGCCGGCCTCAGCTCGCAACACCCGCACCGCATCGTCGTACGATCCGTCGACCCGGAGCACGGTCGCGCCCTCTCCGGCGATCGCATCAACACGCGCCTGCGCGGCGTCATGCGCCATGTAGACGCGAGCGGCGCAGCCTGCGTCTCGCGCGGCGCGGGCCACGGCCCGGCCATGGTTCCCTTCGCTGGCACAGACCAGGGTGTCGCCCTTGTTGAGCGCGCCCTCGGCGATCAGCGTCTCGATCGCGAACCTGGCTCCGAGCAACTTGAAAGCGTTGAGACCGAAACGCCCGGACTCATCTTTCGCGGAGATCGACGCCAGCCCGAGCTCGTTTGCCAGGGCAGGCAGGCCCGTGAGCGGCGTGGCGCTGAGCTGCGGATGGGCAGCAAAAAATGCACGCATCTGCGCATAGTCAGCCGCCGAAAACAGCCCGCGTGTCCTCGTGGGGTGGTGCAGAAAAGCCGATACGGTATTTGAGCGCGAAATTATCCAACGATTATAGTTGCCTTCGACTCGACTCACGGCCGCGACGGCCGCGTGTTCCGCTCAGGCCAGGCCCACATGCGATTACCAACTCACGTGCTCATCCTGCTCGTCCTTGCCATCTCGTTCGGCTGCGCCAGCCCTGCGCAGCGCTTCGACCTGATCGTCCGAGGCGGCCAGGTGATCGATGGCAGCGGACAGCCGCCGCAACGCGTTGACGTGGGCGTGATCGGCGACCGGATCACGCGGCTTGGGGACCTCTCGGGTGCCGGTGCCGGCCGCATCATCGACGCGACAGGCCGCATCGTGGCACCAGGCTTCATCGACGTGCAGGGGCAGTCCGGGACCACGCTCCTCGCGGATGGCAACGGCGAAAGCCATCTGCGTCAGGGCATCACGACCGAGATCATTGGTGAGGGTGGTTCACCGGCGTTCTGGGTCCCGGGCGCGGATGATGGTGACGGGCTCGCGCCGTTTGGCCTGGCGTTCGATTGGAAAGGCTTTACCGGCTATTTCGACAAACTGCGCAGCCGCGGCACCACGATCAACATGGGCACGTTCGTGCCTGCGACGGCCGTGCGCCGCACCGTGATCGGTCTCGAGAACCGCGCCCCGACGCCTGAAGAATTGACGCGCATGGAAGCGATCGTCGATCAGGGCATGAAGGACGGCGCGTTTGGCCTGTCGAGCGCGTTGATCTACGTGCCCGGCACATTTGCGAAGACCGACGAGCTCGTTGCACTTGCCAAGGTTGCGGCGAAGCACAAGGGCATCTACATCTCGCACGTGCGCGGCGAGAGCTTCAACCTGTTCAATGCGCTTGACGAGGCCATCGGCATCGGCCGTGATGCCGGCCTGCCCGTCGTCATCTATCACCTCAAGGTTGGCGCCAAGGCGAACTGGGGCCGGATGAGCGATGCGATTACCGCGATCAATCGCGCCAATGCTGCCGGCATCCGCGTGTCCGCGACGATGTATCCGTACACGGCCGGCGGCACGGGGCTGGCCGCGACGCTCCCGCTGTGGGTGCAGGAGGGCGGACGGGAGAAGATGCTCGAGCGGCTGAAGGATCCGGCCACTCGCGCCCGCGCACGACAGGAGATCGAGACCAGGATCGACGGCTGGGAGAACCTGTTGATGGCGACGACGTTCGACGGCATCCAGATCGCCTCCGTGCCGCGCGAGTTCGATCAGTCGATCATCGGCAAGCGCATTTCGCAGCTCGCCGCGGAGCGCAAGGCCGATCCATGGGACGTCTACTTCAGCCTGTTGATTGACACCGGCGGCCGCGTCGGCGCGTTGTACCACATGATGAGCGAGGCCGACGTCGTGACGGGACTGCAGGCGCCGTTTGTGTCGATCGGCACTGACTCTGCGGCGTTGCGCACCGAAGGCGTGCTCGCGCAGGGATCGCCGCATCCGCGATCGTACGGAACGTTTCCGCGGATCCTCGGGAAATATACGAGGGAAGAGAAGGTGCTGACGCTGCACCAGGCGGTGCATCGCATGACGGGCCTGGCGGCGGCGCAAATGGGCATTCGCGATCGCGGCCTGGTGCGCGATGGCCAGCACGCGGACCTCGTGATTTTCAACCCGGACACGATTGCCGATACCGCGACCTACGAGCGCCCGCATCAGTATCCGACTGGTATCGACTACGTGGTCGTGAACGGTGTCACGGTGCTCGAGCCCAGCGGCCTCACCGGTGCGCGTCCGGGGCGCCCGATCTACGGACCCGCGCGGCAGCCATGAGCCGACTTGCCGCACTCGGTGTGGCCATCGCCCTTCTGATATCGCCTCGATCAGACCTGCAGGGGCAGGGCGGCACCGGTCGTGTGACCGGCAACGTCAAGCTGACCCTTGCCGCAAGCGCGCCATCCAGCGCGTCGGCGTACGAGCGCCGTTCAGTCGGTCCGCGCCCCAGGCCGCTATCGGAACTGCGCAATGTCGTGATCTTCTTCACGGACATTCCGGGGGGCAAGGCCGCACCGCGCCAGGCCTCGATTGCACAGCGCGATGAACAGTTTGTGCCGCACATGGTGGCGGTCACGGCAGGATCGAGCGTGGCGTTCCCAAACAACGACCCGTTCTTCCACAACGTGTTCTCGCTGTCGCGCGGCGCGTCCTTCAATCTCGGCCGCTATCCGTCTGGGGCCAGCCGGTCGAAGACGTTTGCCAAACCCGGCATCGTGAAGGTGTTCTGCGAGATTCACTCACACATGAGCGCCGTGGTGCGGGTGTTCGATCACGGCTGGTTCACGGTGCCCTCCGAAGACGGCACCTACGTGATGGACGACGTGCCGGCTGGCGAGCACACCCTCGTCGCGTGGCACGAGCGCAGTGGGGAACGCCGTGAACGCGTGACGATCAGACCCGGCGGCACGGTGCAGATGAACGTCACGCTGCCCGTGCTGGAGAAAGGGCAGTAGCGCGACATGCGTCACCGGTGCCTGCGCGCCGTCGTGCTCGTCGGCGTGATTGCGGCCGCCAGTCCGGCGGTGGCGCAGACGTCGCGCGTGGCGCTTGACGTCGTGGCGGCGGCCGATATCGATCGCGGTTCCCAGGTCTCCCGTCGCGCCACCATGTGGCTCGACCTGTTCGGCGCCGTGCGCATCGTGGACGGTCTCGATCTGCGCGTGCGGCCGGTCGTATTTCGCCGCACGTTCGATGGCACCTGGCGCACGCAGATGTACGAACTGGCGTTGCGATACGAGCGGCCCGGAAACATCGGCGTGCGCGTGGACGTCGGACAATTTACGTCGCCCCTGGGCCTGAGCCTGCTGGAGAACCGTCCCAACAAGAACCCCGTCGTATCGCAGCACTCAACGCTGTATCTGCCGACGCCGCGTATCGAGCAGGGCACACCGACGACGTTTCTGTTAGCGGCCGCGTATCCTCTCGGCGCGAAGGTCACCGTGTCAGGCGCCAGATGGGATGCGCGGGCCGCCGTCATCGACAGCTCACCGATCCGCGGGCGTCCATTTTTTGGAGACAACAATCCACCCCGTATGGCCAACGTCGTCGCCGGTGCGGGCTTTACGCCCTACATCGGCTTGCGCTTCGGCGTCGCAGCGGGCACCGGCAATTACGCTGACGTTTCGGAGGTTCGCGATCCAGCGCGCGGTGATCGCCGTGCCACGCTCGTGCAAGTGGAGGGGGAGTGGGCATTCCGTTACACGCGCATCGCGGGTGAGTGGTTGTGGACCCGGCGCGACCTTGCGGCGCAGGATGCGGCAGTCGAAGGCGGCTGGATCGAGATGACGCAGACGATCACGCCGCGCATCTTCGCCGCCGCGCGATTCGATGAGCAGTGGACAAAGTGGATTGGCGCCGGCGATGTGCATCAGCGGTCGGCGTATCACCGGCTCGAGACGGCGGTGGGTCTTCGCCTCACGCCAGAGGTCACGCTGCGAGCGGCCTACATGACGCGCAAGGGCTACGTCGTCAATTTCTGGGACGACCAGGTGCTGGCATCGATCGTCTTTGCGAAGAAGGTCAGATAACGTCAGACCACTGAATCAGCAATCCGAAATCCGCAATCCGAAATCCGCAATCCGCAATCCGCAATCCGAAATCTAATAGCCTTTCTTCCCGTTGATCCACACCGAGTCGATGTTCCGCAGGTTGCGGATGTTGTCGAGCGGGTTGCCGTTGACGACCAGCAGATCTGCAGCCGCCCCGGCGGCGAGCGTGCCGATCTGACCGCTTCTGCCGTGGCAGCGCGCGGCGTCCCCGGTTGCGGAGACGATCACCTGCATCGGCGTCATGCCGGACTCGATCATCATGTCGAGTTCGATGTGCTCGAAGAAGCCCTGGAAGCGCGCGGGTGGACCCGTGTCGGTGCCCATCGCGATGCGCACGCCACGATCGACCAGCGTCTTGAGATTCTCCTTCGCCACTTCGAGGCTGGCCTTGTATTGCTGGCCGGACTTCCACGCCGGGCTGTTGCGGATCTGTTCCTGCCGCTTCGGATCCTTCAGCTGTTCAGGCACGCCCTTTTCCACACCCTTCAGGAAGAACGGATCGTCCACCCATGGTGGCGTCGAGTCGTAGATGAAGGTCGAGATCTCGCGCGTCAGGGTCGGGGAGTAGCACACGTTGCGTGACTTCAGCGCGTTGATGAACTGATCGTCGACCGCTACGTCGCGCACGCTGTGCGCGATGAAGTCGGCGCCGGCATCCAGGGTCGCCTTCGCATCCGCGAGGTAGTAGATGTGGACGGCGAGCGGCAGCTTGACGGCAGCGCTCTCCGCAACCACCGCGCGCCAGGCGGCCTCCGGCATCTTGCGCGTCGAGCCGAGGTTGTCGTCGACGCGGATCTTCAGCAGGTCCGGCTTCATGGCCGCGACCTTGGTGGTGTTGGCCTTGGCCTCATCGGCGGTAGTGCCGCCGATCACCGCTCCCGCCACGAAGATGCGTGCGCGATCGACCGCCGATCCGTTCTCATCGCGGAGCGCGAATCCTTCCGCCTGGTCGTCGCCGAGCGAGAAGACCGTGGTGACTCCGTACATCGCGTAGGTCCGCAATTGGCGGAGCAGATTCTCTCGCGTGTACGACGCGGCATCGGTCCGCAGTCCCGTCGTCGCCGGCACATGACCGTGCGCGTTGATCAACCCGGGCAGGATCGTCTTGCCCTTCAGATCCACGCGCGTCGCACCGGCGGGGACGGGCGTCGACGCCGGACCGACAGCGGTAATCCGGGCGCCGGATACGATGACGGTGCCGTTCTCGACCACCTTGCCTGTGCCGTCGATGACACGGCCCCCAACGAACGCGGTTGTCTGTGCTGCCGCGCTGCCAGCCACCAGCACCGATGCTGCGATCAGGGCCACGAGTCTCGTATGTCTCATGGGCGGTAGCTTACCAAAGAGGTTGGGATAACATCTGGGGGATGGTGCCCCTGCAGGTCCTTGTCGCGGATGACGAACCCGTGTCACGCACGGTCGTCGGCGCGATGCTCAAGAAGGCAGGCTATCCGGTCGTGTTTGCGCCGGATGGTGAACAGGCCTGGCAGCACCTGAGCACCGATGATCCCCCGGCGATTGCGTTGCTGGACTGGGAGATGCCCGGTCTGCAAGGACCGGAAGTCGTGCAGAAGCTCCGCGCCCGCGAGACCTCCACGCCGACGTACGTCATCCTGCTGACGTCGCGCGATTCCTCGGCGGACATCGTCCAGGGCCTGCGCGCCGGCGCCGATGACTACGTCACCAAGCCGGCGAACGAGGACGAGCTGCTGGCGCGCGTCAACGTGGGCACCCGCGTCGTACAACTGCAGACGGCCCTGGCCGAGCGCGTGCGCAGCCTCGAAGAAGCGCTCGCCAACGTCAAGGCATTGCAGACGTTGCTACCGATGTGCGCCTACTGCAAGTCGATTCGTAACGACCAGAACTACTGGGAGAAGGTCGAGACCTACTTCACCCAGCACTCCAACGTCTCCTTTACGCACAGTTACTGCCCGAACTGCTACGAGCGGTTCGTCCGGCCGGAACTGGAGGCGCTCGAGGACGCCAGGGCCGCGCAGGACCGGCAAAAGAGGCGATGATGGCAGAGGCGGTGCTCGACCCGGCCGTGCTCGATGTCCTGCGGAGCCTCACCCCCCCGGGCGAACCCGACGTGCTGAACGAGGTATTGGCGATGTTTCTCCACGAGGTGCCGCCGCGGATTGAGAAACTGCGTAACGCCCTGGCCGCCGGCAACATCGAAGAAGTGCACCGGACTGCGCATTCGCTGAAGGGCAGCGCCGGCAATATTGGCGCCAACGCGATGTTCGTCGCGTGCAAAGAGCTCGACGACAAAAGCCGCAGTGGCGACGTCGCCGCTGTGGGTCCGCTGATCGAGGCCGTAGGCGTCGAATACGGACGAGTCCAAACAGAAATCGCGCGCCTCATCGGCGCGTCGTAACAGGAGCGAAATGATCGTGCAGCGTTACCCCGAACCGTTCATCGCGCCCATGCGCGCGGAGTTGTCCCGCCTGGGCTTTGAGGATCTGAAGACGCCCGAGGCCGTGGATGCGGCAGTCAAGCAATCAGGCACGACGATGATCGTCGTCAACTCGGTGTGTGGATGCGCGGCCGGCAAGGCCCGGCCCGGCATTGCCATGGCGCTGTCGGCCGGAAAGCGTCCCGATCACCTCGGCACCGTCTTCGCCGGTGCGGACGTCGAAGCGACCCAGGCCGCGCGCGACATGTTCGCGCCGTACCCGCCGTCGTCGCCGTCCATCGCGATCATGAAGGACGGCAAGTTGGTCTACATGATGGAACGCCGCGAGATCGAAGGCCGCTCGGCCGACATGATCGCCGCCGAACTGCAGAAGGCGTTCGACACGCACTGCTGACGTGTAAAGGCGGGTCTTCAGACCCGCCTTTTCCTAACCGCCCCGAGTATGCATCTCGAGGTGCGGATCCCTCTTCAACGCCTTGAGCGAAATCAACGGTGAGCGTTCCCTCACGTCGAGGCGATTCTCCGCGCCGCGATCGGTGCGTGCGTGCCACACGCTCGCAATCAGATCGCGTAGCGCCTCGTCACTCACACCGCCGCGCATCGGCCCTCGCAGATCCACGCCTCGCGCTGCGTATAGACACAAGTACCAGAGGCCATCGGCGGTCAGCCGGCTGCGGTCGCAGGTCTTGCAGAAAGGCTCGGTGGTCGACGCGATGATCCCGAACACGCTTCCATCCGGCAGCCGATAACGATCGGCAGGCGCGGACGTGTTCTCGCGCAACGGCTCGGCGGCGCCGTAGTGATCCCCGATCACCTTCAGCATGTCGTCACGCGTCACCACCTGGGTCATTGACCAGTTGGTGGCGCCGCCGACGTCCATATATTCGATAAACCGCAGCTCCGTTCCGCGTGCCTTGGCAAACTCCAGCAGCGGAATGATCTCGTCGTCATTGACGCCGCGGATCATCACGGTGTCGATCTTGAACCCTGGGAATACATCCACCGCAGCATCAATGCCTGCCAGCACGCGGGGTAGTTCATCGAAGCGTGCGAGCTTGATGAACCGCTCGCGCTGCAGGGTGTCGAGGCTGATCGTGAGCCTGCCGAGGCCGGCGCGCTTCAGGTCGTGCACGGCTGGAGCGAGCAGCACCGCGTTGGTGGTCATCGCGAGATCACGAATCGCCGTCTTGCGCGACAGCCGCTCGATCAACGCCGGCAGGTCGCGCCGCAGTAGCGGTTCGCCGCCGGTCAGCCGCACCTTCTCAACGCCCAGGTGGAGAAATTGGTCGACGAGCCGCTCGATCTCCTCGAATTGGAGTATGTCTTCGCGGGGCAGCCAGAGGTAGTCCTCCTCCGGCATGCAGTACTGACACCGCAGGTTGCAGCGGTCAGTGACCGACAGCCTGAGATTCGCGAGCGGTCGCTGGTGAGCGTCGAGGACTGGCACGTACTCTAAATCTTATCCACAGATTACACGGATTACACGGATTGATCGTGCCTCGTGCCGGTTCCCGCGACCCGCTGAGCCGGCTTCGCCGGCGCGTACGACGAGACATGAGATCAGGATGATGAGTCCTTGGCGGTTGGTCGACTCATCATCCTGATCTCTTGTCTCGTCAATCGGCCGAGGGCCGATGCGGGTCGCTCTGGAATCCGTGTAATCAGTGAAATCCGTGGACGATCAAACCGTCAGGTAGAGCCTCCTGCGGTGAAGCCACGCCAGCAGCGCGTAGAGCAAGGCAAGGTTGGCGAGCGCGAAGAGCAACGATGCGACGTGCGGCGATGCGATTGGCACAAAAGCCGTCCGGTAGATCCAGGACCCGAGCGACGTGGACGGGTCAGGCCACTTCAGGTAAATCAACGTCTTGGCGATCAGCCCGGACAGCACGAACAAGAGGATGGCGTTGCGGCCGAGTGCGACAAACGGTTCGGTAAGGCGGGTCACGGCGATCGAGTCGCTGGTGTCGCAGATCCAATAGCAGATGGCGAGACACGCGGCGGCGAGGCCGCCGGTGAACAACACGTAAGAGCTGGTCCACAGGCTCTTGTTGATCGGCATCCACACGCTCGCCAACAACCCGAGCGCGATGCCGAACAAACCCCACGTCAGCAGGCCGCGAACGAGTTGCCTTGGCGAGCTGGTTTCGCTGATGAACCAACCGGCAATCACGCCGATTAACGTGGTGGCGACAGCTGGAACCGTGCTCAGCAATCCCTCGGGATCCCAATTGCCCTGGCGCCAGAGATGACGTCCAAAGATCTCCCGATCGAGCCAGGCGCCGATGTTGCCCTCTGCCGTGAGGTCCCCGGCGTAACCGCCGGGGAAGGGCACGGCCGCAAGCAGGATCCAATACCCGGCAAGTAGAAACACGACGATTGTGCGAATGATTCTGCGGCGATCCCGATGTTCCGAGAACTCAGCGGCCAGCAGCGCCGCGGCGACGTAGCACCAGGCGATGCGCGCGAGCACGCCAGGAATGCGGACGGTGCCCAGCCGGAAGAACGGGAACGCGGCGAGGAACAGTCCCAGGCCCCAGATGATGGCGCCGCGGCGGAATATGGTCGCGACCGACGCCCGCCGCGTGCCAAGGCCGATCGCGGTGCCGACGATGAACAGGAAGAACGGGAAAATGAGGTCGGTCGGCGTCCACCCGTTCCACTCGGCGTGGAGTAAGGGCCAGTAAACCGTGCTCCAGTCGCCGGGATTGTTGACGATGACCATGCCCGCGACGGTGAGGCCGCGGAACACGTCGAGGGAACGCAGTCGGCCGGAGGGCACGGTGGGCACATTGTGCACCACGTGCACCCTACCTCCTTAACGCCGCTGGCGCATGCGCTCGAGCATTTCGCCCAGTTTCTTGATCTCTTCCCCGTACTTCGCCCAGTCGCCCGCCTTCTGCGCCTCGAGCGCGCGCTGATAAGTGGCGCTGGCCTCACCAGCCAGTTGCTCCCACTGGGGGGACGTGGTGGGGGAGGCACCGGTCGTCGCTGGGGGCGTTGCGCCTGTGGCGTCTGGTTTCCCAACGGGCACGGCGGGTCTGTCGCTCGCGCCGAACAGCCGGGCCAGTGCGAGATCGAGCGTCGGCTCCATCACGATGCGATTCTGATGCGCGACAATGACGCGCGTCAGCTCAGGAATGCGCCCGGCTTGCGCGCGCAGATAGAGGGGACGCACGTAGATCAGCGACTGCTCGATCGGGATCACCATCAAGGTGCCCTGCATCACCTGCGAGCCTTGCTGACTCCACAACGCGATCTGCGGCGAGATCACCTGGTCCTGGTTGATGCGCGCCACGACTTGCTGCGGTCCGAACACCAGCGTCTGCTTTGGGAACTGGAACACCTGCAGCTTGCCGTAGTGTTCGCCGTCGCTGCGCGCCACCATCCACGATGCGAGGTTGTCTCGCCGTCGTGGCGTGAACGGCAGCATCTGGATGAACTCGGCGTCCTTCTCGCCCGGCAGCTTCATCATCGTGTAGTACGGCTCCATGCGGCGGCTCTCACCGCTGCTGTCCACCGCGGGCGCCTCCCACTGGTCTTCCTTGTTGTAGAAGACCGCGGGGTTGGTCATGTGGTACGTCGCATAGACCGACGCCTGGATCTTGAAGATGCCTTCCGGATACCGCACGTGATCGCGAAGCTCGGACGGCATCTCGGAGAGCGGCTTCATCAGCGTCGGGAAGATCTTCGCGTAGGTCTGCGCGATCGGATCGTTCGGCTCGGCGGCGTAGAAGTCCACCGACCCCTGGTACGCGTCGATCACCACCTTCACCGAGTTGCGGATGTAGTTCACGCCCGCGGCCGAGGACGCGTACGGGTAGCGCTCACTGGCGGTGTAGGCGTCCTGGATCCAGAAGATCCGGCCGTCGCTGACGACGGGGTAGGGATCCTCATCGAGGATCAGGAACGGCGCGATCTTCTGCACGCGGCGGCGAATCTGCCGGTCGAACATCAAACGGCTTTCACTGGTGATGTCGTCGCTCAGCAGGATCTGGTAGTTGCGGAAGTGGGCCGCGAACAACAACTTGTTCCAGAGTGATCCGATCGGCACGCCACCGGTGCCGTTGTAGGTCGAGTAGACGTTGTCTTCGCCCTTCGGATAGTGGAATTCCTGCGCCTTGGTGCGGACGATGACGTAGTCGTTGACCAGCTCACCGAAGTAGATGCTCGGCTCCGAGATCTGCAGGTCCACGCTGGTCACCGGCGGCAGGTCCTGGACGAAGAGGACCGGCAGGCCCTCGCTGGTGACCTGGTTCACCGGTCCCAGCGTCAGGCCGTGGCCGTGGGTAAAGACGAGACGCTCGTTGACCCACGTGCGGTTGGGCAGCGCGGCAGGGTTGAGTTCGCGCGCCGACAGCATCACCTGGCGGTTCTGTCCGTTGATGATGTAGCGGTCGTTATCGACAGCGACGAAGTCGTAGTACGTGCGGATCTCCTGGATCTGTCCGAACGTTTCGAGCAGCGGCTGGTGGTCCCAGAGGCGCACGTTGTCGAGCGTGGCGCGGTTGTTCTCGATGTCGTTGCGCGTCAGCGTGGCGTCGCCCGGCAACTCGCGTTCTTCGACGCGATCGAGCGCAAACGCCTCTCGCGTCGCCGCGATGTTGTATTCCATGAACGGCGTCTCGTAGACCTGCTCGTTCGGCGTGACGAAGAAACGCTGCAGGACGCCGGCGTAGGCTTCGCCGCCGAGCAGCACCAGGATGTAGACGGCGGCGCCCGCGATCAACTGGCGGTTCGACGTGCCGAGCGCCGCCGCCGCGGCGAGTCCCGCGCCAACGAGTGCCGCCACCACGAGCGCGAGCGCGGCGGGCATGCGGCCGTGCACGTCCGCGTAACTGGCGCCCTGGATGATGCCGGACGTCTCCACGATTTCGTGAAGACGGCTGAGCCACGCGCCGAGCGCAAGCACGAGAAACAGCGCGACTGCGAGCCACGACAGGTGGCGGCGCGGACGGTCTTCAATGCGGAGGCCGAACGGCGTCAGCACCACCTGCCCGGCCGCGAAGTAGAGGGCGAGCACGCCGATGGCGGCCAGCATGACCAGCCCCAGGAGAAAGCCGCGGATCAGTTCGAGCGCCGGCAGCGTGAACACGTACATGGCGGCGTCGTAGCCGAGGATGGGATCGTTCTTGCCGAACGGCACCTGGTTCCACCATGCCAGTACGGTCATCCACTGGCTCGAGATGAAGGACGCGAGCAGGAAGGACCCGATCGCCGCGAGGATCATCACGAGCGGCCGGACCTGGTCGCGCGTCGGCAGCGCCACGGTGAATCCGTCGCGGGTCGTGAAGGTCATCGGCGACGGCGGGATGGCAGCCAGCGCAATGCGCGCGTGCATCATCAGCCACGACACGGCGACGAGGAACGCCAGGCCGCCGGCCGCGGCGCGCGCGGTGATCTCGGTCGAGTAGACCTGCCGGTAGCCGACCTCGCCGAACCACAGCCAGTCCGCCAGAAAATCGAGAGTGGCCGGGAGCACGAAGAACAGGGCTCCGGCCAGGATCATGACAACGGCGCGAATTCGCACGACTGAATTCTACTTGCCCGTCAGGGGCGCGGGAAATCCGATAAATCCGAGCTCATACCCCGCTAATTCGTTCACATCGGTTGAAGCGGTTGACATCGGGGTCTGACCCCGATGTCAACTACTCGCCGCGTTTGAGGCGGCGCAGCGTGCGCCGCTGGTCGCGATCGGGGCGCGAGGGCGGCGTCGCCGCGGCGCGGTAGATGCGCTCGAGCCGGCGGAGCTCGATCTCTTCCGGCGTCGGCTTGGGCGTACGGTCCTCATAGAGCAGCCGCGCATCGGCCTTTGCGATGTGACTGTCGGCCACGCCGAGCACGGTGATCAGCTGCTTTCGTCCCATCGGGCGATGCAGTTCCATCTCGTCGCCGACCTTGACGTCGCGATGCGGCTTGGCGGCCTGGCCGTTGACGATCACCTTGTTCAACCGGCATGCCTTGGTCGCTTCCGACCGCGTCTTGTATAAGCAGGCGATATCGAGCCATTGGTCCAACCTTACAGTGGCCATCTGTTTAGTAGAGTATCCGCACCAATGGCCAAACGTCCTCATTCCTCTCTCGTGCTCGATGGTCCCGAACGCGCGCCCGGCCGCGCCATGCTGCATGCCGTCGGCTTCACGCGCGCCGACTTTGCCAAGTCCCAGGTCGGTGTCTGCTCGACGTGGAGCCAGGTGACGCCGTGCAACGTGCACATTGACGGCTTGTCGCGTCACGCCGCCGAAGGCGTCGACACCGCCGGCGCCAAGGCCGTGATCTTCAACACCATCACCGTCTCGGATGCCATCTCGATGGGCACCGAGGGTATGAAGTACTCGCTGGTGTCGCGCGAGGTGATCGCCGACTCGATCGAAACGGTGATGGGCGCCGAAGGGTTCGACGGCCTCGTCGCCATTGGCGGCTGCGACAAGAACATGCCGGCGTGCGTGATGGCGATGGCGCGGCTGAATCGCCCGGCCGTATTCGTCTATGGCGGCACCATTCTTCCGGGTTCGTTCCAGGGCAAGGCCGTCGACATCGTCTCCGTGTTTGAAGCGGTGGGGCAGCATGCGGCGGGTAAGTTGTCAGACGACGCGCTGGCGGATCTCGAGCAGCACGCGTGTCCCGGCGCCGGTTCGTGCGGCGGTATGTACACCGCCAACACCATGGCGTCGGCGATCGAGGCGCTTGGCCTGAGCCTGCCCAATAGCTCCGCGCAGGCCGCCGTCTCCGACGACAAGCGCGAGGACTGCCGGCGCGCCGGCGCCGCGGTCGTGCAGTTGATCGAGCGCAACATCCGCCCGCGCGACATCCTGACGCGCAAGGCGTTCGAGAACGCGATCGTCACCATCAGCGCGCTCGGCGGATCCACCAATGCCGTGCTGCACCTGCTGGCGATTGCCCACTCCGCCGGCGTCAGGCTCACCATCGACGACTTCACCCGCATCGGCAAGCGCGCCCCCGTGATCGCGGATCTCAAGCCGAGCGGGAAATACGTGATGGCGGAACTGATCAAGATCGGCGGCCTGATGCCGTTGATGAAGCGCCTGCTCGATCGCGGCCTGTTGCACGGCGACGCCATGACCGTGACCGGCAAGACGCTCGCCGAGAACCTGGCAGATGTGAAGGACTATCCCGCCGATCAACAGATCGTCAGATCACTCGACCACCCGATCAAGAAGGATTCCCACCTGGTGATCCTCGGCGGCAACCTTGCGCCAGGCGGAGCGGTGGCGAAGATCAGCGGCAAGGAAGGGGAGGCCTTTACCGGGAAGGCGCGCGTGTTTGATCGGGAAGAGGACGCCTTGGCCGCGATCCTCGCCGGCAAGATCAAGAAAGGCGAGGTGATCGTCATCCGGTATGAAGGTCCGCGCGGCGGACCCGGCATGCGGGAAATGCTGTCGCCGACGTCCGCGATCATGGGGCGCGGCCTCGGTTCCGACGTCGCCCTCATCACGGATGGCCGGTTCAGCGGCGGGACCCACGGCTTCGTGGTCGGCCACATCACGCCGGAGGCGTTTGCCGGCGGACCGCTGGCCCTGGTCAAGAACGGCGACGCCATTACCATCGACGCCAGGAAGCGCCTGCTGACTCTCAGCGTGACCTCGAAAGAATTGGCGGCCCGCAAGCGGGCCTGGAAGGCGCGCAAGCCCCGCTACACCCGAGGCGTCCTGGCGAAGTACGCCAGGTTGGTAGGGACCGCGAGCATGGGCGCCGTGACCGATGGCTAGCTGTGGCCGCTAGCCCGCTAGCCCGCTAGCCCGCTAGCCTGCTAGCCCGCTAGCCCGCTAGCCTGCTAGCCTGAATGCCTGATTGCCCGCCAGCCAGGCTCAATCCAATTTTTTGTAGCCGATTCGCTTGCCTCAACATTGCTTGCAAACCCGTATAGGTACCGCGTAAACTCCGGCAACCTGTCATCGAAGTGTCACAGCTTTCTCGAAGAAATTTTGTTTTGTGTCCCTAGAACGCGTTGTGTCTGCGGCCAGTGCGGTGGACGCAGATCTCATCGGATTTGGAGGAAAGTGAGTATGAGGAACCTTGTTTCGCGGTGGTGCCTGTTGGCGCTGCTGATTGTTCCACTGGCCACGAGCACCGCGTGGGCACAGACGTTTACCGGAGGCGTACGCGGAGTCGTCACCGACTCGGGCGGCGTGGTGCCGGGCGTCACGGTCACGCTGATCAACGAAGGAAACGGTGCGTCACGCGACGCGGTTTCCAACGATCGTGGCTTGTATGACTTTTCCGCCGTGCCACCGGGCACTTACACGGTGAAGGCGGAGTTGACGGGGTTCAAGACCTTCGAAAGCAAGGGCGTGCGCGTCAACACGCAGCAGTTTGTGACGATGGACATCAAGCTCGATGTCGGTCAGTTGCAGGAGACGATCACCGTGACCGGTGCGGCTCCGCTGATCGATACGTCGAACGCGTCCACCGGCAGCGTGATTGACTCGAAGCAGCTCGAAGCACTGCCGAGCGCCGGCCGCTCCGCGTTCCTCTTCGCGGTCACGGTGCCGACCGTCGTCGCCTCGGGTGACGCGCAGTTCAACCGCCAGCAGGACCAGACCAACGCGTCGCTCCTGTCGCTCGGCGGCGGTGCCCGCCGCGCCAACAACTACCTGATCGACGGCGTGCCAATCACCGACATGCGCAACCGCGCCACGGCCAACCCGAACATGGAGGCGCTCGAAGGCGTCAACGTGCAGGTTCACCAGTACGACGCGGAAACGGGCCGCACCGGTGGCGGCACGTTCAACGTCGCGACCAAGTCGGGCGGCAACAACTTCGCGGGCAGCCTGTTCTACCAGACCCGCCCGCGCTGGGGCGCCTCGAACAACTTCTTCTCGGAACTGGCGGGCGTGCCGCTGCCGAAGACCTACTTCCACCAGTTCGGTGGTGGTTTCGGCGGTCCGGTCCTGAAGAACCGCACCTTCTTCTGGGCGTCGGTCGAAGGCTACGGGTCGAACACCACCCGTAACGCGCCTACGCGCCTGCCCACCGCGCGCGAAAAGGCCGGTGACTTCTCGCAGTCGTTCAACTCGTCCGGACAGCTGGTCGAAATCTATGACCCGCGGACTGGCGACCCGGCGACCGGCCTCGGCCGCACGCCGTTCCCGGGCAACATCATCCCGGCCAACCAGCTGAATCCGGTGGCCGTCAAGATTGCCAGCTACCTGCCGAATCCCACCCGCGACGTCAGCAACGGCAGCAACAACTTCGACAGCATCGCGGAGATCAACGATCGGGCGGTCATGTATACCGGCAAGATGGACCATCGCTTCAGCGACAAGGTCTCGCTGGCTGGCTTCTACCTCTACAACCTGACCAACGAGCCCTGCGCCAACTCGGTGGTGCCGCAGAGCGAGCCGAACGCATTCATCGACCGCGCGGACTACATCCTGAAGCGCCGCGTCCACGTGCTCGCGCTGAACAACACCTGGCTGCCCGGCAACAACACCGTCGCCACGCTGCGCTACGGGTGGACGAAGTTCCAGGACCAGAACACGCTGTCGGTGGAGTACGACCCGTCGCAGCTTGGCTTCGCGTCCTCGTTCCTCAGCCCGCTGCAGGTCAAGAAGTTCCCTCGCGCGTCCGTGACCGACTATTACGCGTTTGGCGCCATTGACCCGAACCGCCTGTTCTGGAATTCATGGAGCGCCAACGGCACCATCTCGCGCCTGGTCGGGAACCACACGTTCAAGGCTGGCGTCGACTACCGCAACATCAGCGTCGACACCCAATCATTCTCGAACGGCGCTGGCAACTTCCAGTTCACCCGCCTGTTCACCTCGTCGAATCCGCAGACGACCAACGCGACGTCTGGCAACGCCTGGGCGAGCATGATGCTCGGCTATCCGGCGGCGCTGACCGATTCGGCAAGCATCGTGACGGTGTCCAGCCCGTTCAAGGCGTGGACCAACTACTACGGTGCCTACCTGCAGGACGACTGGCGCGTGAATTCGAAGTTCACGTTGAATTACGGCGTGCGCGTCGAGCACGAAGACGGCCTCAAGGAAGAGAACAACGGGTTCACCGTTGGATTCGACCGCAACCTCAACCCGGGCGGCGCGCTCGGCGCGGTGATTAATCCGCAGACCGGTCGCGCGATTCGCGGCGGCTTGATGTATGCCGGCGTCAACGGCAACCCTGAAGAGCAGGGGAACCAGCCTGGCGTCAAGATCTCGCCGCGCATCGGCATGGTTTACTCGATGAACCCGAAGACGGTGATTCGCGCCGGTTACGGCATCTACTGGGCACCCTGGAACTACCAGGCAGTGGGCGCCAACAACTACGGCAACATCGGTTACACCCAGACCACCCAATCGCCGCAGGCGCAGTTCGTGCCTAATGTCACGCTGACCAACCCGTTCCCGAACGGCATTCTGACGCCGACCGGCAACGCTGGCGGTGCTTTGACCGGCGTCGGCAGCCAGATCGAGTTCATCGATCAGGACAAGGGTGCACCCCAGATTCACCAGTACTCAGTGGATATCGCGCGCGAGTTGCCGGGCAACATCGCGCTGGGCTTCGAATACGTTGGCGCGACCGGCCGTGACCTGAACCTCGGTGGTTCGAACGACGGCGTGATCAACATCAACCAGGTGCCCTCGCAGTACCTGTCGCTCGGTCAGGCTGGTCTCACCGAACAGGTACCGAACCCGTTCTTCGGTCTGCCTGCCGGCCAGGGTAAGAGCGTCACCAGCGCGACGATTCAGCGCCGCGAACTGCTGCGTCCGTTCCCCCAGTTCAACGACATCCTGATGCGTCAGTCCACCTACGGCGAGAGCCAGTACCACGCCGCGGTGTTCAAGCTCGAGAAGCGCATCAGCAACGGCTGGGGCGGCCGCATCAACTACACCTACAGCCGACTGAAGGACAACCAGTTCGGCGAATCAAACTTCTTCTCGAGTGCCTCGACCGAAATGCAAACCGTCGACATCACCAAGGAGAACTACGGTGTTGATGCCGAGTACGCCGTGGGTCTGCTCGACGTGCCGCACAAGATCTCGATCGCGCCGATCATCGAACTGCCGTTCGGTGAGGGCAAGCGCTGGGCCCAGAGCGGCATCGGCGCGATGATCCTGGGCGACTGGACCCTCTCAGCCATCGTCGGCATCGAGAGCGGCTTCCCGATCCAGGTTCGCAACCAGACCAACACCTCGCAGCTGTTCTCGCGCGTGCAGTACGCCAACCCCGGCACCGGCAATGCCGAGACCGACGGAACCCGCTACGAGCGCATCGCGCCGCCGACCGGCGCAGGTTGCCTGGCCACGGAAGAGTGCGGCAAGGGCATCTGGCTGAACGCTGCCGCGTTCACCGCCGCCCCCTCGGCGACGCTCGGCACCTTGCCGCGCACGCTCGAGGACATTCGCACCCCGCACCGCAACAACATCGACTTCGTTGCGGCGAAGCAGGTTCGCATGGGCGGCACGCGCCGCGGCGAGATCCGTCTCGAAGTGCTCAACCTCACCAACACCGTCAAGGTGACGGGCCCGGTGACCACGGTTGGCAGCGCGACGTTCGGCCAGATCCGCACGCAGTCGGGCTTCATGCGCCTGACGCAGCTCACGTTCCGTTTCAGCTTCTAACGAAGCTGAGGTCTTGAGGCCATGAGGTCTTAAGATCCTGAAAATGCCAGGGGCGGCCTGAAAGGGCCGCCCTTGTGTTGTACGCTCAATGACTCGTGCGTCGACTCACCCTCCTCATCCTCACCGTCCTCGTCGCCGCGTCCCTGCAAGGGCAGGAGCGCGGGCTGGGCCGAGTCACATTCCCGAATTCAGGATCGCCAGCCGCGCAATCGGACTTTCTGCGTGGTGTGGCGTGGCTGCATAGCTTTGGCTATGAGGACGCGATCGATGCGTTTCGTGCCGCCCAGAAGATCGATCCGTCGTTTGCCCTGGCGTACTGGGGCGAGGCCATGAGCTTCAGCCAGCCGCTGTGGCAGTTCGAAGAAGTCGACAAGGGCAAGGCGGCGCTCGCGAAGTTTGGCAAGACAAGCGAGGAGCGCATCGCCAAGGCAAGGACGCCGCGCGAGCGGGGCTTCATGCGCGCCGTTGAGGCCCTGTTCGGCTCAGGCAGCACGGCGGTCAGGGCGGCGGCACACGCAAAGGAAATGGCCCGTGTCGCGGCCGAGAATCCTACGGACGATGAGGCGCAGGCGTTCTATGCGCTGGCGCTCCTTGCCACGCTGCCACGCGGTGATGCGTCGTTGCCCCTTCGGCAGCAGGCCGGGGCAATCGCCGAGAAGGTGTTTGCCCGCAATCCGAATCATCCAGGCGCGGCGCACTACATCCTGCACTCCTACGATCACGGGACCCTGGCCGCGCGATCGCTGCCCGCGGCTCGCGCCTACGCGAAGATTGCGCCGGCGGCGAGTCATGCGTTGCACATGCCGGCCCACGCATTCTTGCAGGCGGGCTTCTGGGACGAGGCGGCGACGAGCGACCAGGCATCGTGGAATGCGTCAATTGCCTGGGCGAAGCGTCGCGGGTTGCCGATCACCGCTCGTGACTTTCACAGCTTGACCTGGCTGCAATACGAGTGGACCCAGCAAGGACGATTCTCGAAGACGAAGGAAGCGCTCGCGCTTGTCGATGCTGCAATGAAAGCGTCCGCCTCCGCCAAGGCTACGGAGCGACAACGTGCGACGGCTTCGCCTGAGCACGCTGGCGGACACGGTTACGGAGAAGAGAGCGAGATCGGCCGCGGCAGTACCGAGGCGGCACTTCGCAACGATCGCGGATCCATGCGGGCGCGGTATATCGTCGAGAGCGAACGCTGGCAGGAGATGAAGGGGCAGACCACCTTCGACAACATCGAAGAGCTGTTTGCGCTCGGCCTGAGTGCCGTCAATCTTGGCGATGCCGCGCGGGCGCGCGCGGTGATCGGCGAGTTCCAGAAGGCCGCGTCGCCCACCCAGCCGATGGAACTCCGCGAGCAGGCGGAGATCATGCTGCGGCAGATGGAAGCGCTCGACATCTTTGCCCAGGGCCGGCACGCCGAAGCCTTCGCGATCATGGATCGCGTCTCATCAATGGAAGCGCGGATGCCGAAGCCCATCGGTCGTCCATTCCCGGTGAAACCCGCGGACGAGTTGTACGGCGAGTTGCTGCTGCAAGTGAACAGGCCGCAGGAGGCGGTTCGTCGGTTCGATCGCGCGCTGGCGCGCACACCGAATCGCAGCCGTTCATTGTTTGGCTTGGCGCGGGCCTACCGGAATGCGAACGACGCCACGCGCGCGCGCGCCGCGTACAAGCGGTTCCTGACGAACTACCGGCTTGCCGATCCCGGGCTGCCCGAGGTGGCTGAAGCGAGAGAAGTGGTCAAGTAGATGAACCTGCGCAAGGTGCACGGGGTGCGCACGGTGCACACGGTGCTGCTTGCGCTGCTGGTCGCCATGCCAGCCCGCACCGCATCCGCCCAAGACGACTGGTACTCACTGCAGGTGCCAGGCGGTCGCGCGACTCTGCGAACGCTGGGCGTGGACGACACCCGCGAGCGATCGTGGGTGATGATCGAGCTGATCCGCCGCCTGCACTTCTCGACCCGTGCACCGGAGCCACTCGAGGCGGCGATTCGCAATATCCCCACGCAGTCGTCAGACACGCTGACCTTGCCGCAGCCCCTGGCGACTGCCACGTGGGAGCGGTTGCTCGGTCGTGCGCTGCCGCCGCGCGCGATGTTCCGCGCGATTCTCTCTGACACGCCGGCGCGCCTTCTGTATCACGGTCTCGCCGGCATGAACGCCGAGACGAGGCAGTGGATCGAGCGTGAGCCCGAATTGCTGCGTTCGCTCTATCGGGACCTGGATGCGGTGAAGTCATTCGCGATGTTCGCGCCGGGAATCGAGATATCGCAGGGGCGTGTCATCGTCCCTGGTGGAGCGGTCGCAGAGGCAAGGTGGTCGCATGCGATCGGCGTATCGCCGGCCGATGCCAGGCGGTTTGTCTCGCGACTGTTCCTCGATCGTGCCGGTCGCGCCGCGGGACTCTACTTTCTCGCGGCATCAGTGGGCGCGCCCCGGCGCCAATTCGTGCTGCACGCGCATGAGGCCGGTGGCGACGTTCGCTTCGCTCGCCTTGTCGATACCTTCGCATCGTGCTACCCGCGCGATTCCAACGACTATCCATTCGTGCTGCGCTCAAATGATCCTGCCTTGCTGTTGCTCGGCACGCGGGTGACCGACGATGGCCGGCTTGTCGGCCCGCGGTCCGAGCCGTTTTGGGACAGCGTGTTTGACAGACGGGGGCTGCCCCCAAACATCGCATTGCGACGTTTGGGGGCAGCCCCCACAGATGCGGCAGCGATAGTCGAGCGGTTGTGTTCGGCGCAAACGCGGGATCGGGGAGCGGTATTTGCCACCCTGCTCGCCGGGCAGCGGGTGTTTTCTGCGTTGACCGCGCATGAAACGGACAATGCGGTTGTCGCGCTACGCGTGAGGCGCATGTTCCCGGCTGTCTTCATGGCGATGGAGCATGCCGGTGTGCGCAGCGCCGCCACCTACGCCGTCGTTGGCCGTCATGCCGTTCAGCTCGATCGCCTCAACGACGCCCAGAGCACACCGGCGGTTCTGCAGCAGTTTCAAGGCGCGCTCGCGATGGTCCTCCGAATGGCGGCGTCCGGGACGCTCACGCAGCCTGAACTTGAGCGTTTGTTGCACGGATTGTGTGACGTGCGCATCGCGAACGGCCGCTACGACGGACGATTGGCAGCCTGGTTCGAGCGCGAGTTGTTGCCGGCAATTCGCTTCCCAGCCGGGGGCGTGGTGGAGTTCACCGTGGCCGGCGCCCTGGCAGGTCCGCCAGCGTCATCGCCGGTTCGAATCAGGTGGGAAGATCACGACTATGTCGTCGACCATTCGCGGTCGATGCGCGATCGGCTGCTGGCCGTGCGAAATCGACAGGGTGGCCACACGCTGGACACGGCGCTCGAGATCTCACGAGCCGCACGTGCTGATGGCGACGCGCAAGCCGCAGACATCGCATTGGGGCAGGCACTGGCGGCATGGGCGTACGCGCCGAATGTTGGCAGCGCTGATTCAGGAGCCCTGGTCGGTGGAGATCCATCGCGACGGCACGACATCGGCCTACGCGAAGTCAATCGCACGCGATTCGAGCAACGGTGGGCGTTGTCCGTCGCGCCGGGAGATCGCGGTGTGATCGCCGGATCGTATCTTGGTTTGGAAGCCGCCCTTGCCACCTGGTCGCTGCGCCGGTTGACGGCGGACATCATTCCTCCCGAGCCGACCATTGGCGACAACGATCGAATGGCGCTCTACGCCATGGTGTCGTTGAGCGATCCGGCTCGCATGACCGATGAGGATATGCAGCGGATCGCCAACGCGGTCGATGACGGGCGCATGAAGGTGATGGCCGCGGGCCACGATGCGTCGCGGCTCGCGGAACTGGGCCGTGCGGCGTCGATGAGCCCCTGGCGTCGTGTTGTGATGCGCTGGACACTGGCCGAGGAGCCTTCGCGGGTCAGTGAGCAGTTTTCGTTGTCCGCTCTTGCTCGGCTCGGTGGTGTGGCGCCGGGGCAGCTTCCTGCTTGGGGCACGTCCGCGGTGCCGCTGGGGTGCCTGTGCCTGGCCTCGCCGATCGAGGGCGCGCCCGAACTGATCGCCGGAAGGCCGGTCGATGGTATTGTCGGCATCCGAAGCGCCGACCTGCCTCTGAGGGTCGCGCAGATACTCGCCGAATTGAAGATGCCCGCGCAGCTCATGCCCGCCGTACTTGCCTATGCGATGCGTGATTACATCGATCGCTTGCGGCCGATGCATCCGGCCGACGTTGATGCGTTTGCTGACGCGGCGCTTTCGCTAACGCGCACGATGGTCGAAGACTATCTCGGCGCCATCGCTGCCATTGGCCCGCTTCGACCCGTCCAGTGATCCACATGCCCTGGTTGACGCTCGCGTGCTTCTCTGCGCTCGCGCTGGCGTCGTTGCAATCGCCAGCGCTGCAGATCGTGTCGCCTCTCGATGGCGCCTACGTCAGCGATCGGCTGATGCTTGAAGCGCGGATCGAGCCCCGCGAGCGCCGTGCGGAGGTGAAGGAGATCACTTTCTTCGCTGACGGACGGCTGGTGTGCCGCAGCACCAACGTCGATCGTCCGGCATGCGCGTGGGATGCCGGCCCTACCGTGCGCGCGCACCAGATTCGTGTCGTTGCGACGTTGGCGAATGGCGAGCGACTCGTGGCGACGCGACGTACCCGCGAGATCGACGTCAACGAAGCGGTCAGCGTGCAGGTGGTCCAGGTCAACGCGCTCGTGTCCGATCGATCAGGTAAGTTCGTGACCGGCCTGAAGCCCGAGCAGTTTCGCGTCGCCGAGAACGGCGTGCCGCAGAGGATCGTGCATTTCGAGGCCGAAGAGGCGCCACTGGAGATCGTGGTGGCCATGGACATCAGCGGCAGCATGGGCATCGCCATCGAGGACCTCAAGGCCGCGGTCCGCCAGTTCCTGGCGAGGCTCAAACCGGTCGACCAAGTCACGCTGGTCGCATTCAACGAAGAGATGTTCGTGCTCACGCAGCGTGAGAATGATCCGGCAAGGTTGTCTGCAGCGGTTGATCGCTTGACGACATGGGGCGGGACCACGCTCTACGACGCGATCATCCGGTCGGTGGAGTTGCTCTCGCGTCAACAGGGGCGGCGGAGTCTCGTGGTGTTCAGCGACGGGGAAGACCAGTCGAGCCAGGCATCATTCGCCGTCGTGGATCGCGCATTGCGAGGCAGCGATGCGACGTTGTTCATGGTCGCCCTCGGCCGTGGACGCGAGGAGGCGAACCTGCGTGAGACGCTCGATGCGCTTGCGGAACCTACTGGCGGGCGCGCCTTGTTCGCGGAGAAGTCGTCGGAATTGGGCGATGCATTCGCCGAATTGTTGAACGAACTCACGAATCAGTATCTGCTTGGATTCGAATCGACGAACGGCGCGAGGGACGGACTCTGGAGAAAGCTCGAGATCGATCTGCCTGGCACGCCGTATCGCGTGCGCGCCAGGCAAGGGTATTTCGCGAAGTAATCAGATCTCTTCGATCTTCACCTGGCGCATGTAATAGCCGTTCTTGAGGCGGCGCTGCGGCACCGACTGATCGGCGACTTCCATCTGGATGTCGTAGGTGCCTGGCGCCGTTGGCTTCCAGGTGTATTCCCACAGCGACCACATCGTGTGCGTCTTCGGCGCGGGGCAGACCGAGAACGGCACGAAGGCCTGGTCCTTGCCGATGCGAATCTGCAGGCGATCAACCGGCTTGGTGCCGCCCCACAGGATGCCGACGATGCGGTATTCGAGGCCGTTGTGACCCTTGCGCTTCTCGACGCGCACCGGAGTGGCCGCCGTCTGAATGTCGCCGGTCGTGTAGTCCTTCGCCAGCTTGTGCGGCTCCGTCTGGTGGGTGCGGGCCGCGAACTCCACCATCTGCGTCGTCGCCGGTTCGTCCGGTCCGACGAGACGAATCTCGTTCACCCACTTGATCCAGGTGCAGCCGTACCAGCCGGGCACCACGAGTCGAACGGGCTTGCCGTGATCGGCGGGCACAGGTTCGCCATTCATGCGGATGGCAAGGAACGCCCCGAGCTTGTCGAGCGACGCGAGCGGGAAGACCCAGCTGGCGCCGACGATCGAGCGCTGAGACACCTGCCCGATGTGGTCGTAGCCGCTGACCAGCACACCGGTGGCGTCCTTGGACGGCTTGAGCCGCGAGATCACTTCGGTAAGCGGAATCCCTTCCCACTCTGCCACGCTCATCAACCCGAAGTTTGAGGGGTTGGCATTGCCCGAGCACTCGAACAGGTGCGGGCCCATCTTCTTCGACAGCTTCGTGAGATCGTCGAGCTTCAGCACCGCAGGGGACGCCAGCAGTCCGCTGGTATCGAGCGTCCATGGCCCCTGGTGATTGGCCGCCGCTGCCGGAATTTCCGTGCGGATGTAGGCGAGGTCGTTCGCGGTGATCAGCTTGCCGGGCTCGAGCTTCGACAGGTCCGTGACCATGCGCGCATCGAGGCCCACGCCGCCGTATTTCACCCCGAATTCCTGGACCTGCGAGCGGTCGCGGAACAACGGCAGCGTGCCGAGCAGCTCCGACGCGGGGCTGGCTACACACGGAACGTCCATCGCCAGGCGGGTTAGCACTTCGCCCGGGTCAACCAGTGTGGCCGCGCTGGCGGCCGCAAACGTTCCCAACATCTCTCGCCGTGAGGGTTTCATGGCCAGCATTATACTGGCCCTATGCGTTTGACCGCATTGAGGTTTGCCGTGGCCGCGTGCCTTCTGGCTGCGGGCTACTGGCTCGTGGCTACCGACAGCCTGGCCGCACAACAGCCAACGTTCCGCGCCGGGGTGACGCTGGTCACGACCGATGTCATCGCGCGAGACGATGGCGGGCGCTTTGTGGCCGACTTGACGCGCGACAACTTCACCATCCTCGAGGACGATCAACCGCAGAAGATCGCGTCGTTCACGCTGGTGCGCGGCGGACGGACCTACAACCTGCTGCTGCCTGAAGCGCCGGCTGCGCCGCAGGAAGGCCTGGTCCTGCCGACTCCGAAGGCGCGTGTGGATGAAGCGACCGGCCGCGTGTTGCTGGTATTCATCGACGACCTGCACTTCGAACCCGAACTGTCCCCGCACGTGCGCCGGTTGATGCAGCAGATCATCGACACGCTGGTGCACGACGGCGACATGGTGACGATCATCTCGAGCGGCCCGTCGTACCTCGAGATCGGTCCGACCTACGACCGGAAAATGCTGCGCGAAGCTGTTGGCAAGATCCGTGGCTCCGGTCCGATCCCGTCCGAGATCTTTCAGATGCTCGAGTCGTCTCAGGGGGTCGGTGATGTGCGGCAGCGCGCGCAGATGGCGTTCTATGCCGCGTACAACGTGCTCGCCGGGCTCGAGACCATCAACAACAAGCGCAAGGCGGTGATTTATGTCAGCACCGGCTACGACTTCGATCCGTTCAGGGAAGGTCGCGCCGGCACCGACCAGATCCAGGGCGGCCGCTTTTCCGATCCGCTCCGCTTCCTGAACGACGAGAACAATCCCTACTTGCAGGTGAGCCACGTCACGGCGGACATCGACTTGCACAAGCTGATGCGCGAGCTCACGCTGTCAGCGAACCGCGCCAACGCGTCGCTCTACACCATCGATCCGCGCGGTTTGCAGGGCGTGGTCGACCTCGGGTCGTTCGCGGACCAGAGCGAGTGGCGTACCTACATCCAGAAGACGACGAGCTCGTTGCGTTACCTGGCGGAAGCGACGGGCGGATTCCCGGTGGTCAATACCAACGACTTCGTGGGCGAGCTGAAGAAGATCGACGCCGAGACCAGCGACTACTACGTCCTCGGGTTCTACTCGTCGAATCCTGATCCAATGAAGCGCACGCGAACGCTGGATGTGAAGGTCGATCGGCCAAACGTCACGGTGTCTTCGCGCACGGGCTACTCGTTGAAGACGTCCGGCAAGGTCCCGCTGCCGCAGAAGAAGTGAAAAGTGAGAAGTAGGAAGTGAGAAGTAGGAAGTGAGAAGTAGGAAGTGAGAAGGACCTCTCACTTCTCACTTCTCACTTCTCACTTCTCACTTCATCTGCGCGACCCACTCCTCAGCCAGCGTCGCATGAACCCCCTTGGCGTCGATGTAGGCACGCGCTTGCTTCACGAAGCGGTCCTTCGCTGGTGATCCGGCCTTCGCGTCACGCATCGATTGCGCAAACAGCGCATGGATCAGCAGCCATTGCGCATCGAGGTCCGACGGGGCGGCAGTGAGCCGGGCGTCGATTAACTTGATGGCGTCGGCTTCTTTCTGGCCGGCAATCAAGACCGCAGCTGCCGTCCGCGGCCAGCCGATCGTCGATCCGGCGTCGGCATACGTGCCGGCTTGCACCACATCATTGCGGCGCAGATAGGCGTCGGCCAGATACGGCGCGACCAGTGTCCTTGGAGCGCCGGCCTTCAACGCCTCGAGCCAGCCGGCAATCGCATCGACATCACGAGCCTGCATCGCCCGGGCCGCACCAGAGAGGAAGCGCGACGGCGCGGTCGGGGCGCCAAGCAACTGGGCGCGCTGAAACTGCACGGCCGACGAGGCGTCGCCAACGGCGAAGAGCGCGAGGCCGCGCAACGCGGTGCGCACGCCCTCTTCGGATTGCGGCACCGGTTCATCCACCATCAGATCGACGAATCGCCCCGTCGACGCGAGCTCGAACGCACGAAGCAGGGCGGGCGACGGCGCTTGCGGCCGCAGCGAGTTCAAGATGCCGGGCAGGACTTCCTGCGACAAGACCGACTCTCGTCGAAATGGAACGCCGAGCGGCGGCGCCTCGCGCAGCAGTGCAGCCGCAGTTGCCGTCACACTGAACGGGACCTCCGTCGTTGCCGTGCGGCCGCCGACCTTGTCGTTGACCAGGATCTTGAGCCGATAGTCGCCTCGGCGTAGCGTCGCCAGTGGTGCGCTGACCGATGCAAACAGCGGATGGCCGACGCGCGCGTCGAACTCCGCCGGCAGATTCGCGCCGGAGTAGTTCTGCGGGGTGAGCGCCGCGACCGATTGCTCCGCGTTGCCATTGACGCGCACCACCTGAAAGACGATGTCGACGTCAGGTTTGCCGTTGTCCGCTGATTGCGCGTTGATCACCTGAAAAATGGCCGAGAGATTCTCGGTGTCGGCAAACGTGGCGTCTGGTGCCGGAACGATCTCAGTGAGCCCGATCGCGTAGGGATGAGACGCTTGTTGAGCAGGCGGATAGGCCGCCGCGCGAGCCTGGATGCGCTCGGCGAGAATCACGCTGCCGATCGTGAGATCTGACGTGGTCGCCGCCGGGAGGATCAGCCGCTTCTTGATGACGCGCACCGACTCCGCGGGTTTTGCGGCGGCCGGATCGGCCCAGGCGATGTAGAGGAAGTAGCTGCCCGGACCCGCAGTCAGTGCGCGCTGCAGTGATCGTGCGCTCGCGGTGGCGGCAAAATCAAAATCTTCGAACGGCAGCGTCTCGGCTGCGGCGACCGCGCGCCCCTCCAGTTCCGCCCGGCGCTGGCGTTGCTGCGCGGCGTCTCGTTCGCGCGTCCGCCGCTGTTCGAGCTCCAGCAGCTTGAGGTCGGACATGCCTTGCGTGACCAGGGGCCGGCGTTCGATGCTGCCGGCGGGTCCCATGATCGGCATTTCTCCCAGGGCGATCCCGCTCCTGGCGATCGGCGGTGGCGCGCTCTGGTTGCCGGTGAGCCACTCACGAATGGGCGAACGCTCCACGCGTTGGGAGGCGATGGCGGGCGCCGTCGCCAGGCGAATGTAGATCGGCACGGGACCGGCCGGCATCGGAACCGATGCTGGTGGCTCCGCAGACAGCGCGACGTAGTGCGATCCGTCCGACGCGCGCAGGACATGCGTGCGGAGGCCGGCGTCATGCGATTCCTCGGCGGCGCCGGCGGCGTCCACCGCGGCGACCATGGCGCCGAGCAGTTCACGCTGGGTTTTCGAGATGGCCGGCGCCTGCGCCGAGAGGGGCGCGGAGAAGACCGCCGCGAAGAGACAAGCGGAGACAACTGGCACGACCGGGCCGGCTCTCATAGGCGTCGCCCCTTGTATCACTTTCGCCGCGTCAGTTGTGACAACCATGCGGCTCAGTTACACTTCACAGCGATTCTTCTCATCCAAAATTATGTGCCGCAAACTATACGCTCGCTGTCCTAGCGGATTGCTCTGTATGAGCTTTCTGTTGCTCTTCTCTCTCAGCCTTCTCTGGCCCTCCTCGGTCTTCGCACAAAATCCCCAGGTTCCCACGCTGACCGCCGGCAAGCTCGATTCGTCGGCCGAAGGTCCCGTGATCGATGGCCGCGTCAATGAAGCGGTCTGGAACTCGGTGCAGCCGTACACGACGTTCACGCAGCAGGACCCGATCGAGGGTGCGCCGGCTTCCGAGAAGACCGAAGTCCGCATCATCGTCGGCAAGGGCAACGTCTACGTCAGCGTGATCGCGTTCGATAGCGACCCGTCGAAGATCATCGTCTCGCAGGCGCGGCGCGATGCGTCGCTGAACGAGACCGATTCGGTCGTGATGGTGTTCGACACCTTCAACGACAACCAGAACGCGTTCGTGTTCGGCACCAATCCGCTCGGCATCGAATACGACGGACAGGTGGCGCGCGAAGGGCAGTCGAGCGGCGTCTCCCTCGGCGGCGGAACCGCGGCGGGCACGCAGCGCGGCGGCATCAGCGCGTTCAACCCGAACTGGGACGGTGACTGGACGGTCCGCGCGCAGGTCACCGAACGTGGCTGGGAAGCCGAGATGGCGATCCCGCTCAAGACCCTCCGTTACCAGACCGGCACCGGCCGGACCTGGGGCTTCAACATGGTCCGCAACATCCGCCACAAGAACGAGCAGGTTTACCTCTCGGCGATCCCTCGCGGCTTCGATATTTATCGCGTGTCGCTGGCGGCCAAGATCAGCGGCCTCGACCTGCCGGCCCGTCGCGACATCAAGTTGATCCCCTACGCGCTTGGTTCCGTGAACAAGGACTACACGCGCGCGAGCGACGACCAGGTGGCCAGAAACTTCGATGCCGGCCTCGATGTGAAATGGGGCATCCGTCCGAACCTGACACTGGATGCGACCTACAACACCGACTTCGCGCAGGTCGAAGCGGACGAAGAGCAGGTCAACCTGACGCGCTTCGACTTGTTCTTCCCTGAGAAACGCCCGTTCTTCCTCGAGAACGCATCGACATTCCAGTTCGGCAACCCGCAACAGATCGATCTGTTCTTCTCGCGCCGCATCGGTCTGTCGGCGGCGGCGCTGCCGATCGACATTCGCGGCGGCGGCCGGTTGAGCGGCAAGGTCGGCGGATGGAACGTGGGGTTGCTGAATATCCAGGCTGACGACGTCGAGGACGCCAATGGCAACACCATCGGCGCCGCGAACAACTTCAGCGTGGTGCGCATGCAGCGCGAGGTCGGGCGCTCGAGCTACGGCGCCATCTTTGTCAATCGCCAGGGTTTCGGCTCGAAAGCGGTGAGCGAAGACTGGAACCGCGCCTACGGCATTGACGCCAATATCCAGCTCAATGCGAACTCGCGGTTCTCCGCGTTTCTGGCGCGAACCGATACGCCGGAAGATCGCGCCACCGGTCCGCGTGGCGGCGGCTACTCAGGCCGCGCGTTCTACAACTACACCGACAACCTGTGGCAGGTGTCGGGTGGCTACTCGCAGGTCGGCACCAACTTCAATCCAGAAGTCGGCTTCCTCCCGCGCCGTGGCTATCGTCGTCCGGAATTCCGGTTGTTCTTCCAGCCGCAGCCGAAGAAGATCGAGTGGATTCGCCGAATCGCGCCGCACATTTCCTACAACTCGTTCTGGGACATCACGACCGGCGATCGCCAGTCGGAGGCGTGGCACATCCATCCGTTCGAGATTCAGCCCAAGCAGGGCGGCCGTTTTGGCTGGTTCGTGGACTACACCCGCGACAACCCGACGGCGCCCTTCACGGTCTACAACCGGGACGGCCGTCGCGTGACGATTCCCGTCGGCGAGTACGACTGGTACCAGCACGCGTTCGAGTATCTGCACAACCCGAGCGCGCGCGTCACCGGCACCATTCGCGCCCGCGTCGGCAAGTACTACGACGGCGATTTCAACGGCGTCGAGATCACGAGCGACTATCGCATCACCCCGAAAGTAACGGCAAGCCTCGGGTGGACGCGCCAGAACATCGACCTGCCGTACGGCAAGTTCCACAACGACCTGGTGCCGATCAAGGCCAACGTCTCGCTGACGACCCTGATCAACCTGTCGGCACTGCTGCAGTACAACGGTCAAACCGGACAGTTCTCATCGAATGTCCGGTTCGCCTGGTTGAATCGCAGCGGCACTGGATTGTTCGTCGTGTTCAACGATCGCCGCGACCTGCTCAGCTCGACGTCAATCGACACGCTGGGCCGGTCGTTCGTGGTGAAGTACACGCGATTGGTGGACTTCTAAACGGGTCTGCGGGCTAGCAGGCTAGCGGGCGAGCAGGAGCGTTCTTGCCGGCCCGTTGGCCAGCTAGCCAGCTAGCCCGCAGGCCCGCTAGCCTGCTAGCCCTCAGAATCGCAACCGCAGGCCTCCGCCGAATTCAGCGCCGCCAAGCTTCGAAGTCAATGGAGCGCTGCCAAGCGAAACCAGCTCCGCTTCGCCGCCGTTGAACTTCGCGCCCACTCCGATTCCGACGTTTCGCATGAAGTAGTACGCGACGTCGGCGCCAGCACTGACGCCCCACTTGTTGACCTTGTCGGTGCCGATCGCGGCGGCGCTGAAGGTCGCTGTTTCGTAGGGGTAGGCTTCGGCGTATTGGATGGCCGTCACCACGTCCTGCGTGACCGTGAGGCGTGCCGGCCCTGCAAACGCGCTGATCGTGAACTTCGGCGACACCTGGAAGAGTCCGCGCAGGTGAATCCCGATCGCGACCTCCTTTCGCTCCAAGTCGCTGACACTGCCCTCGAAGGTGCGCGGGCGGTTGAACGCGAAGGGGTAGGGGATCGAACCAGTCACGTTCGCCGGAAACGAGGTGCTGAACATGCTGACGGTCGCTCCGACGCCGAGGTTCCGCCACAGGCGAAACGTGGCGCCACCAGAGAAGCCGGCACCGGCCGGCACGTCGTAGTCGGCGGTGAGCTGGGCGGCCTCGGCATGAACCGTCGGTGTGGCCCGATCCGACAACGTCTGCGTGGCGGCGTGATAGATGCCGTCAAGCTCGACGTGGAGCCGCTGCACCGGGACGTTCTTCGGTTCCGGCTTGGCGGTCGTGCGCATCGGATCTGGCTGCGGGCGTGGGGCCGCCGGCTTCTGCTGCGCGAACGCAACGGTGCTGATCGCGACGAGCATCGTCGCGAGAGACATGGAGCGCGACGTGATCATTTCCGCACCGGCCTTTTCGTCGTCATTGACGCCAACTGTTGTTCGGTTCCGTTGAGGGCCGGCAGCCCGAGCGACACGTAATCGGTATCGAAGATGCCCGTATTGCCGTTGTCGTCGGTCCCAAAGAACGTGAACTGCGCGTAGCCCGTCGAACGGCCCGCGAGGCTGGTGCATAGCGTTGCGCAGGCCGTTGCGCCGGCGCCAATACGGGTGCTGCCAGCCTGGCACTGGTTGAACAGGGTCCGGAACGTGGCGGCGTTGAACTGCTGCTCGCTCAGTTCTCGGCCCTGCGAGTCGAAGAGGAACATCGTGAAGCTCGACACGGTGTAGCCGACCTGCTGGAACTCACGTAACGAGAGTCGAAACGTGAATGACGGCGTGGTCGTTGCGCCGCTGCAGGCGAGGTTGGAGGCGGTCACGCTGCGCGGTGAGAACGAATTGGTCACCGCCGCCGCCGGCGAGGTGACGCCGACCGCGTTCCAGGCGCCCGTAATGGCGCGCTCGGCTGCACTGCCCGCGCCATAGAGATCGCGCGCCGACTGGATCGTCGCCACGCGCGCCAGGTAGAACGTCGCCGCACTCGGCAGCATCGTCGTGAAGGAGCGGTAGAAGATGCGCTCGACCTGTTCGCGGTTCGCGCTGCCCACGCCGGTGACCGGGAGCCGCGACGACAGGTGAGTGCCGCCCTCGATCGCCAGGTAGTAGGCGTTGTTGGCGATGCCTGAGTTGATGTGCACGCCGCCGGAGTCGAAGGACGAAGTGGTGGCGCCGATGTAGTGACGATCGCCGAAGTGATCGGGCTGCTCGTAGGCAATGGGGTTGCTCATCGAGCGAATCAAGCCCGACCCGGTCGGCGCCAGGTCCTCTCCGACCAGGTAATCGGCGCGGCCAGTTCCCGTGCCGGCACTCTGGTGGAAAAACTCGATGCTCGCGCCCATGATGTCGGAGAACGCTTCGTTCAGCGCCCCCGATTCGTCCGCGTAGATCAGGCCAGAGGAAGCGTCCGTGACGGCGTGCGTCAGCTCGTGACCGACGACGTCTAATGCGGTTGCGAAACTGCGAACCCCGTTCGGGAATGCTGACAGGAAACCAGCGGGCAAGCCTTCGCCGTAGACCATGCATCGGCACAGCCGGCTGTAAAACGCGTTCAGGTATAAGCCGCCCAGGAGATCCGGAGATGCGGTACGGGCATCGGCGAGGCGGACCGGATGAACGATGCTGGTGATCTTGACGTCGTTGTTGTCCAACCCACGGCGCTGAAACCGGCGGTAATAGTAGTCGTAGACGAATCCGGCGTGGACGTGCGCGTCAACGACGGCCCCATCCGTCCAGGCGGTTCCGGTCTGACGCGCCAGGTCGGCGGCCGTGAGACTGGTCCTGCCAATGGCGACCAACTCGGTCCGGGTCGGATTGCCCTGGAGGTCGTAGGTTTCGAGGGCTGGAGGGCGCAAACCGTCGACCGCGACGATCGCGCTTCCCTGGATGGTGCTGCTGACCTTCTTCGAGTCGCCCAGGCCGCCAGTGCCGGGTTGCACCACGGATTGCCGCTGAATCTGGTTGATCCGCATCATCTCGACGCCCGAGTTGGCGTTGATGTAGCTGGCGTAGCCCGAGTCGTCTCGCGCCGTGTAGACCAGCGCCACCGAGCCATCGGCCGCCGGCAGGATCGACAGGGGCGCCGAGCCATCGAGCAGCGTGACGCCCCGGGCCTTCATGGCTTGCGACGCCTGTGTGAACGACAGGGCAGGGGAGGTGGTGTCGATGGCCAGGCCGTCGAAGATGATTCCGAGCGCCGTGACGATCTGTGCACCCGATCGTTGCACGGTCACGTCGGCGCCGAGCACCGGAAGGCCGTTGTAGGTCTGTTGGTACCGGCTGTGAACCCGTCCGGCGAGCAACGTGTCTTCACGCTGGTCGATCAACCGAAGCTGCCCGGACGCGATCATCGCTTCGATCGTGTTGGCAGTGGCCCGTTGCTGGCTGGCCGACCCGTCATCACCAACGACGAGGATCGTACGAGTGCCCTGTGTCTCGACGACCGCCCTGGCGGTGGGGTAGTTGACCGCTCCGACGGCCAGGAAGAGAAAGACGAACGCGGCGGACAGTACCTGGGTCATTAAGCGACTCCTGCCTTTTGGTGGGGGACGCCTTAAGTATAGGTGGACGACGGGCCGGCGCAATGACCCTTTTCGGGCGTTGGTGACGGGCGCGTCCGCGGTCGCGCGGCCGCCAGAAATGGCCGGTTTTCGATTGACATGTATTTGTCATTCGTATAGCACTGCGCATACGAGCGCAAACAGGTCCGCATGGCTGCATCCAGGTTATTGACCGCCGTTGAAGCGGCGAAGGTCGTGTCGAAGGTCTCGGGGAAGAGATGCACGCCTCGCCGCGTGCGTCATCTGCTCGTGCAAAGCGGACTCGGAACCGAGCTCCAACGTCGTCAACAAGGTCAGACCCGGCTCTTTGGGGCGCTTGACCTTGCGATCCTCCGGCTGGCTGTTGAACTCGAACGGCAAGGTGTTTCCGCGTGGGTGGCGCGCGTCGTCCTGACCTATCTTCGCGACGACATCGTCCGCGCGTTCAAGTCGGCCGCGCCGTTGGCGCTCGCGGTCATCGGCGTCAAAGGTCGGCTCGAGCCCGCGATCCGGAGCCGGCCGTCGGCCGTGATCGGGTGGGTGCCATTGCGTGAAGTGTGGAAGGGCCTGGATAAGGAGATCGACCAGGTCCGCGAAGCCAAACCGACGGTGTGGATGTGGAGCGAGGTGCCGTGCCACGCTGTGAAGCGATCGACGGCGGGGCACGCCTAGCCTGGTGACGGACTGATATGTCGCCGGCTGGAACTCTCTTCGTGGGTGGAAAGCGCGTCGACAGGCATGCCAACGACGCAGACGTCAGGGCACTGCTTCGTGAGTATCTCGACGATCTGAATCGAGACACGGACACGGTGGTGCTCGAAGAACTCGGGCTTTGCCAGGGTGACGTTCGGGTTGATGTGGCAGCGGTCAACGGCGAGCTTGCCGGGTTCGAGATCAAGAGCCCGTCAGACACGTTGGCCCGATGGCCGAAGCAGCAGCGCATCTACTCAAAGGTCGTCGACCGGGCCTGGCTGGTCGCGCCGACCAAGGCGATCGAGAAGGCGGTCGCCCCGGAATGGTGGGGGCTGATCGGCGTGTTTGAAATGGGTGATCGGCTGGGCCTTCGTGTGGCGCGCCCGGCGGGTTTGAATCCCAAGCCCGATCCCAAATCGATCGCCAAGCTCCTGTGGCGCGATGAGGCCCTCGAGGTCTTGAGGAACGCCGGCACCGCGCGCGGGGTCATGACCAAGTCCCGCAGCGTGATCTGGAAACGGCTCGTCGAAACGGTGTCGCTGGACGATCTGCGCGCCTCGGTGCGCGCTGCGCTCAAGCGCCGGCCGGAGATGATTGCGTTACTGGAGAAGGAGTAGGTTGGCCTGCCAGCCGTAGCTCACGGTGAGCGCGAAGGCCCGCCTTCGCTCGTCAGATTCACATCGAGCTACGGTGGGCAACCTCCGCGTGAACCAGAGCGGAGGTTGGTGGCCAGGGAGGGAATCGAACCCCCGACACTGCAATTTTCAGTCGCATGCTCTACCAACTGAGCTACCTGGCCGATTGCAGAGACTTTCGAGTATATCAAAACGTGCGCTAAAGGCCACGGTCCAGGGCAATTCTCTTGCGGCCCCCCAGGACAAACCACGCCGTTGCCAGTCCCAGAAGCGCGCCGGCAATCACATCGCTTGGCCAATGCACGCCGATGTAGATCCGCGATACCGCCACGAGCAGACCGAGCGGCCACCACACCCACGCTGACAGCGGAATGAGTCGCGAGCCGGCGATCGCTCCCGCGACCGCCATCGCCGCGTGCCCGGAAGGGAAGGAGCGGCTTTGCGGCATCGCATCGATCACGGTGATGCTGCTATCCGCCTCGAACGGCCGGTCTCGATCGATCAAGGGTTTGAGTGCGAAATCGGCGATGGCCCAGGTCACGAAGACTACCAGCAACATTTGCCAGGCATCCGCGCGCCTATTAGGGAAGACCATCGAGATGAGAGCGGTGACCCACCAGATGAATCCGGCGGCGCCAAGCGCGCTCGACAGGAGCATCACGTCATCCAGCCACGGGCGTCGCAGCTGAGTGACGTAATGCAGGAGAGAACTATCCAACTCTGGCGATCTGGTGAGTTGACGGTCTGGTGATCTAGACCGCCACCGCTTCTGGAGCTTCCTTGGTCATGCCGAGCGCCGCGCGGACCTTGGTTTCAATGGCCGTGCGCAGGTCGACGTTTTCCTTCAGGTAGTTCTTCACGTTCTCGCGGCCCTGGCCGAGGCGCTCGCCGCCGTAGGCAAACCAGGCGCCGCTCTTCTCGATGATCTTGTGCTCGACGGCGATGTCGATGAGGTCGCCTTCGCGCGACACACCCTCGCCATACATGATGTCGAACTCAGCTTCGCGGAAGGGCGGGGCCATCTTGTTCTTGACGACCTTGACGCGCGTGCGATTACCGACCACGTCTTCGCCGTCCTTGAGGGCGCCGATGCGGCGGATGTCGACGCGAACCGACGAGTAGAACTTCAGCGCGCGGCCACCGGTGGTCGTTTCCGGGTTGCCGAACATGACGCCGATCTTTTCACGCAGCTGGTTAATGAAGATCAACGACGCCTTGGACTTCGACACGGCGCCGGTGAGCTTGCGGAGCGCCTGCGACATCAAGCGGGCCTGCAGACCCATTTGCGCTTCGCCCATTTCGCCTTCGATTTCAGCGCGGGGCACGAGGGCCGCGACCGAGTCGACGACCACCACATCCACGCTGTTCGAACGGATGATCACCTCGACGATTTCGAGCGCTTGTTCGCCGTTGTCTGGCTGCGACACAAGCAGGTTGTCCAGGTCAACGCCGAGCTTCTTCGCGTAGGCCGCGTCGAGCGCATGTTCCGCGTCTACGAACGCCGCCATGCCGCCCTTTTTCTGGGCTTCAGCAATGATCTGGAGGGCGAGGGTGGTCTTACCGGATGATTCCGGTCCGAAGATCTCGACCACGCGGCCGCGGGGCACGCCGCCAATGCCCAGGGCGTAGTCGATGCTGATGGAGCCGGTCGAAATGGCTTCCACCGGCGCAACAATGTTGTTCTGGCCAAGGCGCATGATCGAGCCCTTGCCGAACTGTTTTTCGATCTGGCCTACCGCTGATTCCAGGGCCTTGAGGCGTTCCTGGCGTTCTCGCACGTCTTCGATTTGTGGCATGTGAATGGGTCCTTTCCGGACGCGATTGATCCTAGAAACGCGCCAGGCGAAAGTCAAGCGTAAATCTGTGTAGTGACAGGTGAGTTCACGCCCATTTCCAATAAGTTAGGGGAATTGACCACTTTCGCCTGTTTCCGGCCAAGATCGCAGATCTTGCGACCTCACCGGTTGACCGGCCTCTGGGAATCTGCGTACGGTGGGTGGTGCCAAGTCCGCTCGGACACGCCCTCGGGGGCCTCATCGTCGCCTGGGGGCTGGCCCCAAACATCGCACCTGTCGTACGGGGCCTGCCCCCAAAAGTCGCAGTTATATGCGCGTTGGCGGCCGTCCTGCCGGACATCGACTTCGCGTGGGGCGCTCACAACCGTGAGACTCACAGCATCGGCGCCGCGATCATCGCGGGTCTCGTGGTGCTGGCGTGGAAGCGATCCCCGCGACTCGCGGTGGCGGTGACGTTGTCATGGCTGACGCACGTGCTGTTCGACTGGCTGGGGTCGGACGACACGCCGCCCCTCGGCGTGATGGCGCTGTGGCCGATCAATTCAAACTTCTATTTTGCGGATGCGTTCGTCTTCGAGGCGATCTCGAGACGCTACTGGCTGGACAACTTCCTGGCGCACAACGCGTGGGCCGTTGCGAAAGAAGTACTCATGCTCGGGCCGGTTTTGGCCCTCGCGTGGAAAGTGAGAAGTCGGAAGTGAGAAGCTTCTGACTTCTCACCTCTCACTTCTCACTTCTCACTTCTCACTTCTCACTTCTCACTTCTCACACGACTTCGATCGCGAGCGCCACGCCGTTCCCGCCGCCCAGGCACAGCGTAGCCACGCCGCGCTTCAAGCCGCGATCCTTCAGCGCATAGATCAGCGTCGTCAGGACGCGGGCGCCCGACGCGCCGATCGGGTGGCCGAGTGCGACCGCGCCGCCATTCAAGTTGACCTTCGCCGCATCGATGCCGAGCTCGCTGATCACCGCGACGGCCTGCACCGCGAACGCCTCGTTCAGCTCGAGCAGGTCGACGTCGCCGATCGACCAGCCGGCCTTCTTCAACACCTTGCGGGTCGCCTCGACTGGCGTCATCAACAACATCTTCGGCGCGAGGCCGCTCGTCGCCTGCGCGACGATGCGCGCCAGTGGCTTGACGTTGAGCGCCTGCATGCGATCCTCAGCCATCACGACGAGCGCCGCAGCGCCGTCGTTGACCGACGGCGCATTGCCTGCCGTGACCGAACCATCTTTCTTGAACGCAGGCTTCAGCTTTCCGAGCACGTCCGCGGTGGAGTCGCCACGCACCGATTCGTCCTTGCTGAATACGATCGGATCGCCCTTCTTCTGGGGGATCGTGACGGGGAAGATCTCCGCGTCGAATTTGCCGGCCGCCTGTGCGGCGGCGGCCTTCTTGTGGCTGTCAGCGGAGTACTGATCCTGCTGCTCGCGCGTCACCTTGTAGCTGTCCGCCACCAGTTCACCGGCATTACCCATGTGCCAGTTCTCGAACGGGCACCACAGGCCGTCATGGATCATCAGGTCAACGACGGAGCCATGGCCCATGCGCAAACCTTCGCGCACCTTGGGCACGATGTAAGGGCAGTTGCTCATCGACTCCATGCCGCCGGCCACCGCGATATCGATGTCGCCGGTCTTGATGCCCTGCTCGGCGAGCATCACGGCCTTCAGTCCCGAGCCGCACACCTTGTTGATCGTGAGGGCGGCGACGTGATCCTTCAATCCGCCCTTGAGCGCCGCCTGGCGCGCCGGCGCCTGGCCGACGCCGCCGGAGACGACGTTGCCCATGATGCATTCGTCGACGATGGCGGGATCGATCCCCGCGCGCACCACCGCTTCGCGCACGACCATCGCCCCGAGCTCGGGCGCGGTGAAATCCTTGAGCGTGCCGAGGAACTTGCCGGTGGGCACGCGAACAGCACTGACGATGAAAGCGTTACGCATCTTCGTATGAAATCCTCTTTACGGCATTCTCGCCGAGATAGTGGGCGAGACGCGACCTGATCAAGCCGACCGATGCCCGCACCGAGTCCAGCCAGGCTTGCGACTCCCCACGAACATGGAGCGTGCCGTCGTCGGACAATCGCACCTTGGTGGATTTGTCGACCGCGGGACCCACGGCAAGGCGCCAGGCGAATGCGACCTTCTCATCGCACAGCGGCGCTTTGCGAATGATGTCCGCCAGCACGGCGGGCATCACTTTGTTCGCGGGAATCATCATTTGAGGATAGCATCTGCGCGCAGGGGGAAGCACATGCGGCGTTTAATCGCGGGAACAGCAGCATTCGTGGCGGTTGTTGGGACGATGACGGGGCACGCGCAGTCACCGGCGCCATGGAATCTCGTGCCTCACGAGGTGGCCACCGACCTGCGCGGCGCGTATGCCGTCGATGCGGCGGACATCAACAAGGACGGCAAGGTTGATCTGATCGCGGTCGCGGGCGCCACGCAACAGTTGGTCTGGTTCGAAAACCCGTCGTGGACGCGTCACGTGATCGCGGCCGGCATCCAGGGGCTGATCAACGCGGCCGCGGCTGATACAGACAAGGACGGCATTCCGGAAATCGCTATTGCGACCGGATTTGCGACGGTGCCCGCCAAGAGTGCCGGCATCGTCACGGTCTACACGCACGGGCCGGATGTGAACGCACCGTGGACGGGCAAAGAAATCCATCGCACGCCGGCGGCCCACCGCTTGCGGTTCGCCGACATCGAAGGGAACGGCCGCAAGTGGCTCATCAACGCGCCACTCGCTGGTGTCGAAGCCACGGTGCCGGACTACAAAGCGAAGAACACCGTCTACGCATACAACCCCACCGACTGGAAGCCGCAGGTCGTGACCGACCAGGAAGACGGCGTGATGCACGGCATCCTTGCTACCGATTGGGATGGCAAAGGCCGCGAGGCCGTGCTCACCGCCAGCTTTCTCGGCGTGCACATCCATCGCTACAACAACGGTAAATGGACGCGGACCCGATTGGTCGAAGGCAATCCCGCGCCGTGGCCGAACAACGGCGCCGGCGAAGTGGCGTCAGTTCGAATGAAGGGGGGCCGCATCCTGGCCACGATGGAAGCATTTCATGGCAACGTGGCGCCGCGACCTGGCCTGGAGGTCGTCGTGTATTCGGGGAGTGGCGACAAGTGGGGCGGAAGAACAGTCATCGATAAGGGATTGGATTACGGACATGTGCTGGTGTCCGTCGATCTCGATGGCGACGGTGCTGACGAACTTGTGTCGGGCTACAACGGCAAGCCGAACGGCATCAATATCTACCGGCGCGGCGCTGACGGGTCGTGGTCCAAGATTGTTCTCGAAGAAAACGGCATGCCTGGAAACGGGTGCACGGTCGCTGACTTCAACAACGACAAGCGCATGGACCTGGCGTGCACCGGCGGGACCAGCTTGAAGTGGTACGAAAATCAGCGGCCGAAATGATGATTGAACATTCCTTGATTGATGATTGTTGGGTGATTTGGCGATCGATGAATCACTAGATTGACAATCCTCAATCGCCAAACAATCAAGGAATCATCAATCCTCAATCCTCAATGCTGATCTTGGCCTCCCGCTCACCGCGGCGATCTGAATTGCTCACGGCTGCCGGCATCCCGTTCGAGGTGCTGGCGGCGGACATCGACGAAACGCCACGCGCCGGCGAGTCACCCGTGGCTTACGTCGAACGGCTTGCGATCGAGAAAGCCCGCGCCGTGCTGCCCCTGCGGCCCGGCGCGCGCGTGCTCGGCGCCGACACGACCGTCACCATCGACGGAGAGATCCTCGGAAAACCAGTGGATGACGCCGACGCGCGGCGCATGATCCGCCTGCTCAACGGGCGTGCGCACGACGTGCACACGGGCGTCGCGCTCGTCAGCCGAGATGGCGTGCGATCGGCCGTCGACACCACGCGCGTGTGGTTCAACGCGATGACAGACGAAGACATTTCGTGGTACGTGGCGACGGGTGAGCCGGTCGACAGGGCCGGCGCCTACGCGATACAGGGATTTGCGTCGCGTTTCATCGGAAGAATCGAAGGGTCGTACAGCAATGTTGTGGGGTTGCCGGTCGCTCTTGTGAGTAGTATTCTTAACAAGGGCTAAATCCCACAATATGAACAACAAAGCGTTCAAAGTCGGTCTGACGAGCCTGGTTCTTGCGTTGACCTTTGGCGGTCTGCTTTACACGACCATGGCCGAAGGCACGGAGTACTACAAGCACGTGGACGAAGTGATGGCGCAGCCGGATCAGTGGTACGGCAAGAAGCTGCAGCTGCATGGCTTCGTGGTGCCGAAGTCGATCAATCGCAAGCCCGGCACAATGGAGTACTGGTTCCAGGTGCAGAGCAACGGCAAGATCGTCAGCGCGCGCTACAACGGTGTCGTGCCCGACACCTTCAAGGACGATTCGGAAGTTGTCTTGAAGGGCTCGCTGGCTGACAGCGGCTTCACCGTGCAGCCCAACGGCGTCATGGCGAAGTGCCCGTCGAAATACGAAGCGAAGCCGGGCGGACCCACGTCCACCGGCACCTACTAGGAGGCCGCCATGGCCTCCCTCGGCGCGCTTCTCCTGCTGCTCGCGTTCGTCACCGCGGCCTACGCGGTCGCGGCTTCGGTCGTCGGCGCCCGCCGCCGCAATAACCGTCTCATCGAAAGCGCCATCGGCGCGTTCTACACGATCGCCGCAATCATGACCGTCGCGTCGGGCGTGATCGTCTACGCCTTTGTCGCCGGCGATTACTCGATCCGCTACGTGCGGCGCTATTCCGACAGCGTCCAGCCGTTGTTCTACAAGATCACCTCCTACTGGGGTGGCCTGGATGGCTCGGTGATGTTCTGGGTGTTCCTGCTGTCGCTGTTCGGCGCGGTGGCGGTCAAAGTGAATCGCGAGCGTCATCGCGAGCTGATTCCCTATGTGGTGGCGGTGATCGGCGCGGTGGAGATGTTCTTCCTCCTCCTGATGGTCATTCACAACAACCCGTTTGCGACCTACCTCACCGAGACGCACACCGACGGCCGCGGATTGAATCCGCTGTTGCAGAACTACTGGATGGCGATCCATCCGCCGACGATGTATCTCGGCTTTGTCGGGCTGACGATCCCATTTGCGTTCGGCATGGCGGCGCTCTTCACGGGGCACCTCGATGATTCGTGGCTGCGCGCGGTTCGCCGCTGGACGATGGTCTCCTGGTTTTTCCTGTCGCTCGGCCTCACGCTCGGGATGATCTGGGCGTACGAGGAACTGGGCTGGGGTGGCTACTGGGGCTGGGATCCGGTTGAGAACGCCGGCATGCTGCCGTGGTTCACCGCGACTGCCTTCCTGCACTCAGTGCACGTTCAGGAACGGCGCGGCATGTTGCGCGTCTGGAACGTGTCGCTGGTGATCATCACGTTCCTGTTGACGATCGTCGGCACCTTCCTCACGCGGTCGGGCATCGTGCAGTCGATTCACGCGTTCGGCGAGGACCCGGAGCTGGCGCGTTATTTCGTCGCGTTCATGTTGTCGACCCTGGTCTTCTGCTTCGGATGGGTCATCTACCGGCTGCCGATGCTGAAGGCCCGCCACGAGCTGGATTCCTGGGCGTCGAAGGAAGCGGCCTTCCTCGCCAACAACTGGATCCTGCTGTTCTCGGCGCTGTTCATCCTGTTTGCGACGTTGTTCCCGACGCTGACCGAGGCGATCAACGGCGAACGCCTCACCGTCGGACCGCCGTTCTTCAATCGCTGGATGGTGCCGATCGGCCTCGTGTTGCTGTTGCTGACCGGCGTCGGTCCGCTGCTGGCGTGGCGCAAGTCCTCGATCGAAAATCTCCGTGAGCAGTTCATGTGGCCGGTGCTCTCAGGCCTCGTCACCGGCGGCCTCGTCGTCGCGCTCGGTGTGCGGGTGTGGAGCTCAGGCATCTGCTTCGCGCTCTCCGGCTTTGTCGCCGGCACGCTGGCGCAGGAATTCATTCGCGGCGCCGGCGTGCGTCGCGGCATCACCGGTACGGACTTCCTGACCGCGATGATCGGCATGGTCTCGCGCAATCGCCGCCGCTACGGCGGCTACATCGTCCACGTCGGCGTCGTGTTGATCTTCCTCGGGTTTGCGGGTGAAGGATTCAGCCGCGATCAGCAGTTGCTGCTGAAGCCTGGCCAGGAGCAAACGGTCGGCGATTACATCATTCACCTCGATGCGCTGCGCGTCACCGATGACGGCCAGAAGCAGATGGTGACCGGCCACATCACCGTCAAGAACCTCGACGGCGAACGGATCGACCAGATGCGCCCGGCGAAGTGGTACTTCCGGAAGCACGAGGAGGAACCCACGACCGAAGTCGCGATTCGCAGGATGTTCGCCGAAGACCTCTACATCGTGATGCCGGCTTTCGAGATCGAAGAGCAGACGGCAAGCGTCGAAGTGCACATCAACCCGCTCGTGAACTGGGTCTGGTTTGGCTTTGGCATCCTCGCGATCGGAACCGGGATCGCGTTGTTGCCCGAAGCGTCCATGTCGTTTGCCATGGCCAAGTTGCCGGCGGACGCCGTGACGGCGACCATCCTCCTCTTGTCGATCCTGCTTTCGAGCGGGTCGGCTTTCGCTCAGCACACCGAGACGGGGCAGGATCCCCGGCTGCAGATCGTCTCGAATGAAGCGCGGGAAGTCAGCCGCAAGCTGGCGTGCTGGTGCGGCGGTTGTTCGAAGCTGCCGGTGGGGCAGTGCGCGTGCGGACACTGCGCGCCGATTCGCGCCGAAGTCGATTCCATGCTCAAGGACGGCAAGAGCGAAGCGCAGATCCTTGACTATTACGTCGCCAAGTTCGGCGGCAACCAGGTCCTGAGTGAGCCGCCAACGAGTGGCTCAGGGCGCGTGGCGTGGGCGATGCCGGTGGTCGTCGGCCTCGGCGGCTTGATGACCGTGGCCTACCTCGCAAGGCGCTGGTCGCGTCGTCCATCGCTCGCCGGCATGCCGGCCGGCATGGAAGATCCCGAGATGTCGGCGCGCCTCGACGACGAACTGCGAAACCTTGACTAATCAGGCGGTCGACGAGCCTAAGGGCTCGTCGCTACACAACGCATCAGAGCCGTTTCTCCAGCCCTGGCAGTTCTTCCTGCTGGGCGGAATGCTGGCTGCCACCGCGACGGTGATCGTCGCGACCGGCCAGACACCGGCCAACATCGTGATTCTCAGCCTGACCGTCGTGTCGGTGAGCTTCGTCGGTCTCGGCGCATACCGCATGTTGTCGCCGCTGGTGAGCGAGCAGGCGGAAGTACCGGTGATGATTGCCGGCCGGACGCGCATTGCCCTCGAGCGTGAGAAGAACCTGGTGCTGCGATCCATCAAGGAACTCGAGTTCGACTTCGCGATGGGCAAGGTGGCCAAGGCGGACTTCGACGAAGTGTCGTCTCGCTTGCGCAGCCGCGCGCTGGGACTGATGCGCCAGCTCGATGCCGGCGGCGGGTATCGGGATCAGATCGCGAAAGAAGTGCAAGAACGACTGGCTGGTGAGGCGGGTAAGGCTGGTTGGGCGGGTGAGGTTGCAGCGGTGAGTGCTGAATGCGCGTGTGGAACGGTTAACGATCCGGACGCGAAGTTCTGCAAGAACTGCGGAGCGAAGCTGTGAGGCGACTGGTCGCGTTACTTCTCACCTTTCACTTCTCACTTCTGGGCGGAGCACTGATCGCCCAGGTCGACATGCCCGATCCATCGGCGATCGCCGGCACACCGCTGCCTGCTCCTGAACTTCCGGCCGGCACCGTCACCGTTCGCGTGGTGCGCGAACGCATGGGCAACAACATCGCCGGCCAGGAAGTCACGCTGACCGTTGGTGGCGCGCGCCGCACGATGAAGACCGACGAGCAGGGCAGGGCACAGTTCGACAAGTTGCCGGATGGAGCGCTCGTGCAGGCCACGACGGTAGTGGATGGCGAGACGCTGACGTCGCAGGAGTTTGCGGTGGCCAGCCAGGGCGGCACGCGAGTCGCGCTGATCGCCGGGATTGCGGCTGTCAAGGCCAAGGAGTCGGCGGCGGCCGCCGCAGCCGCGCGCGAGCCGGCACGGCCGGGCGTGGTTGAGATCGGACCCGAATCGCGCGTCATCGTTGAGTTCCAGGACGACAACCTCACGCTCTTCTATCTGCTCGAGATCGTCAACAACGCGCGCACGCCGATCGATATTGGCGGGCCGATCCTGATCAAGCTGCCCACCGGCGCCGCGGGCGCGTCGATGATGCAGGGCTCTTCGCCCAACGCCGGTGCGAAGGGCGACATGCTGACCATCACCGGGCCGTTCCCACCGGGCAAGACAATGGCGCAGGTTGGGTTCTCGCTGCCGCAGGCAACGGCCAACATGACCATCCGCCAGACGTGGCCGGTGGCGGTAGCGCAGGTGTTCGTCGGCATGGAGAAGATCGGCAACATGCAGATGGCCTCGCCGCAGCTCACCGACGTGCGCGAGATGAACTCAGAGGGGCAGCAATTCGTGATGGGCACCGGCCCGCGCCTGAACGCCGGCGACACGCTGGTCCTCAACCTGACGGGGCTGCCGGCCCATAGCCAGTGGCCCCGCAACACGGCACTGATGCTGGCGGCCGTGATCTTCGCCACGGGCGCCTGGTTCGCCTGGTCGCCGGCCAAGGCTCATGCGGTTCAGGATCAGCAGCTCAACGCGCGTCGTGAGAAGCTGCTCAGCGAGATCGTCGCGCTCGAGAGGAAGCGCCAGGCGAAGCCGCTGACCGAGTCAGACGAGGCGCGATTGCAGCGCGCGACCACCGAGCTCGAACGGGTGATCGCGGAGCTGGATTCCGCCGTCGCGCAGCCGCGCTCCGGCGCGACAAGCGCGGGAGCCTGAGTTGAATCGGCTATCCGTTGTCGACGTCGCGCGACATTACGGACGACGGAAGGCGCTCTCGCAGATCTCGTTCACCTGCGATGCCGGCGAGATCGTCGGGCTGCTCGGCCCGAACGGCGCCGGCAAGTCGACGCTGCTGAACATCCTGGCCACGTTGCTGCAGCCGTCACGCGGATCGGTCAACTACGGCGACCAGACATCCGCCGACGGCGCCGGCGTGCGCGCGCAGATCGGCATGCTCGGCCACGATCTCTTCCTGTATCCCGAGTTGACCGCCCGCGAAAACCTCGAGTTCTTCGGTCACCTGTACGGCGTTGATGATGCCAGGGCCACGGCGCTTCGCGCGCTCGAACGCGCCAACCTCGCGGATCGCGCCGATGACTTCGTCTCCGGCTTTTCGCGTGGCATGCGCCAGCGGGTCGCGCTCGAGCGCGCGTTGCTGCACGATCCCAGGCTGATTCTCCTCGACGAGCCGTTCACCGGTCTCGATCAGTCATCGACGGCAGCCCTGGTGTCGCGCCTGCAGGACCGGCAGCGCGCCGGCTGCATGATCGTGCTCGCGACGCATGACCTCGACGTCGCTGACGGCGTCCTGAGTCGCGCGATCTACCTCAAGGACGGCCGGATCGTCGGCACCGACACCGATACGCGGGGCTTGATCGACCGCTATCGCAGGGTGATCCACTCGTGAGCGGCTTTGTTCGCGTCGCGTGGCAGGTCATGCGCAAGGACATGACCGTCGAGGTCCGCAGCCTCGAGATCCTCTCGACGACGCTGTTTTTTGCCGTCACCGTGGTGCTGATGTTTTCCTTCGGGTTGGTGACCGATGGCCGTCCCGCGGACAACGTCGCCCCCGCCATCCTGTGGGTCGCCATCGCGTTTTCCGGCACGCTGGCGCTGGGGCGCACGTTCGAACGCGAGCGCCAGAATGACACGTTGCGTGCGTTGATGCTGGCGCCCGCTGACCGTCCGGCCCTCTACGTCGGCAAGCTGGCCGGCATCCTGCTGCTGCTCGGCCTCGTTGAGATCATCCTCGTGCCGCTCGTCGGATTGCTGTTCAACGCTCCGGTGCTTGCGCAGGCGCTGCCGCTGGCGATGTTGCTGCTGGCCGGAACGATTGGCTTCTGCGCGGTGGGGACGTTGTTTGCGGCGATGCTGGTGCGGGCGCGCAGCCGCGACGTGCTGCTGCCCATCATGTTGTATCCCATGACCGTTCCGGTCATGATTGCTGGAGTTCGCGGTACCGCCGCGCTCTTTCAACCCGCGCCGGATGCCGCCGTCGTGCAGTTCTGGCTGTCGCTCCTGGTGTCGTTCGATGTCGTGTTCGTCGTCCTGGCCTTATGGACGTTCGAACCGGTGATGACAGATTGAGGCGGATTTCGGATTTCGGGTTTCGGATGTCAGATTTCGAACGTTGGGTGCCCGGTATATGACGCGACCGATGACAGTGATGATGGGGCTCGCGGCGGGCATGTTCGCCGTGGCGCCGTTCATGATCGACGCTGCGCCGTACGAGGCGACCATGGGCCTCGTCTACAAGATCTATTTCTTCCACATGCCGTCGGCGTGGATGTTCCTGGCGGCGGCGATCACCGCCGGTGTCGCCAGTTTCCGCCTGTTGTTCCTCAAGCGCCCGCGGGCCGATCACTGGGTGATCGCGGCGGCGGAACTGGCGGTGTTGTTCGGCGCCTTTACGCTCGTGACGGGTCCGCTGTGGGCGCGCAAGGCGTGGGGCGTGTGGTGGGTGTGGGACGCGCGGCTGACGTCCAGCCTGATGCTGTTCCTGATCTTCGTGGCCTACTCGCTGCTGCGCAAGTACGGCGGTCCCGGGTCCGAGAAGCTGGGTGCCGGCCTGGCGCTGTTCGGCATGGCCAACGTGCCGTTCATCTACGTGTCGGTGAATTACTGGCGCACCTTCCATCCCCCAACGTCGGTGGTGCCGACGTTACCGGTGGAGATGGGCATTCCGCTGTGGTTCTGCGTGACGGCGTTTACGCTGTTGTTCGTGATCCTGCTGCGGCTGCGCGCGAAACTCGAACATCAACGCGAGCGTGTTGAAGCGCTCTATCTTGCCGAGGATGAAGCATGAAGCGGGCACTGAGGGTCATGAATGTCGGCCTGTTTGTGATGGCGTTGTTCGTGGCGCCTTCCGCGTACGCGCAGGGACAGCCGCCTCCAGACTTCGTGCCGGTCGAGAACGCACCGGCGGGGGAGCAGATCCCGGCAATGCCGCTCATGGGCATTGCCTACGGCTTCATCTGGGTCGGCGTGTTCGGATACGTGTGGTCGGTGGCGCGGCGTCTTCAGAAGGTTGAAGCGGAACTGAGCGCCCTGGAATCCCGGAAGTAACGATGGAAATCGGCATTCCCACCGCGTCGCACTTCATCTTCATCCCCGCGGTCTTGCTGATCGGCGTCGTGATCGGCTGGGTCCTCGGCTCGCGTGCCGCACAAGATGCGCTCGCGGGCGAGCTACGCAAGCGCGAGCGGAGAAGTAGCAAGTAGCAAGTAGCAAGTAGCAAGAATCAAGAAGAGCTTCTGAACTTTCTTGCTACTTACTACTTGCTACTTGCTACTTGCTACCTTCCCAACGCCAGCCTCTGCGCGAGCACATCCGGCAGGCCTTCCTCGAGAATGCGCGACTGCGCCTTCTGAATCGGATATTCCACGCGATAAATCGTCATCTCACGGGCGGTGGTATCGACGATGCCGAAGCCGGCGCGCGGATCGCCGTCGCGCGGCTGGCCGACCGATCCCGGGTTGATCAGGTATCGGTTCGCGTCGTCGAGCTTGATCGTCAGCGGGCGGTGATCCTCCGGCGTGGCGAGGCCGAACTGATCGCGTGACAGGTAGTGTCCGACCTGCACGTGGGTGTGGCCGAACAGGCAGAGCGGGCGTCGCGCGGCGTGCATCGCGCGCAGTGCATCGAGATCGTCGAAGACGTAGGCGTCCTCGTCGAACGGCGTGCCGTGGCAGATCTCGATCATGTCGTCGACGATCATCGGCCCGGCCGGTAGCGCCGCGAGCCACTCGCGGTTTTCCGTGGTGAGCGTCTCATAGGTCCACTTGATCGCGCTGCGGGCGACGGCATTGAAGCCTTCGGGACTCTCGACACCCGACCCGACCTTGTCGTGATTGCCGCGGATGAGCGCATCCGGCTTCATGGCGCGGACGCGCTCACAGATGGCGTTCGGGTCGCCGCCGTATCCGACCAGGTCGCCGAGCAGCAGCACCTTCTCGTAGTTGAGGGGCTTGGCTTCGGCGAGGACGGTCTCGAAGGCCTCGAGGTTGGCGTGGATGTCGCTGATAACGAGATAGCGCATGGGGTCCGGGTCAGGTTCTTTGTGGCTTCGTGAGCCACTCCACGATGTGATCGACGTGCTCTTCCACAGAGCCCCGACCTGCGTCCACCCGGAGGTGCGCCTGGCGGTAGGCCGCGAGTCGCTGATTATAAAGCTGTTCCATCCCGACGCGATCGGCGGCCAGTGGCCGGCGGCCGTCGAGGGGTACACGTTTCAGCACGGTTTCGAAGGGCGCGTCGAGCCATACCACGCCGCCGTCGCGCAGCATCAGCTCGCGATTCGACGCATCCGCGAAGGTGCCCCCGCCCGACGCCACCACCACGCCGCGCTCCGAAAGGAGGCTGATCAGCGCCTCGCGTTCGCGGGCGCGGAAGTAGGGCTCGCCGCTGTCGCGGAAGATCGTCGGGATGTCGCGACGCTCGGCCCGCTCGATCCGGGCGTCGATATCCTCGACCTTCCAGTCGAGGCGTTTGCCCAGAAGCCGCGCGACGGTCGACTTGCCGGCGCCCATGAATCCCACGAGGTAGATCTTGTCGGTCGTCACTGGTTCGTTGCGTAGCTACGCTCGCTGCGCGAGGCGATCGAGATCGACAAAAAAGCCGGGATACGAGACAGCGACGGCGTCTGCGCCCTCGATCAACGTGGGACCTGATGCCCCGAGCGCGGCGATCGCAAATGCCATCGCCAGGCGATGATCGTGGCGCGCATGGACGGTGCCTCCCGTGAGGCGCGTGCCGGCCCGCACTTGAAAGCCGTCCGGCCGTTCATCCGCATCGGCACCCATGGCGCGCAGGCCGGCGACCAGTTCGGCGATGCGGTCGCTCTCCTTGACCCGCAGTTCGCCCGCGCCGGACACCGTCACGCTGCCGCCGAACGTGCCCAGCGTGGCGAGGACGGGGAGCTCGTCGATCACTTCCGGCACCTCCTCTGGAGCGATGACGAGGTCGGTCATGGTGCCGTGGCGAACGCGGAGCCGTCCGACGGGTTCGCCACTGTGGTCCTCTTCTACCGTGGTCTCGATGTCGGCGCCGAACCGGCGGAGCACGTCGAGCAGGCCGGCGCGGCTTGGGTTGAGGCCGACGCCGGAGATCGTGACGTCCGACCCCGGCATGGCGGCCGCGGCGACCGCCATGAACGCAGCGGAGGAGATGTCGCCGGGGACATCGAAGGTGCCCCCAGTGAGCCGCTGACCACCGCGTAAAGCGATCAATCGGCCCGAAATGGTGACATCGGCGCCGAACGCGGCGAGCGCCCGTTCCGTATGATCACGAGTAGAGGCGGGTTCACGCACGGAGGTCTCTCCGCTCGCCTGCAACCCCGCCAGCAACACGGCGGACTTCACCTGGGCGCTGGGTGTCTCCGGCGTGAATTGGATGCCTGCCAGGTCGCCGCCCTCGATGCGCAGGGGAGGGCGATCGCCGGCCTCAGCCGTCAGCCGGGCCCCCATTTGGCTGAGTGGACCCATGATGCGGCGCATGGGACGCCGGGACAGTGAAGCGTCGCCGATTAAAGTCGATACAAAGGGATGAGCGGCGATGACGCCCCCCAGCATGCGCATCGTGCTGCCGGAGTTGCCGCAGTCCAAGTCACCCGCCGCGGGACGCAGTCCGCGGAGCCCACGCCCGTCGATCGTGACGAGTGGCGGGTCTTCGGCGCGCGGCGCTGGGGTTCGTGAGACGATAGTTCCAAGGGCGCTGAGGCACGACAGCGTGGACGCGCAGTCGGCCCCTGGCGCGTAGTTCGAAATGGTGGAGCGGCCGTCGGCAATCGCCGACAGCAGCGCATACCGGTGCGAGATGGATTTGTCGCCCGGGACACGCAGCGTTCCAGAGACGCGGTGCGCAGGGGAGACGGAGACTCGATCGGCCACTCGCATAACGTTCAACTATAGCAACGTTAAGACTGCTTGACCGGCTTTGAATCGCTATGGTACTTAACCAGCACATGACGCGCGCGGTAGAAGTCCTCCCCAGATGATTCCACCGCACACGGTCCGCCTCGAATTCAATAGCGCCTTTGACATGCTCGATTTCGTGCAGGTCGTGTCCGACCATGTCTGCAAGGAGACAGGGCTGGACGAGGACCAGGCGCACTTTGTCAGCGTCGCGGTGCGCGAGTCGGTCGTCAACGCGATCAAGCACGGCAACAAGAACGATCCCAACAAGCGCGTCATCATCGAGTTCTCGCCGGTGCCCGGCAAGGCCGCCGATGAACTCGTCATTCGGATCGAAGACCAGGGCGAAGGATTCGTGCCGGAGGAAGTGGCCGACCCCCTGGCGCCTGAAAACATCCTCAAGTCCAGCGGCCGCGGCATTTTCCTCATTCGCAACTTCATGGACGAAACGGTGCTCAAGAAGGTGCCGGGCGGCATGGAAATCCGGATGGTGAAGAAGCTGAAAGCGGAAGCTTGAAGCCGCCGATCAACCCACTCTTCCTCTCGACCGCGATCGAGGCGGTGATTCGCGCCGGCGGCCTCCAGATGGCCAAGTTCGGCACGCGCCTGCGTATCGAAAAGAAGGGCACGATCGATCTCGTCACCGAGGTCGATCTCGAGGTCGAGCGCATGTTCCGCGCGATGGTGGCGGAGCGATTCCCGGATCACGATGTGCTCGCCGAGGAAATGGGCGGCAGCGATCGCGGCGCCCCGCACCGCTGGGTGTTCGATCCGCTCGACGGCACCACCAACTTCGCGCACGGCGTGCCGATCTTCTGCGCGTCGCTCGCGCTCGAGATCGACGGTCAGGCGGCGGTCGCCGCCATCTACGATCCGAATCGCAACGAGCTCTTTACCGCTGAAGCCGGCGTCGGGTCATGGATGAACGGCGAGCCGCTGCAGGTCTCGACCAACGCCGCGGTGATCGAGTCGATGCTGGTCACCGGTTTTCCCTATAACGTCCATCAGAAGGCCGATGAGTTGCTGAAGACGTTTGGCGACGTGACGAAGCGGGCGCGCGCGGTGCGCCGTCTAGGATCCGCGGCCATCGACATTTGCTGGGTCGCGGCCGGCCGCATGGACGGCTTCTGGGAAGCGACCCTCAAGCCCTGGGATACCCGCGCCGCGGTGCTGATTCTCGAAGAGGCCGGCGGCAGGGTCACCGGCATGGACGGCAAGACGTGGGATCCGGTGGCCGGCGACATCCTCGCGACCAACGGGCTGATCCACGACGAGATGCTGGGGATATTGAGGGATTGACGATTCCTTGATTGACGATTGATTTCTAAATCGTCGACTGCAAAATCCGCGATTAATTGTCGATTGCCAATTTCACATCGCCCAACAATCAACAATCAAGGAATCGTCAATCCTCATTTCTCCCGGCGTCTGTAGAGAGCCACATTGCCCCCCTCGCACACCCGATCGTACGCAGCGAGAAACCCCGGCCACGCGACGTGCTTCTGGTGCAGCATGTCGCCGCCTTCGGCGGCTTCTTCCACCATCACCCATCCCGCAAACAGCGTCGGCTCGTAGTAATACGCGCGCTGCCAGATCGGGCCGCTGCCTTCGTGAATGAAGTCAGCGAGGGCGAACCCATCACGCGACAGCTCCTGCATGTAATGCGCGAGCGAGCCCATGCTCGCCATGATCGTGGTGTTGTCGTACTCACGCTTCAGGCACTCGGTGACGGCGCGCCGGCCAATCCCGTTCTGCCGATCGAGTTGCGCCTCCACGACCATCGGCGCCTGGCGATCGAAGGGCGGCGCCTGGCGAACGATGATGAACAGCAGCGGGATCGCAACGAGTGGTGCGGCCAGGCGCAGCATCGAGACCGCGGTGCCGAGGCACGCTGCCGCCCCCAGGATCAGCGGCACTTCATAGCGAATGCGGAACGGGTGGCCGGAGTAGAACGCGTAGATCGGCAACGCGACCGACGCCAGCAGCGCAATCGGCATGATCATGCCGGCCCAACGCCGGCGCATCACCGCGAATAACAGCAGCAACGCCGCCGCGATTTCTCCGTAGTCAACCAGGGTGACCCCGCCGAGCGTGACCGTGCCCTCGCGAATGGCCTGCCACACCGCGCCGAGTTGACCTTGCAGCTGCGGATCGGGGACGTAGAAACCGCCTGTGGTGAACCACACGCCCGTAGAGGCGAAGCTCCACCCCATGAAGAACACGACCGTCAGGGCGGGGTAGAGCGCCAGCCTGGCAACCTCGAGCACTAAGGCCCTTGAGAATTCTCTCTGAGCCATCTGTGCCTTCTGCGGCTCAATCTGCGCCTTCTGCGGCCCGCGATGCCACCTTGCGATCGCCGCCAGTCCCATCGCGGTGCCGACAATGGGCCACGCTTCGTAGCGGGTCAGGCACGCGGCGACGATCGTCCACCCCGCGGCACGTCGAATGCGAAGGTCCTCCGACGCGACCCACTCGGTCAGATGCAGCACCACGAGCGCCGACAGCGCGAAGAGCAGCGGCTCCGTCATCGGCGTGCTCTGGAGATAGAGCACGTTGGGATTCAGGGCAAAGAGCGCGGCGGCCAGGATTGCGCCGGTGCGGGTCCCGCCGGCCTTGCGGACAATCGCCGCGAGGCAGGCCACGGTCACGGCGAACGAGGCAATTGAAATCGCGATGGCCGAAGCGCCCGTGCGGTACATCCAGTCGATCTGGACCGGCAGCGCGTTGAGTACGTGCGGCAGCGGCAGCCACACGGCCCCAAACTGCTCCCAGCTCGGCGTCAGGCTGTCCAGGACCCGCCGCGCCACCACGAGGTGCGCCTTGGCGTCGTAATGGCTCAGCGACAGGCCTGCACGCCAATACACGGTCGCGCCATATGTGCCCAGAATGGCGGCCAGCAGGCCGAGCACACGCGAAAGGGAATCGAAGGAGGGCATCGAAGGACGGTGATATCTCGTTCTATAATGCCTTGAATCCCTGCCACTTAATGAATCCTGAGCTCTCGATCGTCATACCCGTCCACAACGAGTCGCCGAACATCAAGAACCTGTATGACGAGCTGACCCAGACCCTGGGCCAGTATGGGCGGAGCTACGAACTGATCATCGTGGACGATGGCAGCACGGATGACTCATTTGCGCAGCTGGCGGCGTTGCAGGCCCGCGATCCGCGGCTGCGGGTGATCCGGTTCCGCCGCAACTTCGGACAGACGGCGGCCTTCGCCGCAGGATTTGCCCACGCGCGCGGCCGGCTGGTCGTCACATCAGACGGCGACCTGCAAAACGATCCGCGTGACATTCCCGCGATGGTCGCCTTGATCGACCAGGGCAACGACATCGTGTGCGGCTGGCGAAAGGACCGCAAGGATACGTTCGTCAATCGCCGCCTGCCCAGCATTCTCGCCAACAAGCTGATTTCCTGGGCGACCGGTGTGGAACTGCACGACTACGGTTGTTCGCTGAAGGTGTTCCGCGCCGAAGTGGTGAAGCCCATGCGCCTCTACGGCGAGATGCATCGCTTCATGCCGGCGATCGCGAGCCAGATGGGTGTGAGGATCGCCGAGGTCGTGGTGAATCATCGGCCGCGCCAGGCTGGCGAAACGAAGTACGGCATCGGCCGCACGGTTCGCGTCGTCCTCGACCTGGCGACCGTCAAGTTCCTGCTCAGCTACTCGACGCGTCCGCTGCAGATCTTCGGCTTGATCGGGCTGATCACCGGTGGCGTCGGCGGATTGATCACCGCGTATCTCGCCTACATCAGGCTGTTCGCGCACCAGGGCATCGGCGATCGGCCGTTGCTGTTGCTGGGCGTGATGCTGATCTTCATCGGCGTGCAGCTGGTCACCTTTGGCCTGCTCGCCGAGGTCATGGCGCGTACTTACTACGAGTCGCAAGACAAGCCGACCTACGTCATTCGCGAGGTCCGCGAAACGACCGATCTCGTGGCGGTCTGATGGCAACGAAAGCGCCACGCGAACACGATCCGAAGATCACCGTCATCCAGAGCGAGTTGTTCAACGAGAACCGCTCGAAGGCCGACAAGTATCGCGAGCTGTTCGTCGGCAAGCCCGGCCTCGGTGCGCTGCTTGCGTACGAAGCGGCGATGATCCTCGCCAGCTGGGTGCCTGGCGCGCTCGGCCTGGTGCTGCGTTCAAAGCTGTATCCGATGATCCTCGGTTCCGTCGGCCGCAACGTGGTGTTCGGCGTCAACGTCACGCTTCGCCATCCGCACAAGATTCACATCGGCGACAACGTGGTGATCGACGATCTGTGCTGCCTCGATGCCAAAGGCACCGACAACAAGGGCATCACGATCGGCAACGGCGTCTTCATCGGACGCAACACGATCCTGAGCTGCAAGAACGGCGACATCATCATCGACGATCGCGCCAACATTGGCTTTAACTGCGAGATCTTCTCGGCCTCGAGAGTGCGCGTCGGCAAGGACATCCTGATGGCCGCCTATACCTACCTGGTGGGCGGCGATCATCTGTACGACCGCACGGACATTCCGGTGCTGCAGCAGGGCAGGACGGCGCGCGGCATCGAGGTGGGCGATGCCACCTGGCTCGGCACCCACGTCGTCGTCACGGATGGCTCGACGATCGGCCGTGATGCCATCATTGGAGCCGGCGCGGTGGTGGTCGGCGAGATTCCGGAGTTCTCAATCGCCACTGGCATTCCGGCAAAGGTCACGCGCAACCGACGGGAGCCGGGAGCCGGGAACCGGGAATCAGGGCACTAAGCGATGTGCGGGATTGTTGGAATCGTTGAGCGAGACCTGGGCAAGCCGGTTGCCGCAGCTGATCTCGCGCGAATGGTGCAGATGCTGCATCATCGCGGTCCCGACGAAGAGGGCAGCATTTGCCTGCCTGGGGTCGGACTCGGCATGCGCCGTCTCGCCATCGTCGACCTGGCGTCGGGCCAGCAGCCGATCCTCAACGAGACGGGCGACATCAAGATCGTCGCCAACGGCGAGATCTACAACTTCCGCGAGTTGCAACGTGAACTCGAGGGATCCGGCCACAAGTTCAATTCGCGCAACTCCGACATCGAAGTGCTGGTCCACGCCTACGAGCAATGGGGCGAGGATTTCCTCGCGCGATTGCGCGGCATGTTCGCGCTGGCGATCTGGGACGGCCGGACCAAGACGCTGATCGCGGCGCGCGATCGTGCCGGAGAGAAGCCGCTCTACTGGACGCAGACCGACCAGGGCCTGCTGCTCGCGTCCGAAGTGAAGGCGCTGCTCGTCCGCCCCGAAGTGTCGCGCGAGCTGGACCCGATCGCGCTGGATCAATTCCTCACCTACGAGTACATCCTCGCGCCGCGCACGTTGTTGCGAGGTGTGCACAAGGTGCCGCCGGCACACTTCCTGCGCTATCGCGGGGGCCACGCCACGGTGCATCGCTACTGGGACGCGGCGGATGTCGAGCTGCGCGACTGGAAAGACGACGAGGCGGCGGAGGCGCTGCACAGCTCCTTGCGCACCGCGGTCCAGCGTCAGTTGATGGCGGATGTGCCGCTCGGCGCGTTCCTCTCTGGCGGCATTGACTCCAGCTCGATCGTCGCGCTGATGAGCGAAGGCGCCTCGCAGCCGATCAATACGTTCAGCATTGGGTTCTCCGACGGCACCTACAACGAGCTGCCGTATGCGCGCGAGGTTGCGGCGCTGTTCAAGTCGAATCACCGCGAGCGGACCGCATCGCCGGATCTTGGCGACATGTTCGAGCGGCTGATCGTGCACCTCGACGAGCCGTTCGCCGACGTCTCACTGTTTCCGACGTTCAGTGTTTCCGAACTGGCGCGCGAGCACGTGAAGGTTGTCCTGTCGGGTGACGGCGGCGACGAGCTGTTCGGGGGCTACGATTCGTACCAGGCGCAGGCGCTCGCCGCGAAGCTCGGGTGGATGGGCGATGCGTTGATGCCGGCGCTGGCCGGAGTTGCCTCGGCGCTGCCGCCGACCGAGAAGAAGAAGGGCCTCGTCAACAAGGTCAAGCGCTTCAGTGCCGGCGCCACGACGGCGCCTCAGGACCTTGGCCACTATCGCTGGATGGTCTACCTCAATGCCCGCGACAAGGCCCGCCTGTATGGCGCGGGCTTGCGTGAAGCGTTGGGCGCAGTCGACGTCTATGCACCGGTCCGCGAGGCCCTCGGGCGCTTCAGCCAGGACGACGTGCTGAATCGTCAGCTGTACGCCGACCTGAGTCTCTATCTCGCTGACGACATCCTGGTGAAGGTCGATCGCATGAGCATGGCGACCTCCCTTGAGACACGCGCGCCGTTCCTTGACGGCGACTTGATGGAACTCGCGTTTTCGATGCCGGGGCACTTGAAGATCCGCAACGGCGAGCGCAAGTGGATCCTGAAGCAGGCGATGAAGGGTGTACTGCCGGACTCGATCCTGAACCGCAAGAAGGAAGGCTTCAGCATTCCGATGAAGAACTGGCTGCGGAAGGAACTGCAGCCGCTGATGCGCGACCTGCTGTCACGGGAACGGGTCGCGCGGCGCGGCTTGTTCGATCCGAACATGGTCGAGCACCTGATGCTCGATCACATCGCCGGCCACGAAAACCACGCGCACACGCTGTTTCCGCTGATGGTCTTCGAGCGCTGGGCGCAGGAACACCTCAACTAGAAAAAGAAAAGGCGCACGGATAAACCGTGCGCCCAGCGAGTGCCTGCGAAGGCAACCAGCAGCCTGTCTGTTACGACAGGTGCTTGCTGACCAACTTCGTCATTTCGAACATGTTGACGGTCGGCTTCTTGAAGATGACCTTCAGCTTGTCGTCCGCGTTGATCATGCGCTTGTTCTTCTTGTCCTGGAGGCCGTTCTTCTTGATGTAGGCCCAGAGCTTCTTCGTGACCTCGGTACGCGGCATACCCTTGCTGCCCACAACTTCCGCGAGAGCGGCGCTCGGCGTAACGGGCTTCATGAACGCGGCGTTAGCCTTGCGCGGCTTGGCGGCTTTCTTTGCTTTCTTGGCCATCTGATCTCCTATGAAGCTGCCGCAGTCCGGCAGCGTGCAGAGGGAGATTACCACCTTTTCACACTTTCTCTCTATGAAAAGTGTCGATTTCCCCTATGAAGACTGCAATTTCTCCTATGAGAAACGACCTCGGAGACGGATTTCTCCTATGAGCGATGCGTTTTGCCAGCCCGCTAGCCCGCTAGCCCGCCGGCCCTCAGTCCCTTGGGAGCCGGAAGAACGCCTCGACCTCGGCGATCTCGTTCCGCATGCGCCACTCATCCCACTCGTGGGCGCGGGCCATGATGGCCGCGGCGCGCTCGAGAGCGTCGGCCCCTGGGTGTCCGGCCGCGCCCGCCTCGGTGCGCCGAATGACCGCATCGCCCAGTTTCAGGGCCATTTCCCTGCGGGCGGCATAGAGGATTTCGGCCCCAATCACGTCGCACTCGCGCCCGAGGGGGCGGGCCAGAGCGGGCACGTCGCGAGCCATCTGCAGCACCCGGTCGTAGCCGGTGCCATAGGTTGAGGCGATGCGTTTCAGGGTTTCGGGCGGAATGCCCTCCACATCACGCTGGACCACCGCCTTCAGGAAGTTGTCCATGTGGTTGATGCTGCCGCCCTGGAGCGGCGTTTCGGCAGTCCTGCAGGGAGGCGGGGTTTCGTGACCCATCTGCTTGAACGCCGCATCCACGGCCTGTTCGGCAGTGTAGCGAGCGGTGGTGTAGCGGACACCGAACATGGAAATCAGCCCAGGTAAGCCGTGCCGGGCATGGTCGACCACCTGGCTTTCCTTGACCAGCCGGACTCGCGTGCCCTCGCCGGAGATCATGGGGAGAAGGCCGCGATGCACAAGGCGGACGTCGGCCGTGGTCAGGTTCGCATGCGGAAACGCCTCGCGCGCGTCTTTCAGGAAGGCCTCCAGGTCCCAGCGCGAGACCTTGAGCTGATCCGCGGGGCCTTCGTGCGCGTCGTGGCTCGTGCCGAGCATGGAGACATCGCGCCACGGCACCATGAACAAGTAACGGCCGTTCACCAGTCCGCCGCACGCGTGATCGTTCACCACCTTGCGCGTGATCACGTTCATCGCGCGCGACAGTCGTGGCGGTGGCGCCCCTTGCGCGGCGGGCGGCAGGCCATCGAGCAGGCTCGCGGCCCAGGGACCCGCGGCGTTGATCACGACCGTGCCGCGAATGGCGAACGACTCGTTCGTGATGCGATCTTCCACCCTGACGCCGGTCACGCGGCCGTTTTGCACCAGGAACCGGTTCACTTGCAGGTAGTTCGCCGCGCACGCGCCGGCATCCACGGCCGACAACAGGAACGACAGCGTGACGCGATCGGTACTGAGCATCTGGTAGTCGTACCAAATCGCTCCACCGGTCACGCCGTCAGGGGAGACCACGGGATTCAATTGCAGCGCCTCGTCCCTCGAGACGATGCGGCTGTCGGGCAGGTGCGTGCCCGGATCCGGCAGGCCTTCGTTGCGATCGCGCGCGACGGCGTCGCTGATCGCCAGCGCAATGCGCATCGTCAGGCTGCTGCGCTTGGGATTGCGTGTCGTGGGCACCACGAACGGCAGCGGCCGCACGAGATGCGGGAGGATGCGGGCCAGCGCGCGGCGCTCACGGATGAACAGCCGCATTTGCGTGAAGTTCGCCGCCTGCAACGAACGCAAGCCGCCGTGCAGGGTCTTCAGGTTGTTGAACGAGGTGGCGGCGCCGAAGTCGTCCTTGTCGACGATGGCGACCGAAAGACCGCGCTGGGCAGCGTCCCACGCCGTGGTCACGCCATAGAATCCGGCGCCGACGACGATCACATCAAATTTCGTATCCGCCAACCGGCGGAGATCGCGCTGCATCTTTGAAGAGCCACATTGTACGATAGGGGCCGCAGATGGCGCAGAAAGCGCAGCGGCGAAAGCTGCAGAAGGCCAGAGAAGGCACAGATAACGCAGAGATGATCGAGAAGATTCAGAACTACTGGAACCACCGTATTCACGATCTCGAAATGACCGACCACCCGGTCGGCACCAAGGCGTTTTTCGATGATCTCGATGAGTATCGCTTCGACAAACTGCATTACCTGCCGAGGCTGGTGGATTTCTCGGGCTTCCGCGGCCTGCGCGTGCTCGAAGTGGGTTGCGGGATCGGCACCGACCTCGTGCGCTTTGCCAGGGGTGGCGCGCTGGTGACGGGTATCGACCTGTCGGAGACGGCCATCGACCTTGCACGGAAAAACTTCGAGCTGAATGGTGTGACGCCGCAGGAACTCCGAGTGGGCAACGGTGAACAGCTCCCGTATGACGACGCGACGTTCGACGTGGTGTACGGTCACGGCGTGATCCAGTACACGGCCAATGCGCCCGCCTTGATGGCCGAGTGCTACCGCGTGCTGAAGCCCGGCGGCACCGGCATCTTCATGGTCTACAACCGCGTGTCGTGGCTGAATGCGCTGTCGAAGGTGATGAAAGTCGCGCTCGAACATGAGGACGCGCCGGTGTTGAAGAAGTATTCGATCGGCGAGTTCCGCGCGCTATTGACGCCGTTTAGAGAGACTCGCGTCGTCCCCGAGCGATTCCCGGTGAAGTCCCGTTTGCACAAGGGGTGGAAGGGGATTGCCTTCAACACGATGTTCGTCGGCACGTTCAATGCATTGCCCGTGTCGTGGGTCAGGCCGCTCGGATGGCACCTCATGGCGTTTTGCCGCAAATGAATCGACTTGCGACGTATGCGCTCGTCGTCATCCTGGGAGTGGTGACGGGCTGCAAGTCCGGCACGCCGACCGCGCCGACGCCGCCGCCACCGGTCGTGGTGACGCCGCCGCCACCAGCGGCGCCGACGCTGTCATGCCCGGCGTCGATCGCCTCTTCGACCACCGCGACGTCCAGCACGATCTCGTACACCGTGCCGTCGGCAGAGGGCGGGCAGTCGCCGGTCAGCGTTGCCTGTTCGCCGCCGTCGGGGTCGACGTTCGCGGTCGGCACGAGCGAGGTGTCGTGCACCGCGACCGACGCGTTGAACCGCTCGGCGTCATGCGTATTCCCCGTCGCCGTGACGCGCATTCCCACGATCACGCAAACCCGGTTCATGGCGTTCGGCGACAGCATCACGGTGGGCTGGACCTCAGAAGAGAACCCGGCCGGCACTCCGCCGTACATTCTGTCGACGTTGACCGCCGACGCCTACCCTGCGGTGTTGCAGTCCTTGCTGAATGCCCGCTACACCGAGCAATCGGTGACGGTGCAGAACGAAGGGAAGGGCGGCGAGCGCGCGCAGGACGCGATGAGTCGCGCGTCCGCGGCGTTCAACGGCAGCCGGCCTCAAGTCGTGCTGATCATGATGGGCTACAACGATCTTGGCCCCGGCGAGGCGGGTATTGAGCCGGGGGTGCGCGCGGTGAACGACCTGGTCAAGGAGGCACGCTTCCGCGGCGCGCGAGTGCTGCTGGCGACGTTGTCGCACCCGCCAGTGGGCATCAGCCGCGGCATCGGCAACAGCACGATTTCACGTTTCAACGAGCGGCTGAAGGATGTGGCTCGAGGTGAGAACGTGCCGCTCGTCGACGTCTACGCCGCCATGGCGCACGATCCCAATCGGTACAACTCCGCTGATGGCCGTCATCTCAACAGGGCCGGCTACCGGCTGGTGGCAGAGACTTTTCTAGCCGCGATCCGCAATGAGTTCGAGGCCCGCTAAAACCTAGGAATTCGCGCCGGGTTCGATTAATCTAGAAAAATATTGCGACCGGCGATCGTTTTTGCTGGGGTGCTGAGTCTCTTACTCGGCATCACCTACGCGTCCTGGCTGACCGTGCCGGGCCTCTCGGGCCGGATCCGCCACATTTCCCAGGCGGATCGTCCGCCGGGGGATGAGTACTACCTGGCCCATGATCGCGGCGGCCATCTCGATCATCACATCCTGTATCACGGCACCGATCCGGTCGCGATGCGTCACCTGCGCGAGGCGGACGTGTTGTTCGTCGGCACCTCGCGGATGATGTTCGCGCTGCGGTCGCGCGTCATCAGCCCATGGGCGTCGGCCAACGGCCTCAAGTACTACGCGCTCGGGTTCGGTCATCGCGATGGCGACGAGTGGGTCCTCGATGTGATCCGCCGTCATGATCTGCGGCCGAAGCTCGTCGTCGCCAACGTGGACGGCTTCTTCGGTCAGGCCCGCAGCGCGTGGGCCAACCGCGTGCGCCGTGATTCGATGTTCGGCGCCGGCAAGCTGCAGCTGGAAGGCGAGATCGGGCACGAGGTGCGCCGCGCGATTCACCGGGTAATTCCCAACTGGATCGACCTGTACGGCCGGCCCGGATTCCCGTTCGGCAATGAATTCATCGCGTATCGATCACGGGAGAACGGCGTGTGGCGGGTGACGCCGTGGCCGGAGCCCACCATGGAGGCACCGGCGCTGGACTACAGCGTCGCGGCCGTGGGCGATCGCATCGGCGAGCCCGCCCGTGCATTCAAGCGCGAGCTGGATCAGCGTGGCGCAGCCCTGGTCCTGACGCATGTCCCGACGCCCGACGGCGGCGTCGGCAATCCCGTTGCGGTTGCCGCCATGCTGGGAGTGCCCGTTGTCGGGATGGACGTTGATGGGCTGACCTCGCACGATGGCAGCCATCTCAGCGAGGAGAGCGCGGTGTTCTGGAGCCAGCGCCTCATTCGCGATCTGCAGCGCTACCTGCCGGGTGCCCGTTGAATTTCGTCTCCTGGGCCTTCATGGCCCTGCTCGTCGTGGTGATGGCGGCGCGCCTCGCCATTGGCCGCACGAAGATCGAGCCGGCGTTCGTGTCGGTGCTGATTGCCGCGAGCGTGATCTTCTACAGCTGGCACGTGCCGATCTACATTGCGATCCTGCTCGTCAGTTCGGGGATCGACTACTGGGCGGGGCTGGCACTGGCACGCCTGCCGATGATCGACGTGTCACGGCGGCGCATGATCCTCGCCGTGTCGCTGGCCGCGAACCTTGGAATCCTTGGCTTCTTCAAGTACGCGAATCTCCTGACCGATACGCTGTCGCGCACCGCGCTCGCGTTTGGCGTCGAGTTGCCGGCGCCGGAGATGCGACTGATCCTGCCGATGGGCATCAGCTTCTACACATTCCAGTCGATGTCGTACACCATCGACGTGTATCGCGGTGTGCTGGCGCCGCTCGGCAGCTTCAAGTCGTTCTTCCTCTACATCATCTTCTTTCCGCAGCTGGTCGCAGGACCGATCGTGCGCGCGCTCGATTTCCTCCCGCAGATGCCGCGCCCGCGGCGCCTGCGACTGAAGGTGTTCTACGAGGGCGCCTGGCTGATCCTGCTGGGGTTCTTCTTCAAGATGGTGTGCGCCGACAACCTCGCCGTGTATGTCGATGCGCACTGGGATGCCGGCTATCAGCCGGAGGCCGACGCCGGGTTCACGATCTGGCTGGCGCTGATGTTCTCCGGGCAGATCTTCGCGGACTTTGCCGGCTACTCCAACATCGCGCGCGGGCTGTCGTACTGGCTGGGTTATCGCCTGCCGATCAATTTCAACGCGCCCTACGTGGCCGCGTCGCTGAAAAACTTCTGGGAGCGATGGCACATCACGCTGTCAACGTGGTTGCGCGACTACCTTTACATCCCGCTTGGCGGGAACAAGCATGGCCGCATCCGCACGTATGTGAACCTGTTGACGGTGATGGTGCTCGGTGGTCTGTGGCACGGCGCGGCGTACACCTACATCGTGTGGGGCGCCATCCATGGCGGCGCGCTGGCCGTGGAGCGCATGCTGGGCCTGCAGAATGATCGTGGCCTTGGCCGGTTCGTCGCCGTCAGGCTGGCGTGGTTTGTCGTGGCCCAGTCGGTGGTCCTGCTGGCGTGGGTGTTCTTTCGCAGTTCCTCCATCGATGGCGCCTGGACCTTCGTCGGCAACATGCTGGCGCTGGATATCAGGCCCGTCGCGATGTGGATGTGGGTGGGCGCGCTATTCCTGGTACCGCTCGCGATTCATCACGCGTGGATCTGGGCGGAGGAACGCCGCATGGTGGGGGAGTTGACGCCCGGAGCAAGGGCGGCGCTCGCGGCCGTGATGGCCTACTGCGTGGCCACGCTCTACGCCGGCACCAGCGACTTCATTTATTTCCAGTTCTAGGGTCGTGCAGATGCGCGATCACGATCGAGCGCGACTCGAAGCGGATGCCTTCCTGGCGCCACTGCTTGAGCAGCTTGCGCAGGGCATTCAGGGCCGCGCGTTCGGTCTCATCGATGCGCGGGTTCTCGATGCGGTCGATGACGAACAGCTCCAGGTCCGCGACGCCCTTGCCTGTCTCGAGCGCGAGGAACGCGCGGCCGTCCGACAGCGGAATCAGCGACACACCAGGCATGTCGCGGAATAACGACGCCTGAACAAGAATCAGCGCGCGTGCGCCGGGAAAGCGCACCAGTTGCGCGACCTCGGACTCAGTCTTGCGCTTCGCGGTGCTGCGTTCGTGCAGGCGAACGATGGCCCAGGCCAGATCGTCATCGATGGTCTCGAGCCAGCTGATGACGTCACGCGGCAGCGTGAGGCTGACGAGTTGTGCCTCACGGCCAAATTTCTTGGGACGCCCGCGCTTGCCTTGGGAATCGCGCCCCATCGGCGCGCCTACGCGGGAGCGGCCACGGCGTCAGCGCCGGCGCGCCGCTTTTCCATCGAGGCGCGCACCAGGAAGCGCGCGTACGGCATCACCTGCTTGATCGCCGCCACGTTCATCTGGCACGGGCTCAGGCAGGTGGGGCACTTCGCGTCGCGAATGTGCTTGCGATGCTGCTGCGCCGATTCACGGAAGTAGATCGCTTCCGGATCTTCCTTCGTCACGTTGCCAACGACGTCGCTGTTCTCGCAGAAGAACATGTCGCCGTTCGGGTTGAGCATGATGCCCTGGGTCATGAACGGGCAGGGCGCGGTGCGGTGATAGCCGTTGGCGATCATGTCCGCGTAGTGCATGTAGATGTAGTTCTGCCCGTCGAGCAGCGGATCCTGCCGCACGCGATCGAGGAAGAACTTGCGCATCTTCTGCTCTTCGAGGCCGATCGGCTTCATGCCCTTCTCGAGCTCGGCGTTACCCAGCATGGCGTCGGTGAAGCGCACCATGTTGAACACGATGTCGAGCTTTTCCTTCTTCGCCCACGCCAGGATGTTGTCCGCGTCGTCAAGATTCTTCGAGAAGATCGTGGACGAGATGCCGAAGTTGAAGCGGCGCGTCTTCTGCAGCGCCTGCATCGCCGTAATGGTCTTGCCGGCCTTCTCGAAGGCGTTACGCACGTTGCGCACTGAGCCATGCATGTCGTTCACGCCGTCGATCGAGACGCGCGTCGAGAAGATGACGTTGCGCTCGTTGCAGAGCTCGACGATCTTTGTCAGCATCGGGATCGCGCGGTGATGCGTGATCCCGGTGGTATTGAGCGTGAGCTTGCGCAGCTTGGGGAACTTGTCGATCATCACGCGCGCGATCTCGACAAGATCGTTGCGCGTCGTCGGTTCGCCGCCGGAGATCGAGGCGTTCTCGATGTCCTTCCACAGGTTGGAGCTGAACGCCTGTTCAATCTGCGCCAGCGTCATGTCTTCCTTGCGGTTGCCGCGCGTCCAGTTGCTGCACATCTCGCAGCGCGCATCGCAGACGAACGTGCAATGGAAGATGAAGACCGTTGGATGAAGGGGGATGTGCTTGGCCACGGCCGCCCTGACGAGGTCCCGTGGAGCGCTCATCGCAGCTTTCGCGAGGTACTTAGCGGCGTAGGTTTGTGCCATTTAGAAGGAAGGGCTAGCAGGCCCACGGGCCAGCGGGCTAGCCTAACTCATAGATTTTACAGGATTTCCCGGCGCTGCCGCAACCAGAGCAGCAAGCCGGGCAGATTGCCCGCCAGACCCGTGAGGACAATCAGCGTCGATAGGGCAAACGCCTGAGCGTCTGGCACGCCGACCGGACGCAGCATCCAGACGAACCCCGCCTGTGGCGCGCCGAAGCCGCTCACCGAGATGGGCAGGAGCAACAGCAACAGGCCCAGGGGCATGAAGAGCAGGAAATACGCGTACGGCACCGTCATTCCCAGCCCGAGGGCCAGCAGGGAGGCCTGCGTGACGCGCAGGACCTGAACAACCAGCGACCAGGCCATGACGTGGAGGAGAACGGCGCGGTGACCGCGATAGCGCCCGACCGCATCAGCAAGCTTGAGCACGCGGCGCGTGAAGAAACGGCCGTGTCGGTGCTCGGGTATGACGAACCTCAGGATCTCGTTCGCCCAGAACGCGCCACCGCACGCGATAGCCATCACCCCAATCGCGGCGCCGATGCGCCAATCGCTGCGACCATCAGGTGTCCAGGCAAGTACGCCGACCACGGCCATCACCACCAGCGACAACACGCCGAGCAGGCGATCGACGGCGACCGACGCGACGGCGTCGCTGCCCGTGGCCGAGTCGCGCGATAAACCATACGCGCGCGCCGCGTCAGCGCCAACGCCGGCCGGCAGAAAGCTGCCAACAAATGAACTGACCAGGAACAGGCGCGTGGCCTCGGCACTGGTGATGCGGATCTCGCGGGCGCGCAGCAGCAGGATCCAGCGCAGGATCATGACGCAGCGGTCGATCGCGACGAGCACGAGGACCGCCGCGAGAAAGCCGAGATCAATCTCCGCGACGGCGCGCGCAGACGCAGCCATGTCGATCCCCATCGCGAGGATCGCGAGGATGACCGCGGAGATCGCCAGGCGAAGGAGCATTTACGCCCTTTTGCGCGCGACGAATGTGAGGGTTTCGAACAGGTTCTTGCGGATCTTGAAGACGAGATCTTCCGTGCCGGTGTAGCGCGAGAGCGCGTCCACGCCGGGGATGTTGATGAACAGGGCTGCGGCCGCGAGCAGATCACGCTTGATGCCGGTCGCAATGCCGATCGCGCGCTCGACGTGCAGAATCTCGAAGCCGCCGTCGTTGAACAACTGCTTGACGCGCCGTTCGGTGGTGACGAAATTGTGCGTGTAGTCGACATCCCAGAAGAACTGACGTTCCTTGAGATAGTCAGGCACGACGACAAAGAACAGGCCGCCTGGCTTCAGCGATCGCAACGCTTCGGCCGTGAACTGCCGGGCATCGTCAATGCCGCGCATGTGCTCGAGGACCTGATCCGCATAGACCACATCCGCCGAGGCATCGGCCATTGGCATCGGCGGTGTCCAGGCCTCGATGACTTTGATGCCCTTCTTGCGCAGCACGTCCATGAGGATCGGGCTGGCCTCGATCGCGGTGTAGTCCCACCCGTCGGCAATGGCGAGCTCACCGAGCGTGCCGTGACCCGGACCGATCTCGAACATGACACCGCGCGCCTTCGCGAAGCGCTCGAGCAGGTTGAGGCGATGCCGCTCGATACGCGATCGACGGCCGGCGCCATAACTGGTCAGGCTTTTTTCGGAGAACGTCTTGTAGAACTGCGAGTCGGCCACGGAGGGGAGTAGACATCGGGGCCGGCAGTTACGCCGGCCCCGGAAGTGGACTTACGAACCGCAGATGCGGGCGGTGTTCGAAGGACCGCCGGGACGCGGATACATGATCCCGCCCGTCGTGCGGTTGGCCGCCGTAACGTCCGTGACGTCGAGCCAGACGGTCGACGGCGTGGAGCCGCAGTGGCCCGCGATCAAGTCGAAGATGTAAACGTCGGTGCGGCCCTGCGCGCTGGCCATCGGTCCGCCGTAGTAATAGCTCGCCACGTCCTGCGACGGATCGCCGCAGTTGCCGCGCTTGCAGTTGTAGGCGTAGCGGCTGTCGTAGGCGCGCAACGCGTCAATGGTGCGATCCATGAACTCCCACGTGCCGCCGTGATCCTGGCACGAGTTGCGGAGAGCAGCGGGGAAGGCGCTGGCGACGGCGCGGATGATTGCGGAGTCGTTCGGGCGCGGCTTCCGCGTTTCGCCGGAAGCGAGGGGCGACATCGGAGCGGCGCAGGTGTAACCCGTGCTGCTCGTGTTGCTGGTCGTGGTGGTGGTGACCGTCGGGACCGTCACGACCGGACGCGCCGGCGACAGGAACGTGCCCCAGCTTGACCAGGGGCCGAGCGTGGTGTCGAGGTGCGCGCGCACGCGCCACGAGTAGATGCGGTCGTACTCGAGCTCGTAGTCGATCAGGTGGGAACCGATGTCAGGACGCTCCCCGACCGTGCGGCTGTAAACCGCCGACGTGCCGGTGTCGAGCCAGAGTTCGATGTCGTAGGCCACGCCGATCGACTCATAGCGCCCCGTGGAGTTCAGCCAAATCAATGTCGGACGGCGATCTTCGGCGCGCTCGGAATTCACCGGCGACACCAGCGCCGGGGCGGTCACCTTCAGGGTTGAGCCGTCAGCAGCGTCCGCGGTGGAACCACCGATGACTGCCGTGGGGGTGGTGACGGATTGGGGCGCCTGGGAGCAGGCAGCGACCGCCGTCAAAAAGGCAAGGCACGTCCCAACTCGAAACAACTTCATCAAGCAAATCTCCAAGATGTGGCCGGCGGAATGCTGTGATGATGCAAAGAGCTGGGGACCCTTGCACGTCACATGACCGGTCAGAATTGTAGCAGAATTTCTGCGGACACGGTACAACCCCGTCCTTTTCTTATATTTAAAGGCTGTGCCCGATTTTTCTCATGCTAACATTACCGCCCGAGGGTCAACCCAGGGCCCCGCATTCGGAGCCAAGGAAAACGATGAATAAACCAGTTGTGACGCTTTTGATCGTGTGTGGTGTGCTCGCCGGAACCGCCAGCCAGGCCTCGGCCCAGATGGGCACGTGGGCTGATCGTGGCTATATCAACGTCGGATGGGGCGTGGAGTCTGGGTCTTCCGCCATGACCGACTCCGTGACGCGGACGGTTTACGAAGAGACAGCCACCTTCGGCACGTCGAGCGAATTTACGTCCGGCAGCCTGTTCGACGTCGGTGTGGGCCTCCGCTTGTGGAAGAACCTGACGGTCGGCGTGGCCTACCACCAGGAACAGAACGACACCGAAGGCGCGGCCACCGGCTCCGTCCCGAGCCCGTTCTTCTTCAACCGCCCGCGCACCCTGTCGGCCACTGAGCCGCTCGACCGCAAGGAAGCGGCGACCCACGTGAACATCGGCTGGGTTGTGCCGGTCAGCAACAAGTTCGACGTCATGGTCTACGGCGGTCCGTCGTTCTTCCGCCTGACGCAGGAAGTCATTGCCACGGTCACGCACAACGAAACCACCGCGACCTCGTCCACGGTCGGTGCGACCCTGACGACGGCCGAGCGCAACAAGAGCGTGACTGGCTTCAACGTTGGCGCGGACGTCACCTACATCGCCTGGTCGAACGACAGTATCCGCCTCGGCGTCGGCGGCTTCGTCCGCTACGCGACGGCCGACGCTGACGTCGAAATGCTGAGCAGCACCGCACAGCCGACGAAGGTCGGCGGCACGCAGTTCGGCCTCGGCGCTCGGTTGCGCTTCTAACATCGACGAGGTGCCGATGACGGCGCTTCGCATCGACGAACACAGGACCAAGGGCCGCGCCGATCGCGCGGCCCTTTTCTTGTCTGCACTCGCCGCCACCTCGCTATGGCTGTCGGCCGGCATCATCGTCGAGGGCGATTCCGAACGGATCGCCGCTCTCCCTTCATTCACGCTGCTCGCAATCCTCACCATCGCCCTCCCGGCGATTGCGTGGGTGTCGAAGCTTCGCCTGGAGCAAGCCTGGCCTCTCTCCATCAGCCTGGTGCTGTGGCTGCCATTTCTTGGATGGAGTTCAGTTTGGGACGGGCCGATCGAAGGGATCATCTGGTCTCTTGTCGTCGTTGGCCTGATCGCGGCGCGTCCGCCGAGTCTTCCACGCGCCTTCACTGATCCGCGCACCGCGCCGCTCATGGCCGCGATGCTGATGGCCCTCGCGTCTGCGGTGGTGTTCGGGCAAGTGCGCAATGTGATCCCAGGTGGAGATGAGCCGCACTATCTCGCGGCCACCCAGAGCATCCTGCACGATGGCGACCTCAAGGTCGCGAACAACTACGAGAAAGGCGAGTACCTCGACTACTTTCCTGGCCGGCTCGAGCCGCACTTTCTGACACGCTCGAAGGGCGGCGAGATCTACTCGATTCACGCGCCTGGTGTGTCGGTGATCGTGCTCCCCGCATTCGCGGCCGCCGGATATTCAGGAGCGGTCTGGACGATCATTCTCGTCGCGGCCCTCACCTGCGCGATCATGTGGCGCCTGGCGTTCATGATGTCAGCGAGCGCCGCAGCCTCGTGGGTCGGCGTTGCGGCTGTTGGATTGAGCGCGCCGTACTTCTCCCACACCTTCACGATCTACCCCGAGATCATCGGCGGACTGTGTCTGTTGCTCGGCGTCTGGCTGCTGGTCGAGTTTGCAGCGGGACGCGATCCTGAGCCCCGCTTCCTGCTCGCGGTCGGTGGAGCGCTCGCGGTCCTGCCGTGGCTGCATACGCGCTTTGCTGTGCTCGCAGGGATCATCGGCATTCTGATCCTCGCGCGCCTCGCGCAGCGGCCCATGGCGATCCCGAAGATCGGTGCGTTTCTCGCCGCGCCGGTTGCCCTTGGCCTCGGATGGTTCACGTTCTTCTACGTGATCTGGGGAAGCCCGAATCCGACGGTGGCATACGGTGCTGACACCAGCACCTCGCTGTCGTACGTGCCGCGAGGCGTGATCGGGCTGTTGTTCGACCAGCAGTTTGGCGTGCTGACGACGGCGCCGGTCTACGTGATGGCAGTCGTTGGTGCGTTCTTCCTTTTCAAGACGCAGCCACGACTCACCATCGAACTCTCGCTCATCGTTGTTCCATACGTGCTGATCGTGGCTTCGTACGCGATGTGGTGGGGCGGAGCAGCGGCACCCGGCCGGTTCCTGGTTTCGGTCCTTCCTTTCGCCGCGCTGCCAATCGCCATTGGATGGGCGCAGTCACGGTTGCTACGCAGCGTCACCTTGATCCTGATCGTCATAAGTGCGGCGTTGATTGTTCCGCGGGCGTTCGAAGACAACGGTCGATTCATCTTCAACAACCGGAGCGGTGTTGATGCGACGCTGCAGTGGCTGAGCGCTAACTACAACCTGGCGGCGGTGATGCCGAGCGTGCATGGCGGCGGCGGCTCCGAGGCCCTCCGCGACGCCTTCGGCTGGTTGGTCCACGTCGCGCTCGCGGGTGTCATCGCCGGCGCGATCGCCGGGCGCAGAACCGCAAGCGCGCTGTTTGCGCTCACCAGCCTCCTGTTGGCGAGTGCGGTGGTGCTGATGACGCGGAATTCCCATGCGCGGCCGGACAGGCAACTGGTGATGCTGGAGCGATTGAGGCCGTCGTGGCACTCAACGCTCATCGAGTTGCCGACCCGGAACCGCATGGGACTCGAGGATCTATGGTCTCGGCTGCAGGTCACGGTGTCGGGATCATCGGCCCTGAGTCGAGTGCCGGCCGGAGCGTACTCAGTGGTCGCGGCGCCGGTTGCGTCGGGCGGATCGGTCAAATTGTTTCTCGGCCGCAATGACGCGCCGATCGCGGAGCCGTCGCTCGATGATCTGAGGAGTACGCAGCCACCGTTCACGCTTCGACTGCCAGTGATGGCGCGCACTCTCAATTTCAGGTTCGAGACCGCACCCGGTGAGAATGCTGCTGTCGAGTTACGCCCGATGGCGGTCGTATCCGCCGCGCCCCGTCAGCCGGCCATACGCGCCGCGCGATTCGGGCTAGCGCGCGCCTTCTTCTTCGACGAGTGGGCGTACCCGGAGCGCGATGGTTTCTGGACGCGTGCCGATGGCTCGGCGACGGTGGTGATCGACTCGGAGAGTGGTGCACATCAATCCGGTCTCCCGATTTCGGTGACGGCGGGGCAGGAGCCAACCACGATCCACTTGTCAGTGGGGTCGTGGCAGGAGTCGTTGACGCTGAAGGCCGGCGAGAAGCACGACGTCGTCCTGCCTCCGCCCACTGACGGATCATGGAGCGTGCACATCCGATCGGGTGCCGGCTTCCGGCCATCCGAGCGGGAACCCGGCAATCGCGACGTGCGCAAGCTCGCCGCCTGGATTGCCATTCGTTGAGGTATCGTCAGTGGTGACCCGATGGACTCGTCGTTACTGAACCGGCTGCTTGCCGAACGTCGTGAGGCGCATCGCCGCTACAACGAAGCGCTGACTGCGCTCGATCACGCGGTCCAGGCAGTGCCAGATGTGCCCGCTGCGCCGCCGGCGTACGACGAGACGCTGCTGCCTCGAATTAACGACACGTGGAAGATCGTGCCGCCCGACACGGCGCTGGATCACACCATCGCGACGCTGTTTGACCGGCAGACGGCGTTCAACGCCGCCGTCGTCGAGCACCTGAATCGCAACGTCGCCGCGCATCGCGAGGCCCACCTCGCTCTCGAGCGCGCGCTGCCTGCGGTGCGCGCCGGTTTTGACGCGCTCGCAACATTCGAGTCGCTGCTGATCCAGTTCCTCCAAACGATCACGCCACTTGCTGACACGCACTATCGCGAGATCGACGACGCGATCGCGCAGCTGCGCTCGGTGACGGATGTCGCCCAGCGGACCGCAATGTTAGCCAAGAGGGAAGTCGAGCGCCGGCCGGGCGCGTCTACCGTTGCCTCACCAGCCCAACCCGCCCTGCCAGCCCAACCTGCCCCAGACCAATACGTGGGCTTTGAAGATCGCTTCCGTGGCGCGGAGTCCGAGATTCGCGCGCGGCAGGCCGACTACGTGTCGCACTTCGCCGGGCAGGCGAACGTCCTTGACATTGGTTGCGGTCGCGGCGAGTTCCTGGATCTGTTGCGCGCGAGTGGTGTGAGCGCGAAAGGGCTCGACCTGAATCCGGAAATGATCGAAGTCTGCCGGTCGCGCGGGCTCGATGCGACGGGTGGCGATGCGCTGAGCTATCTACAGGGACTGCCGGATGACTCGCTGGGTGGATTGATCGCCATCCAGGTGGTCGAGCATCTCCAGCCGGCCTATCTCACGTCGATGCTCAACACCGCCTTCTTCAAGTTGCGCCCCGGCGCGCGCCTGATCCTCGAAACGATCAACCCGTCTTGCTGGGTGGCGTTCTTCGAGAGCTTCATTCGCGACCTGACGCACGTGAAGCCACTGCACCCCGACACGCTGCAATACCTGCTGCAGGCCAATGGCTTTACGAATGTGGAGATTGTGTATCGGTCGCCGATTGCGCCGGACGGGCGCTTGAGGAAGGTGACGCCTCGGCCAGAGCACTTCGGCACCGCCGCAGATACCCTGACCGAGCTCGTCTCGTCGTTCAACTCGAATGTCGATCGCCTGAACGACCGGATGTTCTCGTATCAGGACTTCGCCGCCATCGCGACGAAGCCCTGATCAAGAGTTCAAACTTTAAAGTTTCAAGTTTGAAGTTCTAGAACCGGCCGCGGCTGATCCACACGCCGGTGGTGCCGTTGTTGCGTGTGACCTGCGTCACGTCGTTCCAGGCCGGCGCCGGCGTGGAGCCGCAATGCCCGCCGATCACGTCGACGATGTAGACCTGGGTTGAGCCGTAATCCGCGCCGCTGCCGTAGTTGTAGGTCACGACGTCCTGCGAGGGATCGTTCACGTTGCCGCGCTTGCCGTTATAGCCCCAGCGTGTGTCGTAGGTGCGGAGCGCGTCCACAACAAGATCCATGAACTGCCAGCTGCCGCCGTGTTCCTGGCAGGAGTTGGCGAGCGCGCCCGGATAGGCACGGGCCACCGCGTTGACCACGCTGCTGCCGTAGCCTGGCAGGCCGCCGCCGGCCGGTGCACGGCCGCCGCTGCCAAGCGGCACGCCGACGATCGGGCCGCCACCGGCGCCAGGTGTCGGCGCCGGCGCAGGCGGATCAGCGGTCGTGAATGACTGCACGTTGGAGTAGTTCGATTCCTTGGCGCCATCACTGCCGCGAACGCGCCAGAACAACGTCGTCTTATACGGCAGCTCGCCGACGGACATCACGGTCGTGCCGTTGCCGTTTGCCGGCACGGTGACGATGGCCTGGATGGTGTTGAAGCCGGCGTCGGTCGCGACTTCGAAGCGATACGCCACGCCCGACGTGCCTGAGATCGTGCCGTTGGTCGCGCGGAACTCCGGCTTATTGGTGTTGAGCTTCCCGGATGGCGCCGCCGCAACCGGCGCGTCGATCACAACCGGCGGCACCACGCTGAAGCTGGCGACGGCGGAGTATGGACCGGTGTTGGCGCCGTCAACCGCGCGCGTGCGCCAGTAGTAGGTGTAACCCGCGCCCAACGGCGAGGGGAGGCGATAGCTGGTGCGTCCGTCGCTGCCCAGGGCGATCTGGTCGGCCTGGTGGACAATCTGCGAGAAGCTGGCATCGGTGCCGACTTCAACCTGCAGCCAAATCGAGCGCGCGCCGCTCGTGCCGGCGTTTTCGATCAACAACACCTGCGGATCGCCCGTGAAGGTCAAGGTCGAACCGGCGAGGGGTTCGAGGAGCTTCGGGGCCGTGATATTCACACCCGGAATGGGCCCTGCCACTGAAGGCGCCGTCGGGTTCGAGCTCTTGGCCGCTTCGCAGCCAACGAGGCAAGTGATTGCAACGAGAGCACTTAGCCCTCGGAAGGGGTGGAGACTGGACATTACTGGATTCCCTCTAAATTGACGTATCGGTCTGTACTTCCCAAGGCTTTACACCTCGGCATAAACCCGCGCGTTCTCGCTCTCTAGTTCGTCAGCGCCTCCTCATGAAGAAGAACCCACCCACCAGCGAGAGCCCCATCACCATGCCTGTGGACACGAGGGAGAGCGCCACAGCGGCATCAGTCGGAAGCCCGAACCGGCGGAAGAAAAACGCGAACACTGCCTCGCGTACACCGAATCCATTGATGGATACCGGCGCCATCTGGACGACGAGGCTCACCGGAATGAGCACCGCACCCAGAAAGATTGGCAAAGGAACCGAGAGTCCCTCTGCAGTCAGCAAATAAAAGGCCACAATCGTCACTTGCACCACCAGGGCGCCACCGAAGGCGCCGATGATGGCCGATGGCGCGTTTCTAAAACGAATCACGGCATCTTCGAGTCGCTGGGCGCGTTCGGTCAGCCACGGCTTGTTCAACGCGCGCACGGGCATCAACGCGTGCCCTACCAATTGCGGCATCGTGATTACAAAAATCGCGGCGATCAATCCGATAGCTGAAGCGGCCCACAACCAGCGCGCTCCTGGGACGTGCACACCGAAGAGTTGTGCGACCAGGGCGCCCGTGGCCGCCACGATGACCAATGCGGTGAGGCCGATCACGCGATCGATCAGGATGACCGTCATCGCCAGCGTTTTCGATCCCGCCTCGCGCGCCGTGTCCTTGATGCGCACGACGTCGCCGCCGATGTTGCTGGGCAGGAAGTTGTTGAAGAACATGCTGACCCAGATCGACTCGGTCAGCTTCCGTTTCTCAACTTCGATGTGCTGTGCGCGCAGCAATCGATTCCATCGCCACACGGAAATGGACTGCGTGGCCGTGTAGGCCGCAAGGGCCAGCAACATCCACGCAGGATTCATCCCGCTCACGCGTTCCCAGAACGCGGAGAGGTCGATCGAGCGCAACACGAAATACAGGGCCGCGGCACTGATGCCGAGGCGTACGAGTACCTTGAGCAGGGTCGTTTTCTCTCTGGTGTAGGAGAGCCTATTGTAACCTAACTGCCGTCTGCTCAGTTAGATATAATGACTCGTGCGCATCCTGATGCTCGCGCCCGAGCCGTTCTTCGAGCCGCGCGGCACCCCGTTCAGCGAATTCCACCGCATCAAGGCCCTCGGCGAACTGGGCCATCATGTTGACCTGGTCACCTACCCGATCGGCCGCGATGTCGAGCTGCCGAACTTGCGGATCTTCCGCAGCTTTCGCCCGCCGTTTGTCACGAGGGTCCGCATCGGCCCGTCGTTCACCAAGATCGTCCTCGACGGTTTGATGCTGCTGACCATCGCGCGGCACGCCATCACGAAGAAGTACGACGCCATCCATTCGCACGAAGAGATGGGGCTCGTGGGCGTGTGGCTCGCGAAGCTGCTGGGCATCCCGCACCTGTACGACATGCATTCGAGCCTGCCGCAGCAGTTGAGCAACTTCAAATACAGCAAGTCGGCGGCGCTGCGTGGCGTCTTCAACTGGATGGAAGATCAGATGGTCCACAAGTCGGACGTCGTGATTACCATCTGCCAGGAACTGCAGGACACGGTCACTGAAATGGGCGTGGCCGATCGCGCGCTGTTGATCGAGAACGTCATGGGCGGCGATGTCGACGAACCGCCGAGCCGTTCGCCACAGCAAGTGCGCACGGACTTCGGTGTACCCGCCGACGCGCCACTGGCGCTCTACACCGGCACGTTCGAGGCCTACCAGGGCGTCGACATGCTGATCGACGCCGTGGCGTTGATCGCCAGGCGTCGGCCGGATGCGCGCGTGCTGGTCGTGGGGGGAGAGCCCGCGCAGGTGGAGCGGGCCAAGGCGCGCGCGGCTGCTGCCGGCGCAGCGGGTTCGATGATCTTCACCGGCCAACAGCCGGCGCGGGAGATTCCGGGATTCGTTCAGGCCGCCGATCTGCTGGTGTCGCCGCGCATTCGCGGCACCAACACGCCGCTCAAGATCTACTCGTACCTGCGGTCGGGCAAGCCAATCATCGCGACGAACCTGCTGACGCACACGCAAGTCCTGTCGCCGGAATTTTCGAAGCTCGTCGATCCGACGCCCGAACGCTTTGCCGAAGCGATGCTCGAACTGCTCGACAATCCGGCTGAGCGCGAGCGCCTGTCGAGAGCCGCCGCGGCGATCGCACAGGAAAAGTACTCGCGGGAGTCGTACCTGCGCCGCACGGCAGAGGCGTATCGACGGCTTGCGTCGGGCACGCCTGCGGCGTCGAAGGAGTTCGCCCGACAGTGAAAGCGCTCGTGACCGGAGCCACGGGCTTTACCGGCGGACATCTCGCACAACATTTGATCCATGCCGGCGACGAGGTGCGCGCGCTCGTGCGTCCGAAGAGCCGGGCGCGCTTCGATTCCTCGCCGCTGCCATCGAAGGGCGTTGTCGCCTTCGAGGGCGATCTGGTGGACGCTGCATCGTTGCAGCGGGCCGTCGCCGGCGTTGACGTGGTGTATCACATTGCCGCGACCTATCGAGAATCCGGGCAGCCCGACTCGGCGTATCGCGCGATTAACATCGACGGCACCAGGAACCTGCTGGAGGCGGCGAAGGCCGCGGGCGTGACCCGCGTTGTGCACTGCAGCACCGGCGGGGTGCACGGCCACATCTCGAATCCACCCGCCAACGAAGACGCACCGTTCAATCCTGGTGATGTCTACCAGGACACCAAGCTCGAAGCGGAACAGCTCGCGCGACAGTTCGGCGACGCCAACGGCCTTGACGTCGTGGTCGCGCGGCCCATCGGCATCTACGGTCCAGGCGACACGCGCTTCCTGAAGATGTTTCGTGGCCTCGCGCGCGGCAACTTTCCGATGATCGGGGATGGGCGTCCGTACTATCACCTGACCTTCATCGATGACCTGGTTGAAGGTTTTCGACTGTGCGGAACCGTTCCGGCCGCCAGGGGACGGACTTACATTCTCGCGGGACCCCGCTACACGACGCTCGAGCAACTCGTGCAGCTGGTTGCGAAGGAATTGAAAGTCGCGCCGCCACGTGTGCACCTGCCGGTGTGGCCGTTCTGGACCGCGGGTCTGCTGTGTGAAATGGTGTGCGTGCCGCTGCGCATCGAGCCCCCGATCTTCCGCCGCCGCGTGGACTTCTATACGAAGAGCCGCGCCTTCGACACCACGCGCGCGCGCACGGAGATCGGCTTCGCGCCGAAGGTCGATCTCGAAGAGGGCATCGCGCGCACCGCCGCCTGGTACCGAGTGGAGAACTTATTGTGACGCCCGGCTCACGGCTCCCGGCCCCCGGTTCCCGGTTGAACGTCGTTCACATCTGCGACCATCTGGGATGGGAAGGGTCGCGCATGCATGGCGTCAAGCGCCTGTTCGCGTGGATGATCCCGCGATTCGACAAGTCGCGCTACAACGTGTCGCTCATCAGCTTGCGGAAGAAGGACCTGTCCGCGGACACACTCGAGGAGTTTGGCATCGACGTGACCTACATGGCGCGTCACAAGTTCGACCCGGGGACTTATCCGGCGCTGCTGAAGGTGTTGCGCGACAAGAAGGCCGACATCGTGCACATGCACGGCTATGGCGCGACGACGTTTGGCCGGCTCTGCGCGTGGCAGATGGGCATTCCGTCGATCCTGCACGAGCACGCGAATCATGGCGACACGCCGTGGTTCCAGAAGGTTGCCGATCGCATTCTCGCGCCGCATACCGACCTGGCGATTGCGGTGTCAGAGTCGACCGGAGAATTCACCTCGCGCGCGCGGCTGATGCCGGTGGAGCGCACCAAGGTGGTCTACCTTGGCGCCCCGCTCGACGAGTTTGCGCGCACGCGCAGTGCGGACGAGATCGCTGCGGCTCGGCAAGCACTCGGCATCGCGCCCGGCACGATCGCGATCGGTACGGTCACGCGATTGATGCCGTCGAAGGGGAACCAGTATCTCGTCGAGGCGGCGCCCGCCATTCTGAAGCAGCACCTCTCGGCGCGCATCTTCATCATCGGCGAAGGGGAACTGCAGCCGGAGCTCGAAGCGCAGGCGCGGGCCCTGAATCTCGGCGACCGGCTGGTGTTCAGCGGTTTCCAGCGCGACGTCGCCGCGGTGCTCTCGGCGCTCGACCTGCTGGTGTTCCCGTCGTTGTGGGAAGGCACGCCGCTCACGGTGTTTGAAGCGCTCGCCATGGGCAAGCCGATCGTGGCCACGGACGCGGATGGACTGCTCGATGTGCTGACGCACCGCAAAGACGCCCTGGTGGTTCCGAAAGCCGACGCCGTAGCCCTTGCCGCCGGCGTGGGCACGATGATCGATCAACCGGCCCTGGCCTCGGCGCTGGCCGAAGAGGCCCGGAAGACGGGGCAGCGTTATGACATTGCCGCCTTCGTCCGAAAGATGGAGCGGCTCTACGACATGCTGCATGAGACCTCGCGTGCGACCCGACGCGCGGGTATCCTGAAGCAGGATCTCAGCTTCCTGACGACACAGAGGAAATGACCATCGACCACAGCGTGGCCAAGCGGTTCGAATTGCGGAGTCCGGCCTGGCGGCTGGGCGCCGCATCGACGGCTGCCGTGGGCATTCTGCTGACGGCGTGGGCGCTGTCGGTGGACTTTGCCAAGTTGTCCGGCGGCTTCGCCGGCGATGCGTCGACCTACTACACGCTCGGCCAGAGCCTCGCGCACGATCTCGACTTCGAGTATCAGCGCGACGATCTCGCGCGGGTGTGGGAGGAGTTTCCCTCTGGACCCGAGGGCATCTTCCTCAAGCGTTCGTCGAACGGCAGGCTGTACTACGCCAAGGCCTACATCTATCCGCTCGTCGCGGCCCCGTTCATCTGGCTGTTCGGTACCAACGGCTTCCTGGTGCTGCATGCGCTGTTGATGACGCTGTGCTTCGCGTGTGCGTATGCGTTCCTTTGCGCGCGCAGCCACCCCGTCGCGGCATTGATTTTTGCGTTCGCGTTCTTGTTCGTATCGGTTGTGCCGGTCTACATGGTGCAGCTCGGGCCGGATTTCTTCATCTTCGCCACGGTCCTCATTGCCTACTTCTTCTGGTGCTACAAGGAAGTCGGCGGATCGCCGGAAGACCGGCCGCATGCGTTGCGCAATCGCTGGCTGTTGGCGCAGCGATCGGATGTGATCGCAGCGATCCTGCTGGGCGTCGCGACCTTTGCCAAGCCGACCAACATCGGCTTGTTCATGCCGTTGTTCGTCTCTGCGGTGTTGCGGCGTCAGTGGGGCCGGCTCGCCAAAATGACGGGCGCCTTTGTCGGCTCGGCCGTGCTGCTGTTTGCGTTGAACGTAGCGCTCACCGGTGAATGGAACTACCAGGGCGGCGAACGCAAGACATTCTACGGTGCGGGTGACGGCAGCTTCACCGGCGGCTTCCCGTTTCAGAACGAGGCGGCCACGTTCGACTCGGTCGGTCTCTCGCGCGTTGGCGGCGGCTCCTTTGGCGTGCTGTTCACGCGTGACGCGTTGCTTGAGGTCTTTCCGCACAACGTCGGCTACTTCCTGGCCGGCCGGCACACGGGCTTTGCGATCTACTTCCTGCCAGGCTTTATGGCCATCCTGCTGTTCGTCGTGGCGACTCGCGATCGCGCCGTGTGGCAGTGGTTGACGCTCGCGGCGGGCGTGAGCACGGCGGTGGTCCTGTTGATCTACATGCCGTTCACCTGGTCGGGCGGCGGCGGACCGGTGGGCAATCGCTACTTCCTCGGGACCTACGGCGTGTTTCTGTTCCTCGTGCCGGCGATGCGGACCGCACTCGGCGGATTGATCACCACGGGCCTCAGCGCGCTGTTCGTGGCGCCGATCATCTCCGGTCCGTTCGTCGCGACGCGCAATCCCGCTGAGCATTCGAAAACCGGTCTGTTCCGGTGGCTGCCGACGGAATTGACGATGGTCAACGACCTGCCGATCAACAACGTACCGTCGCGTATTCGCCAGCCGTTGGGCGGTACGCCGCCGATCACCGCCTACTTCATCGACGACAACGTGTTTAACAGGGAAGGCGATGCCTTCTGGGTGCGCGGCGAGTCACGCGCCGATATCCTGCTGCGCGCCCGCATTGGTGCGGAAGCGGATGTGGCCGGCGTGAAGGTGTCGCCGTCACTGAAGGTCGAGAAGCTCACCGCCATTCTCGAGAGCGGTCCGAAGCCGAATCGCGTCGTGATCTCCACGGGCGGTGACCGGCGCATCGTCGACATGGCGCCGAGCTCGCAACAGACGGTCGAACTGTCGATGCCGCATGGCATGCCGTACAAGTACGATCCGCGGTTTCCCACCAACTACGTCTATTTCGTGTCGATCTCCTCATCAACCGGCTTTGTGCCGATGTTCGAGAACGGCGCCAACGACAGCCGCTTCCTCGGGGTGATGGTGCGACTGATTCCGACCTACGGAGCGCCAGAGTAGTGGCCACCATTGCAGTTGTCACCTCGAGCCCGCCCTTCGCCGAAGGTGGCCATCTCGTGATGGCCCGCGAGTTGGTCCGCGCGTTGCGCGAAGCGGGGCACGAAACCGGCTTGATCGTCACGCCGCAGAACAGGTTCGGCCAGCAGGGCAGCGCGTACCTTGCCGCGTGGTGCACGGACGTGCAGCTCGCGCACGAGGAGAAGAAGGTCGATCAGGTGATCAGCCTTCGATTCCCGGGCTATGCCGTCCAGCATCCGAACCATGTGCTGTGGCTCAACCACCGGATGCGCGAGTACTACGACTTGTGGGATCAGTTCAGCTCGCACTTATCGTGGAAGGGCAAGATCAAGGAGCGCACGCGACGCGCGCTGATCCACCGCGTCGACAAGCACCTCTTCAACCGCATGCAGCGGCGCTATGTGATCTCGGGGACCGTGCAGGCCCGGCTGAAGCGTTTTGGCAACATCCAGTCCGACGTGCTCTATCCGCCTCCGCCGATGCGCGCCTATCGGCATGATGGCTACGGCGACTACATCTTCGGCGTCTCGCGGCTGTCACCCTTGAAGCGGTTCGACCTGGTGCTGCGCGCGCTCGCCGAGCCCGTGGCCGCGTCCATCAAGTGCGTCATTGCCGGCGAAGGTGCCGAGCTCGAGCGCCTCCAGGCCCTGGCCAGTCATCTCGATATCGAGCATCGTGTGCAGTTTGTGGGTCGCGTCAGTGACGACGAGATGATCGAGCACCTGGCGCGTTGTCGCGCCGTCGTGTTCCCACCGTTCAACGAAGACTACGGGTTTGTCACCGTCGAGGCCTACATGTGCGGCAAGGCCGTGATCACATGCACGGATAGCGGCGGTCCGTCCGAATTGGTCCGCGATGGCGAAACGGGCTTCGTGACTGCCCCGACTCCCGAGGGGCTCGCCGAGGCCATGCGCAAGCTGGTCGACGATCGCAACCTGGCGCAGCGGATGGGAGAGGCCGGCCACGCGGTCGCGGTGCAGATGACGTGGGCGAAGGCCATCGAACAGCTGCTTCGCTAGGGCCGCGGAAGTCCTGCTGCGGCTGAGATTTACAGGGATTATTGAGAGAAAAATTGCGCGGTTACGATACACTAGGGTGCACTATCCCCGAGGCGAGGTTCATGAACTATCGATTTGACTGGAAGACGACGGCAGTGGTGGTTGGCGCGGTGTTGACCGTGGCGTGTGCGGGCAGCGCGAATACTCCCGTGTCGCCAAGTGCTGTTACCGGCGCGTCGAGCGCCCTCAACGCCGACGGCTCGAACCTGAAGGTGAACCAGCCGCTGCCGGTAACCCCGCAGTTCGAAGCGACCAACGTCAGTATCAATCCGACGCTGACCGCGCGTGGCTCAACGGGCCGCTACCAGACGGGCGCGACCCTGTCGCACCGGTTTCAGGTCGCTGAATCCGATTCGTTCGGGACGATCCTCGCCAGCGGCATGGGCGTGACCGACGCGTCCGGTGTGACGCGCTGGACGATCGATCCCGCACTGACGACCAACAAGCGAGTCGTGTGGCGCGTGCGCGCTGAGTTGAACGACGCGGTCGGCCCCTGGTCGACGGTGTTTGCGTTCACGACCGCCGGCGCCACCGCCGTGACGCCCACCACGCCCACGACGCCGACGACGGGCACTGGGCCGCGCACGCCGGATCCGGCGCCGGGTCAACAACTGCCGCTGCCCAACATCCAGAGCATCCTGTCCCGCTTCAACGACGCCCGCGATTCATGTCCGCGTGGCATCAAATACGTCAACAACCCCTGGCAGGATCGCGTGATCGATGCGTTCAGGTTGACGGATACCCGCTGGGGCTACAACGGCAAGCCCAACCGCACCGCGGCGGACAATGGCGGATTCCCGGTCGTGGCGGCTGGCGACGAGGCGGCGTATCACTGGGGCAGCGGCCCAGACCAGGGCTCACCGGACGTCCACTTGATCGACTTGTTGATCGGGCACTGTGGAACCCCGCAGGTGGCCAATCCCGTGCGCGTCATTCTTCCGTCTGAAGAGCGCGGTTTCTGGACCGGAGCCGGCCGCTTCTAGGAGTCTCGCGATCTTGTGATTTCGTGACCTGGCGATCAGGTCACGAGGTCACAAGATCATCACGCCGCTAGATCTACCTCTCCGCCCATTTTGCTGAAAAGGTACTGAGGATCCGCTCGGTCGCGATCGCGTTGGCGCGCGCGCTGGGGTGGTGATCGAACCGGTTGACCCACAGCGACCGGTGGTCCTTGACTGCCGCAAAATCCGGCCTCAAATCCACGCAGGTGATGTTGTTGGCCTCGCACGTGGCGAGCACTCGATCGTGAAGGTATCCGAAGGGATAACTCTCGTCGATGGGCATCGCCGTGTCTGGAAAGAGCACCATCCCGATCGGCACGCCGGCCTTCTTGCAATGGTCGATCAGCTCCTGCAACAGTCGCGCGTCGGTCTGGACGTACTGGCTATGGGGATCCCGTAACCGATCGTGCAGGTAATCGACATACGACCGCGTCCAGCCGAGGCTGACCTGCACCTGGCTCCACTTCATGTTCGCAGCCGTGTACAGGGCCGAGCGCGCTCCCAGCCAGCCATGGAAGGGCGGGATCAACGGCTCGGTGTCCGGTCGACCGGTCGTGTCGTCGTCCTCCATGTCGTTGACGTACCACTGCAGCAGGATGAAATCGGGGTTGATGTTGCTGAGCAGGTCGCGCACCCGCCTCAAGTGAGTTGGAGTATTCGCGCCACCCTCACCGAAATTCAGCACCTCGATGTGCTCCGGAAGCCTGGCCTGCAGCAGTTCAGTGTACCGATCGTCCTGCCTCAGTCCGTTGCCGAACGTGAAGGAGTCGCCGACGACGGCGACGCGGAAGATGCCTGGTGGCTTGGCGTCGGTGAACGCACGTCCCCGGTAACCCTGTGCGTTGAACCGGCTCGGATTCGTTCGCAGCCAGCGGCGGGTAAAGAACGCCGCGTTGTCAGTCGTCGTGGTCACGTCCCGGAGAACCCAGCGGGCCGCATACTCCGCGGCGACAAGGGTCATGCCGAGCGTCACCGTCAGTAGGAGGAAGCGGCTGCCGGTCTTGACCAGCTGTTGCCGGGTCATGCGCGCGTTCAGCGCCATCGCCAGCGCCACGGCGCCGATCGCGAGACACAAGCCGAATCGCACGAGGTCGGAGCCGCCGATCACATGGTCAGGCAGCGCGTCAGAGACGATCAGCAGTACCGCCAGGATCGTCAGCGCAATGAGATAGCCCGACGGTAATGATTTCAGGGAGGGGGAGTCGATGGCTGAATATTGTGCATAAAAATTGTCGACTGTTCCATTAATCATAGAGAATTCAGCGATGAGCGACGCCCAGCCTCCGGTCCCGGATTCCCGCGCATCCAGGCTCCGCACCACCAACACGCTGCTGGCGATTGCACTGCTGATCTTGCTCGGCCAGATAGCGTGGCAGGAGCTGAGGCTCAGTGGGCTCAAGGCTCAGGTTGCGCAGTCGAAGCGTGATCTCGAGACCCAGGTCGAACGCATGGCCAACCAAAAGGTGCAAGGGCACCGGCAGGAACTGGTGGCGGCCGTCAGTTTTGTGGATGACTTGTATCGATCGGCGGATGGACTGCAGCGGCCGGGCGGTCTCTACAACCCGGACGCCAAGCAAGTAGACGCCGAAGCGATCGGCACGTGGATTCTTGATGTCTACATGCAGGCGCGAATTGCTGGAAAATCAGACGCCGAAGCGCGGCAGTCGATTGCTGATGCGATCAAGGGGTCTGATGAGTGGCGCCGAAAGCACCCACAGCCCTAGCGGGCTACTTCGAGGGCGGGTGTAGCGAATAGACGTAGTCGGTCCCGTCCGCGTGTTCGAGCTTCAGCTCGGGCGTAACCTTGATATTTTCTTCAACTGACCACCATCGACTGCCGTAGTCGGCGCTGTGCACGACGACGTAGGTGACGCCGGCAGCGCGTAATCCCTCCATGCTGGCCTTGTCCGGAAATTCTCCGAGCACGTCGTAGAGGTCGTCATGAAACGGACGGCGTATCCCGCTGTAGCCGTGAACGGTCTTCTGCCAGTGGGCGGTGGCATGAAGCATGGCCTGCGTTTGCTGCCGCTCGAGCCTGCCGAGATCTCCCAGCCGCGGCACCGGTACCTCTGCGACGACGAAGGGTTTGGCTTGTGAGTCCAGCCAGCGATCGCTGGCCGGGATGTTGACCTGGAAGGGGACGGAGGGAAACGGATAGACCGTGTACTCCCCGATCAGCAACAGGCTCAACACCACGGCCGCCGTCGTGCGCACCTGCGGGCGCCATCGTGCGGCCAGCCAATCGAAGCCAATCGCCGCCAGCACCGAGAGGGCGAGCATGGTCAGGATCATGAATCGCGACGGCACGCGAATGAAATTGAATCCGGGCAGCCAGTACACGTATCGCCACAATTCAAATGGCCATCCGATGAACATCATCGTGGAGAGCAGCCCGAGAAGCGCGTAGAACACCGCCGGATTTGGCCGCAGGCGAGGCCGCGCGAGGATCCCCGCGATGGCGATGCCGGCGAGCAGGAGCACGAGGATGCCGGGGAAGAGGAACGCTTCGGCCTCCTTCTCGAAGGCGGGCAGCAGGGCACTTTGCAGGAACTGGTGCACGCGCGCCGGCGACGCGAGCAGGCTCTCGATGCCAGGGAGCATCCCTGTCTCGTAGGCCCGACGCAGGCCCGCCTCATCCTGCGCCATGCGATACGGGACGATCACCCAGATGGCTGGAGCAAGCAGGTAGGCGCCCGCGGCGCCGAAGTCCCGCAGGCGGCGCATGAAGGCCACGGGCGTTCCGGTCGCGAATTGATACGCGAGGAGCATCGCGATCGAGATGGCGAGGTAGACCGCGCCGTGTCCGCTCGAGAGCGCTTGCAGCGAGAAGAAGGCGACGGCGAGCAGCAGGTCGCGGCGGCGCCCGCTGTCGAGATACGAATGCAGGAACGCCAGCGAGAAGGGGATCCACTGCACGGCCGTCAGGTGGAGCTGACCGATGCGGTAGAAGCGCGGCGGCGCGAACGCAAACAATAAACCGCAGAGGAAAGCAGCGGCGACGGTCAGGTGCAGGCGCTTGGCGAGGAGGTACGCGCCGGTGCCACTCAACATGCAGGTGATGAAGGCCGTCAGGTTGGTCGCGAGCACGAGGTTGCCGGTCAGCCAGATGATCGGAGCCGCGAAGAATGCGCTGCCAATCAGGTTCTCCGAATACGCCAGTGTGTTCGCGAACGGGTAGTAGATGTTGGCGTCGAAGATCTGCAGTGGCTGGTGGAGGAACGCGTAGGTGTCCCACGCGAGCGTCCAGATATAGAGGTGGGTGTCAGGTATGTCGGCGTTGACGTGGCTGCCGGGCGACAGCGAGAACGGCAGCGTCATCAGGAACGTGAGCGCGGCGTAGATCACAGAGACGATGGCCGCTTCACGGGCCTGCGAGGAACCTGTCACGGATTGGCCAGTATAATCAGTCCGTGGGGTACCGCACACCGCTCGAGGCACGCATCGCGAAGAAAGCGACCAAGGCGATCACTGACTTCAACCTGGTTGAAGACGGCGACCGCATCATGGTCGGTCTTTCGGGCGGCAAGGACAGTTGGGCGCTGATCCAGATCCTGGACGTGCTGCAGAAGCGCGCGCCGATCGATTTTTCCATCGTTGCCGTCAACGTGGATTCGGGTTACGAAGGCTACCAGCACACGCAGGTGGCGGCGGCCTGCAAGGAACGCGGCTGGGAGTTCCACAGCGAGCACACCACGATCGGTGCGGTTATTGACGACAAGCTCGAGAGCGACGACACCCCATGCTCGCTGTGCGCGCGGTTGCGGCGCGGGGTCTTGTACCGCCTGGCCAAGAAGACCGGCGCGACCAAGATCGCCCTGGGGCATCACCTCGACGATTTTGTGGAAACCGTCCTGCTCAATCTGTTCTTTGCCGGCGCGCTGAAGGCCATGCCGGCGCGATTGACCTCCGATAACGGCCAGCACGTCGTCATCCGTCCGCTGGTCTATGTGTCTGAAGCCGAAGCGCGCGCCTACTGCCAGGAGCGGGAGCTGCCGATCATCGGCTGCTGCTGCCCGGCCTGCGGTGACATGAGCCTGCAACGGCAGCGCGTCAAGCGGCTGATCGTCGAGCTCGAACGCGAGCATCCGAACGTCAAGTCGTCGATGATCAAGGCGCTCGGCAACGTGATGCCCCGGCACCTGCTCGATCGCCGGTTGAATCCAATCGGCGAGATCGTCGAGACCATTGCAGAGGAGCCCACGCTGGTTCCGCTGCTTCTCAGCCGGCCGCAGTAGTGCGCGCCGTCATCCAGCGGGTCACCTCAGCCCGGGTCACCGTTGACGATCGCCTGATCGGCGAGATCGGCGCTGGTCTGCTCGTGTTGGTAGGCGTCGATGACGGCGACGGTCCGGCGGATGTGCAGTACGTCGCGTCCAAGATTCGTGATCTCCGCATCTTTGCCGATGAGGCGGGCAAGATGAACCGCTCGGTGCTGGATTGCCAGGGCGGCGTGCTGGTCGTCTCGCAGTTCACGCTCTCAGGTGATGCGCGGAACGGGCGCCGGCCGTCATTCGCGTCGGCAGCCCCGCCACAAATTGCGCGGGCGCTCTACGAAGATGTCGTGCGAGAATTGAAGACCAGTGGGCTGCGCGTTGAGACGGGCGAGTTCCAGGCCATGATGCAGGTCGCGCTGGTCAACGACGGTCCCGTGACCATTCTTCTCGATAGCAGGAAGACCTTCTAAATGACCCGATCACTGTTCGTTGCATTGTTCGTGCTGGCGGCGGCCACCCCCTCCGTAGCGCAGCAACGACCGCTGAAGACCGAAGATCCGGAAACCATTGGCGCCGGACGGGCGCTGGTTGAGGCCGGCATCGAGTTCAACCGCGATGCGTCGTTCCCGGTATCGGGACTGCGCGGCAATCACTGGGAGTTGCCGTCGTTTGGCGTCATCCTCGGCGTGAGCTCAATCGCCGAGATCCAGTTGGACTGGAGTCCTTACCAGAAGTTGTCGATCACACAGCGGACGCCTGGTGCGCCGCTGTCGAGCATGCTGCAACTCGAGGGTGATTCGACGGACGACTTCGGCGACATCCAGATCGGCGCGAAGGTGCGGTTTGTCAGCGAGTCCGGCAACAGGCCCGCGATTGGCAGCTGGTTCTCGACGCGGTTGCCGAATGCCGGCAACGAATCGGGCCTTGGCAAGGACGTCCAGGATTTTGCGTCCGCGCTGACGATCGGCAAGACCATCCAGTCCATTCGCGTCGTCGCCAATGTCGGCATGATGATGATCGGGAATCCGCTGCGCGCCGCCGCGCAGGACGATCTGCTGATCTACGGGTTGTCGGTGGCTCGCGCGATCAGCCCGCGCGGGGAAGTCGTTGGCGAGTTCATGGGACGCGCCAACTTCGCCAACATCGTCACCCCGGGCGCCGAAGATCGCGGACTGCTGCGATTCGGTACGCGTTTCACGACCGGCCCCGTTCGACTCGACGCCGGCCTGCTGCTGGGCCTGACGACGCGCGATCCCGAGATCGGCGTGAGCGCCGGCTTCACCTGGGTCTTCAACGCCTTCCACGTACCGTAATGCTCTCTGTCGCCAAAGCCCACGCCTACGGAAACGACTTTCTTTTTGTCCCGGCCGAACAGGCCGAGGGCCTGAAGCTGGACGAGCTGTCGCGACGGCTGTGCAACCGCCACAGCGGCGTCGGCGGCGACGGTGTCATCTACTACACGATTGCCCCTGACGGCACGGCGCAGATGAAGTTGATCAACACCGACGGCAGCCCGTCCGAGCTGTCGGGCAATGGATTGCGCTGCCTTGCGGCCCTCGTTTTGTATCGCCGCCAGCAGGCCCGCCTGGCGCCGATTACGGAAGTCCGCGTGGACACGGAGGCCGGCTGGAAGACGCTGGCGCTGATGAGCCGCCAGGATGCGCGCTTCACCTTTCGCGCCGCCATGGGGCAACCGGAGCGGGTCGCCGAGGAACAGATCGAAGCGGCCGGTGAAACCTTGACAGTGACGACGCTGGCGATCGGCAATCCGCAGTGCGTGGCGTTGATGTCCGAGCTGCCGGATTTCGCGCGGTTCAACCGGCTGGGCCCCGCGCTCTCGACGCATCGTCGATTTCCGGCCGGCACCAACGTGGAGTTCGCCATCGTAGAGGCGCCGGATCGCGTCCGCATCCTGATCTGGGAGCGAGGCGTCGGCCCCACCCACGCGTCCGGCACGGGCGCCTGTGCGTCGGCGATTGCGGCGATTGCGCACGGCGGCGCGGCGCGCGACGTGCAGGTGATCGCTCCTGGTGGCACCCAGCGTGTGGAATGGCTCGAGGACGGGATCTACCTCACCGGTTGGGCAGAAGTGGTCTTCGACGGCCACTGGGTTCCCGACGCGGGCGTGACTGCAGCCGGCGCCTGAGGCCCGGTCAATTTCTGATCACATTCAATCGTGAGGTGATCGCGAAAATCGCGATCGCAGGGCGTGAGCCCTAACGCTTGCGGGTCGCCGGCGCCGGAGTTGACGCGGCATCAATTGCCGTCAATGCGGCCTGAAGATCGGCGGCCGCGCCGTTTACCGCCTTCGTGACCGCCGCAAAGTCTTCGGCCTTCAGCGCTGTGCGCGCATCTTGCAGCTTCTTGTCGGTGGCAGCGACCGTGGCCTTGGGCGCGCGGAGGCGGGCGGCCATGCGCGCGGTGTTCATGTCCTTCACGTTGAGTTGGGCGTGCGCACGGGACAGCAGCGTCGCCAGTTCGGCGACCATTGCTTCCGCTTCTCCCCGGGCATTGGCGCGGCCATCGACAGCCATCTTGGCGGCGTTTTGGGCCCGGTCGCGGCTGTCGAGTGCGTGATTGAGCGCCTGGCGATAGTCACCGGAGGCGGCGGCCTCCTCGGATCGCTTCAGCGCATCGACGGCCGCTGTGAGTTCCTCGACGGCGAACTTGTCGGCGCCGGCAGAACGCGCCGCATCGATGGCCCCCTGGGCCTGGTTCATTTCCTTGTGGGGAGGCTCGGCGCAGCTGGCTGAAAGGACCGCGATGAAAAACGCCAGAAGGCAAGCCGCACGACGCATGTCTGCTGAGTATACGACAGCGCTCGGCAGTGAACGACGTGCCGGCCACGCAGAAGCCACGTCAATCAGCTACCATGAAGGGTCGGGCGCCATGGCAAAAGTGCCGGTGGTGGATCGGCCCCGCGAGAAGCTGGCACGGGCGGGCGCCGACGCTCTTGGCGATACCGAACTGATCGCGCTTGTGCTCGGGTCGGGCACGCGGTCGCGAGGCGCGTTGGTCGTCGCCGGTGAGGTGATTCAGCAGGCCGGCGATGTGCAGGGCCTGGTGCGGTTGGGCATCGACGAGTTGTGTCGCGTGCCTGGCGTGGGGACAACCCGGGCGGCCCGGCTCATGGCAGCAGTGGAACTGGGTCGGCGCACGTTGTTCGGCGAGCGGGTCGAGCGGCCACAGATGTTGTCGACGAAGGACGTCGCAGACTACCTGGCGCCGCGGTATTCGGGGTTTGGGGTCGAGCGGTTTGGGGTGCTGTTGCTCGACCAGAAGCAGCGCGTGATTCGCAGTGAGATCGTGTCGATCGGCACCATCGAGGCGAACATCACGCATCCGCGCGACGTGTTCAGGATCGCGATTGCGGCGTCGGCGTCTCACGTGGTGCTGTTCCACAACCACCCGTCGGGCGATCCGCTGCCGAGCCCGGCGGACCGGATGATGACACGCCGGATGCAGCTGGCCGGCGAGATGATTGGGATTGATGTGATCGATCACATCATCCTGGGGAGCGGGACGTTTTTCAGTTTCAGGCAAGAGGGCGTGGTGTGAGGATTCTCTACTTCGACTGCTTCGCCGGCGCGGCCGGTGACATGATTCTCGGGGCGCTCCTCGATGCGGGTCTGCCGCTCGAGGAATTGACGCGCGCGCTCGGGAGCCTGGCGGTCGATGGCATCGAGATTTCTCTCGACCGCGTCGTCAAGTCGGGGATCACGGCGGCAAAATTTCGCGTGCACGAAATGCACCCTGTGCACCCCGCGCATTCCGGGCACCATGCGCACCCGCATCACTCGTTAAAAGACATCTTTGCGGCGATCGACCGATCCGCTTTGAGCGAATCGGCAAAGGCCAGGGCGATCAAGATGTTCCGGCGCCTGGGCGAGGCCGAAGCCGCGATCCACAACACCAGTCTCGACCAGGTGCATTTGCACGAGGTGGGCGCACTCGACTCGATCATCGACATCGTCGGTGCGGCATTTGCGTTCGAGTGGTTCAAGGCCGCGCAGGTGGTGGTGTCGCCGATCAACGTCGGCGGCGGCATGGTGAAGATCGCGCATGGCGTGTTCCCGGTCCCCGCGCCCGCGACGGTGGCGCTGCTCAAGGATGCGCCGGTCTACTCGAGCGGTATCCAGATGGAGACGCTGACGCCGACCGGGGCGTTGATCTTGACCGAATACGCGACGTCCTACGGGCCGGTGCCGCGCATGACGATTGAACGCAGCGGCTATGGCGCCGGCGATCGCGAGCTGAAGGATTCGCCGAACGTGGTGCGTGTGATCGTCGGTTCCTGTAGCGACGAGCCTTCAGGCTCGTCGAGGGCCGGTCATTCAAGGTCCATGCAGGTCGCCGTGCTCGAGTGCGAGATCGACGACATGAACCCGCAGATTTTTGGCGTGTTGATGGAAAAGCTCTACGCGGCGGGTGCGTTGGAAGTGTTCTACAGCCCGATCCAGATGAAGAAGAACCGGCCGGGCACCTTGATGACGATCGTCGCGAAGCCGGACCAGCGCGACGCGATGACCGAGATCGTGTTCCGGGAATCAACGACCATCGGCATCCGTCACCAGGTGTTGTCGAGGGAATGCCTCGATCGCGAAATGGTGACGGTCACTACCAGCGTGGGTGCGGTGCGGTTCAAGGTGGCGAGTCGTGACGGCCGCATCCTGAACGCCCAGCCCGAATTCGAAGACCTGGCGAAACTCTCGGCGGAGCGCGGCATCCCAGTCAAGGAAGTACAGGCGCTCGCACACAAGGCGTGGCTCGAACGATGAAGTTCTTTCTCACAACGGCAATCGATTTCGTCAACAGCAAGCCGCACCTCGGCACGGCCTACGAAAAGGTCACCGCCGACATCATCGCGCGGTATCGCCGGCTCGCGGGGTTCGAGACCCATTTCCTGATGGGCAACGACGAGCACTCGCAGAACGTGTTCAAGAAGGCGGCCGAGCAGGGCAAGGATCCGCTCGCGTATTGCGACGAGATGGAAGGCGTGTTCCGCGACGTGTGGAAGCGCCTCGACCTGTCGTTCGACGACTTCATCCGCACCACCGATCGCCAGCGGCATTTCCCCGCGGTCCAGAAGATGGCGCAAGCCTGCCTGGACAACGGCGACATTTACGAGGGCGCGTACGAGGGCTGGTACTGCGAAGGCTGTGAGTCGTTCAAGCCCGAGAAGGACCTGGTCGAAGGCCTGTGTCCGATCCACAAGACCAAGCCGCAGTGGATCAAGGAAAAGAACTGGTTCTTCCGCCTTTCGAAATATCAGCAGCCGCTCCTCAAGCACTACGCCGACAATCCGTCGTTCATCGAGCCGGAGATCCGCCGCAACGAGATCCTGCGCCTGGTTGAAGGCGGCCTCGAAGACATTTCGATGAGCCGTGCCGGTCAGTCGTGGGGCATCCCGGTGCCGTTCGATCCGACGAGCGTGGTCTACGTGTGGTTCGATGCGCTGATCAACTACGCTGCCGCGGTTGGCTACGGCTGGGACGACGCGCAGTTCCAGAAGTGGTGGCCCGCCAATCTGCACATCGTCGGCAAGGACATCACGCGGTTCCATTGCGTGATCTGGCCGGCGATGTTGATGAGCGCGCGCCTGCCGCTGCCGCAGCAGGTCTTCGGGCACGGCTGGGTCTATTTCAAGGGCGAGCGCATGAGCAAGACGATGGGCAACATCGTCGATCCGCTGGATGCGGCCAACAGGTTTGGTCCCGATCCGCTGCGCTTGTACCTGTCGAAGGAGATTCCGTACGGCGGCGATGGTGACTTCACCTGGGAGCGATTCGAGGAGAAGTACAACGCCGACCTGGCAAACAACCTGGGCAACCTGGTGAACCGCGTCGCGTCGATGTCCGAGCGCTACCAGCACGGCGCCGTCAGATCGCAGGGGACCTCGGGCTCGCTGGCGGCCATCGCCGACAAGGCGGTGCTGGACTATCGCGCCGGCATGCAGGTGCACGCGCTCCACGAAGGCGCTGCCGCGGCATTCGGCTTGATCAGCGCGGCCAACAACTTCATCGCGGAGAAGGAGCCGTGGAAGCTGGCCAAGGATCCGGAAAAGGCCGGCGAGTTGAACGGCGTGTTGTGGGATCTGTCGGAGGCGGTGCGCATTGCGGCCACGTTGCTGCTGCCGATCATGCCGTCTTCGGCATCGGAGATCCTGCGCCGGCTTGGTGATGAACGTCCGCTCACGGATCGGCGGCTGGATACCGACGCGTCCTGGCGCACGTCAGGCGAAAAGCAGATCTTGAACGCGGGTGCACTGTGGCCGCGCATTGAAGCAGATAAGGGAGTGACTGTGACTGAAGAAATCAAGTCGGGTGGGGCAGGTCAGGCGGGTGAGCCAGCTAAAGCTGCAGAGCCTGTGACGCAGGCGACGCCGGCCGCTGTTCCGGCCCAACCGGCGCCACCAGCCCAACCCGCCCCACCCGCCACTATCACCATCGATGACTTCGCGAAGGTGCACCTGAAGGTCGCGAAGGTGCTCGAGGCGGAGAAAATGCCGAAGTCGCAGAAGCTGCTGAAGCTGAAGGTCGATGCCGGTGAGGCCGAACCGCGCACGATCCTCGCGGGCATCGCCGAGTCGTACGAGCCGGAGCAAATGGTGGGCAAGTCCATCGTCATTGTTGCCAACCTTGCGCCGCGCAAGATGATGGGCATCGAGTCGAACGGCATGGTGCTCGCCGTCAGCCCGGATGAAGGCAAGGCGATCGTGCTGAACTCGGAACCTGGCGTCCCGGGCACGCGCGTTCGCTAGCCCGCTAGCCCGCTGGCCTGCTGGCCTGCGAGCCAACCATGATCGATAGCCATTGCCACATTGCCGGCGAAGAGTTCATCGCCGATCTCCCCGCGGTTGTTGAGCGGGCGCGCGCCGCCGGAGTGTCGCGCGCGCTCGTGATCCTCGCCGCCGAAGACGCGGAAGAGATCGCGCGCGCGCAGACCGTGCTCGACGCTTGGCCGGAATGTCGCTTTGCGGTCGGCGTGCATCCACATCACGCGAAGGTATTCGAGTCGAATCCGCAAGACGCCGCCGACACGGTGGCCCGCCACCTCGACTCGCTGCCGGCGGCCCGTGCGATCGGCGAGATCGGCCTCGACTATCACTACGACTTCTCACCCCGCGAGGTCCAGCATGCGGTCTTCCGGGCGCAGATCCGCCTCGCCATTGCGCGCGATCTGCCGATCGTGATTCACACGCGCGAAGCCGAAGACGATACGCTGCGTATTCTCGAGGAGGAAGGCCAGGGCCGTCTCCGTGGAGTGTTTCATTGCTTCACCGGGGATACGGACGCCTCGGCGCGTGCCCTGGCGACCGGATTCATGCTGTCCATCCCAGGCGTCGCGACGTTCCCCAAGGCGGAAACCCTCCGCCAGGCGGCGGCCGTGATCCCGGCGGATCGGCTGCTGGTCGAGACCGACAGCCCGTACCTGGCCCCCATCCCGCATCGCGGCAAGCGCAACGAACCGGCATACGTGGCGAAGGTCGTTGATCAGCTCGCAGCGGTGCGCGGTGTCAGCGCCCAGGTCGTTGGCGACGAGACCGACCGGAATTTTGAACGGCTGTTCCGGCCGTAGCCCGTAAGGCTTTACCGTTCAAAGCCTTAACCACTCCCGGACTCGTTGACACCACGCAATCGGTATGGTGTGATCTGAATACGTGTCGAATGCTGCACCCCGGACAACCGCGGACCTGATCCAACTATTCGAGCCCGTGCGCGAGGATCTGGAGGCGGTCGAGCGCGAATTCGCCCGCCAGGTCGAGTCGCAGATCCACGTTATTCCCGAGATCGGCAACTACGTCCTCAAGAGCGGCGGCAAGCGCGTGCGCCCGGCGGTGTTGCTGATGTGCGCCCGCCTGTGCGGCTACACCGGTTCGCGTGCGGTGCTGAATGCGGCGGTCGTCGAGTTCATTCACACCGCGACCCTCGTCCACGACGACATCATCGACGACGCCGACGTGCGCCGCGGCCGCAAGGCCGTCCACTCGCAGTGGGGCAACGACGTCACGGTGCTCGCCGGTGACTTCCTCTACATCAAGTCGATGGCGATGGCGCTGTCGCAGGACACGCTCGACATCGTCCGGCTGCTGTGCGACGTCACGCTGCGGATGATCGAAGGCGAGATCTACCAGCTGACCAAGAACGGCGTGGTCGACCTCACCGAAGAAGAGCACTTCGAGATCATCCGCCGCAAGACGGCCTACCTGTTCGGCGGCTGCGCGCAGATCGGCGGCATGCTCGGCGAGGTTGGCGCGGAGAAGGAACAGGCGCTGCGCGAATACGGCTTCAGCCTGGGCATCATGTTCCAGCTGGTGGACGACCTGCTCGACTTTACCGGCGCGGCGGAGAAGATCGGCAAGCCGATCGGCGGCGACCTTCGCGAAGGCAAGATCACGCTGCCGCTTATTCACCTCCTGAATCACGGCGGCCTCGAGGCGGGCGACTTGATTCGCAACGCGGTTCGCGATCGCGACATCTCGCCGGAGAAGTGGGCGCGGCTCAAGGCGTTGCTGAACGAACATCGCTCGATCGAATACGCCTACGAGCGCGCGGTCGAATTCGGTGAAAACGCCAAGCGCCAGTTGCGGCTGTTTGCGCCGGGCCCGGAGCGCGAAGCGCTGATGGGTCTTGCGGACTTCGTGCTCCTGCGCGATCGCTAATCCCCTCACTGGCTGGTCCTGGCCCCATCGAAGGACGTTCCCGGAATGGATCCCGTCAAGCGAGTCGAAGAACTTCGCCACGAAATCCGTCGACACGAAGAGCTGTACTACGTACAGGCGGCGCCGGAACTGAGCGACGCCGAGTTCGACGCGCTGATGAACGAGCTGAAGGCGCTCGAGGCCGCGCATCCCGCGCTCCTCACGCCTGATTCACCCACGCAGCGCGTGGGCGGCCGGCCCGCTGAAGGGTTCGCGTCCGTCGAGCACCTGCAGCCGATGCTCAGCCTCGACAACGCCTACAACGAGGACGACCTCAGGGCGTTCGACGAGCGCGTCCGCAAGGGCCTGTCGATTGAACACTCGCCGGCCTACGTCGCCGAGTTGAAGATTGACGGCTTGAGCATGGCGCTGACCTACGAGGATGGCCGGCTGGTGCGCGGCGCGACGCGCGGCGATGGCGTCCGCGGCGAAGAGGTCACACACAACGTTCGCACCGTGCGCGCATTGCCGTTGTCGCTGAAGGGCGGCCCGAAGGGCAGGATCGAAGTTCGCGGAGAGGTCTATCTCCCCAAGAAGAATTTCGAGCGCATCAACAAGGAGCAGGAAGCAGCCGGCGAGCCGCTCTACGCCAACCCGCGCAACACGGCCGCCGGCACGATGCGCAACCTGGATCCGGCGCTGGTGGCCAAGCGCGGCTTGTCGGCGTGGATGTATCAGCTCGTTGGTGCAGGCGGGGCTGAAGATCCGCCTCTACACAGCGAGATGCTGAAGAGTCTGGTCACATGGGGGTTGCCGGTTGAGCCGCACTGGAAGCTGTGCGACGGCATCGACGCCGTGATCGCGTTTTGCGACGAGTGGCGCGACAAGCGGACGACACTGCCGTTCGAGACCGACGGCGTCGTCATCAAGTTGAACGATCTGGCGTTGCGCGAGAAGCTGGGCTTCACGTCGAAGTTCCCGCGATGGGCCACCGCCTTCAAGTTCCCGGCCGAACGCAAACAGGCGATGCTGCGCAGCATCGAGATCAACATCGGGCGTACCGGCGCGGCGACGCCGTTTGCCATGCTGGAACCGACGGTCGTGGCCGGTTCCACGATCTCGATGGCCACGCTCCACAACCCCGACGACATCGTCCGCAAGGACATCCGTCCGGGCGAGATGGTGATCATCGAGAAAGCCGGTGACGTGATTCCGCGTGTGGTGGGGCCGGTGGATACCGACCCAGCGCGGCCGACGCCGAAGTGGGTCATGCCGACGACGTGCCCTCGCTGCGGCAGCGAGCTGCAGAAGCCGGAAGACGAGGCGGTGTGGCGCTGCGATAACAGCTCGTGCCCATCGAAACTGCAGCGCGGCCTCGAGCACTTCGCGTCGCGCGGCGCGATGAACATCGAGGGGATGGGCGAGTCCCTGGTGTGGCAGCTGTGCAAGAGCGGACTGGTCAAGAGCTACGCCGACATCTACTCGCTGACGGCTGAGACGCTCGAAGGTCTCGAGCGCATGGGGAAGAAGTCTGCGGCCAAGGTCCTCGGCGAGATCGAGAAGTCCAAGTCCAACGACGTGTGGCGGTTGCTCTACGGACTCGGCATCCGTCACGTGGGCGAGCGCGGGGCGCAGGTCCTGGCCGATCACTTTGGATCGGTGGATGCCATTGAGCAGGCCACGCTCGAACAGCTCGAGTCGGTGCGCGAGATCGGCCCCGTGCTCGCCGCATCGGTGCGCGCGTTCTTCGACGAACCCCGCAACCGCGAGTTGATCGCCGGCTTCCGCGCGGCGGGCGTCAAGCTGATCGGTGAGCCGAAGCGCGCGCCAGTCGGCCCGCAGCCGCTCGCGGGCAAGACCTACGTCATCACCGGCGAGCTATCAGGGATGTCCCGCGACGAGGCGCAAGCGAAGCTCGAGGCCCTGGGCGCGAAGGTGACGGGATCGGTGAGCAAGAAGACCACCGCGCTCATCGTCGGTACCGAGCCGGGCGCAAGCAAGTTTGAGAAAGCACAGGCATTGGGCATTGCGACGCTCGATGAAAAGGCTTTCCTCGAACTTATAATGACTGCAGCGGAATGAACCGGCTCTTCACCATCACCACGGCCACGCTCACGGCCATCATTGGCGTGCTGGTCGGCCTGCTCCTCACGGTGGAGCGGTCCGCGCAGCCTGCCGCGCAGGCGCCGGTCGCTTCGTCGTCTGACGATGGCGGGCCGGCAATCACGGAGATTGCCGATGTGCGTCCGGGCCCGCCGGGTTCGGTCAACTTTGCCGACATTGCGGCGCGGATGAACCCGGCCGTGGTCAACATCGACGCTACAGCGCGCGGGCGCCGTGCGCGCCGGTTGATCGAAGAGGGTGGCCGTCGCGGTGCCGACGATCCGTTCGATCGCCGCGGTGCGGATGCCCCCCGTCGCGGGACCGGCACCGGCTTCATCATCGATCCTGAGGGCAACATCCTCACCAACCACCACGTGATCGAGGGCGCCGAGCGCTTGACGGTCAAGCTGGCGGACGGCCGCACCCTTCGCGCGGACGTGGTGGGGTCGGATCCCGACACCGACATCGCGTTGATCAAGGTAGTCGGCGCGGGGCCGTTCCCGCATGCGGTACTGGGCGATTCGGCGCGGCTGCGCGTGGGTGAGTGGGTGTGTGCGATCGGCAACCCGCTGGCCTACGAGCACACCGTCACCGTGGGCGTGGTCAGCTTCATTGGCCGCAAGCTGTTTGATCCAAGCCTCGACAATTACATCCAGACCGATGCGGCGATCAGCTTCGGCAACAGCGGCGGACCGCTGATCAATTCGCGCGGGCAGGTCATTGGCATCAACTCCGCCGTGAGCCGGCAGGCCAGCAACATCGGCTTCGCGGTGCCGATCAACCAGGCGCGCGCCGTGTTGAAGCAGTTGAAGACGATTGGCCGCGTGGAGCGCGGCTACATCGGTGTGACGCTGCGCGATGTTGACCCGGATTTGCAGCAGTCGCTGAAGTTGGCACGCGCCGATGGCGCCCTCGTGCAGGACGTGACGCCCGGCTCGCCCGGCGCACGTGTCGGCCTGCGCCCGTACGACGTGATCGTCTCGGTTGATGGGCAGCCCGTGCGCACGCACGACCGGCTGATCCGCGAGATTGCCGAGCGTCAGCCTGGCAGCTCCGCGCGGCTCGAGTACACGCGTGACGGACGCACGCAGGCGGTCACGATCAAGCTGGCGGAACGTCCGCGTCAGGCCACCGCTGCCGAGACCACGACCGCCGAGCGATCGCTGCAGCGCACGGGACCCGGCGAACTCGGCCTGAGCCTGATCGAGATCGACGACAGCAACGCGCATCGCTTCGACATTCCGTCGGGCATGACCGGGTTGATGGTGCAGCGCGTCGAGCCGCTGTCGGTCGCCTACGACGGCGGCATCGAGCGCGGTTCGATCATCCTCGAAGTCAATCGCCAGCCGGTGAACTCGATTGCTGGATGGCGCCGTATTGTCGGCGCGGCGCGTCCCGGCGAGGTGTTGGCCATTTATCTCTACGAACCCGAGCTCGATCAGCGCGCCATCCGAACCGTTCGCACGGAGCAACGGTGAAGCCACGCATCCTGGTGGTCGATGACGAGGCCGCCATCCGCGACTCCCTGAAAATGACGCTCGAGTATGACGGCTATGACGTCACGCTCGCCGCGACCGGGGAAGAGGGCGTCAAGCTGATCGAACGCGAAGCGCCGGACCTGGTGTTTCTCGACGTCAAGATGCCGGGCATGGACGGCCTCGAGGTCCTCCAGAAGGTTCGACATCTCACGGACGTGACACCCATCGTCGTCATTTCCGGCCACGGTGACATCAGCACCGCGGTGGAAGCGACGCGCCTTGGCGCGTTTGATTTCATCGAGAAGCCGCTCGAACGCGAGCGCGTGCTGGTCACCGTGCGCAACGCCGTCGATACGCGGCGGCTCAAGACCGAGAACCGCTCCTATCGCAGGGACGCCGAGAAGAAGTACCAGATCATCGGTGATTCGCCGGCCCTGGCGGCCGTGCGTGGCGCAATCCAGAAGGCCGCGCCGACCAACGCCACCGTACTGATCTGGGGCGAGAGCGGTGTCGGCAAGGAGCTCGTGGCGCGCGCCATTCACCGCGAGAGCCTGCGCCGCGACGGCGCCTTCGTGCAGGTCAACTGCGCCGCGATTCCGGACGAGTTGATCGAGTCCGAATTGTTCGGGCACGAGAAGGGCTCGTTCACCGGCGCGACCGATCGCCAGATCGGCAAGTTCGAGCAGGCCGACAAGGGCACGATCTTCCTCGACGAGATCGGCGACATGAGCCTGAAGACGCAGGCCAAGGTGCTGCGCGTGCTGCAGGAGCAGGAGCTCGAGCGGCTTGGCAGCAACAAGATCATCAAGGTTGACGTCCGCGTCATTGCCGCCACGAACAAGAACCTCGAGGAAGAGATCGACCGCAATACGTTCCGCGAGGACTTGTTCTATCGCTTGAACGTGGTGCCGATCCACGTCCCGGCCCTGCGCGAGCGGCGGGACGATGTGCCGGCGCTGGTGCGGCACTTTGCCGACCTGTTCGCCCGCGACAACAACTTCCACCGCAAGACGTTCACGGCCGCGGCCATGGAACGCCTCAGGCAGCAGCACTGGCGCGGCAACATCCGCGAGCTGCGCAACTTCGTCGAACGCCTGGTGATCATGACCAACGGCGAGTCGATCGACGCGTCCGACATCCCGGATGGTGGCGCGATTCGCTCCGACGCCGCGACCATGTCGTCGGCCAGTGTCAGCCCGTCAGTGGCCGAACAATCGTGGATGCAGGCGCCGACGCTGCAGGAGTTCAAGTCCGGCTCCGAGCGCGCCTACCTGGTTGCCCGGCTCCGCGAGAACGGCTGGAACATTTCGAAGACGGCCGAAGTCATCGATACGCCGCGTAGTAATTTGTACAAGAAGCTGGAGCAGTATCAGATTTCGCAGGAGTCGGACGGCTAACGGGTATTACGGCTAGCCTGCCAGCCTGCTGGCCTGATAGCCTGTTGATGCTGCAGTGAGCCGGGTAATCGCTGCCGTCAGCAACCATTCGCGGCCTCGACCGCAAGGTCGACAAGCTACCGAGTGAAGTGCTGGCGGGAGAGGAAAGTCCGAACTCCATAGGGCAATGCGCCGGGTAACACCCGGGCGGGGCAACCCGACGGAAAGTGGCACAGAAAACAAACCACCCAGGGCAACCTGGGAACGGGTGAAAAGGTGGGGTAAAAGCCCACCGCGCGGCTGGCAACAGACGTGGCAGGCCAAACCCCGCATGGAGCAAGACCAAATAGGGACGCTGATCGAACGGCCCGTTCGCGCGTCCGGGTAGGTTGCTGGATCCCGTCAGTAATGGCGGGGCTAGAGGAATGATTGCCTTCATCGTCTTCCGCAAGGGAGGCGGTGGAACAGAATTCGGCTTATAGGCTCACTGCGGCGTTTCTACTAAACGAATGGCTAACTATCTCGTCACCGGCGGCGCCGGATTTATCGGCTCCCACATTTCGGAAACCCTCGTCAAGCGCGGACACCGCGTGCGCGTGGCCGACAACTTCATTACCGGCTTCAAGCACAACATCCGCGACGGCGTCGAGTTCCTCGAAGGGGACTGCGCCAATCCGGAGTTTGCGAAGAAGATCGTCGAGGGGATGGACTACGTCATCCACCAGGCGGCGATTCCGTCGGTGCCGCGCTCGGTGGACAAGCCGCTCGAGTCGCACCGCGCCAACGTCGACGGCATGCTGCATATGCTGCTCGCATCGCGCGACGCCGGCGTCAAGCGGCTCGTCTTCGCCGGTTCCTCCTCGGTCTACGGCGACACCGAGGTGCTGCCCAAGGTCGAGACAATGCAGCCGCACCCGATGACCCCGTATGCGCTGCAGAAGTTGATGAGCGAGTCATACGGCCAGATGTTCACGAGTCTCTACGGCTTTGAGACGGTGACAACGCGCTATTTCAATGTGTTTGGCCCGCGGCAGGATCCGGGCTCGCCGTATTCGGGTGTGATCTCGTTGTTCATCAAGGCCCTGAGCGAAGGCACGCGGCCGGTGATCTACGGCGATGGTGAGCAGACGCGCGACTTCACGTTCGTGGCGAATGTCGTCGATGGCGTGATTCGCTCGGCGGAGACGCCCGGCGTTGGCGGCGAGGTGTTCAACGTCGCGACCAACAGCCGGATTTCGCTCAACCAGTTGCTCGCCGTGCTCAACAAGATCTTCGGGACGAACCTGACACCGATCTACAAGGACGCGCGCAAGGGAGACGTGCGCGACTCGCAAGCCGACATCACAAAGGCTGAGCGCCTGCTGGGTTACAAGCCGACCGTGAGCCTGGAGGACGGGCTGCGCGAAACGGTGAAGTGGTTCAAGGAATCGTAGCGCGGCCGTCTTCGTAAATCGCGGTGAGCGTGTCGCCCGTGATCTCGAGCGCGGAGGCGCGGCCTTTGTAGACCTTCGTCAGCATCCCCGTATCAATCAGCACCGCACGCCCACCGAACCGCACGCCGATGTTGCGGTTCTGTTGAGGCGTGTGCCCGGTCACGAATCGCTTCGCGCCGTACTTCTGCAGCAACGCCGCAAACGGGCCGCCCTTCGCATCGTCCGGCACGGTGGCGAGGCCGCGATACCACAACGCCTTCTCGCCGTTGATCGCCAGCCACGAATCGATCTTCATGATCTGTTCGGCTTCGAGCAACAGCGGCATGTTCAGGCGGCTGCGGTCCGGCTCCTTGGCGGCCTCCTTCGCGGTCGCGATGATGGCGTTGGCCAGGCCGATCTCGCTCGATGCCACCTGCAGGATCTCGTTCAGCGTGAAGAACGGGAGCGCGAGCTTGCGGTCGACGAGCTGTTCGACGAAGCGATCGAAGCGGCGGATCTCGTCGCGTAGCTGGATGTTCAGGTCCTCGATCTTCGCCGGCGCCGATCCGGGCGGAATGCCGGCGTGCATGAAGATGCTGCCGCCAAGCTCGGTCACCATCGGCTTCTCGCGTAGCCAGGCGCCGTACTTGCCTCGGGGCGACAGCGCTTCCATGTATTCGACGAAGCCAACGGGATGGGCCGCCAGCCAGGCGGCTTGGTTCTGCGCGTAGACGGTCGGTACCGGCTCGCCCTTGCGCTTCTTCTCTTCGCCCAGCCGGGCGTACGCCTCCCATGCGGACTGACGGCGCTTTTCGGAATCGGCATCCGCGAACGTCGCAAAAATCTCGGGCGTGACGTCGCGTACTTCGTTGACCAGGTTCATGACCTCGTGATTGCCGAGCAGGACCACGGCGCGTCCTCCGGCCTCCCTGGCCTGCGGCTCGAGGGCCATCAACAGGTCGAGGACCGCTCGCGTGCCTTCACCGCGATCGGTGTAATCGCCGGTCTGCACCAGCTGAGCGGTGCCGCCACTCCACTTGCGTGACGCGTCGATCAGGCCCGCGGCTTTGAGGATGCCGGTCAGGCCATCGAGACTGCCGTGAATATCGCCGATTGCGACGATACGCGTCGCTTGCGCATCGAGAGAAGCGCCTGGCGTCAGCAGGACGAGCAGCGCGAGCAGGAGTCCGATCAGCCGCATGAGTCATCCTAGCGCACCATCTGTGATAATATGTTTATATTATGCCGAAGAAAGCGATGTCCGTCACGCTGGACGAGATGAACGTCCTCTGGCTGAAGGGGCGGGCGCGGATTTCGTCTGGCGGCAATCTCAGCGAGGAACTCGACCGGCTGATCACTGCCGCGCGGTTCGGCAAGGGCGGCCCGCCCGCCAACACATCGGTGGTTGGCATGATCGACTTGTCCGACGATCCGAATCTCGAGAAGGCCGATGCCGCTTTGAAAGCGCTGCACGAGGAATGGCTTGCCAAGTGGTCCCTGAATGAGGACGCGCCGGGCTACACCGCGGCCCCTCGGAAGCGTCAACAGAAACGAAAGTCCAAGCGTGCCAAAGTTTGATGCGGCGGTCACCGACACGCACGCGCTGATGTTTCACGGCGGCGGCGGGCGTTCGCTGGGGCCACGGGCCGCAGCGCAGTTCCGCGCCGCCGACGAGGGCGAGGCACTTATTTATGTGCCGATGGCCGTCTTGATCGAGATCACGTTCCTGACGCGCGCCGGCCGTGGTGGCCTGCGAGTGCCGTTGACGACGTTCATCAACCAGTTATTTGCGAACCCGTGTTATCAGCCGCTTGACTTGTCACTCGAGCAACTGATGACCGCCAACGACATCAACATCAACCGGGATCCCTACGACTCAATGATTGTTGCGGCGGCTCTCGTGCTCGGCCTTCCATTGATCACCAGAGATTCAGCCATCGTCGACTCCGGAGCGGTCAAGGTGCTCTGGTAGCGCGGATTAGCGCAGCAGCGACTCCATTTCTTCGGGGTGACGTGCGCGCACCTGCGCGTCATTCGGCGTGATGAGGCCCTGCTTGACCAGGCGCGCGAGTGATTCCTCGAGCGTGAAGGAGCCCTGCTTGCGCGTCAGCGTGATCTCCTGGTGCAGGTGCTGCAGCGCGTTGCGGCGAATGTGCTGCCGCGCGCCGTAACTCACCATCAACAATTCAGCGGCCGGCGCGCGTCCGCCGGACGGGCCTGGGATCAGCGTCTGCGTCATGACGGCGGCGAGCGCCCACGCGAGTTCTTGCCTGATGGTGTTCTGCCGCTCATTGGGAAACGAATCGCAGATGCGGCCGACGGTTGCGGCGACGTCCGTCGTATGCAGCGTGCTGAATACGAGGTGGCCGGTTTCCGCCGCGGTCAGCGCAATGCGCATCGACTCGTGATCGCGCATCTCGCCGATCACGAGAATATCCGGCGCCTGCCGAACGGCGGCCCTGAGCGCGGTGGGGAAGTCCGGCGCGTCGATGCCGACCTCGACTTGCTCGACGAGTCCCTGGTGATTGGCGTGTTCGTATTCGATCGGGTCTTCGACGGTGACGATGTGCTTGCGATCGCGGCGGTTGATCACGTCCACTAGTGCCGCCACGGTTGTGGTCTTGCCTGAGCCCGTTGCGCCGCCGACCAGCACCAGTCCCGCGCCAAGCTTCGTGAGGTTCTCGACTTCCGGCGGGAGGCCGAGTTGCGCGAGCTGCGGCACGTTGGTTGGCAGGATGCGGATGGCGGCGGCGGGTCGTCCGCGTTCGTGATGCAGGTTGACGCGCATCCGCGCCGAGCCCGGCAGGCGGAGCGAGGCATCGACGATGTTGATGCGTTGGTATTCGGCGCGGCCGTGAGGGGGAAGTAATGGCAGGATCGCGTCTTCGACGTCCTGGTCCGAGAGTGGCGCCGTGCCGATCGCGCGCAGGCTGCCATCCACGCGCATCATCGGCGCGCTACCGCTGACCAGCAACAGGTCGCTGCCCTTGCTGGCGACGACCTGGCGCACCCAGTCGTCGAGGCGTTCATCGCGCCCGCCGGCGTCGAGCCTGGCGGCGGAGGAGTTGAGTTCGCCGATCAGCGCATCGAGATCGTCGGACGGACGGGTCATGCCGTAATCAGACGTCTATTCGTAGAAGACGGACTTCTCGCCGCGGGTCTTGATCAGTTCCGCGATGTTCTTCGCCATCAGGTCGCGCCGTGCGAGCAGCGCCTTCTTCTCGGCGTTGCCGACCCACTTCTCGAGTCCGCGATCAAGATCCTCCATCGTCAGGGCCTGCATCTTCGTCCACAGCTCGCGATCGACGCGGCCGAGCGGCGTGAGGTTCTTGAGGTCCTTCTTGTCGATGAATGCGCGCGAGTGATCGATCAGGAAAAGGTGCCAGTCGTTGTCGTAAATCAGGTTGCCCTGGTTGCGGTCGATGTTGGCGATCAGCAGGTCGAACATCTTCATCTTCGTGAGCTGGCGGCTCCACATCGGCTCAGGGCCCTGCGGCGGCTTCTCGACGCTCCAGCCCCTGGTGTTCTCGACCCAGTAGACGGCGGCGCCGGTCAGGCCATCGAGCTTGCGCTCGACGATGGGCGGGACCATGTGGAGGTCGAGCATGCGATCGAGCTTATAGGCGGCAATCTCCGCCTTGTAGCTCTCCATGAAGCCCTTGCTGTATCCAGGGCGGATCGGCTTCCACGCGAAGCGCGAGCCGCCCTCGAGCGTGGCGCGCTGCGGCTTGGTGACGCCGATCGGCACCGCCTCGGTCTTGAGCACCTTGCCGTCGACGAGCAGCTTCTCGATCTGCTCCTCGAAGCCCGCCCAGGTAAGCGAGCACTTCTCGGCGGCCGGCGCGGGCACAGCCACCTGCCCGTCCTTCGCCAAGGCGACGGCGGGCAAGCCCGACAGAGTGGTTGCCGATAGGGCGAAGGCGAGGGCGGCAAGGAGAGAGGGGGCTCGTCGCATGCGAAATCCTTTCGACCGGCATTTTAGCCGGGTCTGGCGGTTGCACCACACGCAACTGCAGTTGCGCGGCGACTCGCCGAATTCCGGCCGGAAGGGGCGGTCCCGCAAACGCATGACAACCGGCGTTGTCACTTTCTTCTCTGACGCGCACGCCGTGCTGAGGGTTCCGTCCAGATAACCGCAGCGTATCGAGAGGCTTAGAGACGACGTCCATGTCAGGCGTCTCTTTTGCTCTATCGCTGCCGAACTGCGCGCGGCGTCTTAATGCGAGCTGCTTCCCTGACCGCGAGTATCTCGAATCTTCCGGCGTCCGCGCGCAGCCAAAAACCATTCTCGGAGGACACCATGCGAATCAGCTTGCTCAGCGCGCTCGTGATCTGCGGCGCACTTCTTTTCATCTCGCCCGCGGCCGTATCAGCCCAGTCGTCGGAAGCCACGCCGGCCAAGGCATCCATCAATCTCAACTCCGCGACCCTCGACCAGCTCGAGACGCTGCCCGGCATCGGTCGCAAGACAGCAGAGCGCATCATCGAACACCGTACGAAGAGCGGCCCCTTCAAGCGCATCGAGGAGTTGATGAACGTGAAAGGTATTGGTGAGAAGAGCTTCCTGAAGCTCAAGCCGATGATCGTCGTGACGCCACCCAAGACCGAGAAGGCGCCCGGTGACTGACAGGAGTCTGCCTCACGTCGTCAGTACGGCAGCTGGAGATGCGGGTGCCGCTCTTATTGATGTCGTCGTCGCCGCTGCGCTCTGCCTGATGATGGGCGCGGTCGCGGTGCCGGTCATCGGCGGCACGCTCGACCGCGAGCGGACCATCATTGGCGCGCGCTATCTGGCCGGGCATCTGCAACGGGCCCGGCTCGACGCCCTCAAGCGTGCGCGCTCGGTCGCGGTTCGACTCGAGCTGGTCGGGGGGCGGACGCAGGTGCGTTCGTATGCAGACGGCAATGGCAATGGTGTGTTGCAGCGTGACATCGATCGAGGTGTCGATGTCGCGCTGACGCGCCTTGAGTGGCTTGACGATCAGGCCCGCGACATCTCGCTGCGCATCAATCAGCGAGTCAGTGACGTGTCAGGTTCGACCACGCTCGAGCCCGGCGCGGATCCACTTCGCATCGGCAACACCGCCCTCGTGACTTTCAGCCCTTTCGGCAGCGCCACCAATGGGACGTTGTATGTCGCGGCCCAGCGCGGGCCGCAGATGGCGATTCGGATCTTCGGTGCCACCGGCCGTGTGCGCGTATTGATGTTCGATGCGCAGGCGCGGCAATGGCTTCCGTAACGGTCGATCTCGAACGGCGGGAGGAACGCCGCCGGCCCGGCGGAACTGTGCGGTGGCACTCTCATGCGGTCCTGCGGCCAGGGCAGCACGTCACCATCATCAACATCACGAGCCGCGGGGCGCTGGTCGAGTCCGACGCTCGCCTTCGGCCTGGTGCCAATACCGAGATGCAGCTGGCCGGGCCGCAGACGCGTACCTCCGTCAAAGGCAAGCTCGATCGATGTTGGGTCACCGCGCTCGATCCGCTGCGGTATCGAGGTGTGGTGCTGTTTGAAAGCCGCGTCGTGCTTGACGATGAGTGAATGCGTAGCAGGTGCCCACTGATCAATGACGTGCGGGCAGTTCCTACGCAACCTGTGGCCGTGATCCGAGGGTCTTCGCGGGATTCTCGGTGCAATCCGGGCGGCACCGATTGGCATCGAGTTTGGACACGAGCTTCGCGCCATGGAATCTGAGACCCCACGCCTCATCGGGCATCAGCGGCAGATGCGACGCAGCGACCGGCGGGCCGGCATGGACGTCCTGCTTCGACAGGTGGCGGCCGACCTGTTGAATGCACCGGACCGCCGGCACCTTGCGATGTGCCTCACGCAGCGTCTGGCTCAGCTTACAAACGTGCGCAGTGTCGGACTGAAGGAGATCTCGGGCGCGATGCCGCCGCGAGCCCTGCAGCCGATTCGTGCCCGTGACTACGTCGCTTACGCAGTGCCCGTCAAAGAAGAAGGCCGCCAGGTGATGCTGGAAGCCTGCTTCGATGCTCGCGTGGCCGGGCCCGATGACTGGATGTGCCAGCTGTTCGAAACGGCTGCGAGCCTGGCCGCCATCCTGATCGAAACCGAGCGCCTCGCATCAACGCCGGCACCATTGACTGCGGCAGAACGGGACGGTGCTGCGCCACTGATCGGGTCGAGCGAAACCATGAGGCTGCTGCGTGACCGCGTGGAGCGCGTGGCGAATACACAGTTCACCGTACTGATCGAGGGCGAAAGCGGTGTCGGCAAGGAGCTAGTCGCTCGACAGATTCATGCGCTTGGTCAACGACGCAACGGGCCGTTTGTCGCGATCAACTGCGCGGCGCTCGTCGAAACGCTGATCGAAGCGGAGCTGTTCGGCATTGAGGAGCGTACCGCCACGGGCGTTCGTGGGCGTCGCGGCAAGTTCGAGCACGCCGATGGCGGGACGCTGTTCCTGGATGAAGTGTCCGACCTGTCGATGGCCGCACAGGCGAAGTTGCTGCGTGTGATTCAGGACCTGACCGTCGAGCGGGTGGGGGGCAACGGACCGCGTCACATCAACACGAGAATTGTGGCGGCGACAAATCGCCCATTAGCCGGGCTCGTAGATCGCGGACTGTTTCGCACGGACCTGTTCTACCGGCTGTCCGGGGTCGAAATTCGGGTGCCTCCACTGCGCCAGCGAAAGGGAGACATTCTCGAACTCACGCACTACTTTCTGGCCCGGCACGAGGGGCGTGGACGGTTGACCATGACACCCGCAGCGGTCGACGCGCTTGTGGCCTATGACTGGCCAGGAAACGTTCGTGAACTCGAGCGGATGATTGAAGGTGCGATCGCGACCGCCGAGTCGCGACAGATCCGCGTCGATGATCTGCCCGTCAGTTTACGAGGCGGCTACGGTGAGCATCTGGTGCCGTCATCACAGCTTGGCGACACCATGCGCGCCTGGGGAAGTCGCTACGCGCGACTCGTGCTAGAGAAGAACGCCGGCAACAAGCGGCAGGCGTGCCGGGCACTCGACATCAGTTACCACACGTTGAATTCGTACTTGCGATATCGGCCTGTGCCGTCGTCCGCTGCTGTGGGATCCGAGCAGCGCGCGCTGGTGTCGCAGGGCTGATCTGGTTGCCGGAAGCCTCCGGCGAATGAGGACAACGAGGCGGGGCGCACTTCTCACCGTGGTGCCGCGCGGTCAGGACGTTGGCTTCAGAGATCGTCGGAGGAATCATGAAGCGAGGTCTGTTGTATGCAGCGACCATCGCGCTGTTGGCGGTGCCATGGGCACCGGTCCGCACAGCGTCGAGTACAGGCGAAGGTCCTATCGAGCGTCGGCACGTCGGCGGCGGAAGCATCGCTGCGGGACGAGCCCACACTGTCATCGCGCGTCCCGACGGGACGGTGTTTGCATGGGGAGACGGGCGGCGCGGACAGCTTGGCGGCGGGGGATATGGTGATCGCCTATCACCCGCGGAGGTGCCTGAACTTGTGGGGATTGTTTCTGTGAGCGCAGGCGCCGCGCACACCGTCGCCCTCTCAGTGGCGGGAGAAGTGTTCGCTTGGGGCGCGAACACTTTCGGCCGGCTTGGTGACGGAACGCGCAAGCGCCGCGCCCGCCCGGTGCGGATCACAGGCCTGGGCGCAGTGAAGATGATCGCCGCGGGACGGGCGCACACCCTTGCGCTGACGGCCGACGGGCGCGTGTTCGCATGGGGGGCGAACACCAGCGGTCAAGTCGGAAATGGCAAGAAGGCGGCGGTGCTCTCGCCGCTGCACGTCCAAGGCCTGTCTGACGTCGCCGCGATTGCCGCCGGAGGGGCGCACTCACTTGCGGTCACCCGTGATGGCCGACTGTACGCATGGGGAAGTAACGAGTTCGGTGCACTCGGCGATGGGACGACCAAAGATCGGGGCACTCCCGTGCTTGTCGACCTCCGTGACGTTGTGAGCGTTGCGGCCGGTGGTGCTCATAGCCTCGCGTTGGTGCGATCGGGAGCGGTCTACTCGTGGGGACGAGGAAGCGATGGCGAACTGGGGACGGGAATCACCAAGGTCGCAAGAACCCCGAAGCTGATCACGGGCCTCGCGGCGACGGTGATCGCCGCGGGCCTGCATTTCTCCGGCGCCATCACCACGGGCGGCCAGGTCGTCACGTGGGGGGCAAACCAAGCAGGCCAGCTCGGCGACGGGACGAGGACTCGCCGTCTGCGCCCAGTGCCGGTCATCGGACTTCAGGCGGCTTCCGCGTTGGCGCTCGGCTCCCTGCATAGTGCCGCAGTGACCATTGACGGAGATGTGCGCACATGGGGCGAAGGCGAGTCCGGCAGACTGGGCTCAGGAGGAGAGTCCGACCAAACGGCCCCGCAAGAGATCATCTCCAATCTTCCGGATTGGGGCAGTGAACCCGCGGAGGATCCAGAACCGGTCGACACCGTTCCACCCGTGATTCGCGCGGTGGTGTCGCCGCCACTGACGGACGGTTGGATGACGACGCCGGTCACGGTGTCGTTTCAATGTGCGGACGAGGTCGCGATTGCCTCCTGTTCGCAGCCGCTGGTCGTCGACCAGGATGGCGTGACCACGGTGGCGGGCACTGCGGCCGACGGCGCGGGCAATACATCCTCGGCCGAGGTCACGATCAAGCTCGACCTCCACCCACCGATGGCCACGATCGCCGAACTGCCCGAATCCAGCAACGCGGAAGACATCGTCGTCTCCGGAAGCGTCACTGATGCGGGATCTGGCGTCACTGGGGTGACCTGCAACGGGAAGCCAGTGGTTCTTGACGCCGGCACCTACCACTGCGCGCTGCACTTGCGGCCAGGCCGCAATGACTTTGTAGTTCAGGCGCGAGATGCGGTCGGTCATGAGACGTTCTCATCAGTCACCGTATCGCGGGTGGGCGCACCGACAGCGCTGTTCCTGACACCTGCCTCCAGGACGGTGGGAGTCGATGAGGTATCTCGTTTCACGTTGCGCGACGAGTTTGGGGCCAGGGTTGAAGGGGCCTCATGGAGTGTGGACGACGACACGGTCGTCGCGCTCAGTGGCAACGAGCCGCCGGGCATTGCGGCGCTTGGACCAGGGACTGCGACGGTGGTAGCAGAGAAGGATGGGCTGCGCGCAGAAGCGGTCATCCGCGTTGTGCCGGCGCTGGCCGCTGGGGAGGAGCGCTGGTCGCTGCCGTCGACTCTGTTGCTTTCGCCGGAGCCGCCCCTGTTTGCGAATCGCGTCTCACCGGACAGTCCCCACATGTTTGCCGTCGACTACGAAGACTGGGACAGGAAGGTAGTCCGCGCCGTCTCGTCGGAAGGGGAAGTGCTTTGGCAGCAACACGTGCCGGGTGTTCCGCTCATGGCAGATGCCTTCGGAGGACTGGTAGCGGGAGTGCTTGACGAGATCGGGGACACACGCGCGTTCATCCGTACCGGTGGCGGCACGACGAAGTCCTGGCGCTATGACTCCCTCGGGATTCTCGATCGTCCCGCGCAGGCCTACGACGGCACGATCTACGCAGTTGAATCGATTCCCAACGGGAAGTTAGTCGAAGGTCACGAAATGAGAGACAAGTTCGCGATCGTGATCGACGGATTGTCAGGTCGGCTCGTCGCCCGAAGCAGGCTCGAGCCTGACTTGAATCAATACGACTCCAAGTACGACGGACAGACCATTCCGTCGGTGCCGCCGGAACTCTGTCGTTCGTATCGCTACGAATACGCGCCCGAGGTGGTGGGACCGATTGCGGGCGCCGATGGCCTTGGCTACCTGGCCGTTCGGCGGCACAGGATCGTGAAGAACGACCTTTGCAACGAACCCAGAGCTCGTCGCCCCGAGCGGAACATCGAGATGGGTATCGACCTGGTCGTGCTCTCTCGCACGGAGTCGCCGAAGTTCATCTCGCTCTATTCAACGAGCTGCCATGGAACGCTTGGTACGGCACTCCCGTGCGATCATCCCGTCCGCGCGATTCAACTCCTGCCGGACGGCACTGGCGGCACGATCGTGACGTGGGAACGCGGCACTCAGATGGTCGGGCAGTCGGTGGTGGTGCAGAAGGCCATGACCCTGATCGACGGCGACACACGCATCGAGCGTGAGGTGCCATTCAACTTTTCAATCGAGCTGGTCGGGCAGGGGGGCATGGCGCTCACCTATGGGGATGGTTGGAAAGCCCTCGATGCGAGAACCGGAACGCCGGTTTGGAGTGGAATGCTGCCGGACCTCACGCCATTGGCGGCGCGACCCGATGGCGGTGTCGCTGCGCTCGACTGGAGTACGGGCGAGTTGGCGATGGTGAGTGCCGTCGGCGATATCGAGTCTCGACAGCCGTTCGGTCTCGACTGGCGGTCGGTGAACACGGGCGGCGACTGGATCGGATTGCGAGGCGAGGCCATTTCGTCCGTTGTTGGGCAGTTCAGCGATGCGACGCGGTTTGCGCTGTTTGATCACAAGACCGGGCAGCTCAGCGAACGACGGCCAGGGAGAGGCATTTTCGCGAAGAGCCACGCGGTGATGCTTGGGCTGACCGCTCAGCACGTCTCGTTGCGGATCGTCCCTTCGTATCCCAAGTTCTGGGAGCCACTCTTGCCCAACTTTCTGATCCACAGAGATGAGTATCGGAATCCGTTCTTCACCATCGGCGCCGGAACTGGCAATGGTGATACGAGCATCTTCTGCACGGGCACGCTGACGAAGGGCATCAATCGACCGAGTGACGTCGAGATCAGGCCAGTTCAACTGGAGGCGTTGCCCGTCGATGCACTCGAAGAGATTCGGCTCATCAACGACTTCAAGGTCTACTTCGACAACTATCCGGACGATCTGCCATATGCCTGCGTTCCAGAGACGAACCCGGGCAGGTACAACTCGAACTCGTTTGCCAGCGGACTGTTGCTCAAAGCAAGAGCGCCGCTGCCCATGTTTCCTCTACGAGGCACGATCGCGCCGGGGTGGCCGACGCCGGTGCCTGCCGCGAAGTTCGATCGTCAGTAGCTAGAAAGGATGGCCGCGATGCGAAGTCAGTCTGGACTCCTGGTTCTTCGGTTCATTGCGGCCGTCATCCTCGCCAGCGTCGCGTTGCTGTTGTTTGCGGCCCTTGATCGGTCTGTCCCCGCTTCGATGAGACTGACGTTGCTTGTTCTTCCGGCATCCATCTTGGTCGGGTTTCTGCCGTTGCTGCACTGGTATCGGCGCGATGCGTATCCGATCGGGCTACTCTTCGCGCCCGCTGCGTACTACTGGCTGAGGTTCCTTGGCCGGACGAGCGGTCTCACTGACTGATTGGAGTCATGCGTCATGGCGTCGCTGCTCGAGTCTGCCTGGAGTCTACGCTTCCGCAGCTACAGCCGGCCAAGCGAAGCGGTTTGTCGCGTGGGAGCACTGCTGGGCCGCGGGACCAGCCGGGCAAAGGCCGTCTCCTCCCGGGAGAACGGCAAAAAGGGCGGCCGGCCCCGACGCGTTGCGCCTTGACCCTTCACGGATTGGCAAAGTACCATTCGAGGGTTCGCCGCTGTCGCGGCGGGCCCTCCATTAATGACTGAAACCGCGTCCGGCCCGCTCAAGAAAACACCCCTTCACGCTTCACATGTTGCCCTCGGCGCCCGCATGGTGCCATTCGGTGGATGGGACATGCCCGTCGAGTACTCCGGCATCACCGCGGAGCATATGGCGGTGCGCACCGCTGCCGGGCTGTTCGACGTCTCCCACATGGGCGAGATGGAGATTGCCGGCAAGGGCGCGCTCGAAGCCGTGCAGCACATTACGTCCAACGACGCCTCGAAGCTCCAGGTCGGACAGATCCAGTACTCGGGCCTGACGACGCCGGAAGGCACGTTCGTCGACGACCTGCTCGTCTACCGCTTCGGGCCGTCGCACTACTTGCTCGTCATCAACGCCGGCAACATCGACAAGGACGTGCCGTGGATCACGGCGCGCGCCAAGGAGGTGTCGCCGGACGTGGCGCTGGTCAACTCGAGCGATCGCTACGCCCTGATCGCCATCCAGGGGCCGAAGGCGCAGGAGATCCTGCAGACGCTCACCGCGATCGACCTGCCGGCCATCAAGTACTACTGGTTCGCACACGGCGAAATCGCCGGCGTCCGCGGCACCGTGTCGCGCACCGGCTATACCGGTGAAGACGGCTTCGAAGTGATGGTCCCGCCCGCCATGGCCAGCAAGGTGTGGGACGCGCTGCTCGAAGCAGGGAAGCCGCACGGCATGATCCCCGCCGGCCTGGGCGCACGCGACACCCTGCGCCTCGAAGCGTCCATGCGCCTTCACGGCAACGACATCGACGAAAACACCACCGTCGTCGAAGCCGACCTCGGCTGGATCGTCGGCTGGAACAAGACCGAGTTCCTCGGCCGCGACGTGCTGCACGCCCAGAAGGCCAACGGCGCACCGAAGACGACGGTTGGATTCGAAATGACCGAACGCGCCATCGCGCGACACGGTCACGAAGTTTTCCACAACGGCGAGAAGGTCGGCGTCGTCACCAGCGGCACGCAGACACCGTTCCTGAAGAAGGCGATCGGTATGGCCCACGTGCCGCCGGCGCTGAAGACACCCGGCACCGAACTCGAAATTGACATCCGTGGTCGCAAGGCGAAGGCAGTCGTTGTGCCGATGCCGTTCTACAAGCGTCCGAAGAAGTAACCAGAGATCAGGACCCACACATGGCTTATCCGACCGACCTCAAATACACCAAAGAGCACGAGTGGATTCGCGTCGAAGGTGACACCGGCGCCATCGGCATCACCGACTTCGCACAACAGCAGCTGGGCGACGTGGTCTACGTCGAACTGCCGGAAGTGGGCTCGACGATGACCGCTGGGCAGGTGTTCGGCACCATCGAATCCGTGAAGGCGGTGTCGGAACTGTTCGCGCCGGTCACGGGCGAAGTGGTCGAGACCAACAGCTCGCTGAAGGATCGTCCCGATCACGTCAACAGCCAGCCGCACGAGACGTGGATGGTCAAGGTGAAGCTGGCCAACGCCGGCGAGACCGCCGCGCTGATGGACGCCGCCGCTTACGAGCAACTGATTCAGAAATGACACAGGCTTTTTCGCCGCTCGATACGTTCGCCACTCGTCACATCGGCCCCCGCGGCGATGATGTGACCGCGATGTTGAAGGAGATTGGCGCTTCGTCACTTGATGCGCTGATCGACGAAGCGATTCCCGCCAGCATCCGCCTCAAGAAGCCGCTGAATCTTCCGGATGGAGAGAGCGAGTCCACCTATCTCGCCCGCCTCAAGACAATCGCGAAGAAGAATAAGGTCTTCCGCAGCTTCATCGGCCTCGGATACTCCGACACGCTGACGCCCAGCGTCATCCGTCGCTGCATCTTCGAGAATCCAGGCTGGTACACGCCCTACACGCCATATCAGGCGGAAATCGCGCAGGGTCGCCTCGAGTCGCTTCTTAATTTCCAGACGATGGTGTGCGACCTGACGGGGATGGCGGTCGCCAATGCATCGCTGCTGGATGAGGGCACGGCGGCCGGCGAGGCAATGACGCTGCTGCATCGCGTCTCCGGCAAGAAGCTCGGTGATGCGCACGGCACGTTCCTGGTCTCGGATCGCACCTATCCGCAGACGCTCGAAGTGCTGCGCAGCCGCGCGGAACCCCTCGGCATCAAGCTCGAGATCGTCCGCAGCGACAAGATGAACTTCGACGCGCCGGATGTGTTCGGCGCCCTCGTGCAGTACCCGTGCGAAGCCGGCAGCCTGTACGACCTGAAGCCGTTCATCGAAAAGGCGCACGCCGCCAACGTGAAGGTCGCCGTGGCCACGGATCTGCTGGCGCTCGCGCTCGCCACGTCACCCGGTGAAGCCGGCGCCGACTGCGTGTTCGGTAACTCGCAGCGCTTTGGCGTGCCGCTTGGTTTCGGTGGTCCGCACGCCGCGTTCTTCGCCACCAGCCAGGAGTTCGTCCGCCACATGCCCGGCCGCGTCATCGGCGTGTCGATCGACGCGCAGGGGCACCGCGCATACCGCATGTCGTTGCAGACGCGCGAACAGCATATCCGCCGCGAAAAGGCGACTTCCAACATCTGTACCGCGCAGGCGCTGCTCGCCAACATGGCGGCGATGTACGCGGTGTATCACGGGCCCGACGGCATCAAGGCGATCGCGACCCGCGTGCATGCGATGACACGCTCGCTCGACGCGGCGCTGAAGTCCCTCGGCTACGAGCAGCAGAACAAGCAGTTCTTCGACACGCTGCGCATCAAGGTCGACAAGGCGAAGTCGTCGCAGATCCGCCAGGCCGCTGAGGCGGCGGGCTACAACTTCCGCTACGTCGGCGATTCAGAGATCGGTATCTCGCTCGACGAGACCGTCACGCTCTCAGACCTGACGGCCGTCGTCGAAATCTTCGCGACGAATAGTGGCAAGGGGAAGGGCGCTATCGCGCTCGACACCAACGCCGATGGTCCGAAGTGGGACGCCGCGCTGCTGCGCAAGACGGCGTACCTCACGCACCCGGTCTTCAACTCGCATCGTTCCGAGAGCGAGATGATGCGCTACATCCGCAGCCTTGAACGCAAGGACGTCGGGCTCGATACGTCGATGATCCCGCTCGGCTCCTGCACCATGAAGCTGAATGCGGCGAGCGAGATGTATCCCGTGAGCTTGGAGGAGTTCTCGCGCATCCACCCGTTCGTGCCGGCCGACCAGGTACTCGGTTACAAGCAGATCACCGACGAACTCGAAGCCGCGCTGTGCGAGATCACCGGATTCGCCGCCGTGTCGCTGCAGCCCAACTCGGGCGCGCAGGGTGAGTTTGCGGGTCTCGAGGTGATGCGCGCGTACCACAAGTCACGCGGCGAAGGCGCGCGCGACGTAGTGCTGATCCCGGCATCCGCGCACGGCACCAATCCCGCCAGCGCGATCATGGCCGGCTTCAAGGTCGTGGTCGTCGCGACGGCGCCGAATGGCAACGTCGACGTCGCGGACCTCAAGAAGAAGGCGGAAGAGCACGCCAAGGATCTCGCGGGCTTGATGATCACGTACCCCTCGACGCACGGCGTGTTCGAGGATGCGATCAAGGAGATCTGCGAGACGATCCACAAGTTCGGCGGCCAGGTCTACATGGACGGCGCCAACATGAACGCACAGGTCGGCCTCACCAGCCCGGCGAACATCGGCGCTGACGTGTGCCACCTGAACCTGCACAAGACGTTCGCGATTCCGCACGGCGGCGGTGGTCCCGGCATGGGCCCGATCGGCGTGGCGAAGCACCTCGCGCCGTTCCTGCCAGGACATCCGCTGGTCGATGTTTTCGACAAACCTAAAGGTTTGTCGCCACAGGATCTTGGGAAGCAGGCGATTCCGCCGGTGTCGGCGGCGCCGTGGGGCAGCGCCAGCATCCTGCTGATCTCCTACGGCTACATCCGCATGCTTGGCGGCAAGGGCGTGACCGACTCCACGCGCTATGCAATCCTCAACGCCAACTACATCAAGTCACGCCTCGAGAAGCATTACCCGGTGCTCTACACGCGCGAGAACGGCCGCGTGGCGCACGAGATGATCTTCGACCTGCGCGCCTTCAAGGCGAAGGGCGTGGAAGAGGGCGACGTCGCCAAGCGCCTGATGGATTTTGGATTCCACGCGCCGACAGTGTCTTTCCCGGTCCCGGGCACGCTGATGATCGAGCCGACGGAAAGCGAGCCCAAGGCCGAACTCGATCGCTTCTGCGACGCGCTGATCGCGATCCGCAAGGAGATCGAAGACGTTGTCACGGGCAAGGCCGATCCGAAAGACAACGTCCTCAAGAACGCGCCGCACACCGCTTCCGCGGTCTCGATCAACGACTGGTCGCACCCGTACTCGCGCGAGCAGGCGGCCTATCCGCTGCCGTGGGTCCGCGCCGCCAAGTTCTGGCCGAGCGTCGGACGCATCGACAATCCTTACGGCGACAGAAACCTCATTTGTATCTGTCCGCCCATGGAAGCGTATGCGTGACCTGGGGCTAGCCCGCTAGCCTGCTAGCCCGCAGGCCTGTCTAGCGGTGTTGGTCGACCAGGACCGGATTTCCATCGGGGTCCGTCAGCACGAAGCTGGCGGGCCCCGTTGTGCTTTCGTCGGCTTCGCTGACGAATGCCACGCCTTGCGCCTTCAGCCGCTTCTGTAGTTCTCGCACGTCCGTGAACGGATCGACGTTCTTCGCATCCTGGTTCCACCCGGGATTGAAGGTCAGCATGTTCTTCGGGAACATGCCTTCGAACAGGCCGATGATGTGCGGACCGTTCTTCAGGATGATCCACTTGTTCTCGATGACGCCGCCCAGCGTGGTGAAACCGAGCTTCTCGTAAAACGCCTTGGAGGCGTGGATGTCCTTGACGGTGAGGCTGATGGAGAATGCTCCGAGTTCCATGACTACGCGGCCTCCGCGGACTTGGTCTTGAGAACGGCGGCCGAGATCAAGGTGATCAGCAGCCCGACTGGCAGCGGTTCGGTGAATGAGACCGCCGCGTTGATCAGGGGATTGTCCAGCATGGCGATCGCATCGCGGCCCTGTTGGAGCGCGACGTCGATCTCGGCCTGGCTGGCGCCCCGCGCCTGCGCCGACTCCACGATGTAGGCGGCGTACTTCTCCCCGAACCCGTCCATGAAGCCGTAATACATCACCAGCCACGACGCCACGTAACAGACCGACGAGATCAGCGTGATCAGCAGGCCGGCCTTGAACCCGGCCCCGAACGACATGTGGCCGCCGAGCACGTTGTCGCGGTACGAGCGGACCCCGAAGTAGACAAACAACATCGAGATGAGGATCGTGGTGTAGCCGACGTAAACGGCGCGATCGAAGCCGATGCGCTCGGCAAACGGCAGCGTCAGGAACATCAGGCCGGTAACGACCGCGCCTGACAGTAGACCGAAGGTAATAACGACTTTCTTCATAGGTGTCTCGAAATCTCCTTGCCCCGGAATCTAGTCGTCCAACAGCCCAGACGTCGTCATTCTTTCGGATGATTCTGCGGTTTTCGGCGACAAATCACCCGTTCAGGCGATCAGCCGCTGGCTCTTCGCGATCTGCACGGCCTGCGTCCGCCGGCTTGCGCCGAGTTTGTCGAACACCCTACTGGTATGGGTCTTCACGGTGTTCTCGCTTACGAACAACCGGTCGGCCAGCTCCTTGTTGCTGAGGCCGTCGGCGATCAGCTGGAGCACCTCGAGTTCACGTGGGGTGATGCCGAGGGACTCAATTCGCGCGGCGTCCGCCACGAACGGGCCGGCCGGGGCGGGTACGGGAACTTCGACCGTGACCTCCTTGACGACTTCCTTGACGGTCACGGGGCGACCGGTGATCGTCAGGCCCAGCCAGATGCCCAGCGCCGCGAACGCGGCGGCCAGGATCGTTGCGTAAATTTCCACCGAGTGTTCGAGCACCAGGAATCGGTACTGGACATACTGCATCGCCACGATGAGCAGTCCGCCGCAGGCGCCGTAAATCGCGAGGTGTTTGAAGCCGGCCAACGCCAAAGATGATGCTACAGTTTCCAGAGAATGCGCATCCTCAACGCCGATCAGATGCGCGAGGCCGACCGCCGCACCATCCAGGACATCGGCATCGCCTCGCTGGTCCTGATGGAGAACGCCGGGCGCCAGGTCGTGGCCGCCATAGAATCCCTCTATCCGGACCTCGCCGAGCGGCGCATCGCGATCGTGTGCGGTAAAGGAAACAACGGCGGCGACGGCTTCGTCGTGGCCCGGACCCTGCAACAGCGCGGCTTCGACGTGTCGGTGTTCGTCATCGGCCGCCTGAGCGAGATCAAGGGTGATGCGCGCACCAACCTCACGATCCTCGGCAACATCGGCCAGACGGTGGTTGAGATCGCCGAAGAAACCGCCTGGGAATTGCACGGCGCGGAAATCGCCGACCACGACCTGATCATCGACGCGATCTTTGGCACCGGGCTGTCACAACCGCTCAGCGGATTCCTCGAGACGGTCGTCGCTGACATCAACGAGGCCGGCGTGCCGATTGTCTCGATCGACCTGCCGTCCGGGATGTCCGCAGACACCGCCGATACGATCGGTTCGTCGATCGAGGCGACGGTGACGGTGACGCTCGCCGCGCCGAAGCTGCCCCTGGTGCTGCCGCCCGCGGAGATGTCTGCCGGGGAGGTCGTGATTGCCGACATTGGCATTCCTGCCGGAGTCCTGGAGCAGCTCGAGGGACCCCGGATCGACCTGATGACGCGCGAGCAGATGCGCGCGTTGATTCAGCCGCGCGCCGCTGATGCGCACAAGGGCGACTTCGGCCGCGTGCTCGTGGTGGCCGGCTCAATGGGGAAGGCCGGCGCCGCGGTGCTATGCGCTCAAGGCGCGATGCGAGCCGGCGCGGGACTCGTCACGGTGGCGTCGCCCAAATCGTGCCAGCCCACGATCGCGGCGCACGCCGTGGAGTACATGACGGAAGGCCTCGACGAAACGAACGAAGGCACCGTGCATTACGCCGCGGTGGATTCGGTGCTCGACCTCGACGCGGACGTGCTGGTGTGCGGACCCGGCCTCGGGCGCGGGGAGGGCGTGACGACGTTCGTTCGCGAGTTGATCGACAAGTGGGAAGGCCCGCTCGTGCTCGACGCGGACGCGCTGAACGCCTTTGCGGATGAACCCGCTCTGCTCGTCGGCCGCGAAGGGCGCGATCTCATCATCACGCCGCATCCGGGTGAAATGGCGCGGCTCGTGGGCTGCACCGTCGAGGATCTGCAGGCGGATCGCATCGGCATCGCCACCGACTTCGCCAAGCGCCACCAGCTCTACGTCGTGCTCAAGGGCTATCGCACCTTGATCGTGACGCCGGATGAAAAGGTGTTCGTCAATCCCACCGGCTGCCCGGGTATGGCCACCGGCGGGACCGGTGATGTGCTCGCGGGTATGCTCGCCGGCTGGCTCGCGCAGTTGCTCGACGCCGAGGCGGCGTGCAAGGTGGCGGTCTACATCCACGGATCGGCGGGCGAACTCGCGGACGCCGACAACGGCGAGATCTCGATGACGGCGGGCGATCTTGTCGAGCATATCGGCGATGCGATCCTCGAAGTCACGGCCCGCCGGCGCGTCGCCAATAAAGCGTCCGAGTGACGAAGACACATCCGTCGAACTCCGAAGCCGAGACGCGAGCCTTTGCGGCGCGTTTCGCGTCCACGCTCAAACCGGGAGATGTCCTGCTTCTGTCCGGGGATCTTGGCGCCGGCAAGACGGCATTCACGCGCGGCCTGGCCGAAGGTCTCGGCATCGATACCTCCGAAGTGACGAGTCCGACCTTCACGCTCGTGCACGAGTACCGTGGCGGCCGCCTGCCGCTGATCCACGTCGACCTGTATCGACTCGATCGGGCCGATTTGGATGAGATCGGGCTGGATCAGGATCTTGCGGACAAGGGCGTGGTCGCGGTCGAATGGCCGGAGCGATTGTCGCGGCCGATTAAGGGCGCGATCTCGATCCGCATCACCGATCGTGGTGGCGACGCGCGCGAAGTTGAGATTGGGGTCTGACCCCAACCTCAACGGGGTGCGATCACTCCGAGCGAAGCGCGATAAGCGGATCGATTGCGGCGGCGCGTTTCGCTGGAAGCATTCCGGCGATCAACCCGAGTATCAAGAAGAACGTGGTGACAGCCACGAAGGTCACGACGTCACCCTCCGAGACGCCGAACAGCATCGACCTGAACAATCGGGCGGCAACGTAGGCGAGCGGCAAGCCGATCACGATGCCGAGCCCCGTCAACATGAGACCTTCACGCACGACCGCGCGTGCCACGGTCGAAGGATTGGCGCCGATAGCGACGCGGACGCCGATTTCCCGCGTTCGCCTGGAGACTGAGTAGGCAAGTACGCCATGGACGCCAAGTAGCGCCAGCACCACGGCCATGCTGCCGACCATACCCGCGAGCGTGGCGCTCATGCGCTCACCACTCGGCACCTGATCGAACCATCCATCGAGCGTGATGACGTTGGCCACATACTCCTTGCCGCTCTCGGCAACGATGCGTCGGATGGCGTCCATCGCCGCGCCTTCCGGGCCGGAGGTGCGGAGGATGACGTTGGCCGAGCTAAAGACGTTTGCCTGCACCGCGGATCGATAGAGAACCCGCGTCTTGGTTTCTTTCGGATCGCCGCGCGTGGCATCGCCGACGACACCGATGATCGTCAAGTCCTGCGAATCGCGCAGCGTTCCTACCTTCACATGGCGCTCAAGGACATTGCCGCCAAGCGCCCGGGCAAGGCTTTCGCTGACGACCACGACACGCCGGCTCTTGAGGTCGTCCGACCACGTTGGCAGCCGTCCTTCGATGAGCGGAATGCCGAGCGTTGAAAAGAACTCCGGTGTGACGCTGTCGGTATGGACGTCGATGCCCCCACCTTCCTGGCCGACGAACGACACCTGTTGTGACGTGGTCAGCAACGCGCGCGGGAACAGGCTGGCGAGTGCCACCGACTCAACGCCTGGCTCGGTCCGCAGCTTCTGCATGATCGCCGGGTAGTAGCCGTCAGTATTGGAGGTTCGCCTTCCGCCTGGCACGGGGAGCAGCTTCGCCGTGACGACTCCATCGGCACGGACACCGAGGTCACGATGTTGCAGGAGATACAGGGAGCGCGTCAGCAGCCCGGCGCCGATCAGCATCACGACTGACAAGGCCACCTGTGCCACAGCCAGGCCGCGCGTCCATCTATTGGTCGGCCCTGCAATCGTGCGATCCCACGAGAAGTGGATCGCGGCTCGACGACGCATGGCGAACCAGGTTGGCAGGGCGGTTACCAGTACTCCGACGATCACGCCGGCGATCGCGGTCGCGAACAGCACGCGCAGATCGGGCGTGAACGACATCATCCGATCGACGTAGCCATTCGGCATGAACGACGCGACCGGGGCGATGAACGCGTACGACACCGGAACCGCGAGCACAGCGCCGCTCAGCGAGAGCACCAGGCTCTCCATCAACATTTGCTGACCAATGCGCCACTGGCTGCCGCCGAGGGCGAGCCGGACACCCAGCTCAGTGCCGCGTGCGGTCAGGCGTGTCAGGAGCAGGCCGCCGAGATTCACCGATGCCAGCAACAGCAGCAACGCCGTCAGGCCGAGGATCAGTTGAATCGTCGGAGAGTACCGTTCTCGAAACGCCGACAGACCCGTGGCCATCGCTTCGAGGCGCGTGGTGGCGCCAAGAATGTTTGCGCCTTCGTTGGCATTGCGCATCTCTGATCGGCCAAGTGCCAACCACGCAGGCCATCGGGCATCGAGTTCGGCCGCGCCCTGTTGGAAGGTGACTCCCGGGCGAAGGCGAACAAGCATCTCTTGTGCGACAGGCCGTCTGCCTTGACTGGCGGCAACGACGGAGTCGTGTGGAGCGAACACGTCCACGCCGTTATCCGCATGGATACCCGTGAATCCAGGCGCCATCACGCCGACCACCGTGACTTCGTTGTTCTCCGCCTTCATCGTCTTGCCGATGACGCCGGGATCGCCGTTGAAGATGCGCTTCCAGAGGCGGTCGCTGATCACGACAACTTTGCGTCCCGCACTGACCAGCGGCACATCGTCGTCAACGATCGGGCGGCCTATTCGCGGCGTCACGCCGAACACGTCGAAGCAGCGGCCGGAGATGAAAGCGAACAACGCCAGCGTTGGCCGGCCGTTGGCCTCAACCGGCAGAGTACCGCCGCCGTTGTAGGCACAGACCGTCTCAAAAGGACCGTCTCGCTGCATCTCGGGAACGAGCGTGACGGGCACGTAGCGCTTCAAGCCTTTGTCGTTGTAGCTGCTCAGGCTGAACAACCCGTCAGGGTTGGCGATTGGCAGCCGCTTGAGTGTGAGTGCGTTGAACACGCTGAACATCGCGGTGTTGGCGCCGATGCCAAACGCCAGCGTCAGGATCGCGGCAGCGGAGAACCCTGGCGCGCGCCGCACATGTCGGAGCGCGTAACGCAAGTCCTGCATCAACGTCTCGATGAACATGCCGGCCCTGATATCCCGGACTTGCTCCTTGATGGGCTCGATCCGGTTCAGTTCGATCATCGAGCGACGGCGCGCTTCGCCAGGCTCGACGCCAGCGGCGACCTTTTCGTCGATCAGCAGGTCGAGCGTCGCCCGCATCTCCTCATCGAGCTCGCGATCGATGCGATCGCGGTAGCGCAGGTTCCGCCACAGGCTCGCGAGGTGGGACCACATGGCTAGCTCTCGAGCGCGTTCGTCATTGCGATTGCCACACGATTCCATTGGGCGGTCTCATCGCCAAGTCGCTTGCGGCCGGTCTTTGTCAGCTCGTAGTACTTGGCGCGGCGGTTGTTCTCGGACGGCTGCCATGACGAAGACAGCGCACCGGCTTCCTCGAGCCGGTGCAGGGCAGGGAAGAGCGATCCCGGCTGCACGCTGAACGTGCCCCTGGTCATCTGCTCGATGCGCCTGGACACGCCGAGACCGTGCAACTCCCCGGTGCTGAGCGCCTTCAGGATCAGCAGATCAAGCGTGCCTTGCAGGACGGTGGCTCTGGGCTCGGACATCGCGCTCCTATCGTGAATCGATAGGAGTGTGCCGCAACTCCTATCGAAGGTCAACAGGAAGGAGGGGGGCGGAGGGTGCGGGAGGTGCGGAATTTGACAGCCGGCTTGTTATTTTTGTAACGTCTGATCCGTTATTTAAATAACGGTGACTATGATGTTGAATGACGCAGCAGGCGCGTCGTTCTAAGCCGGACCAGAGCAAAGTATGACCAAGCCTCTCCACAACGTGCTGTCACGCCGCGAGCGCCAGATCATGGACATCCTTTACGAGCTCGGCCGCGCCACCGCCGCCGAAGTCATGAAGGCGTTGCCGGGAGAACCCAGCGACTCGACCGTTCGTACCCAGCTGCGAGTGCTCGAGTCGAAAGGGCACGTCCGCCATGAGGATGATGGGCAGAAGTACATCTACCTGCCCGTCGTGCCGAGGCGCGTGGTGCGCAAGTCCGCGCTGAAGCACGTGATGAACACGTTCTTCGACGGGTCCGCCGAGAAGGTGGTCGCCGCACTGCTTGGGCCGGACGGCAATAAGCTCAGCGAAGACGAGCTGGATCGCATCGCCGAGTTGGTGGCGAAGGCACGCGCGGAGGAAACAAAATGATCACCTTCGAATTCATCCTTCGCTCATCGATCATTCTGCTGGCCGGGCTGGCCGGGATGCGCCTGCTCCATAAGCAGCCGGCGGCGATTCGTCATTGGGTCATGGGCGCCGCGATCCTGCTGGCGGCGGTACACCCCGTGGTGACGGCAATCGTTCCGGCGATCACGCTGCAGCCCGTCGAGCGCATCCTGATCGAATCGCAGGACGCCATCGAGTTGGCGATGCCGGCCGGTGATGTCACAGACACCTCGGATGCCGCTCCAGCTCCGAGGTGGAACGGCCCCGCGGTCGCATATGCGGTGTGGCTGATCGGCGCGTGCTTGAGCGCCGTGGTCCTGCTGGCCGGCGTGTCGTGGCTTGTCTGGCTGGAGCGTCGCGGACGCGTGGCCGGGGCAGCCTGGCAGTCGGAAGCGGAAGACTTGCGGGCGAGGCTGGGCCTGCGGGCGCCGGTGAAGCTGGTCGTGACCGATCATCCTGCGCTGCTCGTCACGTGGGGCGCGCTCTCGTCTGTCATCCTGCTGCCCGCCGATGCGGATACCTGGTCCGCGGAGCGCATCCGCCATGTCGTCGCGCACGAAATGGCGCACATGCACAGGCGGGACTGGGTGATTCAGCTATTCGCAGAGATCGCCCGGGCGGTCAACTGGTTCAATCCGCTGTTCTGGATCGCGTGCTCGCGCCTGCGGCGGGACAGCGAGCATGCCTGCGACGACATCGTGATCGATCTTGGATTCCGAGGCACCTCGTACGCCTCGCATTTGCTCGACCTCGCCCGAAGCTTCAGCGTCCACGGCCGCACATGGCTGCCGGCGCCGTCCATTGCTCGACCGTCAACCCTTGAAAGGAGAGTACGCGCCATGTTGAACCCACAGGTGGATCGCCGACCAATTTCAAATCTGCGAAGAGCCGCCATTGCCGTTGCGTTGCTGGTTCTCACCATCCCGATCGCCGCGGCATCGCAGGGGAATACACCCTCAGGAACCGTCGCCGATCAGATGGGCCGCCGTATCGCCGACGCCGTGGTGCGCCTGGTGCCCACCGAGGGCGGGCCGGCCATCGAAACGAAAACCGATGGCAACGGCGCGTTCACGTTTCCCGACGTTACCGCCGGCGATTACATGTTGTCCGTCCGCCAGCCGGGATTCTCCGGCAAGCGTCACCGCGTCGCGCTGAAAGGCGGAGGCGTCACGTTCAACCTCCAGGTGCAGGTCGGCACGCTGCGGGAGACCGTGACGGTTACTGGGGGCAGCGACGTCGGCGCCCAGCCAACCCGCAGCGTACAGACGGCGCGCACCGTACCCGATGTGCCGGCGTCGTGCACGGCGAGCGATGGCGGGCAGATCAAGCCGCCGATGAAGATCCGCGATGTGCGGCCGAGATACAAGCAGGAATGGGTGACGGCCGGTCTCGAAGGCAGCGTGCTGATGCAGGCCACGATCGGAACCGACGGAAGGGTTCGCGGACTGGATGTCCTCTCGCCGGTCAATGCTGAATTGGAAGATGAAGCGTTGGCGGCGGTCAGTGGATGGCAGTTCTCGCCGACCTACCTGAATTGCGAGCCGATCGAAGTGCAGATGTTCGTGACGGTCAACTTCAAGAAGCTGTAGACCCTCGCACCGAAGTGCGAGTTACGGCGTTCCGTCCGCAGACGCGGTCGCGGCCTGGGTCATTGCCGGCTCCGGCTGCGTCTGCCGGCCATCGTCCTGATACAGGACAAGCAATAACAGGGTTAGTGCCAGCGAGATCCCGATGACGGCGGCGAGTCGGCCCAGAAGCTCCATGCCTTGCCCTAGTGCAACTGCGATGCCAGCACAGTCGAGGCTGATTTCGTCGCCGGAGTGATGACGAGTGAGAAGAATCTGCCCAGGTCGTGTGTAAGAGGGAATTTCCTTACACAGTGGACGTGCGGCGCCAGCGATCCACCAGCATCAAGGCGACACCGGCCATGATGGCGACGTCGGCGATGTTGAAGATGCCCGTGCGAACGGGGCCGATGCCCAGGTTCAGGAAGTCGATGACGCTGCCGATGGCGACGCGGTCGATCAGGTTCGACAGGCCACCGGCGACAAACATCACCAGCCCAACCTTCGCCAACCTCGACCATTCGAAGCGGGCTGCCATCACCATGATGCCGAACAGGAAGGCGGCATTGGCGACCTGAAAGACGACGGTGCGTGCTGCCGGATTCCAGGTGGCGCCTGCGCTCAGAAACCCGCCCTTGTTCTCGTGATAGTCCAGCCTGACCGTATCGCCGAGGTATGAGTACCTGCCGCCGCTTGAGAGGGTCGTAACCGCGAGATGCTTCGTCACGCGATCGCAGCCGGCGGTCGCGAGCAGCAGGAGGCAGAGCAGCACGCCTCTCCTGAAAGTATTCATGGTGTTGCGCTTTCGATTGTTCGGAACCTCCCGATTATAGCGCGCTAGCGGGGCGCAAATTCTGCTTCAAATTCTGCTTCAAATTCTGCTTCTTGCGGCACCGCGCTGACGATGCTACCGTCGTCGACATGGCGGAGGTTCCCTTGGCGGATCGGGTCGCGGTATTGGAGACAAAGGTGGCGGCATTGGAAGGCCTGCCGGCGCAGATCCAGAAGCTCGAAGCGACGCTCCGCGAAGAGATTCGTGCCGGCGACGAAGAGACGCGGCGTCAGATGCGTGAGGGCGACGAAGAGACGCGCCGGCAGATGCGTGAAGGCGACGAAGAGACGCGTCGCCAGATGCGTGAAGGGGACGAGGAGACGCGTCGCCAGATGCGTGAAGAGGACGAGGAGACGCGGCGCCTACTGCGTGAAGGCGACGAGGAAACGCGCCGCCTGATGCGGGTCCTCCACGAAGACGTCCTCGAGCGATTCAAGACCCTGGGCGAATCGCTCGGCAGTCCTAACAGCCGCCGAAGGCCGCGTCGATAGCACGTACCTCGTGTAATCGCGGCCGCGCCTATTCGACGCGGTAGTTCGGCGCTTCCTTGGTGATCGTCACGTCATGGACATGACTCTCGCGGAAGCCGGCGTTGGTGATGCGGATGATCTCCGCGTCGCGCTGCAGGTCGGGAATGTTTGGCGCGCCACAATAGCCCATGCCGGCGCGCAAGCCGCCCATCAACTGGTGGACCACCATCGACATGCTGCCCTTGTGCTGCACCCGGCCTTCGATGCCCTCGGGGACCAGCTTCTCCATGCTCGGCTTGCCGGCGGGGGAGTTGCCGCTTTCGAGTTCGAAGTCGTCCTGGAAGTAGCGGTCGCGGCTGCCCCGGCGCATCGCGCCGATCGAGCCCATGCCGCGGTATTCCTTGAAGGTGCGGCCTTGATACAGGATCAGTTCGCCCGGGCTTTCGTCAGTGCCCGCGAACAGGTTGCCGGCCATCACGCAGCTGGCGCCAACGGCCAGCGCCTTGACGACGTCACCGGACGTGCGAATGCCGCCGTCGGCAATGATCGGAATGCCGCGCTTGGCGCCGACAATGCCGCAGTCGTGAATCGCCGAGATCATCGGCACGCCAATACCGGCCACGATGCGGGTGGTGCAGATCGAGCCGGCGCCGATGCCGACCTTCACCGCGTCCACGCCGATATCGATCAGCGCCTCGGTCGCTTCCGCAGTGGCGACATTGCCGGCAACGAGATCGAGATCCGGGAACGCCTTGCGGATCTTCTTGACGATATCCATGACGCCCTGTGAGTGACCGTGGGCGGTGTCGACGATCAGGACGTCCACGTGCGCGTTGACAAGCGCCGTGGCTCGTTCCAGCGTATCGCGCGCGATGCCGACCGCGGCGCCGCAACGCAGGCGGCCAAGGCCGTCCTTGCACGCGTTCGGGTACTTGATCGCCTTCTGGATGTCCTTGACGGTGATCAGGCCGCGGAGCTTGAACTCCTTGTCGACCACCAGCAGCTTTTCGACCTTGGCGCGGTGCAGGATCTCGCGCGCCTCGTCCAGCGTGGTGCCAACCGGGACGGTGATCAACCGCTCCTTGGTCATCACGTCCGAGACCTTGCGGGCCGTGCTGGTCTCGAATCTGAGGTCGCGGTTGGTGAGGATGCCGACCAGGCGTCCTTCCTTGGTGCCGTCTTCCGTGATCGGCACGCCGGAGATGCGGTACTTCTCCATCAACGCGAGCGCTTCACGAATGAGCGCTTCGGGGCCCAGCGTGATCGGATTGACGATCATGCCGCTCTCGGAGCGCTTGACGCGATCCACTTCCTGCGCCTGCTCTTCGATCGGCAGGTTCTTGTGAATGATGCCGATGCCGCCTTGCTGCGCCATGGCGATGGCCATCTCCGACTCGGTGACGGTATCCATCGCCGCGCTGAGCAGCGGCACGTTCAACTTGATGTTCTTGGTGAGACGGGTGCTGACATCGACCTGGGCCGGCAGCACCGTGGAGTGGCGCGGCACCAGCAGGATGTCGTCGAAGGTAAGGGCAGTCCGAAGACCGGACTCCAGTTTCGTGTTCAAGGACCCGGTCATCTCGGTCGTCGGTGTCATCGTCAGTTAGCCCCGTGGCATTTCTTGTACTTCTTGCCGCTGCCGCACCAGCACGGATCGTTGCGTCCGACCTTCGGCTCGTCGCGCTTGACGGTCTTGATTACATCATCGCCGCCGACGCGCGCCGGCTGGCGCTCCTGCACCAGGTCATCGACGCCCGCGGCGGGTGCGGCGGCCTGCGGGAACACCGGCCGGGCCGACTGCTCCTGCGGATTGTTGTAGGTGAGCGGAGCGGGCTTCTTGGCCTGCGGGCGCACCGGCGCCGTGACCTTCGCTTCGCCGCCTTCGCGCTCGACGACCGGCTTGAGCCACCACAGGTAGCGCACGATCTCTTCCTCGATGCGGGTGCGCATGTCCTGGAAGAGCGCGAAGCTTTCCTTCTTGTACTCGACCAGCGGATCGCGCTGGCCGTAGCCGCGGAGGCCAATGCCTTCCTTGAGATGGTCGAGCGAGTAGAGGTGATCCTTCCACTGCTGATCGACGATCTGCAGCATGATGTCGCGCTCAACCCGCGTCAGGATGTCGCGCGGGACGATCTTTTCCTTGTCCTCGTACTTCGCGACGATCTTGGCCCACATGTGGTCGCGGATGTCGTCCGTGCCCATGTCCTCGAGGCCGCGCAGGTCGTCTTCGTCGAGCGCGAAGTTCTGCTGCAGTTCACGGGCGAGCGCGGGAATGTCCCACTCGTCTTCGTCGACGTCCTTGCCGAGGTACTGCTCAATGCGCGCGTCGAACATCTCTTCGGCCGTGGCCAGCACGTAACCGCGGATGTCGCTGACTTCGTCCTCGCTGAGGTGAATCTTGCCTTCGAGGATCTCGCGGCGGAGCGTGTAGACACTCTCACGCTGCTTGTTCATCACGTCGTCGTATTCGAGCAGGTGCTTGCGGACGCCGAAGTTCTGGGCCTCGACCTGCTTCTGGGCGCGCTCGATGGCGCGGGAGACCATGCCGTGCTCGATCGGCACGCCTTCTTCCATGCCGAGGCGCTGCATCAACCCCGAGATGCGATCGGAGCCGAAGATGCGCATCAGGTCATCTTCGAGCGAGAGGAAGAAGCGGGACGAACCCGGATCACCCTGGCGGCCGGCGCGGCCGCGGAGCTGGTTGTCGATACGGCGCGCTTCGTGCCGCTCGGTGCCGATGATGTGCAGGCCGCCGATGTTGACGACCTCCTTGTGTTCTTCGTCGCACTGGCGCTTGAAGTGCGTGAAGATGCGGTCCCAGTCGGCGCGCTTGACGCGATAGAACGAGTCGACGTGAAAGAAGTTCACGTACTCATCGTCATCGACGTACTTCTCTTCGCCCTTGGCGACTTTTTCAGCCACGCCTTCGTTGAGGCTCTGCTGACGCGACATGTATTCGGCGTTGCCGCCGAGCAGGATGTCGGTGCCGCGGCCCGCCATGTTGGTGGCGATGGTGACGCCGCCCTTGCGGCCGGCCTGCGCGACGATCTCGGCTTCCTGCGCGTGGTACTTCGCGTTGAGCACGATGTGCTTCGTGCCCTTCTTCTTGAGCATGTTCGAGACACGCTCGGACTTTTCGATCGAGACGGTACCGACGAGGACCGGGCGGCCCAGCTCGGTGGTCTTGACGATGTCGTCGACGATCGCCGCCCACTTCTCGGCTTCGGTGCGATAGACGAGGTCGGGTTCCTCGACCCGCACCATGTCGCGGTTGGTCGGAATCGCGATCACGTCGAGATTGTAGATCTTGGCGAATTCCGCGGCCTCGGTGACGGCCGTGCCGGTCATGCCGGCCAGTTTCTTGTACTTGCGGAAGTAATTCTGGAAGGTGATGGTCGCGAGCGTCTGGTTCTCGCGCTCGATCTTCACGCCTTCCTTGGCTTCGACGGCCTGGTGCAAGCCGTCGCTCCAGCGGCGTCCGGGCATCAGGCGGCCGGTGAATTCGTCAACGATGACGACCTGGCCGTCCTTGATCATGTACTGGACATCGAGCTGGTAATGCACGTGCGCGCGCAGCGCCTGCTGCACGTGGTGGAGCAGCGGCATGTTCGCCGGATCGTAGAGGCCGCCGGGCTGCAGGCGATGGGCGAGCAGCTGCTCGGCCTTGGCCATGCCCGTTTCGGTCAGCGTCGCGGTCTTGTTCTTTTCGTCGACGACAAAATCGCCGGACGCTTCGAGGCGGTCGCGGTCTTCACCCTTGACCTGGCCCTGGTGCACTTCGCCGCGCTTCAGCTTGGGGATGATGCGATCGACTTCGTAATAGAGGTCGGTCGACTCTTCCGCGGGGCCGGAGATGATCAGCGGCGTGCGGGCTTCGTCGATCAGGATGCTGTCGACTTCGTCGACGATCGCAAAGTTGTGGCCGCGCTGCACCATCGACGCGACATCGAACTTCATGTTGTCGCGGAGGTAGTCGAAGCCGAACTCGTTGTTGGTGCCGTAGGTGATGTCGCAGCCGTAGGCGACCTGGCGCTGTTGGTCGTTGAGATCGTGCTGGATCACGCCGACCGTCATGCCGAGGAAGCGATAGACGCGGCCCATCCATTCGGAGTCGCGGCGGGCGAGGTAGTCGTTCACCGTGACGACGTGAACGCCCTTGCCTTCGAGCGCGTTCAGATATGCCGGCAGGGTGGCGACGAGCGTCTTGCCTTCACCCGTCTTCATCTCCGCGAGCGTGCCGCTGTGCAGCACCATGCCGCCGATCAACTGCACGTCGTAGTGCCGCATATGCAGCACGCGGCGTCCAGCCTCGCGGACGACCGCAAAGGCCTCCGGCAGCAGGTCGTCGAGCGTCTCACCGTTGGCCAGGCGCGCCCGGAATTCGGCGGTCTTGCCTTTGAGCTGTTCGTCGCTGAGCGCCTTGATTGCGGGCTCGAAGGAATTGACTTCGGCCACGCGAGGCTTCAACCGCTTGAGTTCGCGGTCGTTCTGCGTGCCGACGATCTTGGTGAGGAGTTGACCAAACATACTAGGAAGACACCAGTATGGGCCTGGTGAATCTTCCTATTATACAGACTTGCGCAGGCGGGCTTTAGTTCCCGCGAGTTAATTGGCTGATTTGCGGCGCGGGGTCAGCAGCAGCTGCAGCGGATTGAGGATCCGCCCGTTCGCGCGCACTTCGTAGTGCAGGTGCGAGCCGGTGGTGCGGCCGGTCGATCCGACCTGGCCCAGCAAGTCGCCGCGCTTCACCGTCTGGCCGGCCTTCACCTTGAAGGCGGAGAGGTGACCGTAGCGGGTTTCGAGGCCAAAGCCGTGATCGACCACGACCAGGTTGCCGTAGTTGCCGGCAGCTGAGGCGTTGGTGACCTTGCCGTCCGCGGTGGCGTAGACGGGGTCGCCGCGATCGGCGGAGATGTCGAGACCTGGGTGGAAGTCCTTCTCGCCGGTCAGCGGATCGGCGCGGTTGCCCATGCTCGACGACAACCAACCGTGGGTCGGCCAAATCGACGGTGTGGCAGCTGCCAGCTGATTGCGCTTGTTCACGTCGCTACGGACCGAATCAAGGCGATCTTCAAGACCCGAGAGCAGGTCCTTTAGCAGGCCAAAGGTGTTTTCCGGGGTGCTGAGGCCCGGCGTCATCAGCGCCACTGCGGTGTTCGCAGTGGGACCGCCCATGGCGCGGTTCTTCACCATGGCGGGCAGCTTGTCCATGGAGTTTTGCAGCGCTGGGTCGAGCGCGGCCTTCGCGCCGAGGTCCGACATGGCGGTCTGCAGCGCCATGATCTGGCCGGCGAGCTGTTCGGTGGCGGCGCGATAGTTGGCGTTCTCGAGTTCGAGCGTCGCGGCGGTTGTGTAGAGATTGGCGACGTCGTACTTCGCCTTCATGGCGGCGCCGGTGCCGATCAGGATCGGCAACGTCACGATGGTCGCCAGCGCAATCGCCACCGGCTTCACACTGATCGTGAAGCGGCGGACAACACCAGAGGTGCGATCGGCCAGGACGAGGGTATAGCGCTTGGAAAGCATCAGGAAGAGCCCAAAGGCTAACACGCGGTCCGCGGGCCTGAAAACCCAAAAGTGCCGGATTGTGCAGAATTTTCGCTTTGCGTTCGCCAGTATTACAGAAGAATTACAGAAAAGGCCGGGAACCGGGAACAGGGAGCCGGCAACCGGCAACCGGGAACGGGTCACCGGGGAAATAATTTCGGCGAGGTGTCTTGATAGCCTTCGCCATTGAGCGATTTCAAGAACGCCACTACGGCGTCGACGTCGGTTTGCGACAGCCCTAGCGGCGCGATGCGGCCGTTCCTTACTTCTGGGTGTCCGCCGCGGTTATAGAACTCCACCACCTCTTTGAGCGTCGCCATCGACCCGTCGTGCATGTAGGGCGCGTGCTTGTCGACATCCCGCAGTCCTGGAGTCTTGAACGCGCCCATGTCCAGCGGATCCTTCGTCACCGCGTAGCGTCCCGGGTCCTTGAACGTCCTCGTCGCCGCGTCCCATCCAATGCCGATGCGGTGGAAGAGTCCGTCGGAGAAGTTGAAGCCCGTATGACACGTGGCGCAGCGGCCTTTGAAGAAGAAGATCTCGCTGCCGCGTTGCGCTTCGCGTGACAGGGCCTTGGCGTCTCGTCCGTATGCCCAGCGATCGTAGGCGGAGTTACCGCTGCGCCGTGTGCGCACATAATCGGCGAGTGCCGACGCGATGCGATCGGCGGTGATGCCTGGCGTCCCGAACGCTTCTGTGAAATACGGCTGGTAGCCATCGATCGCCGAGAAGCGCGACACCATGGCGCCGTGGTCCATGCCCATCTCGCGTGGATCGGCGATCGGCGCCAGCGCCTGCGCTTCGAGCGTCGTGACGCGGCCGTCCCAGAAGAATGCCGGTCCGGGATCGCGCGGTTCGCCGGGGATCACCGTGCGCGCGGCGAGGTTGATGATGCTCGGCGTCTTTCGCGATCCGCGTTGCCCGCCGATGCCGGTGGCCACTGGCCTCTGCTCCGAGAAGGCAAACTCGGGCCGATGACATGTCGCGCACGAGATGGTGTTGTCGGCGGAGAGCCGTGTGTCGAAGAACAGCCAGCGTCCGAGCCGCACGCGCGCGGGCGGAGGAGGGGCGGCATCCGCGAAGAACTCCTCCATGCCGAACGGCGGAGGCGCAATCGGCGTGATCGGATTGTCAGCGTCGAGTTGCGCGGGCGTCGGGCCGCACGCCATCGACACCTGCGCCGCAAAGAGAACGAAACGGCAAATCCTCAGCAACTCACGCACGTGCGCGCGCCCAACAGCGGTCGAGCAACGGCACGAGGTCGCTGCGTCCGAGAGCGGCCTCGAGCAGTCGCAGCGTTTCGCGAGTGCCGCGATCGTCGACGACGTTGCCGTGAAGGGTGAGCAGCATCACGACGTCTTCGATGTCTTTGGGACGGCCGGCTAGCACCTTGAGAACGATCAGATCCGGCAAGGCGATCACCGGCACATCGATCTCTGCGATGCGGCGCGTGACGGCGCGAGCCAGGAACGCTTCCTCCAAGCCGGGTCCGCCCATCACGACGTCAACCGGCATGCCGGTCGGACGGTGAAGAAGGGGCGCGACCCGCGTGCGCTCGATGAACGTCGCGTCGTGGGAGCGGCGCTCGAATCCATGCCGCTCGAGTTCGGCCAGCCAGGCATCCGGCGGCCCTGGTGGCGCGGCGATCGTGACGTCGACGTCGGCGGTGAGCCGAGCGACACCGTAGACGATGGCCGCTTGGGCGCCGAAGAGATACCAACGGACCCCAATGGCGTCGAGGGCCCGTGACAGATCGGCGAGGAGGTCAGCGACCGTTGAACGCACGCGCGACCTGATCCAACTGGGTGCGGAGACGGAGATGATGAGCGAGATCGTCGGCGCGGTCCGCATCACTTGGATACGGCGCGAGGCGTTGGGCATGTTCGAGCAGGGCCGCCGATGCTTGCCACGCGACGGCCAGTCCGTGTCGCCGAACTTGGTCCGCCCAGCCCGCGCGTTTGCTACGGTCCACGGCGTCCCAGTCTCGATTGACGAAGGCCCGGAGATCGGCGGGACTCAACGGTTCGTCAGCTCTGCTCAGCGAGAACGGCTGCCATGTGTCCGAGGCTGTGGGTCGGCGCTGCAACGTGTCAGCAGGAAAGAACCCAGCCACGACGCGCCAGTCATAATCGAGCCATGACGGCGTTTGGTCGCGCATTCGTCTGAGCGCCGATCGGTCCTCCCCGCTGACTGGAAGGCCGGCGTCGAGGTCGATTGGAACATCATTGGCCACGACGAAGCTCCTCCCACCGGTCGAGCAATCCGGCCCTGGAAAAGTAGCCCCGTGCCTCGTCGGCGTCAACGTCGGGCAACGCGAGCAGCAGGCGAATGTCGGCCAGATCCTGCCACGTCCGTTCGGGGGCGTTCTTGATCGCCTGGACTTTCATGGCGATCAGATGTTCGGGACGCGGCACCCGGATCTCGCGACCGCCCGGGCCGCGCATGAGACGCGTGGCCGGGAACAGTTGCCTCGAGGTCGCCGCATCGACATAGATCATGTCGACCCGGCCCCATTCCGCGTCTGGATGTAGGTGATTGGAGAAACCCGGCGAGCGATACAGCGTTCGATAGCCTGCCGCTTCGAGCCCTGTGACCAAGTCCGGCTGGGCGCCGGACTCGGTCACGATATCCAGGTCGATCGTCAGTCGCGGATTGCCATAGGCCGCGAGTGCCACGCCCCCGGCCACGGCCGATGGCCACCCACCGGCGGACAACACCGTCTCGACGCGATCGAGTGCGGCCAGGAAGTTCACCAGCCGATTCTATCTCGCGGCTCAACATAGCCATCGATCACAAACCGATAGGCGCGACCGGTTCCGTTCGGTCGCTCGACAACGGTTTCGCATTCCACATACGAGTTGCGCATCACCGCCCGGCACGTGCGGATGGCGTTCTCGACAATCGGCGCGCCTTGAAGCGGCTGATACGTGTCGGTCGTGTTCCACGCTCCGATGAGAGGCGTGAGCCACTCTGCGGAAGGCTGCGCAGACGCGATGGCGGGATAGGCGAGCAGGAACACGACGGCCCAATGGATCATGCGCAAAATGCTACCGATGGATTCGGATGCGGGACGAATGATGTGACCGGCCCCTTGGTAATATTCAGCGCATGCTTGTCATCCTGTTTCGATCGAAGCTGACCGCGACCGCCGGCGATGACTACGGCGCCATGGCGACGGCCATGGCCAATCACGCCAGGACCTTCAAGGGATTCATCGACATGAAGGGCTTCAAGGCCGAGGACGGTGAACGCCTGACGATGGTGTGGTGGGAGGACGAAGAGACGCTGAAAGTCTGGGCGAGCGACATGAAACATCGTGCCGCCCAGAACCTGGGGCGAGAAAAGTGGTACGAGTACTACACGATCGAAGTGGCGCAGATCATTCGCACCAACAACTTCGAACGGGCCGCGGCCGGTGCTACCGGCTAGTTACGACGGAGGTCCACCGCGATAGACCGAGGCCTCGTCGACGAAACACAGCGGATTGCCCGATGGGTCATCCAGGTAGAACGAGACCTCGCCCCAGGGGCGCCTGGCGATTTCGCCCATCGGCAGGCGGCCGTCGCCGATCTCGGTGGACAGGCCGCCCAGCTTTTGCGCGCGCGCGAACACGGCCTGCAGATCGGGCACCGCGAAGTAGATGTACTCCGGATTTGGGCGGACAGGTTCGCGATCGTCGTCGCCGAGGGAGTCGTAGACGGCGAGAATCACACCGCCGCAGTTGAAGTAGTGCCGCCCGCCCGAGACGCGGAATCCGGGGGTGTCGAGCAACGCGGCATAGAAGCGGGCGCCCTCGTCAATGTTGTTGACCGGCACGATGACGCGAAACAATCTGGCGGTTGAGGACTGCATGTCCTGGAGCGTAACGGCCGGCCGCGGGCGGCACAAGACGGCACTTTGAAGTACCCAGGGAGCAGCTGTGCGAAGCAAAGAGTCCATTTACGTCGAACGCGATGCCTGTCCGCTCTATACCGCTATTGGCGTGATCAGCGGGCGCTGGAAGCCGATGATCATGCAGCGATTGGCTGCCGGACCGCAGGGGTTTGGCACGTTGCAGCGCGCGATGCCGCGGGTGACGAAGAAGGTGCTGCGTGAGCAGTTACGGCAACTGGAGGCCGACAACCTGGTGTCGCGACGGGCGCTGTCGCCGGCGCGGCTGGGCGTCAGGTATCAGCTCACGCCGTACGCTGCCACCCTCAATCCGGTTTTCAATCAGCTCTTGAAATGGGGCCTTGAGCACCTCGGCCGGCCGGAAACAGCGAACGGCACACGCATCTCCAGGCCCGCATCGTCACCAGACAGTTCGCACGTGCGCGTAGTCCCGTAAGCGGGCGTCCTTAGTGATCAGCGTCGCCGAGAGCGATCGACTGGTCGCGACGATGATCTGGTCGGCCGGATCGCCGTGAAAGGGGAGCGGCAACCGGCAGCTGTCGAGCAGGATCGGCCTTGTCATGTCGGCCACTTGCATCCCCTCCATCGACAGCGCGTCCTCGATCCATTCGTCAAGGGGGCGATCGAGCGCGATCTGGCCCTTCTCGACCTTTTTCGCCATCTCCCAGATCGACATCATCGACAGATGGAGCTCGCCGCGCGCCTGGGCGCGGTCGATGGTGGTCCTGGCTCGCTTCGACAGACGCCGGTCACCGGTGACCCACCAGATCCAGGCGTGCGTATCAAGGACGATCGGCATCCCAGACCTCGCCGGTGGTGAACGGATCACCCGTTTCGAACACGATGCTGCCGGCCAGCGAACGCTTCTTCGTGGCCGCCGCAATCGGCACCAGCTTGGCCACCGGGCGGCCCCGCTTGGTAATGATGATCGGTCGGCGGCTGTGCGCCACTTCGTCCAGCGTCTGCAGGCAGATGTCCTTGAACTTGCCGGCGGCCATGGTCTTCATTCCGTCATTATAGCCATGACCATATGGCCATGGGAATACTATCGGTGCCGTGGTGATATTCATCGCGTGGTCCTCTAGCGTGTGGTGTCAACGAAACGGTATTGGAGGGCCTCCCCCAGGTGGTCGGTGGTGACGGCGTCAGCGCGGGCAAGATCGGCAATCGTGCGGGCGACGCGGATGATGCGGTGAAAGGCGCGCGCCGACAGGTGCAGGCGCTCGGCGGAGCGTTCCAGCAGTCGCCGTCCGGCCGGGTCGAGTGGCGCCACCTTCTTCAGCTCAGGCCCGGTGAGCGTGGCATTGACACGCGAACGTATGCCGCGGGCGAGTTGTCGTTCGCGAGCCGCCAGGACACGCGTTCGCACTGGGGCTGACGCTTCACCGGCCGGGCCTTCGGTCATCTCGGTGATTGGCACGGCTTCGACTTCGACAACGAGATCGAGCCGGTCGCGCAGCGGCCCCGAGAGGCGATTGTGATAGCGCGCGGTCTGCTGCGGCGTGCAACGGCACGCGCGCTTCGGATCACCCAGGTATCCACACGGACACGGGTTCATCGCCGCCACCAGGACGAAGCGCGCAGGGAAGACGACCGATCGGAGGGCGCGCGACACCGTGATGCGCCCTTCCTCGATCGGCTGGCGCAGCGCTTCGAGCACGCGGCGATCGAACTCCGGCATCTCGTCAAGAAACAACACGCCGTGATGCGCGAGGCTGACTTCGCCGGGACGCGGTGTGCTGCCGCCACCGACGAGGGCCACGTCGGAGATGGTGTGATGCGGCGCGCGGAACGGGCGTTCGGTAAGGAGACCCACGCCCGGTCGCAGCTGTCCCGCGACCGAATGAATCGTCGTCGCTTCAATGGACTCGTCAAACGATAGCGGCGGTAGGATGCCTGCGAGTCGCCGGGCCAGCATGGTCTTGCCGGCACCCGGTGGACCGATCATCAGCAGGTTGTGGCCACCGGCCGCAGCCACTTCGAGCGCGCGTCGAGCGAACGCCTGGCCGTGGAGGTCAGAGAGATCGGCAGCCGGGGGTGCGTAGGGTGCCTGGGGTGATGGGGCTGGTGCCGGTGCCACGGGCCAGTCGGGTTCGGATTGGTTCAGTCGTTCAACAGCCTCCTTGAGCGTTTTGACCGGCAGCAAGCGCAGTCCCTCGACGACGCTGGCTTCGGCGAGGTTGTCGACCGGCAGGAGGAGCGCGCGGGCACCGTTGCGGCGGGCCTCCGCGGCGATCGGCAGCACGCCCCGAGCGGGCTGAATCGATCCGTCCAGCGACAACTCGCCGATATGGACGATGCCCGAGAAGTCCTTGCGGGTGACGACATGTTGGGCGGTGAGGAGGCCGATGGCGATGGGCAGGTCGAACCCCGGGCCGGCCTTGCGGACGTCGCCGGGCGCAAGGTTGATCGTGATGCGCGAGACGGGGAACTCGTATCCGGAGTTCAGCATGGCCGCCCGCACCCGGTCCCGGCTTTCCTTGATGCTCGTGTCAGGCAGTCCGACGAGTTGAAAATGAGGGAAGCCGCGGCTGACGTCGATCTCGACCTGGACGCGACAGGCGTCTACGCCAATCACCGTAGCGCTCTCAATGGTTGCCAGCATGCGCAGGGCGGTGCAATCGCCTTGCCCCGGCGTCACAATTCAATTCAGGCCCGTTCCAACGCCGGGCCGCCGGCGCGCCTCCCACCGGTGGCAGAAACCGAGCACTCACAAACCTGTAACACGCTCAATTTCTGACACTTCGACGGATGCGAATAGCTGGGCCGGCGATATAATTCGCCCACCATGCTTGACGCACTTTTCGGTGGTAACCAGGGCAACAAGAAGCAGCAAACCGACGAACTCCAGACGCTCGTCGCCCAGGCACGGGAAGAGCGCGCTGCCCTCAGCGCGATGCTCACCCAGATGGCCGGCGGCACGTCAAAGCTCGCGCAGACGAGCAAGTCGCTCGAACAGGTCGCGCAGAAGGCCGACGCCGCGCTGAAGAAGCTCGATGAACTCGGGCAGAAGGTCGGCGGCTACGAGGACCGCGCGAAGGGCCTGGAGCAGATCGAGAAGCGCATCGGCGCGCTGCTCGACCAGGTCAATGAAGCCCAGCGCATCTCGGAAAAGATCACGGCGCCGGATGGCGAATTGCAGAAGCATCGCCTCGCCGTGAACCAGCTGGCGTCACAGGCGCTTGAAAATCAGGCGACGATCGAAACACTCCGCAAGGAGCGCAGCTCGTTTGAAGACCTGCGTGTCAGCCTCAAGGCGTCGACGGCGGAAGTCGTGAAGTCGGTCGAGAACGTAGCGTCGCTCAAGGGCGAGCTCGATGTCATCCGCTCGGTTGGTGCGCAGCTGACCGCGGAGTTCGGGCGCATCCGCGAAACCTCCCGCGAGGCGAAGGACGATTCGGCCGCCGCAACCGAAGCCGTCAAGGAAATCGAAAAGAAGCTCGGGCCCCTCGTGCAGTTGCAGGAGCTGAGCAAGAACACCGAGGAGCGCCTGGCGTCACTGAACGCGCTGGCCGAGCACGTCTCGCAGAAGGCCAAGGCCCTCGAATCCCAGAAGCATGCCGTCGAACGCGCCGTGGTGGAGGCCAACCGCCTCAACGAAATGGTGTGGGCGATGGATGTGCAGATCGCCAAGCTCAACGAAGGCAGCAAGCAGGTGGCGCGCGCCGAAGACACCGTGTCGCGCATGGAGAAGCTGGCGCAGGAAACCACCGCGCAACTGTCGGCCGCCACGACCGCCCGCGAAGAATTCGGCCGTGAGTTCGCGCGCCTCGACAAGGAGAGCCGCGGACTGTCCGAATACCTCAAGACGACCGTCGAACGGCTCTCGGTCGATCGCAAGGAGTTCGACCAGTTTGATCACCGCCTGCGCGCGCTGTCGGGCGCCGTCGCGGAATCGGAAGCGCGCATGGACGGCGTGCTGCAGAAGGACAAGTCGCTGTCGGCCATGAACCAGCGTGCCGACGAGCTGAGCAAGGCCTTCCAGACGTTGATGGCGCAGGCCGACGAAATGGCGCGCAAGCAGGGCGCGCTCGAATCGCTCGGCGAGCGACTGGCGCAGGTTGACGAGATGGGCCGCCGCACGCAGGCGCAGCATGAGGCGCTCAAGCAGTCGCGGCAGGACCTCGAGCAGCTTCGCGCCGAGATCGGCGAATTCCACAAGGCGCACGCCGAAGCGGCGCAGTTGCGTGACAAGCTGTCGGCCGATCGTTCGGCGCTTGAAGCGTTTGGCGAGCGCGCGACCACGCTCCTGAGCCGCACCCCGGAACTCGAGTCGAAGATGGACGCGGTGCTCAGCAAGATGGCCACCGTGGACGAAGGCACCAAATCGGCGACGCGCCTCGGCGAACTGGCCGCGGAGCTCGATGCGCAGCTGACGCGCGTCGGCGCGCGCCTGCAGTTCATCGAGAAGCTCGAAAGCCGCGTCAACAACCTGCACGTGCTGACGGCCGACAACGATCGCAAGCTGAGCGAGCAGTTGGCGCGCCGCAACGAGGTGGAGAGCCTGAAGAGCCTGTGCGACACGCTGGGCACCCAGGTCGTTGACGTGCAGCAGAAGCTGGACGGCGTCGCCGCGATGCAGACGCGCCTCGTGCCGATCACGTCGCAGGTCACCACGCTGGCCGCCTCGCTCGAGAAGTCGCAACAGCTCGCGGCATCCGTGAAGCAGGACGAATCGGTGATTCACGACCAGACCGCGCGCCTCACCGAACTGGTGGAACAGGGCAAGAGCCTCGCCGCCGAAACGGCCGAGCGGTTGAAGCAGGTCCAGACGGTCAGCGACGAGCTCGGACGCGCGTCCGCGGTGAAGGAAGAAATGCTCACCGAACTGGCGCGCGTGCAGGCGCGCCAGCGCGACGCCGTCACGCAGACCGAGGCCGCGGAAGATCAGTTGAAGCGCGCCGAGACCATGGTCAAGCAGCTCGAACAGCGCCGCACGCAGCTGGCCTTCTCGGAGAAGAAGATCGCGACGTTCGAGTCACGCCTCGCCGACCTGACCCGCGCCACCGAGGGCGTGGAGCAGAAGATCAAGGCGATCGCCGAACGCGAAGCGCTCGTCCAGGCCGTCAAGTCGGAGGTCGAAAGCGTCCACAAGATCAGCAGCCGCAGCAAGGCGGATCTGCAGTTCGTCACCGATCACCGCTCGGAGGTCAGCGACCTGCGCGGCAAGGTCGAGCAGCTGCTCGGCGTGGTCAACGATACCGACAGCAAGATCGCGGCGATCGAATCGCGCCGCAAGATGGTCGAAGAGGTCCAGACGCGCACCAACGCGATCACCAACCTGCTCGATGACATCAACGTCAACCTCGAGATGCTCGGCGAGCAGCGTGCGGTGATCGATCACGTGGGCGAAAAGATCGCCCGCCTCGACTTCATGGTGCAGGAAGCGCAGAACACGTTGCGGGCGCTGCAGCGTGAGCGCGAAGTGGCCGAACGCATCGAGCAGGGCATCAAGTCGCTGCGCGCCAGCAGCAGCGGCGGCGGCAAAATCGCTAGCGCCTGAGAAGTAGCAAGAGGCAAGAGGCAAGTAGCAAGAACGATTCTTGCTACTTGCTACTTGCTACTGATAACCAGGCGCGTCCCGATCTTCAGCGACGTCGTCTTGAGTTTGTTCCAGTTCTTCAGTTGCGTGATCGTGGTGCCGAACCGGCGAGCGATCGCGGCGAGCGTATCGCCGCGCTTGACCTGGTAGGTGCGGCGCGGCGCGACAGGCGCGGCCAGCGGCGCCGTTTCCTTCAGCACATCCACCGCAATGGCTTCCGCGGCGGTCTCGAGCCCGCCGGCGCTGGCCCGCGCCAGCAGGGCGGCGGACGGCATGCGCGGAATGATCAGCTTTGCGCCGACCGCCACACGCGACGTGGTCTTGAGGTAATTCGCTTCAGCGAGGTCCGCGCGGCTGACCTGCAGCTTGCGGGCGATCGTGGCGAGCGTTTCTCCGCGCTTCACCGTGTGCGTCTGCATCGCGTTCAACTGCGACGGCCCGGCGGCGGCAAGGCCGTCGCGCACCTTGTCTGCAGTGCCTTGCGGGACTTTGATGGTGTATTTGCCGGCCTTGGTGGGCGTGGTCCAGCGGCGGAACTCCGGGTTCAGCGACTGGATGTCGTCCATCGGCACGCCGGCCCATTCGGCGACGCGGCGCAAATCGAGTGCGGGAGGTACGTCGACCGTCTCGCTCAGCGTCACGGGAGCCGGCACGATGTCGAAGCCGTATTGCGCCGGGTTCTTGGCGATGATGACGGCCGCGAGGATCATCGGCACGTAGTCCCGCGTCTCGCGCGGCAGGTAGCGGGTCGTCGCGCTCAACTGCCAGAAGTCGTTCTTCCGGCTGCGGGTGAGGGCGCGCTTCACGCGCCCAGGGCCGCCGTTGTAGGACGCCATGGCGAGATGCCAGTCTTCGAACATCCCGTAAAGCGTCTTCAGGTACTTCGCCGCCGCCTGCGTGGACTTCGTGGGATCGGCGCGCTCGTCGAGGTACCAGTCGGCGCGCAGGCCGTTTTCGAGCGCCGTGCCGCGCATGAACTGCCACACGCCACGGGCCTTGGCGCGCGACAGTGCCGACGGCTTGAACGCGCTTTCGATCAGCGGAATGTAAGCGAGGTCGAGCGGCAACCCTTCGGCGCGGAACGTCTGCTGAATCATCGGCAGATACTGCACGCCGCGGGATAACCCTTCGGTCAGGAACTCACGCAAGCGTCCCTGGAAGAGTTCCACGTAGCGCAGGACCCGGTCGTTGGTTGGGATGGGAATGTCGTGCGTAGTGGCCTGCAGGTCGGCTTGTACCGTCTCAGCAGTGGCCGCCTTCGGCGACGAGGATTCGAACGTTTCGATGGCCAGCAGGGCGTCGATGGCCGCCGGTTCCGACTTGGTTTCGGAGAAACCGTCGCCGGTCCGGAGTGCCGCCTGCTCGAGCACGCTGATGCGATCGACAAGCCGGTCAAAGTGCTCCCGGATGCGCGTGGTGCTGCGAGCGCCGTCAGGCGACTCGAGCAGCGTATCGAGCGCGCGATCGAACTCGGCCTTGGCGCTCTCGAGATGCCCGAGCGCGAGCTCCTTCTGGCCGGCCTCGAAATGCTGATCGGACTTCGCAATCAGCACCGCCACGGGATCGACCGGTGGTTGAGGCGCCGGCAGGGGTGCGGCTTGAACGGGCGGCTGAGGAATAACCGTCACCGCCTGCGTGCGCGGGGTGGCGCAGCCAGTGATGACAACGGTGGCGATCGCCAGCACGACGGGGAGGTAAGTCTTCCTAAACAAAGAAAAATCGACCGCAGGCAGGGTAACACGCGGCCGAATTGATGGTCAACCTGTTATGGCTCAGGTGTTTACGGCTGAGCCCAACCCGAATATACGAAGATTTTCGCAGCCTCGCCTGCATCCCGTGCGGCTGGTGTAACGATGGTGCGCTCGCCGATGAGCAATTTTTTTCCTGCTCGGATGGCCTGACGAACGTCATCCTCGCAGATGAATTGCTCAGGCTTCGCGGGTTCCAATGGTTCCAAACGTTCCACGGGTTCCAAGGGTTTGGTTCCGAGTCCTCGGGACGCCAGAAATTTGTCGATTCGGTTCGTCAGGTTCTCGGATCCAATCGATTCCGGAGCCGGCCTTTCCGGTGCTTTGGGCAAACCCGGAACAATTGGAATCGCCTTTTCGAACGATGCCGTTGGAACCGTTGGAACTGATGGAACCTCTGGAGCCTTTGAAAACGCGGCGGGGCGTATTTCAAACGCGACGCGTTTGACGTTGATCAGGTGCCGCGGCGAGATGTTGTCGGACGTGATGTTGCCGCCAAACCCGCCACATCCAAGCGTCATGGCCGGATCCAGGCCGGTCGTGAAGCCGATCGCGCCGAGCGTGCTCGGCGTGTTGACGCAAATGCGATAGGCCGGCTTGTGGAGGCCGAACTCGAGGATCACCGCTTCGTTCTGCGAGTGAATGGACATGGTGTGGCCCATGCCGCCGTATCGCAGGATCTCCTTGCAGCGTTCGCAGCCTTCTCGCCAGTCCTTGACGACGTAGTACGACAGGACGGGGCAGAGCTTCTCGATCGACAGCGGGTAGTCGCGTCCGACGCCCTTGAGTTCGGCAATCAGCGCGCGCGTGTTGGGCGGCACGGTGATGCCGACCTTCTGCGCGATGTAGATCGCCGACTTGCCGACGAATGCCGGATTGGGCAACCGCTGCGGCGTGATGAGTTGCCTGGCGAGCGCGTCCGTCTCGGCCGGCGAGAGGAAATAGCCGCCCTGATCCGCGAACTGCCGCCGCGCTTCTGCGTCCACGACCTGGTCGACGACGACGGAGTTCGGCGAGGAGCAGAGCACACCGTTGTCGAACGACTTGCCGATCAGGATGTCGCTGGCCGCCTTCCGCACGTCGGCGGTCGACTCGATGTAGCACGGCGCGTTGCCAGGGCCGACGCCATACGCCGGCTTGCCGGCGCTATACGCGGCGCGCACGAGGCCCATGCCGCCGGTCGCGAGGATCACGGAGACCTCGCGCGCCTTCATCAGTTCTTGCGTGCCTTCGAGCGTCACCGTCTTCATCCAGCCGATGGCGCCGTCCGGCAGTCCGGCCTTCCGGCCGGCCTCGTACATGATGTCCGCCGTCTGCGTGATGCATCTCGCCGCCGACGGATGCGGCGTCATGACGACCGCGCAGCGCGCCTTGATCGAGATCAGGATCTTGTAGATGGCGGTCGACGTGGGATTGGTGGACGGGATGATCGCCGCCACGACGCCGAACGGCTCGGCGATCTCGATAATGCGCTTGTCGTCGATGCGATTGATCACGCCGACGGTCTTCATCGGCTTGATGAATTCGTAGACGGTTTTCGACCCAAACAGGTTCTTTTGAATCTTGTCGCCCAGCACGCCGAAGCCGGTTTCCTCCACGGCGAGGCGAGCCAACGCCTCCGCGTGAGGCGTGACGGCGGCCGCCATGGCGTCAATGATGCTGTCGACTTGTTGTTGCGAAAACTCTGCGAGGACCAGCTGCGCGGCCTTCGCCCGTCGCGCCAGCGCCCGCGCTTCGGCGATGGACGCCAGGTCCTTGTCTGAAGGAGTCGATGTTGCTGCTGCGCTGGCCACCTGCGTCAGGACCTTAGGACCCTAGGACCTTCACCTCAGGCTTTCGGCAGGATCCGTTCGACTTCGGCGTGCGGGCGGGGAATGACGTGGACCGAGACGAGCTCGCCCACGCGCCGCGCCGCGGCGGCACCGGCGTCCGTTGACGCCTTGACGGCGCCCACATCGCCCCGGACCATGACGGTCACCAGGCCGGCGCCCACATACTCAGTGCCGACCAGCAGCACATTTGCGGCCTTCACCATGGCGTCGGCGGCTTCCACCGAGCCAATGAAGCCCTTCGTCTCAACCATGCCCAGAGCGTCGCGCACTGTGTCCATTGGAGTGGCCTGCATGATATTCTTGTTCGCCACCCTATGCAACGGAGAGACAGTGTGAGAGGACTTGTGAGCGCTTGTGTACTGACGGCGCTCGTCGTGACGACGACCCTGGCAGCGGCCGGTTGTAGCGAGGCCGAAGACACCACCCCGCCGGTCGGGTCAATGCAGGTGTCCCTGTCGCGGCCCAAGGTCGCGCTCGGCAGCCCGGTCGAAGTGACCTACAAATTCACCCTCAACCAGGACGCCCCCAACCTTGGCCAGCGCCGGGTCTTCGTCCACTTCCTCGACGCCGACGAAGAGTTGATGTGGACGGACGACCACGACCCACCGACCCCGACGTCGGAGTGGAAGCCGGGGCAGACCATTGAATACACGCGCACGATGTTCATCCCGAGCTATCCGTATGTCGGAGCGGCGAAGGTGGCCGCGGGTGTGTATTCGCCGTCGAACAATGACCGCCTGAAGCTTTCGAATGAAGATCGCGGAGACCGTTCCTACAAGGTCGTCGATTTCGAGCTGCTGCCCCAGACCGAGAACATCTTCGTCATCTTCAAGGATGGCTGGCATCCGGCCGAGGTCGTGACCGAAGGTGCCGGCCGCACCGAGTGGCAGTGGACCAAGAAGGAAGCCACGATCGCGTTCCGCAACCCGAAGCGCGACGTCACGCTGGTCTTGCAGTTGGACAATCCCGCGACCGGCGCGAATGCCGCGACTCAGGTCACCGCGCAGATCGGCGACCAGGTCGTCACGACCATTCCGCTCAGCGCGAGCAGCTCGCCTGTGCTGAAGTTTCCGATCACCGCGGCGCAGCTGGGCACGGTCGACATGGTGGAGATGAAGTTCATCGCCGACAAAACGTTCGTGCCGGCGCTTGATGCCTCGTTGAAGAGCGGCGATCCGCGTGAACTTGGCGCGCGCTTCTTCCACGTCTTTATCCAATAAAAAGGTGAAAGTGCAGAGTGCAGAGTGCAGAGTGCAGAGTTAAGAGTGCAGAGTTAAGAGTGCAGAGTAAGAGTACGGGTGCC
>CAZVLS010000006.1:0-237361 GCA_964628295.1 uncultured Acidobacterium sp.
TTCTCACTTCTCACTTCTCACTTCTCACTTCTCACTTCTCACTTCTCACTTCCTATGAAAGTTCTCGGCATCATCACGGCGCGCGGTGGCTCCAAGGGCGTGCCCGGCAAGAACCTGAAGCCGTTCGGCGGCAAGCCATTGCTTGCCTACACGGTGGAGGCTGCCGTGGACACCGCCGTTGATCGCCTGGTCCTGTCCACGGACGATGCGAAGATCGCGGAGGCCGGCCGCGCACTGGGATGCGACGTGCCGTTCATGCGGCCGCCGGAACTGGCGCGAGACGAGACGCCGCACTTGCCGGTGATTCAACACGCCGTGCGGTGGCTCCAGGAGCACCAGGGCTACACCGCCGATGTGGTCGTGACGTTACAGCCCACCTCGCCGCTGCGTTCCGCGATCGACATCAGCGGCGCACTGCGGATGCTCGAGTTGTCTGGCGCCGATTCAGTGGTCAGCGTCACCGAAGTCTCAGCGCATGCCCACCCGATGCGGATGCTGCGCGTGGACGCCAACGGGGAAGCGACCCTGTTCGTGACCGGCGAGCCGGTGCGCAAGCGCATCAACCGCCGCCAGGACCTGCCCCCCGCGTTCGTGATGAACGGCGCCGTCTACGCCTGCCGCACGAGCGTGTTGTTTGGCGACGACCCGAGCCTCTACGGCAACCGGGTTGTGGCCTATCCGATGCCTGCGGACCGATCGATCAGCATTGACAGCCTTGAAGACTGGGCCGAAGCCGAAGCGGCCCTCGCACGACAGCCGCGCGATCACCACCACGGCTAGCGAGGCTCTGCCTCCGCCAGCAGCGATTTTGCCTTGCCCGCCTCCGGCGGGCGCACGACCGTGAACGACAACGCAAGAGCAACCGTGAAAGCCATGGACGTAGAAGCGCATCGCGACCTGCGATTACTGGAGGCCGTGCACGAGGACTCTCGTGTCACGCAGCGCGGCCTGGCCAGCAAACTGGGGATCGCCCTGGGGCTGGCGAACATCTACCTCAAGCGGATGATCCACAAGGGCTACATCAAGTGCGTCAACGTGCAGCCCAACCGGATTTCGTATCTGGTGACGCCTCGCGGCATTGCCGAGAAAGCCAGGCTGACCTACGAGTTCATGGACTATTCGCTGCACCTGTATGGCGAGGTCCGGCAGCATCTCCGCGAAGCGATGCAGGACTGCGCGGCGCACGGCCAGCGGGTCGCGATCTACGGGAGCGGCGAAGCCGCCGAGCTCGCGTATCTGTCCCTCAAGGAGTCAGGGCTCGAGCCGGTGTCGATCTTCGACCGTGAGGGCGGGCACGATTTCCTCGGCATGCCGGTGCGTCCGATCGCCGAGCACGCCTCCGTCGATTTCGACCTGATCATCGTCGCCACCCTCGACCGCGTCGGCCAGTCATCGGCCGACCTGATTGCGGCCGGCGTGCCCGAGCGCACGCTGTTCCGCCTGCGCAAGGAACCAGAACCGGCACCAAAACGCGCGCGCTCGGCGGTGCGCGCGCGCTCGACCAACGGCAAACATTCGTGAGGCTCTTTCAGTCATGGCCCTGACCAACAAGCGGATCTGCATCACCGGCGGCGCCGGTTTCATCGGCTCGCACCTCGTCAACCAGCTCGTTGAGCACAACCACGTGGTGGTGTTCGACAACCTGCATCGCAACGCGCTGCAGTTCGCACACCTCGAGGGTCACAAGAACCTGACCTTCATCAAGGGAGACGTGCTGGACTTCGCCGACGTGCGCAAGGCAGTTGACGGCTGCCAGATCGTGATTCACTGCGCGGCGATCGCCGGCGTCTACACCGTTGACCGCAGCGCGGTGCGGACGATGGAAGTGAACATGCTCGGCACGCACCAGGTGGTGAAGGCGGCGATCGAAGTCGGCGTCGAGCGCTTCGTGGAGTTCTCGACCAGCGAGGTCTACGGCTCGTTCATCCACAAGGGCAAGGAGGACGACTTCACGCCGATCGGTCCGATCGGCGAGAGCCGATGGGTGTATGCGGCCAGCAAGCTCGCGTCGGAGCACCTGTCGTACGCGCACTATCGCGAAGACAAGCTGCCGCTGGCGATCGTGCGGCCGTTCAACGTTTACGGACCGCGCCAGGTCGGCGATGGCGCCATCCGCGGGATGACGCTGCAGGCGCTGCGCGACCTGCCCATTACGCTCTACAACGACGGCACGCAGATTCGGTCATGGTGCTTCGTGTCGGATTTCTGCGACGGCGTGCTGCGCTGCTGCGAGAACCCGGCGGCCATCGGCCACGCGTTCAACATTGGCAATCCCCAGGGCACCGCGACGAACTTCGAGCTGGCGAACCTGATCATCCGCCTGACCAACTCGAAGTCAGAGATCGTGTTCAAGCCGCATCCGGGGCCGGAAGTCGAACTGCGCGTGCCCGCGATCGACAAGGCGATGACGTTGCTGGGCTACCGCCCGACGGTGTCGCTCGAATCTGGCGTGTCCCAGGCGATCAACTGGTACCGCGACAACTACGACGCGGTCGCGGGGAAGAAGTAACCGCAGGCCTACAGGCGAACAGGCAAACAGCACAATGAAGGTCGTTGTCACAGGGGCGTCAGGATTCATTGGGCATAACGTGCTGCTGCGCGCGCCGCGCGAGTGGACGATCTATGCCGTGTACCACTCGACGCCCGGTCTCGAGGCATTCGTTAAACAGCACGCACTGACGAACGTCAAACCGGTGAAGTGTGACCTGGCGTCTGCCATGGACGTGTCCGCGCTGGCGCGGATGATCGGCAGCAAACCGGACGCGATGTTGTACCTCGCCGCCAACGGTGATCCGGCGGTGTCGTCGAAGCGGCCGCGCTGGGACCTCGAAGCCAACACCGTGGCGTTCGTGAATACCCTCGAGCAGTGTCCCGCCGAGCACGTCGTCTACCTGTCGTCTGGGGCCGTTTACGACGGACTGCGCGGAGAGGTGTCGCCGGCAACCGCGGTGTCTCCGCGGCTGCCATACGCCATCTCGAAGCTGGCCGCTGAGCAGTATCTCCGTTTCTTCTGCGAGCACCGCGGAACGGTCGGCAGCTACATCAACGTGCGCTTTTTCGGCGCCTACGGACCGTACGAGCCGTCGCGCAAGATCACGCGGCGCTGGTTCGAGGGCATGGCGGCGGGTCAACGCGAATTCGTGGTGCGCGGCGACGGCAGGAATCTCATCGACTTCATGTATGTCGATGACGCGGTCGACGGATTCCTCGCGCTCGTCAAGGCGAAGGGTGAGCGGCGGACGGTGGACTTCGCATCGGGAACGCCGATCAGCGTCAACGATGTCGTGCATACGATGGCCAAAATCGTTGGCGTCGACGTGACCATTCGTCACGAGGGACACGTGCCTGAGTACATCGAGTTCCGGACGGTGGACACGACGATGCGCGAACAGTTTGGCGTAAGGCCGTCGACGCCGTTTGAGCAGGGGCTGGCGAAGTTGCGCACGCACCTCATGGGTCAGGGATCCGCCGTCGCCAAGGCTCCGGCGGACAAGTCAGGGATCGGGGATCAGGGGCAGGGATGAGCGAGAAGCAGCGAGTCGTCATTCTTGGCGCGGGGCCGGCCGGCATATCTGCGGCGTGGCGCCTGACCAAGCTTGGATACCCGGTCACCGTCATCGAGCGCGATGAGGCGGTCGGGGGCATGGGCCGGACGATCAAGGTTGGCGACTACTCGGTCGACTTCGGGCCGCACACGTTCCACATTCGCGAGACTCCCGAGAGCAAAGAGATCCTGAAGACCATTACCCCGTTCTTCGGCGAGGATCCGCTGACGCTGGTGCGCGGCACGCGCGTGCTGCTGCGCGGCAAGGAGTACGTGTATCCGCTCGAGATCCTCCAGGTGCTGTTTGGTGTCAGCCCGCTGCTGTCGGCGCGCATCCTGTTCGACTACTCGATCGCGACGGTGAAGTCGCTGTTCGCGCCAGCGAAGAAGGAAGACTCGTTCGAGGACTGGGGCGTCACCAACCTTGGCCGCACGCTCTACGATCTATGCTTCGGCAAGTATTCCGCGAAGGTGTGGGGCCTGCCGACAAGCCAGATTTCCTCGAAGCAGGCGCAGCGTGTGGCGAAGCTGAACCTCAAGAACATCATCCTTCGCACGCTCGGCATCAAGGCCGACCCGACCACCTACTTCACGAAGTACTTCTATCCGCGCAAGGGCATCAGCGAGTTGTACGAAGGGATGAAGGCTGAGGTTCTCGCGGCCGGCAACACGGTGCTGCTGAGTTCGCCCGCCGTGCGCATCGACCGCGAAGGGGACGTCGTCAGGCGCGTGATCTACCAGACGCCCACCGGCGAGCGATCGATCGACTGCGACATCCTGCTGTCGACGCTGCCGCTTCCCGTGCTCGTCAACATGACGACGCCGGCGTTACCGCAGCCGGTGATCGACCATGCGGCGCGCCTGCGCTATCGCAGCCTGAAGTTGATTTACATCGCCCTGAAGCGTCCGCAGCTCACCGACTATCACTGGGTCTACCTGCTCGACGAACAGTTCCGCGTCAACCGCATGTCGGAGCAGAAGAACGTCAGCCCAGACATGGTGCCGAAGGACCGCACGATTCTCTGCATCGAACTATCGCTGTGGAAGAACGAGGAAATGTGGGCCTGGTCGGACGAGGAGATCTACCGCCTGGCGCTGCGCGACCTGATGAAGATGGGTTACGGGGTCACGGAATCCGAGGTGGACAGCTACTACGTCACCGACATCCCGACCGCCTACCCGGTCTACGAGCTGAATTTCGAAGACCACCTGATTCCCGTGCTCGAAGGCGTGCACGAGATGCGCAACGTGATGACGCTGGGCCGCCACGGGTTGTTCCTCAACAACAGCATGGACGACAACGTCGGCCTCGGCTTCCAGGTCGCCGAACACATCGCCGCGCAAGGCGCGGACGGGCGGGTGTGGGTGGCCGAGATGTTGAAGTTCATGAAGCTTCGGTTCGCTGGAAAGTAGGCCGCGACCACGCAATCGCGGCAAGCACGATCACGACAGGTTTGACGGGCAACGATTGACGCGCTTCACACAGCAGGGGCAAGTGCACACCGGTCACGTAGATGACCGGCAGCGCCAGCACCACGGCTTCGAGCCAGCGGTCGTGGCGGGCGAGATGCCACACGCCCAGCGCCGCGGCCACCATCAAGGCAACCTGCAGGATCCACAGCACGCGAATGAACCAGACGGGCGTGGTGTTGATATCGGAGTAACGGATCGGTACTTCGGCCGCCCAGAGCACGAACAGCCCGCGAGTCAGCCGGCGGCGCACGTGCCCGACCGGATCGCTCTTCATGTTGGCGATGGCGTGCTGCAGGTAGAGTCCGTCCGCTTCGACACGCGCGCGGGCGCGCGCCATGGGCTCGGTCGGCGCCTCCCAGACGGCGCGAATATCGCGCCACTCGTTGACGTATTGCAGCATCGGCCCCTCCGGCAGAGCGGCGCGGGCCGCCGCTTCGCGGACGCGGCGGTCGAGCTCACCGCGGTCCTCGACGGTGTCGGCGAGTTCGATCAGTTCGGCCTGCAATCGTCCCGACCATCGGCCTTGCCAGGACCCTTCCCACAAGCCCCGGCCGATGCCGCCGGCCGGCGACAGCGTGAATTGTCCGAGGTTCACGTAGTTGTAGAAGAACCACGGCGCGAGCGTGAGCGTTGCGGTCACACACAGCACGCCCCAGTTCGTCAGGGCGGCGACCGAGCGCTGGCGACGAACCAGGACCGGCACGCCGATCGCGAAGAAGTACGGCATCAGCACGAATGCCGGTCGCACCAGGGTGGTGGCGCTGAGCAGGATGCCGGCGATGGCGAAATCGCGCAGTCGCCCGCTCCTGACCGCGACCACGCACACCAGCATCGCCGCGGTGGCGACGAACGCCGTCCACAGTTCGGTGAGGATCAGCGCGCCAAAGTATGGCAGTGGCGAGTAGGCGGCGGCGATCGCCGCGGCGATCAGCGCGGTGTCGTGTCCGGCCACGCGCCTCGTGATGGCGAACACCATCAGGCAGATGGCCGCGAACACGAACGCCTGTGCGATGGCGACCGCCATGTGATTGCCGTTGCCAAATACGACGTAGACGGCGGCGACGAAAGCCGGGTAGCCGGGTGTGCGGATGACTTCGGGCACGAAGACGGGGGAGTTCGGGAAGCGCGTGAACTGTCCGCTCGTGGCCAGGCCGGTGCCAAGGCGATCGTAGCCGCCCTGGTCGGTCCACGCGGTGGTCGACGCCCAGTCAGCACGCTGATAGGCGATGTACGCGCCGGCGTGCAGCAGTGCGATCAGGGCGATGACGAACAGCGATCGGCGCGGCATCAACACACGATCCTATCGCTGCCCATGAAGTTGTTGGTAGAGGCGGTCGATGTCGTCGACGAGCCGATCCACGCTGTAACGCGCCAGCACGTGCGCGCGGGCCGCGTGCCCGGTTCGAACCCGCAGGTCCTCGCTTCGCAGCAACTCGAGCACCGCACCGGCGAGCGCCGGCGCGTCGCCGAACGGGGCGAGGCGGCCGACCTCGGTGCTGTTGATCACATCCTTGACGCCGCCGACGTTGGTGCTGACGCCCGGGACTCCGCTCGCCATGGCTTCGATCAGTGCGACCGGCGTGCCCTCGTTGCGCGAGGTGAGCAGGAAGACATCCGTCGCGGCGTAGATGGTGTCGAGGTCTCTTCGCCATCCGAGCATGCGCACCCGATCCGTCAAGCCAAGTCCGGCGATCCTGGTTTCGATCTCGCCGCGAAGTTCGCCATCGCCAACGATCAGGGCGACGGACGCGGGTTCAACCGCAGCGACCGCGGCGAACGCATCCAGGAACAGCCCGTGCTGCTTGATGCCGGTCAGGCGGCCAACCGTCGACACGACGCGATCGGTGGGAAGAAGGCCGAGGGACTGTCGAGCGGCGGCACGCCGGCGATCATCCACGGCGGCAAACCCGGACAGGTCGAAACCGAGCGGGACCACGCGGTATTGATCGGCTCGGCCGATGCCATGGTCCTCGAGCAGTTCGCGCCGGATGGCCGGCGAAATCGCCACGATCGCATCGGAGATGCGCGCCAGCATGCGTTCCAGCGAAATGAACAACGCCGTCTTGGCAGGGGAGAAGTACCCCTCCAGCACATGGCCATGGTAGGTGTGCACGATCAGCGTGCGCGACCGCCGGCTGCGCGTCAGGTTGTAGACGAACGCCGCGGCCCTCGCGATCAGGCCGGCCTTCGCCATGTGGGTGTGCACGATCGTCGGCTGGTACTTGCGCAGTTCGCCGAGCACGGCGAAGAACGCGCGCACGTCATTCAGCGGAGCGATCGGACGGCGCAGCGCCGCGATCTGCACGAGCGCGGCGCCGTCAGGCGCCAGATAGCGCATGTCGCCTTCGCCGCGATCGAGACTGCCGTGGATCAGGATGGCATCGTGGCCGCGTTCGGCGAGCCGCGTCGTCAGCGAGATCGCTTGAATCGACGGACCACCAATGTTGAGGCGCGTGATCGCGCGGAAGATGCGCATCGAGATGACCGCCCACTTTACCATTTCGGTGCGGAGGCTCCAGCCGCGTGAGCGTGGTGTGGCCGCTCGTCGCGGTCATCGCGCTGGCCTGGCCGGCGCGCGTGCTCGGTCCGCTCGATGGCTGGCCGCTCAGTGGACGCGCCGAGGCGCTCCTGATCGGGCTCGTTCTGCCCACGCTGTTATGGTTCGATCGCCGTCCGATCGATCGAGTTGCGCTGCGACTATGCGTGGTGCTGCTGGTGGCGGCGAAGCTGGCGGCCTACGCCGTCGCGCCGCAGGGGCTGTGCGCGCGGTTCTCGACGGCTGCGCCGTTCAGCGGCGAAACCCACACCATTCCCGTGGTTGAACCGAATGGCTGGCTGCGAAGCTGGGACGTGCGAGCGGATTGGCGCGCCGACATGCCGGCGTGCACCGCAATCCTTGATCGCAGCTATGCGAGCACGAAGGAATTTCCCGCCTGGTTCGTGAACCTGGTCAACGCGGTTCGTCCGACCCAGACCGAAGTGTCGATGGCGTTGAGTGGGTTCGTGACCGTCGGTGAAGAGGGAACGTTCTCGCTTCCGGCTGCTGATCGCACGCAGCTGAGCGGCGCGATCGGGACGGTCACCGTGGACAGCCGTCAGACGCCGATCGCCGTGAGGCTGAGTGCCGGCACGCATCCGATCGCGCTGAGTGGAACCCTGCAAGGCGATGGATGGCAGCTGCAGCCCACTTGGAATGGCGCGGATGCGTGGGCGAACGCGCGTTTCACGCGCACAGCCCCAGGCGCGCCGGATCTCCTCGCGACGCCGCTGTCGATGGCGATCACGCTGATCGCAGCGCTGCTGATTGGCGGATGGCTGGTACTGTCGCTCGCGCCGTGGACCATCGAAGCGCCGCTGCTGGCCTGGTCGCTCGGTGCGTCCGTGGCGATGGGCATGACGGCCACCATGCAGGGCGCCAATCGCTTCGGTGCGTTGCTGCTCGCGGCCGCAGTGGTGATTCCCGTGTCGACGAGCCGGCGGAACATCCGGGCGGCGTTCCTGCTCGTTGGCGTGCCGTGGCTGGCGTTCTTCGCCGTTCATGCGATGCCGACGATCGGCTTGGTGACCAGTTACTCGCACGACGACTGGCTGGCCTACCAGGTTGCGGCCTATCGCATCTTCATGCACGGCTACTGGCTCGAAGGCGGCAATCTCGCGTTCGACTATCAACCGCTCTATCGCTGGATTGCTGGGGCGATCCACGTGGTATTTGGTGATTCCAGTGCCGGTGAGATCTTCCTCGATGCATCGGCCCTGCTGGTTGGCGCGCTTGTGGCGTTCGCGTTGGTGAAGAGCGTGGCCGGATTCAAGTGGGCGACCGGCGCAGCGGCGGCGGTGCTCGCCACGTTTGCCGCCGGGACCACGTGGCACTTCATTGGCCGTGGATTGTCGGAGATTGCCGGTGCCGGGTTCGGGTTCCTCGCCGCCTTTTTCCTGTTACGCGCTCGACTCGGCCGCAGCCGATCGCTCGTCGCCGCGGGTGTCATGGCCGGCCTGATGTTCTACACGCGGCTGAACTTCCTGATTGCCGGAGCGTCGTTGGTGGCGTTCCTGCTGTCAACGCGGACCCCGACCGCCGTCGTGGCGCTGGGACAGGCGGTGCGCCGGTTTCGCTTCAAGCTTGGCGCCATCTACGCCGGCGTGATGGTGCTCAGCGTTGCGCTCTTCATGACGCGCACATGGTGGTACACCGGACGGTTCAGCGCGCTCTACGGCACCAGCCTGAAGAACAACGACATCGGTCTTCGCGTGGACACGATCTTCGATCCAGGCGTGTGGCAGCGCATTCGTCACAGCGTGGCGTCGTTGGTGTTCATGAATGAGCCCCCGCAGTTCGATCCGCGCGCGGTCTTCGTCGTTGCCGGAACTGCCGTCGTCGTGCTGGCGGCCCTTCAGGTGCCTGCGCTTCGCCGCCTGCCGGCCTCGCTGACGCTGGTCACGCTGGGAATGTGCGCCAGCGCATTCTTCGTGCACACGCACAACTATCCAGGGCGCATGACCATTCCGCTGGTGCCGTTCGCATGCGCGGCCGCGGTGATTGGCGCGCGGTTGGTGACCATCCAGGTGGTGTCGAAACGGTCGTGACGAAACGCCTCCTGCCGTGGGTGTTGGTCGGCGTGACCGCGGTGGTCTACGGATGGCGCCTTGGCGACACGCCGACGTATCTCTCGCCTGATGAAGCGATCATCGCCGTTGATGCGCATTCGCTGGCGACAACCGGGCGAGACGTGCACGGCACGCTGCTGCCTTTGTATTTCTATATTCACCAGCCAAAGTCCGAGCGCTCCGGATGGTTCACGCCGGTCATCTTCTACCTGTCGGCGGCTGTCCAGACGGTATTGCCGTTTGCCGAGTGGTCGATCCGCGTCCCCAGCGTGCTGATCGGACTGGCCGGCGTCGCGCTCGTGTTCGTCCTGTCGCGCGCGGCCCTTGGCAATGACTGGCTGGCGGTGATGACGGCCGCACTGCTGGCACTGTCGCCCGCGTATTACATCTTCAGCCGCTACGGTCTCGACTATCTCTATCCCGTTCCGTTCCTCGTGGCCTGGGCGATTGCGCTCTACCGCGCGATCCAGGCGCCGACTCCCAGGCACCTGGTGGTGTGCGGCCTGTGCCTCGGCCTCGGGTTCTATAGTTACGCCGCGGCTGTGCTGTTGACGCCGATGCTGATGGTCGTTTCGATCGTGGCATTGTGGCCGCGGCTCACGCGCACCTCCGACGGCGCACTGGTCGCGGCGGGATATGGACTGCCGCTGATCTTCTTCGCCGTCTGGTTCGCCTTCCATCCTGATGCGTTCGCCAACACGGCGCAGCGATATGCGCTCTACGATGCGTCAGAGTTGAATGCGCTCCAGGGGCTGCGAGAGTTCCTGAGCTTTCAGAACATCGAGCGCATGGTGTCGATCTACTGGAGCTTTCTCAGTCCGAGCGTGTTGTTTTTCTCAGGGGACCAGCTGATCACCTTCTCGACGCGCCAGGCCGGGGTGTTCCCGATGATCATGGCGGTGCTGTTGATCCTGGGCATGGCGCAGATCATCGATCGCGAGCGCACGCGCTTTGCGTGGGCGATGGTCGCAGCATTCCTGCTCGCGCCGCTGCCGGCGGTGCTCGTGCCTGAAAGTGGAGCGGTGAATCGCGCGACCGCGATCATGCCGTTCGGCGCGCTGATCGCCGGATATGGACTGAAGTGGTTGTGGTCGCTCGACGTGATTCGCCACGCGCGCATCGTCGCCATGCTGGCCGGCGGTTCAGCCCTGGCGCTGGGCCTCGCATATGCGGGCTGGACATTGACGTCGGAGGGGCGTCTCGGCGGCGCGAGCGTGCCGATCATGGCGCTGGGTGTGATTCTCGCGGTGTTCGCGGCGCTGTCGTCACGCGGACGCCACGGCGCGATGCTCGCGGTCGCGGTGATGCTGATTGCCGTGATGCAGTTTTCGGGTTTTCAACGTGACTATCACGGTGACTATCGCCTGCGCGTCAATTCCTGGCTCGGGGGCAACCTGCGCGGCGCCCTCGAGTCGCTGATCGACCGTTGTGCGTCGGCATCCTGTCCGAGAGTCTATTTTGCGCACCTGCAGTCCACGGGCGGGGTCGCCGACATCCGCAACTACTGGATGGACGCCTACTGGCGTTTCTACTTGATCAAGAGCGGCCGCGAATCGCTCCTCGAGCGAACGGTGGCCGCGGACCCTGGGCCCATCGCGGGAATACCCGCAGGCAGCCTGGTCCTTGCCAACCACGGCGATCCGGTGATCGGCGCAATGGTGTCCTCCGGTGAGTTGACGACCGTGGCCAGCATCGACGAGATGGATCGCGAAACCTACTTCATGATCCTGGAGAAGCAGGGCTCGTGACCCGCCGCCGGAAACTCGTGTTCGCGGCGGCGGCGATGCTCCTCGCATCGACCGTCGCGTTCGCGGCGTTGCTCGCGGTCGATATCTACCTGCATGGGCGGTTTGAGCGTTCGGCCGGGTACAACGTGTGGGGCTATCGCGGTCCCAGCCTTGGGGCCAAGACGTCCGGGGAGATTCGGATCGCGGTGCTCGGCGGCAGCACCGCGTATGGCTACGGCGTGAACTGGGAAGAGTCCATCCCGGCACTGCTGGAGCGCGAACTCACCACTCAGGCCACACCGGTTACGGTGGCCAACCTTGGTTACAACAACGAGGGCGCGTACTCGCTGCAGTTCACGCTCGAAGACTACCTGTGGCTCGACTACGACCTGGCGATCCTCTACGACGGCTATAACGACGTCACCTACAACGCACCCGACATGAACCGCCAGGTGTACCGTCGTGATTCACCGGTGTTCCGTTGGACTGGTTATCTGCCGATCTTTCCAGTGGTCTTCCGAGAGAAGGCTGCCGCGCTACGCGGCGGCGACGCGGGCTCCGCCTACGACGGACAGAAGACATCGTTCAGGCCCGGACTCGCCGCGCGTGGTGCGGCCGGAGTTCTTGGCGCCGCCGCCGGCGTCGGCAACGCGCTGCAGGAACAACTCAACGCGGTTGCGCCACCGGATCACAAAGATGACGAGATTCGGACGGGCTCGGATTGTCAGAAGCCGTGGACGATCTATTGCGAATCGGTCGCCGCGGCGATTGATTTCGCGCGCGCGCGCAACATCGACGTGTTGTTCGTCGGCCAGCCCGGCCTGCACGCGAGGCACGACGATCAGCAGGCTCAAGTTGCGGCGATGATCGCGCGCCGGTTCGGCCAGGATCCCCGCGTCAAGTACGCATCCGTGCGGGACGCCGTCAATCTCTCCGACGCCTCGTATTCGTTCGACGGCATGCACCTCACCGCCGACGGCAATCGCGCCGTCGCGACGCGCATGGCGGAAGCAGTCAAGCAGTACGGTCTTCGCCGCACCAGGTAGGCGCCATGGCACACAAAGGTCCCAAGAATCCCGAACGCGCGTTTGGCGTCTCCGTTGGCATTGTCCTGATGCTGATCGCCGCCTACGCCGTATGGCGCGAGCGGATGTTCATCGCCCAGGTCACGGGCGGCATCGGCCTGCTGCTGGCGACGCTCGGCTGGCTGAAGCCGATGTGGCTCTACTACCCCAGCAAGGCGTGGTGGAAGCTCGCGATGGTGCTGGGGTACGTCAACGCGCGCATCATCCTCACGATCGTATTCGCCCTCGTGCTCACTCCGATTTCACTGGTGTGGCGGCTCATTGGACGCGATCCGCTGCAGCAGCACCGCAAGAACTGGCCGGGCTGGTCGGCGTACCCGGAGCGCTACCGGAACCCCAATCACTTCGGCAAGATGTACTGAAAGGAACGCAATGGCCAAGAGTAGAGTGCTCAAGGAATTCTGGAACTTCCTGATGGCAGAGAAGAAGTACTGGCTGCTGCCCATCGTGATCGTGTTCGTGCTGTTCGGCCTGCTGATCGTGTTCTCGCAGTCGAGCGCCGTCGCGCCGTTCATCTACACCCTGTTCTAACGTGCCGATCCGCGTTCTCGGAATCTCCGCTTACTACCACGACTCAGCGGCCTGCCTCGTCGAGGACGGGCGCATCGTCGCTGCTGCGCAAGAGGAACGTTTCACGCGCAAGAAGCACGATGCCGACTTTCCGGAACGCGCGATCGACTATTGCCTGGCCGAAGCGGGGCTGACGCGGTCGCAGATTGATTACGTGGGCTTCTACGAGAAGCCGCTCGTCAAGTTCGAGCGGTTGCTCGAAACCTACACGTCGCTGGCGCCGAAAGGCTTGCGCTCATACCTGATGGCGATGCCGCTGTGGCTGAGCGAGAAGCTGTGGCTGGGCGACGACATCGCCGATCGGCTCGAAGGCTCGACCGCGGAAGTCCTGTTCGGCGAGCACCACGAATCGCACGCGGCTTCGGCGTTCTATCCGTCGCCCTTCGAGCAGGCCGCGGTACTGACCATGGACGGCGTCGGCGAGTGGGCGACATCGTCGATCGGCGTTGGGAAGGGCCATTCGCTCGAGATCCTGCAGGAGCTGCGCTTCCCCCATTCCCTGGGGTTGCTGTACTCGGCATTCACTTACTTCGCGGGATTCAAGGTCAACTCGGGCGAATACAAGGTGATGGGCCTTGCGCCATACGGCGAACCGACCTTCGTCAAGACGATCAAAGACCACGTCATCGAGATTCGCGACGACGGCAGCATGTGGATGAACCAGGAGTACTTCACCTACGCGCACGGCTTGACGATGACCGGCTCGAAGCTCGAGTCATTGCTCGGTGGCCCGGCCCGCCAGCCCGAGTCGAAGCTGACGCAACGCGAGATGGACCTGGCGCGCTCGATCCAGGACATCACCGAAGAAGTGATGCTGAAGATGGCCACGCAGGCGCACAAGCTGACCGGGATGCGCGACCTCTGCATGGCAGGCGGTGTTGCGCTCAACTGCGTTGGTAATGGCCGCATCCTTCGCGAAGGCCCCTTCGACCAGGTGTGGGTCCAACCCGCGTCGGGTGACGCCGGCGGCGCCCTCGGCGTCGCGATGAGCATCTGGCATCGTCATCTCGACAAGCCGCGGCAGAGTGCCGAGCAGGCGGGAACGTGGCTGCGTCCGTCGAAGGCTCCGGCGGTGCACACGACGCCGAAGTACGCGGACGCCATGAGCGGATCGTTCCTGGGCCCGCGCTATACCGAAAGTGAGATCCTCGACACGGTTGCTCGAGAAGCGCTCATTGCCCACCGCATTGCCCCGGCGGAGATTCCCGGCGCGGTCGCTGAATTGCTGGCGGCGGAGAACGTGATCGGGCTGCTGCAGGGCCGCATGGAGTTCGGTCCACGCGCGCTGGGCGGACGCTCGATCATCGCCGACGCCCGCTCGACGAAGATGCAGTCGGTGCTGAACTTGAAGATCAAGTTCCGCGAGTCCTTCCGGCCGTTCGCGCCCACCGTGCTGCGCGATCACGTGGCCGATTGGTTCGAGCTCGATGGCGACAGCCCCTACATGCTGATGGTGGCCGACGTGAAGGCCGGGCGACGCCTGCCCGAAGCCGAAGGCGTCAAGGCGTTGTGGGGCATCGAGAAGCTGAACGTGCCGCGTTCGACTGTCCCGTCGATCACGCACGTCGACTATTCGGCGCGCATCCAGACCGTGCGTCCCGAGATCAACGGCCTCTACTACCAGATCATCGACGCCTTCCATCAGCGGACAGGCTGCCCGATGATCGTCAACACCTCGTTCAACGTCCGCGGCGAGCCGATTGTCTGCACGCCGGAGGATGCGATTCGCTGCTTCCGCCGCACGCACATGGACGCCCTGGTGCTGGAGAACGTCATCCTGAAGCGAGACGAACAGGGCCCGATGCCGGTGGATGAATCGTGGAAGTCGGAATTCGCCCTTGACTGAACTCTCGGATCGCCCCGACCGCGTTTCGCTGGCGGCGTACAAGGAACTGCTGATGAACCTCACGCGGCGTGAGGTCAAGGGCCGCTACAGCCAGTCGTTGTTCGGCATCGGGTGGGCCATGGCGCAGCCGCTGGCGACGATGGCGGTGTTCACGCTGGTGTTTTCGAGGCTGGCGTCGATCCCGTCGAACGGCGCGCCGTACCCGCTGTTCGCGTTCGCGGCACTCGTGCCGTGGTTCTTCTTCCTGAACTCGGTCAACTCCGGGACGATGAGCCTGATCACCTACCGCAATATCGTGACGAAGACGTATTTCCCGCGCGAGATCGTGCCGCTGGCGCAGGTGGCATCGCGTCTCGTGGACCTTGCCGCGGCAGCGACGTTGTTCTCGCTGCTGATGATCTACTACGGCGTGAAGCTGACGCCGTGGGCGCTGCTGGCGCCGTTCTTCATCCTGCTGCTGATCGCCTTCACCGTTGGCGTCGCCTTCCTGACGTCGTCGCTCAACGTCTTCTATCGCGACGTGAATCCCGTGGTGACGATCGCGCTGCAGCTGTGGCTGTATCTGACGCCGGTGGCGTATCCACTGTCCGCGGTCAGCGAGCAGTATCGCTGGTTCTTCATGCTCAACCCGCTCAGCGCCGTGGTGGAGGGCCTGCGGTCGTCGCTGATCTTCGGCACCGCCCCTGACTGGACGCTGGTCGGCGTGGCGTCATTGATCATCGCGACGCTGCTGATCGGCTCGACGATCACGTTCAAGCGCCTCGACAAGTATTTTGCGGACGTCATCTAACAGGCCCACAGGCTAACGGGCCAACGGGCCAACGGGAAATTTCAGCTTTGGCACTCGCCATCCAACTCGAACACGTCACCAAGCGGTACCGCACCGGCCGCTCGCGCACCCTCGTGGATTTCGTCGCCTCTGGCATCAGCGGGCTGCGGGGCAAATCAGAGACCGTGCATAGCACCTCGCGTGGCGCCATTGACAGCACGATCGCGGCGCTGCGCGACGTGTCGATCGACGTTCGCCAGGGCGCCGGCCTTGGCGTGATTGGCCGCAACGGCGCCGGCAAGACGACTCTGCTGAAGCTGATCTCGCGCGTCACCTGGCCGACGAGCGGCAAGGTGCGCGTGGCCGGGCGGACGGTGTCGCTGATCGAGCTCGGCGCCGGCTTCCATCCGGAGCTGACCGGGCGCGAGAACGTGTATCTCGGCGGCGGTCTGTTCGGCCTCACCAAGAAGGAAATCGATCGCCACTTCGATGAGATCGTGCACTTCGCCGATGTCGAGCGCCTGATCGACACGCCGATGAAGCGCTACTCGTCGGGCCTGTATGCGCGCCTCGGATTTGCGGTCGCGATCCACAGCCGGCCCGACATTGTCCTCGTCGACGAGGTGCTGTCGGTCGGTGATGCGGCGTTTCGTCGTCGCGCCCTCGAGGCGCTGCGCGGCCTGATCGCCAACGGCAAGACCGTGTTGTTCATCTCCCACGACATGTGGAACGTCCGCCGCTTGTGCAGCGACATCCTGTGGATGGAGAACGGGGCGGTCAAGGCCTACGGCGCCGCGGGAGAGATTGCCGAGCGCTACATGAATGAGGTGAATCTCGAGGCGCTGGCGAACCAGTCCAACGCCTTGCAGAGTCACCGTGGCGGCACCGGTGAAGTGCGCTACCTCGGCGTCGACCTGCACACCGGCAGCGGCGACAAGACTGGCTTGATTAAACCGGGCGATGCACTGGTCGTGCGTGCCTCGTATCGCGCCAACACTCGCGTGGCCGGACCGGTGTTCCAGGTCGCCATCGTCGATGTGGATAGCGGCCTGGTGATCACCACGGCGACTTCGACCGCCAGCGATGCGCCGGCATTCGTCGAGGGAGAGGGCACCATCTCGTGCCGCTTCGACCGGTTGCCGTTGCGGCCGCGACAGTACGTGCTGCGACTCGCCATCACTGATGCGCACCAGCTCGCGTCGTATGACGTGGTGACGGCCGGTCCGCGATTCGCGGTGACGGGACAAGGCGGCGGCGTCGAGAACCTCGCCGACGAGGAAGACGGGCTGGTCTCGCTGCCGTTTGCGTTCGAGCACGATGGGGGAGCGCGAGCCTGAGTCTCACGGCGCTGCTTTCGGTGCCGCACGGCGGCGCGGCCGGCAACATGCTGCGTACCGGCATTCTGTCGCGCGTGCTCGAGTCCAACTCGTCGCTCCGCGTCGTGATGATGTCACCACTGGTGAAGGACGCCAGCTTCGTGCGCGAGTTCTCCCATCCGCGAGTCACGTTTGAAGACCTGGCACCGCATCGTCCGGCCGGACTCGAAGCGCGACTGATGGCGTTGATGCAGGCCGGATATCTCGAGTCTGGTGTGACCTCGTCGGTGAAGATTCGGCGCGAAGAAGCGCTTGCCAAGGGCATCGTGCGATGGCTGCCTGCCAAGCGCGCCATTGCGCAAGTGGTCGCGCCCTCGATGCTGAAGCCGGAGAGCCGCTACGACCTGATGGATCGGCGGGTCTCGCACCCTGACACCGAGAAGGTGTTTGATACCCACAAGCCGTCGATCGTGATCGTCTCGAATCCGGGCCTGATCTTTTCGGAAGTGCCGCTGCTGCGAACCGCCAGGCGCCGCGGGATCCGGACGATGGCCGTCGATCCGAGTTGGGACAACTTTACGAACAAGTTGATCCCCGTTCGCCGTGTGAACCGCCTGGTGGTCTGGAACACGCTGATGAAGGACCAGGCCGTCGCGCTGCACGGATATCAGCCGAACGAAATCAGCATGGCCGGCACGCCGCAGTGGGACCCATACTTTCGTGACGATGTGCTGATACCGCGCGCGGAATTCTTCCGCCGGATTGGCGCCGATCCTTCGAAGAAGCTCGTCACCCTCACGACCTCGCCTGCCGAGTTGTATGGCTACTTCGAGCAGGTTGTCGAGCACCTGCTGGCGGCGCGCGAGCCCGGCCGTCCGCTGGCCGATGCACAACTGCTCGTCCGCGTGCACCCTCGTGACGCGATCGAGCGCTATACCGCATTTGAAGGCAAGCCCGGCGTCATCATCGAGAAGCCGTTCAAGACCACCGTGCGGTCGGGCGATGGCATGACCGTGGACGTGACGGCCGATGCGCAGCGCCACCTGGCCAACACCATGCGGCACAGCGACGTGGTGACGCAGGTGTCGTCGACGATTGCGATCGAGGCGTCGATCTTCGACACGCCGGTCGTCAACATCGCGTTCGACGGTGACGCGTCCCTGCCGTTCGCGCGATCGGCGAAGCGTTACACGCAGTTCACGCACTGGCAGAACATCTCGGCGACTGGCGCGGTGCGCGAAGCGGGCACGCCCGAACAGATGGTCGACCTGATCGCGGCCTACCTGACGAACCCTGAGCTCGATCGCGACGGGCGCCGCCGGGTGGTGAACGAACAGTGCCAGTTTCTCGACGGCCGCGCCGCCGAGCGAGTTTCCGGATTTGTGACCGAGGAGATTGCGTCGGTGCAGTCCCTGCACTGACCCTGTTATGTGTGGAATCGCGGGTTTCGTTTCGCTGAACGGCACGCCGGCCGACGCCGGCCGTCTGACCGCGATGATCCGGACGCTTGAGCATCGGGGGCCAGATGATCGCGGTCTGTTCACCGACGGCCCGGCGGCACTGGGTGCAGCGCGGCTGAGCATCATCGATGTTGCCGGCGGGCACCAGCCGATCGGGATCGGCAACGGCATCACCGTGGCGCAGAACGGCGAGATCTACAACTACGTGGAACTTCGGCAGGAACTCGAACGCAAAGGCGCTCATTGCGCCACTGCATGCGACACCGAAGTGATTGCGCATCTGTATCGCGAAGAAGGCGTGGCCGGCTTCAAGCGGATGCGCGGCATGTTTGCCGTGTCGATTTGGGACGCCTCTGCGCAACGCCTGATCCTCGCGCGGGATCGCGTTGGCAAGAAGCCGCTCTATTACTACCGCCGCGGCCATGAGCTCCTTTACGGTTCAGAAACGAAGGCGATTTTCGCCGCGCTCGATCAGACGCCGGCCATTCACGCGCCGGCGCTCCTCGATTTCTTCACCTTTGGTTATGTTGCGGGCCAGGATGCGATCTTCCAAGGCATGCACCGCCTCGAGCCAGGGACGGCGCTGATTATCGACGTTCGAAGCGGCCGCATGACGTCCGAGCGCTACTGGAGCTGGCCCGACGGCAGCCAGACCGATTCACGGCCTGAAGAGGAAGTGATCGAGGCGCTCCGCGACGAGATGAGCGAGGCGGTGCGGATCCGTCTTCGATCGGACGTGCCGCTCGGCGCATTCCTGAGCGGCGGCATGGACTCGGCGGCGGTGCTCGCCCTGATGGCGAAGCATTCATCAAGACCCGTCAAGACGTTCACGATTGGTTTCGGCGATCCCGAGTACGACGAGCTTGCCGATGCGCGCTCGACGGCGGAGGCTTTTGGCGCAGAACATCACGAGCAGGTGGTGACACCCGATGCGGTGAAGGTCGCCGAAGCGCTCGCGCTTCACTACGACGAGCCGTTCGCGGATGCGTCCGCCATTCCCACCTACTACGTCTCCGAACTCGCTCGTCGTCACGTGACGGTATGCCTGTCTGGCGATGGTGGCGACGAGTTGTTCGCCGGCTACACGCCGTACGCGGATGCCTTGAAGCGAGTGGGATCGGCCGGCACCGAGATGGCCCGCGGCATGATCGGCCTCGGCGCCCGCATGGTGCCCGTTCATGCGCGCGGTAAGGGCCGGTTGAGCACGATGGCGCTTGGCCCCGAAGGCTGGTTTGTGTGGCGCCGCACCGTGTTCCCGGACTACTTGCTCGACGCTGTCGCGAGTGGAGAGTTGCTCGCGTCAGGCAGCCGTCCCGAGCGCGAAGCGGTTGAACAGATCAGATCGGCGACTGGCCCGTTGCTGTCGCGCCTGCAGCGCTGGGATCAGCGTCACTACCTCGTCGACGACATCATGGTGAAGGTCGATCGCGCGACGATGGCACATTCGCTCGAGGCGAGATGCCCGCTGCTCGATCACCACGTGATCGAGATTGCCGGCGCGCAGGCGGCATCACGCCATGGTGATGCGCAGGTGACGAAGCGGCTGTTTCGCAAAGTGATTGCGCCGTGGGTTCCGGCCGGCGTGCTGACGCGGCCGAAGCGCGGCTTCGGCGTGCCGCTGCGCCGCTGGTTCAAGGAAGGCATGATCGGGTGGGCGCGCGAGATCCTCGCGGATCCGCGCTCGCGACAGCGTGGGTGGACGCAAGCGCGCGAAGTGGACGCAATGCTCCGCCAGCACGAAGAGGGCAGCCGCGATCACGCCAAGCGCATCTGGGCGCTGGTCTGCCTGGAGCTCTGGGCGCGGCAGCATGTCGATCGCCCGCCAACTGCCGCCCGAGCATGCGCGTAACGATGCTGCTGCGCTGCCTCGCCATGATGCGAGGCGGCGGCGAAACGCGACACCTCGCCTGGATCCGCGAGCTGCTGGCGATGGGCGTCGAGGTCGACGTGATTACAGGACAGCCGCTGTTGCTCGGTGGAGCGCGGTTCCCCGTGGACGGCGCAAAGACGCGGATGATTCGGTCGCCGTACTTGCGTGACTGGGTCTATTCGTTTCAGCAGCAGCGCGGCTTTGGCCGATTGACGATGAACGCGCTTCACATGGACGAGGAATGGTTTTGCCGCGCGGCATGGCGCGATATTGCCTCGCGTCCCCAGCAGCCGGACATCGTGCACGCGCATGCCCTGTATCAAACGGCGCGATTGCGCCGGGGCAGCGCCGGCGTAGTGTTGAACTTTCCAGGCGAACCCAATCCCCGCTATGCGGCCGACATCGCGCTGGCCGACGGACTGATCGCCGACGGCTGGGCCGCCGCGGAATTGCCGGCCAAGCTCGGCCACCCGGTCCACGCGGTGCCGAAGGGCGTCGATTCGAACCGCTTCCATCTCGAGGGCGACTCGCATCGCCTGCGGCTCGGACTCGAGGGCAAACACGTGGTGCTTGGTGTCGGCCGTTTCGTCCCGATCAAGAACATGCCCCTGCTGATCGATGCATTCGCCAAGACGGCGGCGGTCGATCCACTCGCGCACCTGCTCCTCATCGGCGAGGGACCGGAGCACGCCAATCTGCAGGCAATAGTCGAGCGTCTCGGTATTGGCGGCCGCATGTCCTTCGTTGGTTACGTGGCCCAGGACGACCTCGCGCCCTATTACCGCGCAGCGGACCTGTTTGTGCTGTCATCCGATTTCGACAACTCACCCAACGTCGTCCTCGAGGCCATGGCCTGCGGCGTGCCGGTCGTGGCCACCAATGTCGGCGGTGTGAAGGAGTACGTCCGGTCCGACGGCGGCGAACTGGTTCCCAGGCGGGATCCGGATGCCCTTGCCACCGCGATGCAGCGATGGCTTGGAGACGCGCCGCGCCGGAAGGCCGCCGGCGCGTTCAATCGCCGCCGCGTGGTGGAGGAATTCTCCTGGCGCGCGAGCGCGCAGCGGCTGCTGCAGATATACGAGTCGGTGATCGCGGACCGCAACCGCATGAAGGTGCCGGCGTGAAGGTCGCGCTTCGAGACGACGATACGTGCTACTTCACGTCGCCTGAGACGCTCCAGCGCGTCTATCACGACGTGTGGGATCGCCTGCCGGTGTGTCTCGCGACGGTTCCGTTTGCGATCGGTTACGAGCGCAAGGGAATTCCGAAGGAGCACTGGACATCGGGCACTGCGTTCCCCTTGCATCAGAACGACGCGATCGTGCCGTTCCTCAAGGAACAGATGGCGAAGGGGCGCGTCACGATTGCGCTCCACGGATTCACGCACGAGGACTTTCCGGAAGGCTACGAGTTCCAGGCGGCTCCGGACCCGGAGCGACGGGTTCGTGAAGGGCTGTCGTACCTCCACTCGACGCTTGGCAAGCCGAGCTCGATCTTCGTGCCGCCACACAACGCACTGTCAAAGCGCGGCATTGCCGCCGTGAGCGAAGCCGGCCTGAACCTGCTTGGTTCATTCCTGTCGTTCCGCCCATCGATGCGGCCGTGGGATATCTACACGCTGCCGAACATGATCCGCGTACGCAGGTATCGCGAAGCGACGGGCCGCGGCAAGAGCGATCAGTTTGTCTATCCCCACGTGCTTCGTTACCGGCGTCACGCGGAGATGGGCTGCCACAGCCTGATACCTGGAACGACGGTCGAACAGTTGATGGCCGGCTTTGAAGAGGCCAGGCGAGCGGGCGGGCACTTCTGTATCGCCACGCACTACTGGGAAGTGGACGACGCCATCAAGAGCGTGTTGATGCGCTTCCTGGATCGCATTGAGCGTCAGCCGGGCGTTGAGTTCGTCACGGCGGAGTCGCTGTTCACGTGACCGAGTTCACGGCATCGGGCGAGAAGGCCGCGTCGCTGTACGACCGCCAGTATGCGGAGCGGTATCGCGCGCACGACGATACGCTGGCGGACAGCGGGCCGTATCTCGGGTTCGTGGCGTGGCTGCAGCGCGTCAGCGCGCGGTTTGCGGATCGGATCGATGTGCTCGAACTCGGGTGTGGGACCGGCCGCTACTTCAGCGCACTGTCGAACGCACGGACGATTACCGGCATCGATGCGTCGGCCGACATGCTGGCGCTCGCGAAGACGCCGTACCGGGCCGACGCGATCGTGGCCGAGTCCGTCACGCTGATCCATGGCGACGTGTTCACGCACCCCCTGCCGGAGCAGAGTTTCGACCTGGTCTATTCCATTGGCGTGCTGGCGGAGCACGCGCCGTTCAATGCCGATATCGCCCAGCGCGCGAGCCGCGTGCTGAAGCCGGGCGGGAGGTTTGCGTTTTCGACGGTGCATCCAGATTCGCCGTCGGTGACCGCGACGACGGGCCGGTCGCTCGGCCGTATCGCGGCGAAAGTGCTGCCGAATCCATGGCGCCAGCCGGTCCGCGACCGATTGTTGTCCGGCGGCATGTATGCCGATGAAGCCCGCATCACCGATGTGCTCACTCCGCAGTTCGTGATCGAGTCGCTCGAGCGATTCGTGTCCGAGGCGCACCTGCACTGCCTGTGCGTGGCGCGGAAACGGGAAGCGTGATGGCGTCGCGAGCCCTCGTGCTCGGCGGTCTCGGTTTCATCGGTGCGAACGTCAGCCGGCGACTGGCCGCGCGCGGCTATCGCGTGACCGCACTGACACGATCGCTCGCCGCGCATCCGGAAACGGCGGCGGCGTTTGGCGAGGCCGGCATCACCACAGTCGAGGCCAACCTCGCTGACGGCAACGCGATGGCCCGGGAGGTGCCTGGGCAGGACGTGATCGTGAATCTCGCCGGCGAGTCAGGCGCGGTGCGCAGCCTCGAGGAACCGCTGGTCGATCTCGACGGCAACTGCCGGGCAAACCTGGTGCTGCTCGATGCGATCCGTGCGCACAACCCCGGCGTCAAGCTGGTGTTCGTGGGGTCGCGCCTGCAGTACGGCAAGCCGGTGACCCTTCCGGTGAACGAGGATCACGCGCGCCTGGGCCTGAGCGTGCACGCGGTGCACAAGAACGCGATCGAAGAGTACCTCCGCGTCTATGCCGGCCTGTTCGGACTGCGCTACACGGTGGCCCGTGTCACCAACCCGTTTGGTCCGGGCCAGCCGGCGGCGCGCGTCAACTACGGTGTCGTCAATCGCATGATCCATCTCGCGCTCGCCGGCCAGCCGATCCCGATCTACGGCGACGGCATGCAGCAGCGCGATTACGTCTACGTGGACGATGTGTCCGAAGCGTTGGTACAGCTGGCGGAGAGCGATGCGGCGACCGGCCGCGCGTTCAACGTCGGATCTGGGACCGGCACCGCGCTGATCGACATGGCGACCGCGATCATTCGCGCAGCGGGCGGCGGCAGCATCACGCACGTGCCGTGGCCGCGCCTGGCAGAGCAGATCGAAACCGGGGATTTCATCGCCGACATCACGCGGATCGAGCGGGAGATCGGCTGGCGCCCAACAACCAGTTTGACCGACGGCCTGGCCAGCACCGTCGCCTATCAGCGCGTGCAACAGCCATCGTGAGCGAATACCGTCATCGAGTCGTTTATCTCTCCCACGCCTTCCATGTTGGCGGCGCCGAGGAGATGGTTTTCAACCTGGTTCGTCACCTTCCGCAACGCTTTGAGCCAGTGATCGTCTGCATCCACTCGGCCGGGCCGATCGGTGAGGAGATCCGCAAGACCGGCGTCGAGTTTCACGTGCTCGATCTCAACCCCGGCGTGCGGCATCCGTTCCACCTGATCAAGCTGGAACGCGCCCTGACGGATCTTCGCGCCGACATCGTGCACACGTTCCTGCTGACCGCGAGCCTCTACGGACGTCTTGCGGCGATGTTTGCGCGCGTGCCCATCATCATCGGCACCGAGGTCAACATCTACGAGAACAAGGAACCGCGCCACATCAAGGCGGAGCGCTGGTTGATGTCGAAGACCGACAGCGTGGTCGTGTCGGCGGGGTCGGTGCGTGACTTCTACATCGACCAGGTCGGCGCGGACCCCTCCAAGGTCGAAGTGATCTACAACGCCGTCGACTGGTCGCAGTTAGAAACCACGAAGAGTCGCGACGAGATGCGCGAGGAACTGCAGCTCGGCCAGTTTGCGCCGGTCGCCGGCATCGTGGCCAGGCTGACCGAGCAGAAGGCGCACTCGGTGTTGTTCCAGTCAATGGCGACGACACCGGGCCTCGAGCGCCTGCATCTCGTGGTTGTCGGTGATGGTCATCTGCGCGAGAAACTCGAGCGCCAGGCCACCGATCTCGGCATTGCGGATCGTGTCCGCTTCCTCGGCGCCCGACGCGACCTGGGCAATCTCATGTCGGCCATGGATATGTTCGTGATGCCGTCGCTGTGGGAGGGCCTGCCGTTGTCGATGGTGCTGGCCATGGGCGCCGGACTTCCTGTCGTGGCGACGGCCGTCGCCGGCATTCCCGAAGTCGTGCTCGATGGTTCCACCGGACTGCTGGTGCCGCCGAAGGACGCACCGGCGCTCGGCGCGGCGCTCGCCCAGCTGGTGCGCAGCCCGGAGCTGCGTCATGCGCTCGGTACCGCTGCCCAGGCCACGGCGTTGCCTCGCTACGGTGTGGATGGCTACGTGTCGTCGGTGACGGCGCTCTACGATCGCCTTCTCGCGGCGAAGCATCTCGTGCCGTCGCCAGGCGGAGCACAAGACCCGGCCCCGAGCGGAGTGCAGGGGTGAGACTCGGCATCGTCTATCACATGCCTTTCTGGCGCGCCGCTGACGGCTCGCTGCGAGAGGTCGAAGGGTCGTTTGCGAGGTACGTGGACTCGCTCGCGCCGTACTTCGACGAGATTTCGCTGTGTGTGCCGATGCTCGATGCCCCGCGCGGCGAGGGAACACCGATTCGCGCGACGAATGTGACGCTGGCGCCGCTGCCGAACTTTGAGGGACCGGTACACTTCTATCCGCAGTTGCTGCGGATGTGGCCGCGGCTGTCGGCGTTCGTTCGCGACATCGACGTGCTGCACTGCCGTGTGCCCAGCCCGGCCGCGATGTTTGCCTTTGTGCTGGCACGGTGGGGCCGCAAGCCCTGCTGGATCCTGATCGTCGGTGACCTTCAAGCGCTGCTGCCGACGATGCCGTATCGGGGATTGAAGAAGCTGTTGTGGCGCGGCTACACCGCGTTCGAAGAATTCAACGTGCAGTGGATGTCGGACCGCGCGCTGGCCTTCGCGAATGGGGAAGCCCTTGCGGTGAAGCACACCAGGCCAGATCACGTCGTGCAACAGACGACGACCACGACGATCAGCGCGTCCGACATCGCATCACGGATTGACACGTGCCAGGGCGGACAGGTGCGGATGCTCACGGTGAGCCGCATTGATCCGCGCAAGGGGCTGCGCGTGCTTCCCGAAGTGGTGGCGCTGCTGCGCGATCGCGGGGTGAACGTCTCCGTCGACATCGTGGGACCTGCGGTTGGCCGGCCAGGCGAAGAAGAACGCACCGCGATCCTTGCAGAAGCCGCACGCCTTGGCGTCGCCGATCGCGTGCACCTGCCCGGTGCCGTTCCGCTCGAGCAACTGCTTCCGCTGTATCGCAACTACGACGTGTTCGTGCTGCCGACGCTGCCCGGCGAAGGCATTCCGCGTGTGCTGCTGGAATCAATGACCGCCGGTGTGCCGGTTGTGACCACGCGAGTGGCCGGAATTCCGAGCCTGATTCGTCACGGCGTCAACGGCGTGCTCGTGGATTCGCCGACAGCCGCTGCGGTGGCCGACGCGTTGACGACGATTGTCAAGGATGGCGCGCTCCGTCGTCGAGTGATTGCGAACGGATATGAGACCGCTCGGGGGTTCACGCTCGAAGCGCAGGCGGCGCGCATGCTGACCGAGGTCAGTGCCCGGTTGCAGGTGACCTTGAAGCAGCCAGCCGCGGTGGCGGCGAATTGAAGCGACGCATTTGCTTCGTGCTGCCGTCCCTGCACGGCGGTGGCGCTGAGCGAGCCGCGGTGCAGATCCTGAACCACCTGCCGGCCGATCGCTGGCAGCGGTCGATGTATCTGTTCGAGAGAACCGGACCTTACCTGGACGAAGTCGACCCGTCGATTGAGCTTGCGAGCGGGCCTGGCGGCGGGCGATGGGCGCAGTGGAACGCGTTCCGCCGCTACGTCGCGGAGACGCGTCCGCAGATCGTGGTCTCGTTCCTCAGTTATTTCTCGGTGTTGACGGCGGTGCACGCTGCTGCGGTTGGCGCCCGCGTGATGTTCAACCAGCAGACGCCGATGACGGCGTTTCTCTCGGACGGCGACTACCCGTGGCGGCACGGCTGGCGTCGTGCGGTGTTCAATGCGGCAACCACGCTCGGCTATGCGGCTGCCGATCGCATCATCACGACGTCGAAGGGTGTAGCGGATGATCTCGTTGATTCGTTCAGCGTCCGTCGCAGCACCATCACGGTGATTCCGAACCCGGTCGATCTCGATGCGGTTCGCGCGGCTGCGCGAGAGGACATCGCCCCGGAATTTGCGGCGAAGTGGAAGAAGCCAGTCATCGTCGCGGCCGGACGCCTGGCCGAAGCGAAGAACTACCCGCTCTTGATCGATGCGATGAGGCTGCTGCGCGAGCGGGTTGATGCGCGCCTGTTCATTCTCGGCGCCGGCGAACAGGAAGCCTCGATTCGCGCGCGAATCGCGGAACGCGGCCTCGACGATGCGGTCATCCTGTGCGGCTTCCAGAAGAATCCCTGGAAGTACATCGCGCGGGCAGACGTGTTCGCGCTGAGCTCGCACTACGAGGGTTTCGGCAACGTGCTGATCGAAGCGATGGCCAATGGTGTGCCGGTCGTCGCCACCGCCTCCGCCGGCACACGCGATATCGTTCGCCACGACGTCGACGGGCTGCTGGTGCAGACCCACGGCGCGGTGACACTGGCCGATGCGCTGGCCAGTGTGTTGATGAACCAGGCGACGCGCCAGCGGATGTCTTCAGAGGCGATCAGTGGTGCCGAGCGCTTCGCCCTTCCGAAGGTGGCGCAGCTCTATCACGACACATTTGCCGGAGCGGTGGCGTGAAGCCCTGGATGTGGCCGGTAGCAGCAGGTGTGGCGCTCGGGTTTGCCTACACGCTGTCACCGCTGACGATCGTGGCGGTGGCGCTGCTCGTGCCGGTCTGGCAGTCGGTCAGCCGCGACATCACCGGTGCCGAGCGCCGCTGGCTCCTCACGATCGTGCTGCTCGCCGTCGCGCTGCGAGCCATCTCGATGGCCGGGCTCTTCCTGACCGCCGACCCCAACATTCCGTACAACAACTTCTTCGGTGACGAAGAGTTCTTCAAGCGCAAGACGACGTGGCTGCGCAACGTCGCCATTGGCATCCCGATTTCCACGGCCGACTTTATCTACGCGTTCGACAAGACGGGAGACAACGGCTACGTCTCCATGTTGACCTATGTGCAGGCACTGGTCGGCCTGGCGCCGTACGGCATTCACATCTTGAACGCGTCGCTGTATCTGGCGGCGGTCCTCCTGCTGTACGGCGTGACGCGCAGCGCCTTCGGGGGCGCGAGCGCACTGGTGGGGCTCACGCTGCTGCTGTTTTTGCCCAGTCTCTTCTTCTGGTCGATCTCAGCGCTGAAAGAGCCGGTCTATTTCCTGGTCGCGGCGGTCAACATCGTAGCGGCCATCGCGATCATCAGGCAGCCTCAATGGCGAGGGAAGGTGTTCGCGGCGATGGTCCTCGCCGTTGGCGCGTACTTGCTCCAGAGCCTTCGTGAAGGCGGACTGATCCTCGCAGTAGTCGGCGCCGTGGGCGGAATGGTGCTGGCGTACCTGGTGACCCGTCCGCGCCTGCTGGTGGCGGCAGCGCTGGTGTTGCCGCTGGTTGCTGCGGCCGCCATCTCGCGACCTCAGATTCAGGATCGGGTGTGGGGCGTATTTCGTGAAGCGGCCTTGAAGCACTGGGGCCACATCAACACACCTGGCCAAGCCTACAAGCTCATGGATGCGTCGTTCTATGTCGACCGCAAGTCGGTGGCGGAGATGACGGCCGGTGATGCGGCCGGCTACAGTGCGCGCGCGCTGTGGAGTTTTGCGACGGTCCCGCTACCGTGGACGATCGAGTCGCGCTCGATGCTGGCCTACTTGCCGGAGCAGGTAGTGTGGTACGTCCTGCTGGTGCTCACACCAATTGGCGCCGTGGCTGCATTCAAGGCGGATGCGCTCGTGGGGGCACTGCTGGTGTCGCACGGCAGCATGGCCGCGCTGATGGTGGCCTTGTCGGGCGGCAATGTCGGCACGCTCGTGCGGCATCGCGGGCTGGCGATGCCGTACCTCGCCTGGCTCGCCGGTCTCGGCCTTGTGACCGTCGGGGTCAGGCTCCTGTCCAGGCAGCGACGGGCGCTGTCCACCGATCCTCAACCCCCCGACCCTTCGAAAGCGGGCTTTGCATGGCTGTCGTAGACGATCGCGGCCGCATCTTCGGCCGGTTCAACATCGTGGACCTTGCCCTTGCGGTGCTGCTGTTCGGGCTGATTCCGCTGGCGTATGGCGGCTACGCCCTGTTCCGCACGCCGCCGCCGACGCTGACGTCGGTCGAGCCGGGTTCCCTGCAACTCGACTCCGAAATGCGGTTGCGCATTCACGGCACGAACATTCGTCCTTACATGCGCGTGTCGATCGACAACAACCAGACGCGCCAGTTCCTGTTCAAAGACGCCACGACGGCGGAAGTGGTGTTCGCCGATGTGCCGCCGGGGCAGTACGACGTGATCCTCTATGACTTCGCGCAGGAGCGCTCACGGCTGCCGAAGGCCTTGACGATTACCGAGCCCGCGTTGCCGCCGACCGAAGTGTACGCCGCCGGTTACCTGACCGGTGTCACACCGGACTTGTTGCCGACGTTGAAGCCGGGCTTTTCGTTCCAGGGTGCGGCGACCATCCTGAAGATTGGCCGGACGTCTTCCGACATCGCCAGGGTCGCTGCCGCCGATCGTGTGCTCGAGGTGCCGGTCAACAAGACGCTGAAGATGGAAATGCTCGTCAAGGTCCCGTGCAGCGTGCAGGCGACGCCGAATGGAATTGCGAATTGCCGCGCCGGTTCGCCCAATGGGCCTGGCGTGTTCCTCGGCCCGCCCCTGGGCCCAGGCGTCTACCTGATGTTCCCGATGTTCGATGTGCGGCTACCGTTCCTGATTTCGCAGGTGCGGCCGCCGGTGGAGCCGACGTTGATCGACGTGACGGTCAAAACGCCTCCAGGTGAGGATGCCGGCGAGCTGGCGCGGGTCGGCGACACCGATGTCGGTCTTGCCGAGAACCAGTTTTCCGCAGGAGGCGTGGTGACGCGCGCCCTCCACGGCAATCGCGAACTGACGTTCCGTCTCCCCGCATTCCCCACCTCGGCTGGATGGGACTACGCCGGTCAGTCGCTGCGAGTCGGCGCGCCGTTCTCATTTATCAACACCCGGTATCAGTTGAGCGGCACGATTTCAATGGTGCCGCCTCTGCCGACAGCGGCCTCTGCTCCCAAATGACCTTCCATCGCATGTGGCGGCACTCTCGGCTCGTCTGGCAGAGCCGTCTTACCCGGATCGCCGGTGATGGCGATCTCCACCGCGCCGATGCGGACGTGTGGGCCGCGCTTGATGACAGCTTGGGGGGCCGCCTCCTGCATCGAGTCACGCAATTGTTCTTCCGGGCGGCGGCTCATTCCGCCGGCCTCCGCTATCTGGCGCACGTGCGCGCCACATGGGCGGAGGGGCTGCCCGTCGAACGGATGCGGGCGATCGGCGCCACCGCAGTCGTCGCCGTGGCCGTTCACCTTGCCATGATGTCGTCGCAGCCGCTGGTCGGGTGGTGGTGGCTCGTGGTGCCGGGACTCGTCCTGACATTTGGCCTGTGCTCGCTGGTGTTGTCGCTGATGGGACCGAACGTGCCGAGGACACGCGTGTGAGCCAGCGCCCGCTCCGCGTGCTGGCGCTGTCGCCTCAGCCGATTGAGGGCGCCGGCTGCCGTTTCCGCATTGCGCACTACATTCCGTACCTGAATGCCAACGGCTTCGACGTCGAGCTCAGCCCGCTCTACACGAACGAATTCTTCAGGCTGGTGCACAAGCCCGGCTACATTCCGGAAAAGGCGGTGAACTTCACGGAGTTTGCATTGCGCCGCCTGTGGTCGCTGCAGACGCTCAACGACTACGACGTCGTGTTCCTGTATCGAGAGATCTTCCCGGTCGGTCCCGCCTGGGTAGAGCGGTTGATGACGAAACCAGGCCGCCCGCCAGTCGTGTTCGATTTTGACGACGCGATCTTCCTGCCGAGCGTGAGCAAGGCGAATCGCATGATCGAAGCGCTCAAGTTTCCCGGCAAGGTCGCGGACATCATTCGCTACAGCACCGAGATCGTTGCCGGCAACGACTACCTGGCCGCCTACGCCAGGCAGTACAACCCCGCGGTCACGGTCATTCCGACGACGGTCGACACCCATGCGTTCACGCCGGCCCTGCACAAGCAGCCGGATCCGCGAGGGCTCGTGCTTGGGTGGATCGGCAGTCCAACGACGGCGGAGTATCTCGATCCGTTTGTGCGCGTGCTGCAGCGGCTGCAGTCAGCGGGCCATCGGTTCGTGATGCGCATCAGCGGCAGCGGCGAGCCGGTGGCGATTGACGGTGTCAGCGTCGACAACCTTCCGTGGGCCCTCGCCAGGGAGATCGATCTGTTCCGCACCTGTGACATCGGCGTCTATCCGCTGCCAGACGACGAATGGTCGAAAGGCAAGTGCGGCTTCAAGGCGATCGAGTTCATGGCGTGTGGCGTCCCGGTGGTCGCCGCGCGTGTCGGCGTGAACAAGGAGATCATCACCGATGGCGTGGACGGCTTCCTGGCATCGAGCGACGACGAGTGGGTGGAGAAGCTAACTCGGCTGATGACTGACCCCGAATTACGCGTTCGTCTCGGCGCCGCCGGACGACGTACTATCGAAGAGCGGTATTCACTGCAAGTTCGCGCCCCTCAACTGGCCGCTGTGTTGCGGCGGGCGGCCGAGCGGAGAGGTTCAGAGTGAAGAATTTTGCCATTACCGGCGTCGCCGGTTACATCGCGCCTCGTCACCTCAAGGCGATTCACGACACCGGCAACCGGCTCGTCGCCGCGACCGATCCGCATGATGCGGTCGGGATGCTCGACCGGTTTGCGTTTGACGTCCGCTTCTTCACCGAGATCGAGCGGTTCGATCGGCACCTCGAGAAGCTGCGCCGCGGACCAGCCGAGCAGCGGGTCAACTACGTCAGCATCTGTTCGCCGAATCACCTGCATGACGCGCACATCCGTCTTGCCTTGCGAACCGGCGCCGACGCGATCTGCGAGAAGCCGCTGGTGATCAACCCGTGGAACCTCGACGCGCTGCAGGAAATCGAGCGGGAAACCGGACGCCGCGTGCACACCATCCTGCAGCTGCGTGTGCATCCGCAGCTCATGGCCCTCCGCGAACAGCTTGCGTCCCAATCAGGGCGTCACGAGGTGTGCCTGACCTACATCACCGCGCGCGGCTCCTGGTACGACGTGTCGTGGAAAGGCGACGAAGAACGCTCCGGCGGCATTGTCACCAACATCGGCATTCACTTCTTCGACTTGCTGATCTGGCTGTTCGGTTCGGTCAAGACGTCCGAAGTGCACGTGCGTTCGACGCATGAGGCCGGTGGATTCCTCGAACTCGAGCGCGCGGACGTGCGATGGTTCCTGTCGACGGACACCTCCCATCTGCCGTTCACGCCTGAGCCGGGCAAGCGCACGACGCATCGATCGATCACCGTCGACGGCCAGGAGATCGAGTTCAGTGAAGGCTTTACCGACCTCCACACGCGCGTTTATGAAGGCATCCTGGCCGGTGGCGGTTTCGGCATCAACGAGGCCCGCCCATCAATTGAGCTGACGTCGACGATCCGCCGCGCGCAACTCGGCGGATCCGCGCCGCGGCATCCCAAGGCAGGTTCGAATGGCTGACGTGTTCGTTCACGAATCGTCCTACGTGGACGACGGCGCCGAGGTCGGCGAAGGCACCAAGATCTGGCACTTCTGCCACGTCATGTCGGGTTCGCGCATCGGCAAGCGTTGCAACCTGGGGCAGAACGTGGTGGTCTCGCCCGGGGTGACCATCGGCGACAACGTCAAGATCCAGAACAATGTCTCGCTCTACACCGGCGTCATTCTCGAAGACGACGTGTTCTGCGGCCCGTCGATGGTCTTCACGAACGTCGTCAATCCTCGCAGTCACGTCTCGAGGAAGGACGAGTACAAGCAGACGCTGGTGAAGCGCGGCGCGAGCTTTGGGGCGAACTCCACCGTCGTGTGCGGTCACAACGTCGGCGCGTATGCGTTCATCGGCGCGGGGGCCGTGGTGACGAAGGACGTGCCGGACTTTGCGCTGATCGTCGGCAACCCCGGCCGCATTGCCGGGTGGATGTGCCAGTGCGGCGTCAAGCTCGCCACCGGCGCGACGCCGCCGGCGCAGGCGACCTGCACGGCATGTGGCACGACGTATCGCGCCAGCGGACAGGTGCTGAGCCGGGAATGAGCTCGACCGACACTCTGGCACTGATTCGCACCTGCATGCAGCAGGCGCTCAAGTTGAGTGACGCGGAAGCGGCCGTCATCAACGACGAGACGACGCCGCTGGATTTTGCGCAGTGGACGTCGGCCGCACATCTCGAGCTGTTGCTGGGCATCGAGAACAAGACTGGCGTCATGTTCGAGGCCGACGAAATGGTCGCACTGGCTTCGGTCAAGGCGATTCGCGCCTCGCTCGAGGCCAAGCAGGCATAGTGAGATGAGCAGCGCGACCCCCCTCGTGGTTCCGCAGGTCAACGTCAACGACGACTCGGTGTTGCTGGTGCGCTGGGCGGTTGCGCCGAACGCGACGGTCGCTGCCGGTGATCACGTGTGCGACGTCGAAACCACCAAAGCCGTGTCCGAGGTGACCGCGCACGCTGGCGGCGTGCTGGTGCAGGTTGCGGAGGTTGGCACTCGCGTCGCGGTCGGGCACTTGCTCGGTGTGATCGCGTCCACGAGCCAGGAGGCCGCCGCGTATCTCGACGCGCAATCGGTCAAGGCAACCCGTACGACTTCGGGCGTGGCCGCCACGCCGAAAGCGACGGCGCTCGCCGAACAGCTTGGTGTGTCGCTGACCGCAATCGCCGCCGCGGGGGTCCAGGGAACAATCAAAGAGTCAGACGTGCGCCGGTTCCATGAGTCGGCGCCGTCCTCGATCCCGGCAGCACTCGCTCCGTACCTGGATCGCGTTGGCGCGGTTCCAGCGTTTGATGCGGCCGTGTCGGGTTCACTCCGCCGATCCACGTCGAGCCTGATCCTGACGTCGGTCGATATGGAGTGCGGGCTGACTGCTGCGCGGCAGGTCATTCGCGCCGCGGCTTCGGCCGGCAAGATGGTGAGCCTGCTGCATCTGGTCATTGGCGCCGCCGCTCGGGCGTTGCCGTCCTTCGATCGATTGACGATGCTGGGTCACGGCGATCAGTTGTTCCGCTATCGAGCCACGGATGTGGCGTTTGTCGCCCGCGCGACAGATGGCCGGCTGTTCACGCCAGTGATCAGGCAGGCGAACGGGAAGTCGATCGGCCAGATCGCGACCGAAGCGCAGGCCCTGACGATGAACGTGATGCGCGGCCGGTCGAAGGCTGAGGATCTGAGCGGCGCCGCGTTCACCATTTCCCAGGTCCCGGTGCCGGGCACATCACGTGTCGTGGCGCTCCCGAGCTTTGGACAGTCAGCCATCCTCGGCGTCTCCGCCGAACGCACCGTCGTCGAGATCAACGCGGACGGCGCCGCCGTTGCGAAACCAGTGGTCACGCTGACCCTCAACTACGATCACGCGCTGTGCGACGGCATGTATGCCGCGAACTTTCTCGCCGCGATCGTCAAGGACCTGGAGTCGGGCGCACAGTGATCGTCCTCGAGCGCTGCGAGCGCTCGTCAAGCGCAGAACAACGCTACGAACTGCTTGCCGGCATCCGCCTGTTCGAGCAGTCGTTGCTCGACCTGTTCTCGGCCGGTGTGTTGACCGGAACCACCCACACTTGCCTCGGCCAGGAGACCGTCGCGGTCGGCGTGATGGCGGCGATCGATCGGCAACGCGACATCGTGTTCAGCAATCACCGCGGTCACGGCCACTTCCTCGCCTATTGCGGCGAGGTCGAGCGACTGTATCTCGAGATCATGGGCAAGCCTGGCGGCGTCTGCGCCGGCCGCGGCGGGAGCCAGCACCTTTGCTTCGATAACTTCTATTCGAACGGCGTGCAGGGCGGGATCGTTCCTGTGGCGACGGGCATGGCCCTGGCCGAGCAACAGCAGGGAACCGGCGCAGTCGCAGTGGTGTTCCTCGGCGACGGCACGCTCGGTGAAGGCGTGATCTACGAAGCGTTCAACATGGCGTCTCTGTGGAAGCTGCCGATCGTGTTCGTGATCGAGCACAACGGCTACGCGCAGAGCACGCCGTCGACCATGCAGATTGCCGGTGAAGTCGCCGATCGTCCACGTGCGTTTGGCATCAGCGTGTCTGAATGCCGCTCGACCTCAGCGGCTGACATCGGGCAGCATGCCGCGCGAGCCGTTGACGCCGCCCGCGCCGGCGGCGGACCGCAGGCGCTGGTCTGCTACACCTACCGCCTCGGTCCGCACAGCAAGGGTGACGATACCCGCAGCGCCGACGAACTCAAGGCGGCATGGCTGCGCGATCCGCTCGTGGCCGCGCGAGCCGAGGCCGGCCCCGCCGCAGACGAAATCGATCGCCGCGTCGCCGCGCGCGTTGCCGACGCCAGACAGCGGGCGATCGAGGCAGCGTCATGAGCATGACCGTCCTGCAATCGATCAACCAGGCCCTCCATGGGTTGATGGAGGACGATCCGCGGGTCGTGGTGATTGGCGAAGACATCCTCGATCCCTACGGCGGAGCGTTCAAGGTTACCAAGGGCCTGTCGTCGCGTTTCCCCGGTCGCGTGCTGGCGACGCCGATCTCCGAGGCGGCGATCGTTGGTGTGGCCACCGGCATGGCGCTGCGCGGCCAGCGACCGATCGTGGAGATCATGTTCGGCGACTTCCTGTTCCTCGCCGGGGACCAGCTGGTGAATCACGCGGCGAAGTTTCAGTGGATGTACAACGACCAGGTCCGGGTGCCCTTGGTCGTGCGGGCGCCGATGGGCGCGCGGCGTGGCTACGGTCCCACGCACAGTCAATCGATCGAGAAGCATTTTATGGGCGTGCCCGGCTTGTGGGTCGTGGCGCCCAGCATTCTTGGCGATCCGGGCGCGTTGCTGAAGCAGGCCACCGCCGACTGCGATGAACCGGTAGTCTTCATCGAAAGCAAGACCTGCTACGGCCGCGAAGTGATCGACAGCGTGCCTGGCCTCACGCGGACGATGCTTTCTGACCCGTCATCACCGTTTCCGACGACCTGGCTGCGCCACGACCGGCCTGCTGACGGACAACTCTGGTGCTACGGCGCGATGGCGCCTCATGCGCTCGAGGCCGTGCAGGCCTTGAAGCGGGACGAAGGCCTGTTGATCGATTTGATCGTCAGCAGCCAACTGTCGCCCGCGCCGGAGTCGCACATCCGTATCATCGCGGCCGAGGCGAGCGGCTCGGTGTGGTGTTACGCGGAAGAAGCGAGCGTGGACCATGGGTGGTCCGCGGAAGCCAGCTCCCAGGTTGCAGTGATGCTGCAAGAGAGCGGCCGGAGCGCCACGCATGTCCGCGTCGGCGCCAAGCCGCACCCAATTCCAAGCGGCCGTCTCCAGGAAGCCGCTGCGTTACCGTCCGTCGCCGATATCGCGATGCGCATCCTGAACTGCTTTTGATGGCGCGTCGTCATGTCATCTTTGCGATTCAAGGTGTGGTTACTGCCGTCCTGCTGTTCGTGTTGTTCCGGCAGTTCGACTGGACGGTATTCTCCGGTGTCTTCGCCAGGATGTCGTGGCGGTTCTACCTGGGATCGCTGCTTGCCGTGGCGCTCGGCCAGTGCATTTATGCGTTCCGATGGAAGACGGTGCTCGACGCGCTGGGCGTCGCGGTGACGTACTCCGAGGTCGTGCGGCAATACCTGGTCGGACTGTTCTTTACCAATGTGATGCCGACCGCCGTGGGCGGCGATGCCGCCAAGGTGTACTTGCTCGGTCGCCGGGCCGGCTACGTTGAGATCACCGCGTCGGTGTTCGTCGATCGCGTGCTGGGGTTTCTGTGGCTATCAGTGATCGGCGCGGCCCTGGCGTGGATGTCCGTCACCGATTCGCCGGTGTTGCTCCTGAACCGAAACCTGTTGACGATGTTCGCCGCGATCTTCCTGTCGGCCCTGCTGGTTGCGAAGTTCGTGCCGCTCAACGGCGTGATCGAACGGGTCATTCCGCGGCGCTGGCAGGCGGTGGCGTCGGCGGCGAGTGCGTTTGACGGGTTCGTCCGACGCGGCGTGTTGACACCGTCTGCGCTGATCGCTGCGGGCGCCGTGGTCGCCACCTATGCGTGGTTGATCACGTTGGTATATCAAGCGCATTTTGCGGCCAATGGGATCGACACCGTCACTGCGCCACTGGTGATGCTGGCGGTGATCAGCATGTCCATCTTCGTGAACGTGCCGATTTCTGTGAATGGCATCGGATTGCGCGAGCAGTTGCACGTGCTGCTGTTCAGCACGATGGGGGTGCCGAAGGAGGTGGCGGTCAGCATCGCCCTGGTGCTCTTCGCTCACACGCTGGTGTTGAGCGCGATTGGTGCGGCGCTGTGGTTGCGGATGAAGCCAGCCTGATGGTGGCGGAACAGGCTCGCGTGAATCGTCGCCTCCTCGTGGAGGCAGGACTTGCCGCCGCCGTGCTGATGGTCGCGTTGGTTGTCGGCTATCGCGAGTTACGGCAGAACTTCCGCGTGGCCCACGCGGTTGAAGACCTAACGGTCGCATGCACGGGCAAGCCGGGATGGATCCCCATCCAGAGTCTCCTTTATCAGCGCCCCGAGTGGGTCGCGCTGATGGAAGGAAAGGCGGATTCATTTCCGTGCGAGGCGGCTGCGGACCTGTTCCTGGTGCAGGTGGGCACGACGTGGCAGCTCCAGGAGTACTTCCATCGGGCGTTGGGTGCGTGGTTTCAGGTCGTCGGTCCGCGCGTGATCGGCTTCATTACGTTCCAGGCGGCGATGTTCGGGCTCACCTGCACCGTCGCCTACCTGATTTTTCGCCTCGCGTTTTCCCGGCTGCTGGCGCTCGCCGGAGCGGCCGCCATCATGCTGTCGACGTCGCACCTGAGCATGGCCGGTTTGCTGATCGAATATACGAAGGCCCCCTGGATCCTCGCGGCCGTGCTGCTGTGCGCGGTGATCGTACGCTACGACGCGGTCGACAAGCACCTGTACTGGTCGTCGATCGGGCTTGGACTCGTCAGCGGCATCGGCATTGGCTTCAAGCCTGACGTGCTCGCAGTCCTGCCGCTGGCGGTTGCGACACCGCTGTTGTTTGTGCGCGCGGTGGGGGCGCGATCCTGGTCGCGCCGGATGATCGCATCGGCTCTGGTGGCACTGGGCATCCTCCTGGCCGGCGGGCCGATGCTGTATCGCAACTTCTTCGCGACCACTGGCAGCTTGTTGCCGGTCCAGCTGCTCGGCGGCCAGGACTTCGAGACTGAAGCGCTGTATGCCATCACGCCGCTGTATGACTATGGCCTGATCTACAACGACAGCCACATCACGTGGCTGATCAACAGCTACGGTCAGCGCGTGCTTGGCATGACCGTGGTATCCGCGTTTTATGGTCGCGAGATGCAGGAGATGGCGTCGTCGCTCCTGATCGCGCTGTGGACCACTTTCCCCGCGGACCTGATGTTGCGCGTGATCGCAGGCACCATCCGCGTGCTGCAGCTCAACGGACTGCCGGTCGTGATTTCCATTGCCGGCCTGTTCGTGATCTTCGCGCGGTCACGCCGCGAAGGCTGGTTCGTGGCGATGGTCATCGTGTACTTGTCTGCCTATGTCTCGCTGGTGTTCCAGCGGCGCCACTTCTTTCACCTCGAGTTCATTTCGTGGTTCCTCCTTGGCGCGGTGCTCAGCGCCGTGCTGGCCGGAGCAGTGGCCACGGTACGCGCCCTGGCAGCGCGCCGTGTCCCCGAGTTGATCACCAGCCTTCAGATCCAGCGCCAGCCGGCCATGCGCGCCGTGCTGGCGATGGGCGTGATCGCGGCCGGAGGCACACTGGCGCTGCTGGGCGTCCGCGCCTATCAACAACGAACCGTCACCGGACTCGTTGAGCGATACCAGGCCACCCCTCGTCAATCGCGGCCGTTCACAATCGGGCAGAACGACGACGATCACGTGACCGTGCGTGCGGCCGCACTCAGCCTGCAGGATCGACCTGCGCCCGATCCGTCCGTATTGCCTCCCGCCGCGGACTACCTCGTGCTGACGTTTCGGTGCCGAGACGAACGCACGATCGGTGTCAGGATGAAGTACCTTGCGCCGCTTGAAGACTGGAGCAACTGGAACCGGCACTTCGATGTGATCTGTGCCGGTGCGGGCACCGAGTCGACGATGATGCTGCCGGTCTATCAATACGCGCCGGCGTACGTGCTCGACGGACTGGTGATGAGCGGGGAAGACGCCGCCGCCCTGGAGTCGGTGTCAACGATGCGTGCTGATTCGAGCATTGCCCTCTGGCTGAACCTGCTGATTCCCGGGGACTGGCGCGACCGCTCTTGGTACGAACTGCTGAAGCTGCCGCCCACGATGCCCATATGAGCGGGATGCGAACACTCGCGCGGATTGGGGGATCACCGCGTGTCACCGTGACACTGGCGGCGGTCTTCTGCTGCGCGCTGACGCTCCGGCTCGTGATGCTGCACACGTATGCGCCCGCCGGACCGTGGGTCGCCGCGCTGACGTTGACCGACGCGGAGATGGGCCGTCAACTGCTCTCGGGACGTGGTTGGGTCGCTAACGCAAGCGTCATCGAGCAGGCGACCAAGGCCCAGGAAACGCAACCGACGATGGTTGATCTCGAGCGATTCTTGCCGGTTGATGACACCAAGCCCGATGCGCTGGTGACTCAGGGCACGGCGCACTCGCCTGGCTACGCGATCTGGTTCGCGATCAGCTACTGGCTTGGTGGGAGCGTTCGCTACGTGCACTCGCAGGTGATGCAGGCCGTCTTGGACGCGTCTGCCTGCCTGCTGGTGTTCGGAATCGGCCGCAGGGTGTGGTCATCGACGGTCGGCCTGATCGCCGCCGGCCTGTATGCGTTGTCGGCGCCTCACGCGTTCCTTGCCAACCTGACCGTGGCCGCATCGACCGACAGTTTCTGGTTTCTGACCGTGGCGTATGGCGCGGTACGGTCGTGGGAAGCCGCGGCCGCAGGCCGGCGCCCGTGGGCGGGCGCCGCCATCATCACCGCCGGCGCATTTTGTGGCGCGGCCATGAACAGCACGAGCCTGGTCCTGCCAGCGGCCGTCACCGGGATGACGCTCGTCGCTGCGCTCCTGGACCGGCGGGCGTTGCGCATCACGCCGTACGTGATCGCGGCCCAGCTCGCTGTCTTTCTCCTGCTCACGCCGTGGGCGCTGCGCAACGAGCGGCTGTTCGGGCAATTCAGCCCGGTGCGCGGCGGATTCTGGCAGGTCGCATTCGCGTCATGGGGCGAGCTGCCGAATCCCTGGGGCCTGGGTTTCGACGACAAGTACTACTGGAACTGGATTGAAGAAGAGTGTGACGGTTGCGACAGCGGCCAGCAGGCCGAGATGACGCGGCGCTACATCCTGTCATCGGTCGTCACCTCACCTGGATATATCGATCACATGGTGCGGTTGGTGACGTCGCGGCTACCACGGCTCCTCGGGATCGCCGAAGTATCCGGCGGCATCTACCATGAGGGGACGGCACCGGCATTGCGAAGCGGCTTGCGCACGTTCTTGCAGGCCGCCGATTACGCGGTGCCTGTCGTGGCAGGACTGGTGATCATCGGCTTTGTCTTCGTCGTCATGCGGCCGGACGCACGCGCAGCCGCCACGCTCGCCCTCACTCCCAGCATCTTCCTGATCGGTTTCAGCCTGGTGTTCTTCGTCGAGTTGCGCAAGACGATGCCGGCCTACGGCGCCCTCATGATCCTGGCCGCGATTGCGGTCACCGAGATCTCGAGGCGGGGCCGGGCGACGACCGTCGCCGCGCTCGTGGTGCTCCTGGTCCAGCCATCATTTGTATATGCCGACATCATTGGCGGGGGCCAGATGCATACCGCGGTCGTCAAGCCCGACGGCACGGTCTGGAGCTGGGGCCTCAATATGTTCGGGCAACTCGGCGATGGCCGCCGCGGCAACACCATTCTCGAAGGTGTGCAGGCCGTCGGACTATCGAACGCGGTTGCCGTGGCCACGGGGGCAAGTCACACGGTGGTGCTTCGGAAGGACGGAAGCGTGTGGGCATGGGGCGACAACTTCTGGGGTGAACTTGGCAACGGTCGGCGTCGCGTCGGCGACGTGCCCGCGCCGGTGCCAGGGCTGCCGAGAATCGTCGCCGTCGCGGCAGGCTACCTCCACTCACTCGCGCTCGCGGAAGATGGCACGCTCTGGGGTTGGGGCGACAACCATCACGGTCAGCTTGGCGTGGCATCGCCCGCGTGGATCCTGAACCCGATCCAGATACCAGGGCTGCCGGCAGTGGCCTCGATCGACGCGGGTTTCTTCCACAGCGCGGCCATTGACCGATCGGGCCGTGTGCTGACGTGGGGTCTCAACAATGCCGGTCAACTCGGTGATGGGACGCTGGTGACTCGCTCAACACCATCAACGATCGCGTCCATCGCCGATGCAGCAGCGATATCCGGAGGCCAACTCCACACCTTGCTCTTGAAGAAAGACGGATCGATCTGGAGTTGGGGCGGGAACACGTTTGGACAATTGGGGCGCTCGAGCACCGGCCGGCGCGATCCCAATCCCGCAGCGATTGCCAGTCTGACTGGCGTCACGGCGATTGCAGCGGGTGAAGACCACTCCCTCGCGCTCACGGCTGACCAACACGTGTGGGCCTGGGGCGACAACCTATACGGGCAGGTTGCCGACGGCACATGGGAGATGCGCGGCCAGCCTGTCCGAGTCCGCGCACTCGAGCCCGTCATCGGCATTGCGTCGGGCGAGGCCCACGTCATTGCCATGAACGCCGAAGGGACGCTGTTTACATGGGGCTTCGGCAGCGAAGGGCAGTTGGGCGACAACACGATCATTCGCCGGCGTGCAGAGCCACGATCCCTCTCCGCCGTCGCCGTGGTGCCGGGTCCCGATTTCGAATCGCCAGATTTCACCGCGGTCGCCCCAACGGAGGGCACCTGGATGGCGCCGGTCGTCAAGGCCGCGAATGGCGGGTTCCTGGTGAAGGGCACGGCCGAGACCCCAACGGCTTATGTGATTGCCGCCGCGGCAGTCACGGCTGGGCCGAACGAGGCGTTCAAGGAATTTGCCGCCCGAGGAACCGTGAACAACGGGTGCGTCACGGTCGGCATTCAGCAGAGCAACCGCTGGGTCTTCTACAAGAACTACTCACAGCCGGGTCCGTTCACGCTGACGTGGTTACCTCCGGCGAGCGGGGCGTACGCCGTCGTCGTGGCACATTGTCTGCCGGAAGACGAGAATCGCAACGACTTCGAGATTGCGCATCTCGGCTGGTTCAGCACTGTCGTGAAAGAGCGGACGAGGACGCGATGAGCGAAGCGGTCATCCAGGCGACCAACCTCCGCAAGGTCTATCGGCTCTACGCGTCTCCAGGCAAGCGCTTCCTCGACATGTTCGGACTGCTGCGGAAGGCCCAAGGCGCCTATACAGAGCATGCGGCGCTGGATGGCATCTCACTCGAGATTCGCCGAGGTGAGAAGGTCGCGTTCATCGGCCGCAACGGCGCCGGCAAGAGCACGTTGCTCAAACTGCTGACCGGCGTGATTGAGCCGACCAGCGGCCACCTGGCCGTCCGCGGCAAGGCACACGCGCTGCTCCAGATCGGCACCGGCTTCCATCCGGACTTTACTGGTCGCGAGAACGTCTACGCCTACCTGGCGCAGCTTGGCGTGACCGGCAAAGAGGCCGACCAGCGCTACGCCGAGATCGTGGATTTCGCCGAGCTCGAGGAGTACATCGGTCAGCCGGTCAAGACCTACTCCAGTGGCATGGCCGTGCGGTTGATGTTTGCCACATCCACCGCCATCACACCGGACTTGCTGGTGCTCGACGAGGTGCTTGGCGTCGGCGACGCCTACTTCGCCAACAAGAGCTACAGCCGGATTCGGGAACTGTGTGATCGCGACCACACCACGGTGCTCCTGGTGTCGCACGACGTCTATTCGTCCGCGAAGCTGTGCGAGCGCATCATCTGGATCGATCAAGGTCGGGTCGTCATGGACGGGCCTGGTCCCGACGTCGTCAAGGCCTACGAAGATTCGATACGAGTGCAGGAAGAGAACCGGCTGCGCGCAAAGAAGCAGCAGCGACTGACCGCGGCACTCGCGTCGCAGACGTCGGAGGCGACGACGGCGATCGTGGTCGAACTACAGGCAGCCGAGAATCGGCCGCAGCCGTCCCCGGTGTGGTTCAGCCGCATCAGCCTGATCGCTGATGGACAGCACATTGCGACATTGCCACTCGGGGCGGACGCTTTTGAGGCGGAGGGCGCTTCGCATCTGCAGGCAGATGGTTCTTCCTGGGGGGCGGTCGAGCAGATCGATGGACGGCAGGTCCGTTCATTGATGAACCACGGCTCGCCGTTTCACAAGGTCGCAGGCGTGTTTCTTGCGCCCCTGTCGGCCGCGGATCTGCTTGCTCGCCACTTGATGTTGGAGTGCGAGTACTGGTCGACCGCGCCGTGCGCGCTTCACGCCACCGGCTACGTCGGAACCCAGGCCATCGACTTTGGGGCGCTGCCGCCGGTGGCAGACCGATGGCTCGTGCACCGTGCTGCCGGTACCACGGCCACAGGCGTCGCGCTGCGGGCGCTCAATACCTCGGGCGCGCAAGGCACCGGGCGCGTCGCGATCGCTGATGTCGCCGTCGTCAATGCGCTCGGACACGAGACCTCATTCATCACGCACGGCCAGCCGATGGCAATACGCATCGACTATCGGCGTGTTGATCCCACGCTTCGTGAGCGGCCTCAGGTCATCATTGCGATCTCGAAGGAGGGTGTCCAGACGGTGTGTCGCTACGTGGCACGCGACCTGACGTTGGGACCGCCCTCTCCTTCGGAAGGACGCATCTGGCTGCGCGAGCCTCGCGTGCGACTCGGGGTCGGCAAGTATTCCGTGTCGGTCATGATTGCCGCCGAAGGCTACCTGGATCGCGATCAGACCGTGTTCTATTCGATCAATCCGGAAGTCTACGCCAGCCTGCGTGGCGTGCTCGAATTCGAAGTGCACGGCGAGGGCCTGGCGCCCACTAATACTGCCTTCGTTGGCGAAGGGCAATGGACCATTGACGGGCGCTGACGCTGCCAGGCGGATCGTCCGCTTTCCGCAGCATGACCGTCCGCTGCCGGAGCGGTCGGATTTCGAGCGTGTTGCGGGCCTGCCGCTGGTGCAGATGTTCGTGGTTGGCCGCAGCGGATCTGGACTCGTGCACGCCTTCCTGGACGGCCATCCAGAAGTGCTTCACGTGCCGCACACGTTCAAGTACTACGACTTCGTGGCGGCAAACACCGATCTTGAAGGCGCTGACGCGGCGGCGTGGATCGACCGTTTCATCGCGTCGCCGCTGGTGGCGTTCCTGTTCGATTCCTCGCGATCGGTCATCGTCGGTGGGCGTCTCGGGCCGGGCATGGGTGTGACCGTGACCGTGGATCCCGCGGCGTTTCGATCGGCCTTCCTGAACGCCGTCGGTGGGATGCAGATGGATGCGCGCCGTGTCTTCCTGGCGATTGTGCTGGCATACGGATGGGCGATCGGCCAGGACATTGCCGCGGCGAAGGTCGTGTTTCATCACGTGCACCATGGCGACTGGCTGTGGCCGCAAGACCTCCTTGAGCGGGCGAACTATCAGCCGGTGCGTGAGCGACGGCCGGAAGAGATCCTCAAAGCGGACCGCTACGTCGTCTCCGTGTCGGAGCCGGAACAGGCGTTCAACTCGATCGTCCGGTTCGTCCCGCAGTTGGGACTCACATCCGGCGCGCAGGTTGAGACGCGAGAACTGCTGATTCGTCTGCTGGCGCAGGATTGGCTCCGATTGGACCGCGCCAGGCGCGCGCGCCTTGATGTGCATGCCGTCCGGCTCGAAGACCTGCGCAACGACGCCGCAGGAACGATGGCGCTCTGTGCCACGTGGCTGGGCATTTCGCCTGACGTGGATGCGCTCGGGAAGCTGACGTACTACGGCTTTGAATGGTTCGGCGACATCTTCACGTCGCCGTCGAGCACGGTAAAGCCAGTAGGCAAGCGGACCCCGCCGCCGTGGCAGGACCGGAACTATCTTCACACGCTGCTTCGCGATCTGCCGGCGGCGCTTGGCTACAACGCGCAACCGCCTTCGGCGCTTCGCACGATGGCCGCCGCCGTGTGGCCGTCGCCCTTGCTGTTTGATCCGGAGCGCGGTGCCTGGGATCGATATCGCGGCGCACGACAGCACGCCCGCAGCCGGGACGCCTTCGCGGCCCGCTTCCACGCGGCGGTCTCGGCGTCATGACGCACGGTACGGTCTACTGGTTCACCGGTCTTTCCGGCGCGGGCAAGAGCACGCTTGCTCTGCTGTTCTGCGAGCGTCTACGAGCCGCAGGCCATTGCGTGGCGCTGCTCGACGGCGACCGCCTGCGCGATGTGTTTGGCGGCGACCTCGGCCATTCGATCGCTGATCGGCGTGCCAGCGCGATGCGCAACAGCCGACTGTGTCAGTTGCTGGCGGAGCAGGGCATTGACGTTGTTTGCGCCACGATCTCGCTCTTCCACGATTGCCAGGACTGGAATCGGGCCAACCTGCCGAATTATCAGGAGATTCACGTTCGCGCCCGTCGCGAGACGCTCGAGGCACGCGATCCGAAAGGCATCTATTCCCGCGCGCGCGCGGGCGAGTTGCGTGACGTGATCGGGATCGACCTGCCGGCCGAGGAGCCGCGATCCCCGGATGTGGTGATCGACAACGATGGTATTCGGTCGGCGGACGACGTTGTCGCGGATGTGTGGAGGGCGGTGTTCGAGCACCGGCGTTCGTAAACAGGAACCGGATTCTTATGAAGACTGAGTGGGACTACACAGAACTGGCGGCGGCGTATCTCAAGCGGCCAGACTACGCGCGCGAGGCCATTCGCCGCATGATCGAACTGACTGGCGTCAGGCCGGGCGATCCGGTGTGTGATATTGGCGCCGGAGCGGCGCATCTGACGCGACTGCTGGTGGAACACGGACTGGCAGTCACGGCGATCGAACCCAACGATGCGATGCGCGCCAACGGCCAGGCCCGCACGAGCGGCCAGGGCGTGACCTGGATCGAGGGTACGGCCGAACGCACTGGGCAGGCGGGCGACGCCTTTGCGCTCGTGACATTTGGTTCCTCATTCAACGTCACTGATCGGCCGGCGGCGCTGGCCGAAACGGCGCGCCTGCTGCGCCGCGGCGGATGGTTCGCCTGCATGTGGAATCACCGCGACATCCACGATCCCCTGCAGAAACGAATTGAAGACGTGATCCGTCGCTATGTGCCGGAGTACGACTACGGGACCCGCCGCGAGGATCAGACCGAGGTGATCCAGGCGAGCGGACTGTTTGGTGAGGTCGTGCGCGTCGAGGGCGGCGAGACCCAGCGGCAAAGTGTCGACGATTGCATCGAAGCGTGGCGTTCGCATGGCACTCTGCAGCGACAGGCGCAGGAGCGGTTCAGCGACGTCGTTGCTGAGATCGCCGCCGTGGTGCGAAGCACCGGCCTGGAAAGCGTCGAGATCCCGTACGTCACCCGCATCTGGGCGGCCCCCGTACTGAAGTGAGCGCGAGCGTCATCACGTTTGGCTCGAAAGCCGAGACCCTGGAACGGTTGGCGCCGGTGGTCACGTCGGCGCGCGTGCTTCCGCAGCGAAGGTTTTCGGTCGCGGACTGGCGCCGCGACGCCGATACGGTGGTCACCACGATCCTCGCCGCCTTTGATGGCCCGGTGATCGTACGCAGCAGCGCCCGAGCGGAGGACGGCGCCGGTGCATCGAATGCGGGCCGCTTCACGTCGGTGCTCTCGGTGCAGGGTGGCGCGGCTCTGCGCGACGCGATCGCGCGCGTGATCGCGTCGTTCCCAGAGGGTGATCCCTCCGATCAGGTCTTTGTCCAGCCGATGCTGACCGGCGTGCGATTGGCCGGAGTCGCGTTCTCCATCGAGCCAAGCTCAGGGGCGCCGTACTTCGTGATCAGCTACGAACAGGGGAGCGGCGGCACGGACGCGGTGACGTCGGGCCGGTCATCGGAGATCAAGACGGCCTATTGCCACCGTTCCCGCCGGCCTGATCAGACGGAGCTGGCCCGCGTCGCGGACCTGCTCGTGGAACTCGAAGGCGTGATGGCGCAGCGCGCGCTCGATGTCGAGTTTGCAGTCACTGCGGAAGGCGAACTGGTGTTGTTGCAGGTGCGGCCGCTCGACGCGCTGATGGCGCGACACGATGCCGGAGCGCACGCGCGGGTGCTGACCGACGTCTCGACGCGTGTCGAACGTGGCCTGCGGCGTCACCCCTACTTGTTCGGTGACCGCACGGTGTACGGTGTGATGCCGGACTGGAATCCCGCCGAGATCATTGGCATCAGGCCACGGCCGCTGGCCTTGTCGATCTATCAGGACATCCTGACCGACAGCATCTGGGCCTATCAGCGAAACAACTACGGCTACCGGAACCTGCGCAGCTTCCCGTTGATGGTCAACCTGGCGGGCCTGCCGTACATCGACGTTCGCGTCAGCTTCAACTCCTTCATCCCGGCCGACGTTGCGCCTGAACTCGCCGAGCGGCTGGTGAACTACTACGTGCAGCGGCTGATCGAGTCGCCCGGGCATCACGACAAGGTCGAATTCGAGATCATTTTTTCCTGTTACACGCTCGACCTGCCCGACCGGCTGTCCGCGCTTGCCGCGCACGGCTTTACCGAGCTCGACCGGCGCCAGCTCGCCGACAGCCTGCGGCGGCTCACGAACACGATTATTCATGGTGAAAGCGGCCTGTGGCGTCGAGACATCACCAAAGTCAACGAACTGGAGCGCCGCCGCACGGAGATTCTCGGGAGCGACCTGCCCAAAGTCGCCAAGATCTACTGGCTGCTCGAGGACTGCAAGCGCTATGGGACACTGCCATTCGCTGGCCTGGCACGCGCCGGCTTTATCGCGGTCCAGATCCTCCAGTCGCTGGTCGCCACCGGCGTGCTCAGCCCCGAGGACTATCAGCGCTTCATGAACTCGCTGGAAACCGTCGGGTCGCGGTTGTCGCGCGATCTCGCGCGGCTGTCTCGTGACGCTTTTCTGGCAGCCTACGGTCACTTGCGTCCGGGGACATACGACATCCTGTCACCTCGATACGACGAAGCACCAGAGCGGTACTTTGACTGGAACGAGCAGCGGCCGGAGCCCGTTGACCCGCCAGCGTTCGGCCTGTCGCTTCCCCAGCTCAACCGCGCCTCGCAGCTACTGCGCGAACACGGCATCGACCATGATGGCGTTGGCCTTTTCAACTTCCTCAAGGCCGCGATTGAAGGCCGCGAGTACTCGAAGTTCATGTTCACGAAGAGCCTCAGCGACGCCTTGGCGCTGTTTGCGTCGCTCGGCGCCGACTGCGGCCTTGACGCGGAGGCATGCTCGTACGCCGACATCCTGTGCATCAGGGAGCTGTATGGTTCGAGTGCAGCGGTCTCCGAGGTGCTGGAGCGCAGCATCGCCGCTGGACGCGCGCGCTACGCCATCACCCGCGAGCTGGTTCTGCCCCCGCTGATCGTCAGGCCCGGCGACATCTGGTCGTTTGAGTTGACGTCCGCCGAGCCCAACTTCATCACGCTCAAGGCGGCTGAAGGCCCGGTGTCACTCGCCAGCGGTGATCGCGACCGGCTGCGAGGTGCGGTGGTATTGATCCCGAGCGCCGACCCTGGATACGACTGGCTCTTCTCGCACGGCATTGCCTCGTTCATCACGATGTATGGTGGCGCCAATTCGCACATGGCGATCCGCGCCGCGGAGCTTGGTATCCCGGCAGTCATCGGTGCCGGCGAAGTGCTCTACGGAAAATGGGCGGCCGCGGCGCGGCTCGAAGTCGACTGCGCGGTGCGGCAGGTGCGGATCATCCAATGATGCGCATCGCGGTCACGCAACGAGTGGACATCGTGCCGGGCTACGGGGAGCGGCGCGACGCGCTCGATCAGAACTGGTCGCGTTTCCTGGAACGCTGCGGCGCGGTCCCGGTGTTGATGCCCAACGTGCGGTCGATGGCGCTGGCGCTCGTCGCTGATCAACGGATCGACGGCTTGCTGCTCACTGGCGGCAACGACCTGCATCACCTTGGCGGCACCGCGCCCGAGCGCGACGAAACGGAACAGGCGCTCCTGCAATTCGCGCTGCAGCGGCAGCTGCCGGTGATTGGCGTGTGTCGCGGCATGCAGGTGTTGCAGTCCGCCTGGGGCGTGCGCCTGGCCAAGGTCAGCGGCCACGTGACCGCGTCGCATGACGTCACGCTGAACGGCGGGCGCGATGCCGTGAACAGCTTTCACAACTTTGGCAGCCTCGAGACGGCTCCCGAACTGGCGGTCTGGGCGCGAGCCGAGGATGGCGTGGTGGAAGCGGTGCGACACACCACGGCGCCAGTCATCGGCGTGATGTGGCACCCAGAGCGCTACCCGGAGTTCAGGGCGCGGGACGTCGAGATGTTCCGCAGCACATGGAGCAAATCATGAACGCAGTGATCCTGGCCGCCGGACGCGGCAGCCGGCTGGGCGCCCGCACCGCAGACGGGCCCAAGTGCCTGACCATCCTGGCGGGGCGACCGCTCCTCGACTGGCAACTCGCCGCACTGCGGGCGGCCGGCGTCTCACGAGTGGCCGTCGTTCGCGGCTACCGTGCGGAACGGATCGACGTCCCCGGCCTGGAGTATTTCGAGAATCCGAGATGGGAGCAGACCAACATGGTGCAGTCGTTGCGCGCGGCCGACGCGTGGCTTGCGGCGGCGCCCTGCCTGGTCAGTTATGGCGACATCGTCTACTCCGCGACCGCGGCGCGCGCGCTCATGGCGTCGACGGCAGATATCGCGATTACCTTCGACACCAACTGGCGCGCACTGTGGTCGGCGCGATTCGAGGATCCGTTGAGCGACGCCGAGACCTTCCGCATCGACGACGACGGCCGCCTGATCGAGATCGGCGGGCGCGCCGCCAGCCTGGACGACGTGCGCGGCCAGTACATGGGCCTGCTGAAGTTCACGCCGGCCGGCTGGTCGACCGTTGAGGGCTACCTGGCGAGCCTGCCGCCAAGCGAGGTCGATCGTCTCGATATGACCGGTCTGCTGAGACGTCTGCTCGCGCTCGGCGTGCGGATTGATACGGTTCCCGTCAGCGACCGGTGGTTCGAAGTCGATACCGAACGCGATCTGCTCGTCTACGAGACGATGCTGGCGGAGCGGCCCTGATTGGCTCAGTGCCGCTTGCGGGCAATGGCGATCATGATCGGGCCGGCCAGGCACGCGTTCTCGAGGCGTGTCAACGTCGGCGACAGCCAATTGAGCAGCACTGCCTCTTCCGCCCCGGGAGCATCGGCCCGATCGCCGTGGCGCACGAGGTTGGTGTAGCAGTGAATCCGCTCGAAGTCCTGCCGGAGGTAGTGCAGGACCTGTCGCCAGTCGGTGCCGAATTCCGTGCTGACGTGCGTCACGTCGAAGCCCGCGGCCGCGAGGGCACGCGACAACGTGCGCGGCGAGAACATGTTGATGTGGCCGGTGCCGTGGTAGCCGCCGTAGGCGTAAAAACAGAATTGCCCAAGCGCCGAGAATTGCACGTTGCGCGCGTTGGGAACGCTGATCGCGATCGTGCCGCCCGGGCGGAGCGCTTCTGCCGCGAGTTCGAGCGACCCAACGGGATCGAACGTGTGCTCGAGCGTTTCCCACATCGTGACGACATCGAACTGTCCGCGCCGGAAGTCGGCCGGCAGTTCCTCACTCCGCGCGTGGATGAGTTGCAACGACGGGAACCGCTCTCGTGCGAACCTGACGGCTTCTTCGAGACCTTCGACGCCACGCGCGTCGAGGCCGTGCTCGGCGGCAATCCGCAGCCACGCGCCGGTGAAGCTGCCCATGTCGAGGATCCGGCTTCCCGGGGCGGCGGCCCCGTGTTGCCGCAACAGGCCGACGTATCTCGAGAAACGCGTGCGATCGCGCTCGATGGCCGCGTCGGCGACCGACTTGATCATCTGTTCCTGCAGGCAGCCGCGCGCGTCGGGAAGCGTGCGGAAGTACTCGTCCCACACCGGCAGCGGCAGCACGTCCGCGATGTGGACCATCTCGCACGTCCGGCAGTAGTCGTACTGGTAGCCGTCTTGCGTGGGGAACCAGAAGCCACGATCCGTGCCGCCGCACACCGGACAGGGCCGGCGCGTCACCTTGCCCAGCAGCGCGGCGCGATGCGTCTCCCAATGCCGGGCGAACATCAGGTGGGCAGGCAGGTTCTGCAGTGGCAGCGCATCGTCGACGCGCGGTCCCTGTTCGCCGAAATGCCTGCGCTCCGGGACCACCGCGGCGACGCGATCGAGCGCCTGCGCGAGGTGTTCCAGTGACCCTACTGCCTCGTTGTCGGTCCACGAGGGCTTCGATGCTTTCATCCGGAATGCCGCTCCCTGTGCCAACACGGTACGACAGTTCCCCGCACGCGCCAAGCGCGCGACACGGCGCACACATGCCAGAGGACACGCCATGACGTTGCTCAACGAGGTACAACACTACTACCAGCATTCCGACGACGAGCTCGCCCGGCGGTATATCAAGGACCAGGAATTCCTGACGCGCGCCTACTGCGAGGCGGCGCTGGCGCACCGCTACGAGCTCTATCCGTTTATCGATCCATTCGTGCAGTTCCCTTCATGGGCAGGCAAGAAGGTGCTCGAAGTCGGCTGCGGGCAGGGAGCGGACCTGTCACGGTTCGCCAGCGCCGGCGCCCAGACCTTCGGGTGCGATCTGACCCCCAAGCATTGCCAGATCTCGCGCCGGTTCGTCGGGACCATGGGCGGGAAGGCGGACATCGTGCAGGCCAGCGCGACCGAACTGCCGTATGCGACGGGCTCCTTCGACCTGGTGTATTCGTTCGGCGTACTGCTGCTGGTTCCTGACCTCGCCCGTGCAGTGGCCGAGATCCACCGCGTACTGAAGCCGGGCGGAACCGTGATGGTGATGTTCTACAACCAGCAGAGCCTCCACTACTACGTGAAGACTCTCTACTACTACGGCATCGTCTGCGATCTCGAACGGTTGCTCGGCCCTCGCAAGCTGGTGGACTGGTTCACCGATGGATTCGGGTATCCGCGCACCTATCACCAGACGCCAGAGTCGTTGCGCAGCGCCTTCAGCCCGTTCCAGATCGAAAGCCTGACGGTGCGGAACCTGACGCACGACCAGATTCCGCTGTTCCCGTTCGCGGACTATCCGCCGGAGTTCTGGACGTGGGTCGAAAGCCGGCTCGGCTTTTACCTGCTGCTGCGAGGCCGCAAGTGACGCCCGGTGTGTCGACGTGGGAGCAACTCGGTCCAGCGACGGGCAACCTTCTGCTGATCGTCAATTCGACTGATGGCAACGCCGGCGAAGTCCGCGACGTCGTGTCGCGCGTCCGGCAGATGGCGCCGGATGCGGCGATCTTCGCGATCGTCACACCGCAGTGGCGCACGAGCCTGATTGAACAGGGCATCGGACCGGACCGCATCCTGGACAGTGCCGATGCCGCGGGCGTCGAGCTGGAACTGAATCACTTCATGGAGAGCCCGGCGGCGGTGAGCTGGACGCTGGCGCGCGAGTTTTGCACCATCGTCGGGACTGCGGCTCACTCCCTCTACAACGAAGAGATCAAGCACGAATTCGAGCGGAACATCTGCCTGCTGTCACGCGACGCGGTGTTCGTCGCCCATGCGCTGCCGGCACCATTTGTGTTTGTGCTCGACTCGGTAGAACTCGCCGAGCGGTTCAACCGCGAGGCCAAGCGGATCCGCTATGAAGCGGACGTCCGCGGAATGGTCGCCACCCTGCATCGCCTGTGGGTCAAGCAAGGGCGGCCGTTGGCGAACGACAGCGCGGTCTCGACCGGCGCCTTCGAGGCGATTACCGCGCCGCTCGATCCGCGGCTGCGGCATTACGACGAAGATGCGCCGCCCACGATGCACCGCCCGTCGGCGGGGACGCAAGAGCAGATGCAGCATCTCCAGTCGGTAGTGCACGAGCATGCGCGGCTCTGGGACGCGCAGGCGCGTGAGATTCGCCGCCTGAACGACGTGGTCGACGAACGCAACGCCGCGGTGACGCTGCGCGACGAGATCATCGACGAGTTGAAGGAGCGGTTGATGCCGCTGTATCGCAAGGTGATCCGGTGGTGAAGGCAGCGCAACCGATGACCCGCGGGATTGGCAGCTGGGACGCGATCAGCGGCCGGTCCCTGGTGATCGTCAACTCGCCGCCGGAGCACGGCGAGGCCGTTGCCGGAGTGCTTCGCGCACTCCAGTCCCGCGCCGCCGACGGGCTCAGCATCATTGCCCCCCGACCGTGGCGGCCGCTGCTGCTTGATCTCGGTTGTGACGGCGACGAGGTGCTCTACGCGGTGCGCGAGGACGGACAGGACTACGAGTTGAACTTCTTTCTCGAGCAGCTCGGCACGCTGCACTGGATTCTCTCGCGGCAGTTTTCATGCGTGATCGGGACCGCGCCCCACAGCCTCTACAACGAAGAGGTCAAGGACACGCTCGAGCAGCGCGTGGCGCTGTTCCTCGGCCGCGGAACCTTCGTGGCGCACGCCTGGCCGAAGCCGTTTCTCTATTTTCTGGAACTCGCAGACCTGATCCTGCGTTTCGATCGGTCACGCGTCACGCGTGAGTATGGTGCGGTGACGCGCGCGCTAATTGCCGACCTGCATCGCGCCTGGCTCGACGGCGGCCGGCCGGCCCAGGCTGACGGCGCCATCGCTGCGCACGATGAGGTCATCGCCGCCCATCTGGGCCCGCTCATGGCGCGTGACGAGCGCAGCGGTGAACCGTCCGATGTCGTCTCTTTGGCGGCGGTCGCTGGTTTCATTGACTACGCGGAGCGCGTCCTCCACCCAGCCGTCGCGCTGCGCGATGGACGCCTGCGCGAGCTTGAGGAGACGCAACGCCAGCTTGAGGAGACGCAACGCCAGCTTGAGGAGACGCAACGCCAGATGATCGAACATTTGAGTGGTGAGGTCACCAGGCGCGACGCCATCAACGCGGCGATCACGGAAGAGCGGCGCCAGGCAGTCCTCGAGCGCGATGCCATCATCGACCGCCTGCGCGGCGAACTCGAGCACGTGACTCGTGGCTGGCGCAAGCTGTTCGCCGGACGGGCGAGGATCTGAACCGTGTGTGGTCTGTTTGGATGGATCTCGTTCACACGGCCGCTGTCGGAAGCGGACGCCGACGCGGCTCGTCGTGCCACGGCGCTGCTGGCGCATCGCGGCCCCGACCATCAAGGCGAATGGCGCAGCGAACGCGTCTACATGGGCCATCGACGACTGAACATCATCGACCTGAGCGCGGCGGCCAATCAGCCGATGCAGGACGCCAGCGGCCGATACCGCTTCAGCTTCAATGGTGAGATCTACAACTACCTGGAGTTGCGTAAGGAACTCGAAGGGGAGGGTGCGGCGTTCCGCACCCGCTCCGATTCGGAGGTGTTCCTCACGGCATTGATCCGCTGGGGGGCGGGCGCGCTGACCCGTGTCGACGGCATGTTTGCCGCGGCCCTCCATGATCAGCAGACCGGTGAGCATCTGGTCTTCAGGGACCCGCTGGGGCAGAAACCGCTGTACTACGCCACGTTGCCGGATGGTGTCGTGTATGCGTCGGAGCTACGGGCCTTGCTCGCCCTTGGCGCTGGACGGTGGTCAATCGACCAGGATGCCTTTCTCCGATACGTGATGCTCGGCTATTACAGCCGCGCCGAGACGCCGGTGACGGGGGTCCGCAAGCTCTTGCCAGGGTGCCTGCTGCGTATTGGCGCCGACCGTATGACGCTCGATCGCTACTGGGATTCGCTGCCTGGCGAGCAGGTCGAACCGCTGAGCGACGACGCCGCGCTCGATCGCGTCGATCAGCTGCTTGAGGCGTCGTGCACGCGATCGATGCGATCGGACGTGCCTTTCGGTGTGCTGTTGAGCGGCGGCCTGGACAGCACGCTCGTGGCCTCTTACTGCCGCCGCGCCAACCCTGACCTCCGCGCCATCAGCGTGGCGATGGGCGAGCGCGATTTCGACGAGAGCGGCAAGGCGGCGCTGGTGTGCTCGCACCTGCAGATTGCCGACGCGCACCGCGTCACCATGGACGACGGCTCGGTCGTCAGCGCCCTGCACGAAGTGCTGGCCACCAGCGACGAGCCGCACGCCGACCCCGGCTTCGTCAACGCGCGTTTCCTGGCCCGCGCGGCGCGGCAGCACATGGTGGTCGCCCTGGCCGGTGATGGTGGCGATGAACTGTTCGCGGGCTATCCGCCGTTTGCGGCACTTGGCGCGGAGTCATACTGCGGACGTTTGCCCGAGGCGGTCATTGGACTCGCGAAGGCCGCTGCGCATGCGTTGCCCTCGAACGACCGCTACCTCGGTCTGCAGTTCAAAGCACTGGCGTTCTTGCAGGGATTTCCCGCGAACGCGGCGATACGCTTTGCATTGTGGCTGTCGGCGGTCGGCGCCGATGAACTGCGCCGCCTGGCGCCGTCGCGTGGCCGTCATTTGTTCTCCACCACTGGCGAGCCGGAAACGTTGTTCGCGGAGACCGCGCAGATGATGACGCCACTGGCGAAGGCGTCGTCGACGGATCGGCTGCTGTATTACTACCAGAAGGTGTTCCTGCCCGAATTCGTCTGCATGCACACCGACCGGGCGGCCATGCAATTCGGTCTGGAAGTACGCGCACCGCTGTTGTCGTTGCCGCTGGTCGAAGCGGCGAATCGCCTGCCGGCTCGCGTAAAACACCGCGGCGGCGAGTTGAAGGTGCTGCTGCGTCGCCTGGCAGCACGGCACGGCCTGCCCGACGAGATCGTCAATCAACGCAAACAGGGCTTCACATTCCCAGTGGCGCGATGGTTGAAGTCAACCTTGCGGTCCGAGCTCGACGAGTTGTCGCGCAGTGAGGAATTCGACGGACTCGGCCTCGAGCGTTCGGTGATCCAAGGCTATGTGGACGAGCACCTGGCCGGCCGCCGCAACAATTATCGCTTGCTCTATCACCTGATCGTCTTCCGTGCCTGGCGGCGCCGGTATCCGGAGCTGCGCGTCGCATGAGCCAGCTGGATATGCGCGCGCTGACGGGCGATTATCAAACGCAGGTCGCCTTCGTCGTCGATGCGTCGTGGCGACTGCAGTCGCTCCAGGACACCCACCCAGCCTCGCCGTCGTTTGGCTGCTTCCACTACGCGTACTGGCGTGACAAGACGTCGGAGTTCCCCGATGCGCGGTTTCAGGAAGCGGGTGCGACGCTCGCGCTGCTGTCGCTGCCGTTCTTTGATGATGCCCGGCGAGAGGGACACCTTGCTGATGCGCGAATCCTCGGGCAGCAGTTCTCAGCAGGCCTGCACAACCTTGCCGCGCAGCAGTACGCGGACGGAACGTTTGACGAGTGGTACAAGGGCGAACGTGGCTTCGCTGCCACCGAATTCACGACGATTGCTTATGGGCTGGCGGCGCGTTTTCTCGGCGATCGCCTGGAGGGCCCGGACCGCGAACGTCTCGTGACCGTTACGACCACCGCCGCGCGCTGGCTCGCGCGCCGCGGTGACCGCGTGAAGGCGAATCACCACGCGGCTGCGGCGTCGGCACTTGCCCTCGCGGCCGATGTCACCGGCGACCGTGGGTTTGCCACCGCCGCGCAAGTCAAGATCGACGAGGTACTGCAGCGACAGCACGGCGAAGGCTGGTTCCCCGAAGTCGGCGGCATGGATCTCGGCTATTGCTCCGTGCTGCTCGATTACGTGATGGTGTACACGCTGGCCACCGGCGACGAGCGCGCGATTCCCGCCATGCGCAGGTTGCTCGCGTTCATGGCTCCGCTGATCCATCCCGACGGAACGATCTCACCCGAAATGGGAATCTGCCTGAATCCCTACGTCAGCCGCCTCGGCATCGGGTTGCTGTCGCCGTACGACGCGCACGCCGCGGCGCTCACGGCGTTGTTCGGCAGCCGGACGTGCGGATTGGATGGCCTGCGGCCCTATCTGGCCGATGATCTGCGGCTCACGCGCTGGTCGCATCTACCGCTCGTCACGGCGCTGCTGAGCGATCGATTCCGCCCGCACGTCGACGGTTCGTGCGCGCTGGTCGCCGGCTATCCTCCGGGCTGGACGTGGCATACCGCGGCCGCCGTCGGCGCCTATCACCACGGCCGCAGGCACGTCTATCTCAGTGGTGCCGGGGGCGGCACCGTGCGCGTCTACGCAACGGACCGCCTGGTGGGCGAGGACCAGGGCGTCACCGTTGCGGGCACGCACGTGACGAGTGCCGGCTACGACACGGAACGGCCGATCGACCGTAGCGAGTCGCGGGTGTCGATGTCGTGCGACCTCGGTGCGCCACAATTCATGCAGCCTGGTTTCTGGATGCGCCTGGCGTTGCGCGTTGGGTCGGCGACCAGCCTTGGTTCGCGTCTGACGCGCGAAGCGATCGACTACATCCGCATCAAACGGCGCACCGCCGCGAACCAGTCGGCCGCGCCGGTGTCGCGTGGCCCCGCGGCATTTCGGCTGACTCGCATCGTGGAAACAGAAGGGGAAACCGTCCGGGTGCTCGATCGCATCATCAGTCATGCCGGCCCCCTCGATGCCGGGCGCGTCCAGACGCTTGGTGCCGTGCCGGCCCCGGAAGCGGCGACGTCATCGGCCGCAGCGGATGCCGTCGAGATCACCAAGACGTGGCGGTTGGCTGAGGATGGATCGCTCGCGGCCGCGCCGCGGACAGGACGTGCGTGATGCAGACAGCGGTCGGCTACTCCGTGCTGGTGCCAGTGTTTGGTGAGGCCGACGGGTTGGCGGAATTATGCCAGCGGATCACGGCGACGTTTGCCGCGATGGCCACCGCCGACTACGAGATCGTGATCGTCGATGATGGATCTACCGATCACACGCCGCGGGTCCTCGCGGAACTGGTCCGGCAGTATCCCGCGCTGCGCGTCGTCCGGCTGCGCCGCAATTGCGGCAAGTCGCTGGCGCTGAGCGCAGGTTTCACCCACGTTCGCGGGCAGATCATCATCACGCTCGACGGAGACCTGCAGGATCACCCGGAAGATATCCCACGGCTGTTGCAGGCTCTCGAGTCCGCCGACTTGGTGCAGGGGCGGCGGACCGATCGCCACGACACGACCGTGCGCAAGCTGGGATCCAGGTTTTACAACTGGTTCGTGAAGCGCGTGACAGGCTTGCAGATGCACGACATGAACTGCGCGGTGAAGGCGTACCGGGTCGAGGTGATGCGCGCGTTGAACGTCTACGGCCAGTACCACCGCTACATTCCGTTGCAGGCGCACCTGGCCGGTTTCCGCGTGGTTGAGCTGCCGGTCAGCAACAGCGACCGTCGATATGGGCAGTCCAAGTTTCCGACCTTCCGCTACGAGGGTTTCTTTGACCTGATGTCGTTGCTGTTCCTGCACAAGTACGGGCTGAACCCGATGCACTTCTTCGGCAAGCTCAGTGCTGCCGTCATTGCGCCGAGCGCGCTGCTGCTGATGTATTTCGTGGTCGAGCAGACATTGTTCCTGCTGCACCTGGGCGGTTCCGAAGTGTTCAATCGTCCGTTGCTGGCGTTTGCCCTCGCGGCGATGCTGCTCGGCGGATTGATGTTCATGACCGGCTTCGTCTGCGACTTCGTGCTGCATCACGTGATCCGGGTCCGCCTTGACGGCATCATCTCGATGAGTGTCGCCTCGGTCACAGGCGTCGATGGCGAGAAGGACGTGCGCACCAGCCGGTGATGGAGCGCCTCCGGCAGCGCGGAGTGTGGTTCGATGCGGTTCTCGCGATTGCGATCGGGATGGCCGCGGCGTCGATTGCGTTCGAGCATGTGTCGGTTCGGCTGCAGGCAGACCCCGGCGACGCGGACACCGTCCGCGAAGTCTCGGCGATGATCGCCCCGCATCGAGAAGACATTCTGCAGCCATGTATCCGCCGGTTCGGCTACATGGCGGAACCATCGGCGCTCCTCCGACTGCCGGAATGGACGGCGTTCGTGAGCGGCGCGACGCCCTCGTTCCCCTGTGCCTCGCTCGCGAGCGTCGCGATTGTCCCCGTTCACTACAGCTTCTGGCTCCAGCAACATCTGCACCGGTCGATGTCGTGGGTGCTGGGAGTCACTGGTCCCCGTCTCTGGGGTGTCGCGCTGTACCAGGCAATCCTGTACGGGCTGGTCATGGCGCTGTTGTTCGGCGTGTTCCGGCTGGGCATGGGGCGGGTGATGGCGGCCGCCGCGATGATTCCGCTGACCTATTCTCCGCGGCACCTGGAGATGGTGCTGGCGCCGGTCGAGTATGCGAAGGCGCCGTTCTTTGCCGCGTGCCTGCTCGGCGTGGCCGTGCTCGTGCGTGTTCCGATGGCGCGGACGCCGGCGCTGGCGGTGGCGGGCGTCACCGGACTGATCGTCGGATTTGGCTTCGGATTCAAGACCGATGTCCTGGTCTACGCGCCGTTTGGTGTGCTCGCCGTCGGCATCTTCGCCCATCACTCCGGCGGCGGCTGGCGCGGCCGCGCTGCCTTGCCGGCGGTCTTTCTGGCAGCCCTGCTCATTTCGGGTGCACCGACACTGCTCACGCATTTCACCGGATCGCAGCGCAGCCTGTTGCCGGTGCAAGTGCTTGGCGGCATAGCGCCGGCGTTCGTGGATCAATACGCGACGCCGGCTCTTTACGACTACGGCGTGATCTTCGACGATGACTACGTCACGGCGCAGATCAACAGCTATAACCAGCGCGTCAATGGCTCGAGCGAGTTCGGACTCTTCTTTACGACCGCCCTGCAACGCGGCGCGAGCGACTTACTGGCGCACACCCTGTGGACGTTTCCCGGAGACCTGGTCCTGCGTAGCTACGCGGCCATCCTCCAGGTGATGCAGTTTGTCCCCGGCGGCGCAGTCCTGGCGCTGGCTGTGTTGATTGGGGTCGGGCGCATCGACGCGCGGCTGACGCTGTTCATCGTCTTCACCCTGGTCTACATGGTCGGCTACGTGTCGATCGTGTTCGCGCCCAAGCACTACTTCCATCTCGAGTTCGTGCCATGGTGGTTCGCCGGCGTGGCCGTGAGCGGGCTGAGTTCGATTGCCGCCGTCGCCCTGGGCTGGCGGCCTCGTGTGAGCGGTCCGGCCAGGTCATGGCGGATCGCCGCGGTGACCATCGTCGGTATTGCGGCCGCAGGCGCGGCCGCCTATGGAATAGCGCGTTGGTGGCAGGACCACCAATTGGCTGCGTTGATCGAACGCTATTCGCAGTCCGGCCGGCTTGAATCGGTCACATTGCGGGCGAGCCGGTCACCTGCCGGGTCGTTCGTCATACCCGAGGGTATTCCGTTGAGTGCGGACGGTATCGCCCCAGCGGAAGACGGTGCCGTAGCGCCGGTGTTTGCGACACCGATCGTTCATACCGACTACCTCGTGCTGCGCGCGCGCTGCCGCAGCGGGATGACGGCGCAAGTGGTTGCCGTCTACCAACGCCCGATTCGCTGGCAGCATCCGTTTGACGTGGCGTGCGAGGCCGCAGGCCAGACCTGGACGGTGATGTGGCCAATTTACCAGCACCCGCCGCACCAGATCTTCCGTGGATTCGAGTCCAGTGAGTCGATCGAGATCACGTCGATCGAGCGGGCCAGAGATGTGCGGGATTATCCGCTGCTCGTGCGGCTGCGCCTGCCGCAGGAGCCGGCTCGACGGGTCCTGCATCAGCGTTTGAACTTCGCTGCCGTGTCGCCCGCGAAGGTGCGGCCGATGCAAGCGGCATTGTCTCCGCCAGTGCCGCCGCTGCCGCCACCCGCGGCGCGATGGGATCCGCGATTCGTGAGTGCGGGCGATGTCCTGCCGACAGCGGGTCCCGATCCCTCGACCTGGACGCCGGTCAGCGGGGCCTCGGTCGCCAGGCATGACGGTGGCGTCGTGGTTGAAGGCGATACCACGGCTTTTGGGTACCAGCTCGTCAGTCCGGCGATTGCCGTGCCCCCGCACTCGCGGCTCGCGGTGCGCGTCTTCGGGGAGGTCGATCGCGGGCGTGCGGCGTTCGGCATACTCGACGGCGACGGACAACGGTGGTTGATGCCGGCGGTGTGGGGCCGCTCTGACTTTGTCACCAATACCGGCGCCAACGAACAAGTGTTCTTGGTGTTTGCCAACTACCGTCAGCCAGCTGACGTGCCGGTCGCCACCCGCTTCACGATTCGATCGGTGAGTTACGAACTGCAGAACAGCGTCCTTGCGCGTGTCCGCAGCATCCTCTGGCCGGTGGCGGAATGACACGAGTGCTGAAGGCGGCGCTCTACATTGTCCTGACCATCGTGGCGGCGGCGGCGATTCATAACTTCTTCGCCTACATCGAACACTATCCCTACTGGTCGATCGACGATGGCCTCGGCGTGATCAGCACGTCGTGGCTGCAGACCGGCCGGTACGGTGATCCGTCCGTGCCGGTCGAGCAATACTCGGGGATTCAGCGGTATCGCGGCTTCTTCCTGTACGGTCCATGGCCGTTCGCCGCGGGCACGGCCATCACGTGGTTACTCGGGTTCAGCGTGCAGGCCCTGCGTTCGCTTCACTTGCTGGCCGCGCTGTCGCTCGTCCTGGTTGCGTATCGGGTCTTCGACGGTGTCCGCGGAGCCATTGCCACCACGTTGATTGGCGTGGCGATCAGCTACGCGGTTACGCAGGTGCAGTGGCCAATGGTGCGTCCCGATCCGTTCGTGACGCTGTTTGCGGCGGGCCTGCTGTGGGGTGGCGCCTGCGCGATCCGCTCGCCGCGCGCGTGGACGTGGTTCCTCTGCGGGCTCGCGGCCGGTTGCGGCGCACTGTCGCATCTGCTTGGAGCGTCGCTGGTGCCCGCGTCGCTGATGGTGCTCGTGGCCGCTTACCTGATTCGCCACACGCGCGACCAGCGGACGCTGTCGCCGCGCGCTCTGGCTGGTCCGCTTCTGGCGATGTCGGCGGGCTGGGCTGTCAGCCTGGTCACGTTTTACGGATCGTTCGGGTTCCGCATCACTGATCACCTGACTCACGTCCTCAAGTACCGGTCGGAAGTCGCGGCCAATGCACAGACCGCGCTCAGTGGCACCTCGCCCGGGATGTTGTGGTCCGAGCATTTTCGCATCGCGAGTTCGGGTGTGCCCGTGCTGGCCATGGCCGCCGTGCTCGCCGGATTTGTCGTCGCGGTGGTGCTGCTGGCGCGCGCGTTCATCGCCCGCCGCTCGAACGCGGTGGAGACCATCGCGCTGCTGTTGCCGGGTGTCGCGATCCTCGTGCTGTATACGGGAAGCCTCGGCTTCCATCCAAACTTCCACACCGGGTATCTGATGCTGCCGCAGTTGGTGGGCGTTTGGGTCGCCGGCGCAGCGCTTTATCTGGTGATTGACGAGGTTCCCTCCGCATCCTCGCGGAGATTGGTGGAAGCCGGGCTCGCGCTTGCCGTCATGCTGGTGGGCGCGCGCACGGCGATTGGCCTGGTGAGTGTTGGTGATGACCCGCGCATCGCCCTGACGCGGACGTGGATTGCGATAGGATCGTACCTGGACGAAGTGCTCGGCCCGGTGCCCGAAGGGGCCGTGGCATGGGGCTCCGCGCCGCTTGCGATCAAGGGTCCCGGTCACGTTCAGTTGATTTCACTCGACACGGCCCTGTGGCTGCTCACGCGCATGCCGGCCGACAAGCGCCAAGCGCTCGCGCCCGACTACGTGATCTGGGGACACCCGGCTTCGCAGCGCGCGGTGTTGTCGCCATTCGTCGCCCCGGCCGAAGACCCGCTGCGGCAGTTGCCGGAGGCTCTCCCCACGCAGGAGTTCTTGATTACCTCGTTGGTGTCGGCAGCGCCGTACGGTGCAACCCGTGTCTATCGGCGGCGCTTGCATCAGGACGAGGCCGAGCTCCCTGCTGTCAGTGTGTGGGACGCGGCCGAGCAACGCTGGATGCATCAGCTGCGGCCCTTCAGCGCCACGTGGGCGCCGACGGTGGGCTCGTTGAATATTGCCAGGGGACCACAGCGCTGGAGTCGTGAGGCCACCGCCGCGCTGACGGGAGACCTTCCGGAGGGTTGGTATCTCTTCCGTGTGGGCATGCTGAGCGGCGTGACCGGCCCGCTGTTTGTCACGGCAGGCTCGGGGTCGTCGCATGAGTACGCCGGCGGCGATCTGCCGCCGGACGTTGATGTCGCGACGCGACTGTCGTCTGCCGATCCGATCTACCTGCTGCGGCATCACACGGGTGGGGCCGTCGGACTCAATTTCTACGGCGGCAGCGGCGATCGTGTTGGTGTCGTCGACACGTTCCGCGTCGCAGGCTGGCCCGACTATCGGCTGAACCGGGAGCTGCTGGCGAGCCGGCCGCTGCCGCCTCTTGAGAGCTGGGTTCCGGTCACGAGTGATGGCGTGACGGTGGCGCCACAAGGCCAGGTATTACGCGTGAGCGGCAATGCCAGCCAGTTCGGCTATCAACTGGTCAGCCCGGCAATCGAGGTGGCGCCGGGTGCACAGGTCTCGATCGAACTGCCCGTCACCGCGCAGGCCGGCAGGGTTTGCACCGGCATCCTCGACGAACAGCAGCGAGGGTGGATCGTGCCGCCAGTTGATCTGGCGTCGCTGCACCGCTTCGCCGCCGGCACCAATCACGCCGTGTTTGTCGTGGTGAGTAACTGCAACACGACGGCACAGACCGCGACCGCGTTCACCGTCGAACCTGGCCGCATCGCCGTGCAAGCAGACCGGTGGTACGTCGACAGCCTGATGCGGGAATACGAGCGGACGAGGCCCTAGGAGAGCGGAAGTCATATATGTGTGGAATCGTTGGAGCATTCAAGCCGGGTGGTACCGCCAGCAGCGTCGACGTGGTCAGCGCCATGCGCGACCGCATGCCCCACCGCGGCCCTGACGGAGTTGGCATCTGGTCCTCGCCGGACCGCAGCTGCACGTTGGGCCACAGGCGCCTGTCGATCATCGACCTTTCGGACAGCGCCGGGCAGCCGATGCTCAACGCCGCCGGGACGGTGGCGATCACCTTCAACGGTGAAATCTATAACCACGCGGAGATTCGGCAGACGCTGGTCGCGCTTGGCAAGTACGAGTGGAAGACCGATCACTCGGACACCGAGGTGCTGCTGCACGCCTACGAAGAATGGGGCCTTGACTGCGTCAAGCGATTCTACGGAATGTTCGCGATCGGCATTTACGACGCGCGAGATCGAAGCCGTCCTGTCATGCACCTGGTTCGCGATCGCGTGGGCATCAAGCCGATGTACGTCACTCGAACGAAGGCGGGTGAGTGGCTGTTCGCGTCCGAGATCCGGGCGCTGCTCGCGCATCCCGATGTCACCGCGCAAATGGATCGGACCGCCTTCTGGCACTACCTGACCTTCATCGTGACGCCGGCCCCGATGACCCTGTTTCGAGGCATTTTCAAGGTGCCTGCCGGTCATACCGTCACGATCGAGCACAACGGCAGGGCGACGACGCGTCAATGGTGGGATTGCAAGCCGTCTGCCGGGGGTCTGTTCAAGCCCAGCGAGCTCAGCGAGGACGAGGCGGTTTCGGAACTGACACGGTTGCTCAAGCAATCAATCGCCCGTCGCATGGTCTCGGATGTGCCGTTCGGCGTGCTGTTGTCGGGCGGCGTAGACTCGTCGCTCAACGTCGCGCTGATGAGCGAGCTGATGTCGCGGCCGGTGACGACCTTCACGATCGGCTACGAGGGCAAAGAGGACTACAACGAGTTCCGGTTCGCGCGTCGCGTCAGCGAGCGGTACGGCACCGACCATCACGAAACCCTGATCAGCCGGCAGGAGGCGCAGGATTTCCTGCCGCTGCTCGTGCGGTTGCAGGACGAGCCGATCGCGGACAACGTGTGCATCCCGTTGTACTTCCTGGCGCGGCTGGTCAAGCAGTCAGGCACCACGGTGGTGCAGGTCGGTGAGGGCGCCGACGAGAACTTCCTGGGCTACTGGTGGTGCGAGCACTACCGCCAGAAATATGAGACGGTCTACCAACCGGTGCGCAACGCCGGGTGGTGGCAGCAGCTGCGCGCGCGCACGCAATCGGCAGTGCCGGGCGCGAGCATCGAGGATCGCGACATCTTCAACCGCGCCAAGTCGGGGCAGGAGCTGTTCTGGGGTGGCGCGGCGTGCTGGTGGGGCGAACTGCGCGACCGGCTGACGCCCGACCGCGGTCCGTTCCAGGGAGCGGAGGACTGCCCGATCGAGGGCCTGATGCCGTCCTCCCACGCCGAGCTTGATAGCCATGCCGTGGTCCGCAACTACCTCGGCCAACTCGACGGCCAGCTCGCCGAGCCCGAAGTCCTCCAGAAGATTCCCTACATGGAGATGAAGCTGCGGCTGCCGGAGCACCTGCTGATGCGCGTCGACAAGCTCACGATGGCCCACTCGATCGAGGCGCGGGTTCCCTTCCTTGATCACGACGTGGTGGAGTTCGCTACCCGGTTGCCGGCCTCGTACAAGTTGAAGAATGGAGTCGGCAAGTCGATCCTGAAGAAGGCGGCCGAGCCTTATCTCGATCACGACCTCGTCTACCGCACGAAGCAGGGCTTCGGAGCGCCGATGGAGGAGTGGTTCCAGGAAGGCGACTTCGGGCGGCGATGCGTGGCCGCCTTCGAGCGATCCGCGCTCGTGAAGGAAGGCTTCTTTGACAACACGTTCTTCCTCGACATGCTCAAAGGCCAGATGGAAGGACGTGGCGGCTACAGCTTCCAGCTGTGGACGGTGATGAACGCCGTGCTGTGGCACGCCTCGTGGATCGAGGGACGGGAAGACTGCCTGTGAAGGACATACTGTTCGAATCGCCGTGGTGCACCCTGGTCTCGCGCCCGGCGCCTGACGGCCGACCGTACTATCTGCTCGAGCTTTCCGACTACGTGGCGGTCATCGCCCTCACGGCCCAGCGTGAACTCGTGCTCGTGAAGCAGTACCGGCTGGTGGTTGATCGAGACACTTTCGAACTGCCCAGCGGCCACGTTGACGCCGGCGAAACGCCGGAACAAGCCGCGCAACGGGAACTGTTGGAAGAAACCGGCATGTCAGCACCGCTGGAGTTTCTCGGCGTGCTCGTGCCGGACATCGGGCGGCTCGCCAATCGGATGTGGTGCTACTTTGCGAAGGATGTGGTGAAGACGGCCGAGCCCGCCGATACCGGCGAAGGCATCACGGTCGTCACCGTTCCCGAGGCCGAAGCGATGGCGATGGCAACGGACGGCCGCATGGACCACGCGCTCAACTTGTCGGCGCTGTTCCTGGCTGCCGCGAAAGGAAAGATCCGGCTGTGAGGCAGACGGTCTGTGTGCAAGGACTAGGTTTTGTCGGTGCGGCAATGGCCGCGGCAGTGGCCAAGGCCCGTGACGCCGCACGCCAACCGGTCTTCGATGTGGTCGGCGTCGATTTGCCGACGCCAGGGGGCCTCGACCGGATCGCGGCGATCAACGCCGGGCGCTTCCCATTCACGACGGTTGACCAGCAACTGATCGATGCCGTGCAGGATGGCCGGGCGGCGGGCAATCTCCGCGCGACGGCCGATCCGGCCATCTACGCGCAGGCCGACGTCGTCATCGTGGACGTCAATCTCGATCTGCGGACCACGGAGGCTGGGCCTGCGCTCGCGCTCGACGGCCTCCGGCACGCGGTCCGCGACGTTGCCACGCACGTCAAGCCCGGCGCGCTGGTGCTGGTGGAGACCACGACACCACCGGGCACGACGGAGAAGATCGTCGCCCCCGAAGTCGCCGCGGTACTCCAATCGCGCGGCCTGTCGCCCGACGCCGTGCTGATCGCGCATTCGTACGAGCGCGTGATGCCTGGCGCCGAGTATCTGGATTCCATCATCAACTACTGGCGTGTCTATGCGGGATGCACGCCCCAAGCTGCGGATGCCGCCGAGGCGTTCCTGTCCAAAGTCATCAATGTGACGCAGTTTCCCTTGACGCGGCTGGCGAGTCCCACGGCCAGTGAGACGGCCAAGGTCCTCGAGAACAGCTACCGGGCGGTCAACATCGCGTTCATCGAAGAGTGGGCGCGATTTGCCGAGGGGGTCGGTGTGGACCTGTTCACGGTCATCGACGCGATTCGCAAACGCCCGACCCACTCCAATATGCGCCAGCCCGGTTTCGGCGTGGGCGGCTATTGCCTGACGAAGGACCCGCTGTTTGCCGGCCTGGCGTCGCGCGACATCTTTCACGCGGATCGCGACTTTCCGTTTTCGCGACAGGCCGTGGCGCTGAACAATGCCATGCCACTCGTGTCGGTCGATCGTCTCGAGCAGGAACTTGGCGGGCTGCGCGACAAGTCGGTGCTGCTGCTCGGCGTCAGCTATCGGCCTGACGTCGGTGACACCCGGTACTCGCCCTCGGCGATCTTTCTCGAAGAGGCGCAGAAGCGGGGCGCACGCGTGACGTGTCACGATCCGCTCGTGACCGAATGGCCGGAAGTGTCCGCCACACTCGCGGCGGCCTTGCCGTCGCCGCAGGGTGTCGACGCCGTCGTATTGGCTGTCGCTCATCGCGACTACCAGCAGATCGATGTGCGCGGCTGGCTGGGCGACGCCCGGCCGCTGATTCTCGATGCGAATCGTGTATTGACCGATGCGCAGCGGCGGGCAGCTATTGATGCCGGATGCCGCTGCTACAGCATTGGACGGGGGCTCGAGTCGTGAAGGTGCTGATCACCGGCGGCGCCGGATTCATTGGCGGCCACCTCGCCGCATCACTGGCGGCGGACGGCCACCGCGTCGACATCCTCGATAGCTTTGCGCGCGGAGTTCGCGACGCCTTCATCGACGCTCTGGTCCAGGGCCATGACGGACGAGTGCGGGTGATGTCAGGGGATCTGCTCGCCGCAGATAGCCTTGCGTCTGCTGACACCGACTACGACGTGATCTACCACCTGGCGGCCATCATCGGCGTGCAGCATGTCCTGAAGCGCCCGTATGCGGTGCTGACGGCCAATGTCGAGATGACCGACCGCGTGCTGGCGCTCGCGACGCGCCAGGCCGCCCTGAAGCGCTTCGTGTTCGCGTCGACGAGCGAGGTCTACGCCGGGACCCTGCTGAACGGTTCGCTGCCGATCCCGACGCCAGAAGCCGCGCCGATCGTGCTTCCCGGCCTCGATCAGCCGCGAACCAGCTACATGCTGTCCAAACTGTACGGCGAGGCGATGTGCCACGCATCCGGCGTGCCGGTCAGCATCGTCCGCCCGCACAATGTGTATGGGCCGCGCATGGGAATGTCTCACGTCATTCCCGAACTATTACAGCGGGCCCATCGCGCGGCTGACGGTGCAGTCCTCGAAGTCTTCTCGATCGATCACACGCGCACGTTCTGCTACGTTGACGATGCGGTCAGCCAGGTGCGGGCGATCGCGGAATCTCGCGACGCGGCCGGCGTTGCCGTGAACGTGGGTACCTCGCAGCCCGAATGCTCGATCGGCGAGCTGGCGAGGCTGGTCGTTGCCGCCACGGGTCGCAACCTCAGGATCGCCGCTGGTCCGACGACGGAGGGTTCGCCGTCGCGCCGCTGCCCGGATACGTCGCTTGTCGATCGGCTGAGCGGCATCACCACGCGCGTCGCGCTGGCGGATGGAATTGCCCGCACGTACGCGTGGTATAAGGAAACAGTCTTCGCGTCCGGCGGCTCCGGCGCCATTTAGCGCAGCCAAGCTATGAAAGCAGTCATTCTCGCCGGTGGACTCGGTACCCGGCTCAAGCCGTTCACCGAGGTCATTCCGAAGCCGCTGTTGCCGGTCGGTGAAAGCTCGGTCCTCGAGATCCAGATCCTGTCACTGGCCCGCAGCGGCTTCGACGAGATCTTCATCGCCACCAATTACATGGCGGACTACATCGAGGCGTTCCTGGGCAACGGGGACCGCTACGGCGTCAAGTTGCGCTTCAGTCGGGAAACCGAGCCGCTCGGCACCTGCGGGCCGTTGTCGTTGTTGCGCAATGAACTGAACGAGCCGTTCGTGATGATGAACGGCGACATCCTGACGACGCTCAACTTCCGCGAAGTCCTGGACTTCTGCAACGAGTCCGATGCGGACCTCACGGTGGTGACCAAGGAACTGATCGCGCCCTTCAATTTCGGTAAAGTGACGAAGGATGGCCCGTACATCGTCGCGGTCGAGGAAAAGCCGAACTTCCGCTACGAAGTGCTGGCCGGCATCTATGCCATCAAGCCGGGCGTGCTCACGATGATCCCGGAGAACACGTATTTCGGCATGGACAAGCTGATCAACCAGATGTTGTCGTCCCATCAGAAGGTGGCCGGTTTTTCGCTGTCCGGCTATTGGCTCGACATCGGGCAGGCCGAAGAGTACCAGGCAGCGCGCACCAACTATTCGCAGATGTTCGGGCATCTGAAGAAACAGACGAGCACCAAGTAAGGCATGTCACGGCGACGCGTGGTCGTGTGTGGCGGCGCCGGCTTCCTCGGCAGCGTGATGACCGCTGCCCTTGTGGAGCAGGGCGACGACGTGGTCGTGATCGACGGCCTGATGCCGGAATCTGGCGGCACTGAGGCCAACCTGGCTCATCTCAAAACTGCCATTCAGCTCATTGCGCAGCCAGTTGAGCGCGTCGCGGCACTGAAGGACGTGCTGGCAGGCAGCAGCGTGATCGTTGACTGCATGGGCTGGACGCGCCATAAGGCGGCGTTCGAGCAGCCGTTCTACGATCAACAGCTCAACCTCGGCGCGCACCTGCATCTCATCGAGGCCGCGCGCCGCGTGCCCGGCGCCCGGATCCTGTACGTCGGCTCGCGCGGTGAGTACGGCAAGCCGACCTCGGCGGTGATTACCGAAGACACCCCGCTGGTGCCCACCGACGTGCAGAGCGTGCACAAGGCCGCCGCCGATCATTTGCTGCGGATCTATTCCGCGCTCGACAACCTGCCGGCGTTGTCGCTGCGGATTCCGAATTCCTACGGGCCGGGGCAGCCGGTTGTTGGCAAGGACGTCGGACTGGTGGGCGAATGGATCCGTACCGCGCTGGCCGGCGGCGACATCGTGCTCTATGGCACCGGCCGGCGCCGTTCGCTCCTATATTCCGGTGACGTTGCGCAAGTGGTGGCCACACTCTGCCGCGAAGATTTCAGCGGCTATCACGCGTTCAACCTGGCAGGCCGCGATGTCGACCTGGCCGACCTGGCACACCGTATCGTGCGGATCGCGGGCCGCGGCGCCGTGCGGCAGGAACCGATGCCGCACGAGATCGCCGTCATGGACATTGGTGACGCGCGCTTCGACGACGGGGCGCTGCGCGCCAGGCTCGGGGCGCTGCCCGCCGCGGACCTGGATGCCGCGCTTGCGCGGACCATTACCTATTTCAAGGAGCGACTGCAGTGATTTGGCGATGCGACCTGACGGCACAGTATGCCGAGCATAGCGAGGCGATCGACCGCGCGATCCGCGAGGTGCTGGCGTCGGGGAAGTACGTGCACGGCCCGAACGTCGAGGCGTTTGAATCGGAGTTTGCGTCATACGTGGGCGTGTCTCACGCCGTTGGCGTGAACAACGGCACCGACGCGTTGATGATGGCGATGTGGACGCTGGGCATCCGCCGCGGCGACGAGGTCATCACCACGCCGTTCACCGCGATCCCGACCTACTCCGCGATCCGGCACGTCGGCGCGGTGCCGGTGTTCGTCGACATCGATCCTGAGACCTACCTGATGGATCTGTCGAAAGTGAGCGCGGCAATCACCGAGCGGACCAGGCTTGTGGTGCCGGTCCACCTGTTCGGCAGTGTGGTCGACGTGCCGAAGCTGAGGGCCATTGTCGGCAACGACATCAAGATCCTCGAAGACTGCGCGCAGGCGCACGGCGCGACGCTGCGCGGGCGTGCGGCCGGATCCTTCGGTGATGTCGCCGCATTCAGCTTTTATCCGACGAAGAACCTGGGCGCCTACGGTGATGGCGGGATGCTGGTGACCAACGACGCCGAGTTGGCCAGGCTCGCGAAGTCACGCCGCATGTACGGGATGATCAGCAAGGACGAGTTCGTCGAGGACGGCATCAACACCCGGCTCGATGAGATCCAGGCCGCCATTCTGCGGGTGAAGTTGAAGCACCTCGATCGCATGAACGAACGGCGCCGCGTGGTGGCGGCGCTCTACCAGCAACTGGTCGACAGCGCGCTGGTCCGGCCGCAGCGGGTTGACGCAGACATTGTCCCGAACTTCCACGTCTACGCCGCGCGCTGCTCGCGGGACCGCGACCAGCTCGTCGAAACGCTGGACCGCCAGGGCATCCAGACCAACATCTACTACCCGATGCCGCTGACCCGTCAGCGCGGCTACCGCGGGGCCGAGTTCGAGCTGCCCGCCGCAACGGCGGTGAGCCGTGACATCATCGCGCTGCCGATGTATCCGGAAATTCCTGAGGCTTTCACGCGCCAGACCGCCGCGGGGATCAATGCGTTTTACGGAAGGACCGCCGGGCCCGGGCAGGCATGATCGACGCCGACGTCAAGCTCGGTGCGAACGTCAAGATCTTCTCGCCGGAGCTGGTCAACATCTTCGGCTGCGAGATCGGTGACGGCACGTTCGTCGGACCGTTCGTCGAGATCACGCGCGGCACCATCGTCGGCCGGAACTGCAAGATCGAGAGCCACTCGTTTTTATGCGATCGGGTGACGCTCGAAGACGATGTGTTCATCGGGCACGGCGTGATGTTCACCAACGATCTGTATCCACGCAGCGACCGGCAGGTGGTGCGCATGCCGACGCTGGTGAAGCAGGGCGCCACGATCGGTTCGAACGCGACGATCGCACCCGGCGTCACCATTGGCCGCTTCGCGATCGTCGGTGCCGGAGCGGTGGTGGCGAAGGATGTGCCCGACCTGGCCATCGCCGTCGGCAATCCCGCGCGCACGGTTCGCCAGTTCAAGGATTACGAGGAAATGCTCGCGTACATGAACTCCCGGCAGCCCGAAGCGGCGCACGAGTGATGGCCAGCGTGCCTTCCTTGTCGATGATTCTGCCGATCTACAACGAGATCGAGATCCTCGAGTCCAACCTGATCCACATTGACGCATTCCTGCGTCAGCACTTCACCGACTACGAGATCCTGATCGTCGAGTCGGCCAGCACTGACGGCACGGCGGAAGCCTGCGACCGGCTGGCGGAACGTATGCCGACCGTCAGGGTCATTCATGAAGGCGGGCGCAATGGCATCGGGTCTGCGACGCGCCTCGGGTTCAAACACGCAACCAAGGACTGGACCTGGCGCTACGCGATCGACCTGCCGTGTCCGCTCGCGGCCGTCCTTCAGGCCGTGCCGCTGTTCGACAAATACGACTGCGTGCTCAGCTATCGCTCTGACGACGACCGCAATGCGTTCCGCAAGCTGCAGTCGTTCGTCTTTAACCAGCTGGTAAAGCTGGGTTTAGGCGTCAAAGTCCGGCACGTCAACTCTGCCTTCAAGGTTTTCAAGACCCCGTTACTGCAGAGGTTCCCACTGGCCAGCAACACGGGGTTCGTGGACACCGAAATGGTCTATTGGACCTTTCAGCATCGCTTGTCGTGGGTTGAGATTCCGGTGGCCCTCACCGAACGGACGGGAGGGCAATCATCGGTCACCCTGGGAGACCCACTCCGCTACCTCGGAGAACTCGCCCGCTTGGTTTGGCCGCGTTAGGGGAAATGGCCGTAAACCATGGTAGGATAAGATGTTCGGCAACAGTGTCGATCCAGGAGAAAGAATGAAACGCATCAAGCGAGTTGTCATTGCCGTGCCGAACTACATTCTGCGCGACGAATACGGAGATCCCGGTTCGCCGCCGATCGGTCCGGCCATGGTGGCTTCGGCCTTGCGCGAGTCGGGCTTCGAAGTCGACCTGATCGACGCTGATGCCGAAAACCTTTCGATGGACGAGACGGTCGACCGGATTCTGTCGTTTTCTCCGGATGCCGTCGGCCTGTCGTGCAACTACATCACGAAGCACAATCCGACTCTGCGACTGGCCACCCGGCTCAAGGCCAAGCAATCCGATCTCTTTATTTTCGCGGGCGGTAACCATGCTGCCGCGTACTCCGAGGGCCTGATCGAGGCCAACGGTCCCATCGACGTGGTGCTCACCGGCGAAGGCGAGGCTGAGTCGCCCCGCCTGCTGCAGGACATGAACGAGCGCGGTTCACCGAGCAAGTCGCCTGGTGCCGTGATCTGGACCGGCGGGAAGGCGACGCTGGTCGCCCCTCGCGCGCACGTTGAAGACCTCAGTGCGTTGCCGTTGGCGGCCTACGACCTGCTGCCGATGGAGAAGTACCGCCGCTTCGAGCTGGTGACGAGCCGCGGCTGCCCGTATACCTGCTCGTTCTGCGCGTCGACCGAGATCGTCGGCACCAAGGTGCGCCTGCGTTCGCCCGAATCCGTCGTGAACGAAGTCGAGCACCTGCGCAAACACTACGGCGATCGCTTCTTGTGGATTTCCGACGACACCTTTACGGCCATCAAGACGCATGCGGTCAGCGTGTCCGCTGCGCTCGAGAAGGTGCAGCCGCCGGTGAAGTGGAGCTGTTTTGCTACCGCGGTGACGCTCAAGACCGAAGTGCTGGCGGCGATGAAGCGGTCCGGCTGCGAGTACCTGTCGATCGGCGTCGAGACCACGCACCCCAGCCAAAAGCGGTACGTCGGCAAGCGCGTGACCGATGACTCGATCGCCGAAGCGGTGCAGCGCTGCCACGATGCCGGCCTGCGTGTCTACGGCTTCATCATCGTCGGCTTCCCCGGCGAGAATAAGGAAACGCTCGAGTCGCGCTATCGCCTGATCGAGAAGGCCAAGTTCGATGACGTCGGCGTCAACACCCTGATTCCGCTGCCGGGCACGATGATCTGGCACGAGCTGATCCAGAACAAGCTGTTCGATCCGAAGAAGCTTGAGATGGACTACCTGTTCGCCCGCGTCTCGGACGACGGCGACAGCGACCGCGCCGCGCGCCTGACGGCGTCGTGGACGGACTTGAGCGTCGAGGAACTGCTGGAGGGCGTGCGGATCTGCCGCGAGCTCGGGCAGTCGTCGTCGCCCAACTACATCCCGCGCGACATGGGCAAGATCACCGAGCAGCAGGTCTGCGCGTAGCCTGAGTGTGCAACGGGGGCCGCGCCACCTGCGGCCCCGTTTATCCTTCGATAGTTTGTTGATGTCCTCACGAATCTGGAGGATTGCGTCCGCGCTGGTCCAGGCGGTCGCGATCGCCGTGGTCTGCTGGCAGTTGTCGCCCATCGACACGCAGACCGTGCTGTCGGCTGCGTCCGAGTACGTGCGGACGACCGGCTTTGGCCCGTACGATCGCCTGGTCTATTCGCACGCGCACCGCCGGCCGTTCGAGGTCTGCGAGGGCGCGGACGCGCGGCACGCGGAGTTGCTCGAGCGTGTCCAGCAGGCGCGGCCGGGGATCGAGGCGAGCTCGCCGTATCTGCCCGTCCAGCTGTTCCACCTGATTCGCACCTTCAACCGCGAGACGCAGTCGTTCTACACCACCGAGTGTCCGACCAACTGGTCGTACTTCTACTCGTATGTGGACTACCAGAGCGGCTTGATGAAGGTGGCGCCGTCGATCTGGGTCATCGACGCGCTCCACCGCTCGGAGATCTACATCATCGTCATCCTGATCTTCGGTTCGTGGGTCGGGATCTTCTCGCTGTTCTGGCTGACGAAGCGGCTGACCGGCTCGGTGCTGATTGGCTTTGCGTCGGTCGGCGCGCTGTGGTTTGGCATCTGGTTCGCCGGGCCGATCCTGCACCTCGATTTCAGGCTGAACTTATTCAACACGTTCACGCTGGTGGCCGCGGCGCAGTTCCTGTGCGATCTTCCGCGCCAGGAGCGGCGCTGGCGCATGTGGGCAATGGAGCTGGCCGGCGCGCTGGTATTTGCCGTCGGCGCGCTGCTGCTGATCTTCCCGCGCCTGCCGTCGACGCGCCTGGACGCCACGGCGTTGATCGCCTGCATGCTGGTCGTGGCGGTGATCCGATGGAATGCCGATGTGCTGCGCCGCACGGTCCTGGTGTTTCTGCTCGTGAGCGCGGTGCAATGGCCGTATCGTGAGTACTCGGCCAGCCTGCTGGCGCCGGTCGCTCCAGTGAACACCGCCGAAGCCGGCGAATACAAGACGGTGAACGCTGCGATGTTCCTCGACGAGCGGCCGGGCCACTTTGGCAACTTCATCCTTGACTACAACTTCACCTGGATCTTCGACGCGGACTATTACCTGCTGCAGTTGTCGCCGGTGCAGGCCTTGCACCATGGCTATCCCGCGTGGGGACGAAAGTTCCTGACCGAAACGGCACTGCACCACTTCTCGGAGTTCCCGAAGTCGTGGCTTGGCCGCTTCGTGGCGCAGATCATCTACCACCGCGAGTTTTCGTATCAGCACTATCGCGATCATGCCCAGCGCGGAACGATCGTGTTGTGGATCGGCACCGCGCTGATCTTCTTCGTGGTGGCGCGCGGCCGCGCCACCGTGTCGGCGCTGCCGCTGATTGGTCTGGTGATGTGGGAAGTGTTCGGCCTGCATACCTTCCTCGCACTCATGCACGTGCACTCGATCTACCTCTTGAAGGGTGTGCCGATGTTGTGGGTCGCGATACCAAGCCTGGTGTATCTTGCCGGCCGCGAAGCGCGGGCGATGTACCAGAAGCCGCCGCGCTGGTCGTGGCCGGTCGAGCGGCGGCGCAAGATGCTGGCGTGGGCGGCCTGCGCGCTCGGGGTCCTGGCCGTGTTGTGGGGCCAGCGCGAAGTCCGGAAGGAGATTCACGTCACGCGCATCTGGCGCGCGGTCCACGCCGGGCAGTACTACCCCGAAGCCTACTTGTCGCCCGATGCGCTGGTCCGCGAGGTGGACGCGATTCGCGCCATCGGCGGTGAAGATCCCGGCACCGTGACGATGTACGGTGCGTGGGCGCTGTTTGGCTATCTGGAGCGGCTCGGCGCGTACAACACGCTGATGAAGGAAAACATCCAGCCTGAGTACGTGAAGCAGCTGATGCTCCAGCATTACGAGCGCGCCATGCAGGAGGCGCCGGACAACCCGCACTTCTATCCATACGCCAGGTACTTCGCGGTCCCGAACAGGCTCGAGCGATTCCGCGAGGGCCTGCGGCGGTTCCCGGACCACCCGTACGCCACGATGATGAACTTCTTCGTGGCGATCGAGGACTCGTCGCTGCAATACGAGGAACGCCTGGGCTATTACGTGGCCTACGACAACGCGATCCGACGGCAGTTGCGGGAGTATCCGCAGTATCGGCTGGGGTTTGTCGAAGAGCCGGTGATCGATTCCTTCGGTCCGCCGGTCAAGACTGACGAAGGCCAGGCGGTCACGCTGCTGCCGGGTGAGATCGCCAGAATCGGGCGGTTCCGCACCTACGGATCCGATCGCCTCGCGCTCGGCGTCTACCTGAAAGTGACGCAAGGAACGCTGCTGCCACCGGCGCTTGCAGGGCAGCCAGGCGCGCGGATCGTGGAGAACGGACCGGTGACTCCGTCGAGTCCCGCCGCTTATCGGGCGTGGCACTTCCGCGACTTGTCTGCCGATCAGTTGTCGGCCGCAGAAATGGAGACCAGCCTGCAGGTCCAGGCCGGCCCGCAAGGCGCGCGATTCATCGTGCGCGATCTCTATCCACTCGTCGAGAATCCGCGGTGGTTTCGCTGACCGCGTAACCGATGCTCTTCAACTCGTATTCGTTCCTGTTCGCGTTCCTGCCAGTCACGCTGCTCGCGTTCTTCCTGGTGGCGCGAATCAGGCCACGCCTGGCCACGCTGGTCCTCGTCGTCGCGTCCGTCGTGTTCTATAGCTGGTGGGATCGCCGTTATCTCCCGTTGTTGCTGGGTTCGGCGGCGTTCAACTATGCGATGAGCCGAGCGATCGATCGCGCCGTTCAGGGAGGCGGTTCGCGCGCCAGGGCTTTGACGGCGGCGACGATTCTGGCCGACCTGGCGCTGCTGGGCTATTACAAGTACGCCGATTTCTTCATCACCACGGCCAACGCGGTCGCCGGCTCGCATTTCACCCTGCTCGGCCTGATCCTGCCGCTCGGGATCTCGTTCTTCACCTTTACGCAGATCGCGTTCATCGTCGACACGTACCGGGGCCGGGCGCGCGAGCACGACTGGATGCGGTACTTACTGTTCGTAACGTGGTTCCCGCACCTGATCGCCGGTCCGATCATTCACCACAAGGAAACCATGCCGCAGTTTGCGGCCGCATCCGCATCGCGTTTCAGCTGGCCGGCCATGGCCGCCGGCTCGGCGATGCTGACGATGGGGTTGTTCAAGAAGGTGGTGCTGGCCGACAACATCGGTTCGTACGTGTCCGCCACCAACGCCATGTCGGCGTTCACGAAGGCAGGACTCGGCGTAGCGGTGGGGTTCTTTGACGGGTGGGCTGCGGCCCTGGCCTACACGCTGCAGCTCTACTTCGACTTCTCCGGGTATTCGGACATGGCCATCGGCCTCTCGCTGATGTTCGGCGTGAAGTTCCCGGCCAACTTCAACTCGCCCTACCAGGCGGTCAACATCATCGACTTCTGGCGCCGGTGGCACATGACCTTGTCCCGGTTTCTCCGCGACTATGTCTACGTGCCGCTTGGCGGCAACCGGCGCGGTCCTGCGCGCCGCTATGTCAACCTGATGGCGACGATGCTGATCGGCGGATTGTGGCACGGCGCAGGCTGGACATTCGTGATCTGGGGCGGCCTGCATGGCGCCTACCTCATCGTGAACCACGCGTGGCTGGCGCTCCGCGCCGCGCTTGGTGGCGGCCGTTCGTCCACGTGGATCAGCCGCACGCTGGCGCGGTCGATCACGTTTGTAGCGGTGGTGGTCGCGTGGGTGTTCTTCCGGGCGCCCAGCGTGGCTGCAGCCCGCGAAATTCTCGAAGGCATGGCCGGGCTCAACGGATTTGTGCTGCTTGAAGCCGACCGCGTGGCACTGGGGAGTGTCGGCCCATGGCTTGCCGGCCTCGGCGTGCGCTTCGAACCCGCCCTGCAGATGTCGATCATTCCAATTGGCCTGTGGATTCTGGCGCTGTTACCCATCGCGTGGTGGATGCCGAACAGCCAGCAGATCATGCACCGTTTCCCGGTGGTGCTTGATCCCGGTGAGGTGGCGCCGGCGCGGGTCACGTGGCGACCGAGCGTGTCGTGGGCCATTGCCGCGGCGATTCTCTTCACCATTGCCCTGCTGAACCTGACGAAGCCGAGCGAGTTCCTGTATTACCAGTTCTAGTGCCGTGACCGAAGTCGTGACGTCGAGGCGCTACATGATCGCCATGGCGGTCGTTGTGGCTGCCCTGCTCGGCAGCCTGGCGGCGATGAACATCGTGATGGACCCGATGGGCTACTCGCGAGCCGCAGGTTGGCGGCCCGCCACGCCAGACGCGCTCGAGGCGCAGTTCCAGGCCAGCGGTGCCTGGCCGGTGCCGCACGGTACTCGCGAAGCAAAGCTGTTCAATGTTGGCCTCTACGCTCCGACCACCATCTACTTCGGCAGTTCCACGGTGTGGTCGTACGTCGATGCCGGGTATCCGCCGATCCTCTGGAGTGACGGGCGGAAGGCGTATAACTTCGGCCTGGCCGGCGTGAACGCGCGCGAAATGGCCGCCGCGTTCGAGCACGCCGTGACGCTCGGTCCACCGCGCCGCGTGCTGGTCGGCCTCGAGTTCTACATGTTCTCCGCGGACAAGCCGTCGGCGCCCGGCTATGACGACCTGCCGTTTGCGCAGCGGCCGTCGTACCGACGGGACTACTGGCAGTTCATCAGCCAACAGGTGTTCTCCTCCGCCAACACCACCGAGTCCGCGTCACTGTTGTGGGACGCGATCCGGAAGACCGCCGCCGGATGGCTGTCGCCATCGGTCGCCGCCGCTGGACGCGATATGTCGGCGCCCCGCACACCTTCTGAATTCGCCGAGTTGATGCTCAGCGTCGACAAGATCCAGATCGTCTCGCTGTATCCGGAGGCGGCCCGTCCGTTTCGGTTCGCCGGCGACGACGGCTCCTCCACGCTCGATGCGGTGCGGCGGATGGTCGCGTTGGCACGACAGCACGACATTGACCTGCGAATTTACCTGTCCCCGAATCACGCGCGCGCCTTCGAGACCATTCGCCTGCTGGGGTGGTGGCCGCAGTTTGAAGAGTGGCAGCGGCAGCTGGTGGCCATCGTTGACGAGGACGCGCGCCGCAACCCCGGTGCGCGCCCCGTCGAGTTGTGGGACTTCTGCTGCTACAACGGCATCACCACGGATCCGGTCGCGCAACAGGACGACGGTGCGGGCTTCCGCCATTTCGCCGACACCATTCATTTCAAGACCGCCGTCGGATACATGGTGATGGACCGGATGTTCGGCACGGCAGGCGCGACGGCGCTGCCGGCGGACTTCGGTGTCCGGCTCTCGGCCGCCAGTATTGACGATCATCTCGCCGGGATTCGCGCTGCGCAGCGGCGCTACGAAGACACGCATCCAGGCGACGTGCGCGCGGTCATGAACGCGCTGCAGGCGGTGGGCCGATTGAAGACCGAGCCGTGACCGGTGCGTTCCCAGATGCGTGGCAGGCGCGCCGCTACGTCGTGGCGATGCTCGCGACCGTGGCCGCATTGCTGGCGGCCATTCCGGCGATCAACATCGTGATGGACCCGCTCGGCTACGCGCGCGTGGCCGGCTGGCGGCCGGCGTTTCCGTCGGAGAGCGAAGTCTCGTTCTCTGCCGGGGGAGCGTGGCCGGTGCCGGACGGGACGCGTGAAGCCAAGGTATTGAACGTCGCCTACTACCGTCCCCAGTCAGTAGTGTTTGGCAGTTCCACGGTCTGGTCGCACATCGACGCCGGCTACACGCCGCTGCGCGGACCTGATGGGCGGCCGGCGTACAACTTTGGGCTGGCCGGCGCCAGCATGCGCGAACTGCTCGGCGCGTTCGAACATGTGGCGAACCTCGGCACCGCGCAACGCGTCGTGATCGGGCTCGAGTTCTACATGTTTGCGGGTGACAAGCCGACGTCGCCGGGCTATTTCGACCTGCCGATGGCGCATCGGCCGTCCTATCGCGCGGACCTGAACCGCTTTGTGACGCAGCGGTTGTTCAGTGCCGACTACTCGTATGCCTCGCAGGCGATGTTGTGGCAGCCGGCCGTGAAGCAGGTGGCGAGGCTGTGGGGCGGCGCCGGTCGGATTCGACTGACGCCCCCGAACTTCGGAATCGGCGTCGGTGGCGGGCCGCGTCCGCCGCTCACGCCGCCGCAGGGCGGCGCGCGCACCATTGACGACTTTCACCGCCTCATGCTCGACGGTGATCGCGTGCTGATCGCCGGCCTCTATCCTGCCGCCGGTCGTCCGTTCCGGTTCGTCGATGACGACGGCTGGTCGTCCCTCGACGCGTTCAAGCATTTGATCGCGCTGGCGCGTGAGCGCGGTATCCAGTTGGACCTCTATCTGTCGCCGCACCACGCGCGCGCCTACGAGGCGATCCGGCTGATGGGATGGTGGCCCCAGTACGAGTCATGGCAGCGGGCGATGACGGAGATCATTGAAGAGGAAGCCGCCCGTTCCGGCCGTTCGCGCGTCACGTTGTGGGACTTCGGCGGCTATTCCACGATTACCAGCGACGGCGTGCAGGTGTTTGACGACCGTACGGCCGGGTACCGCTGGTATGCCGACGCCATCCACTTCAGCACCGACGTCGGCTACATGGCGCTGGACCGGATGCTCGGCAGCGTCGATGCGGCGGCGACACCGGCCGATTTTGGTACCTTGCTGACGGCGGCCACTGTTGATGCGCACCAGGCTCGCGTGCGCGACGCACGCGAGCGCTACGCGGCCGCGCATGCAGACGAGATCGCGGCGATTGCGCACATGCTGGCCAGTGTGGGCCGGCTCTCAGAGACGCCCCGGTGAGAGTGGCTGTGAATCCACCGGCAACGCTATAATAGTCAGTCTTTTGTCCGAGGCATCTTGCACAGTATGAGTTCACAGCGCGATCACGATATTTGCATCATTGGCGGCGCCGGACATGTCGGCTTGCCGCTCGGCCTGGTCTTCGCCGAGGCCGGACTCCGCGTGTTGATTTACGACCTCAACACCGAGGTCATGAAGCAGGTGCAGAGCGGCACCATGCCGTTCATCGAGTACGAGTCAGAGCCGCTGCTCGAGCGCGCACTGAAAGCCAACCGGCTGACCTTCTCCTCGAATGCCGAAGACCTTGGCCGCGCCAAGCACATCATCGTCGCGGTCGGCACACCGGTTGATGAGTACCTCAATCCGAAGCTGCGCGCCTTGCTGGACCTGTTCGCCAAGATCAAGCCGCACCTGAGCGAAGAGCAGACCATCATCATCCGCAGCACGGTCTACCCGCGCACCTGCATCCAGGTGCTGAACGCGCTGGAGAAGGGCGGCGGCAAGTGGCGCGTCGCGTACTGCCCGGAGCGCATCGCGCAGGGCTACGCGATTCGCGAATTGCGCGACCTGCCGCAGATCGTCGCCGGCTGCACCCCCGAGGCCCTGGACAGTGCCAGTGCGCTGTTCTCGCTGGTGGCCCCGAAAATCCTCAAGGTCAGCATCGAGGAAGCCGAGCTCGCCAAGTTGTTCTCCAACGCGTGGCGCTACATCCAGTTTGCCGCAGCCAACCAGTTCTACATGATCGCCGACAGCTACGGCGTCGACTTCAACGAGCTGCGGAAGACGATGGTCGATGGCTATGGCCGCAACGCCGGATTGCCGTCAGCCGGGTTTGCCGCCGGACCGTGCCTGCTCAAGGACACGATGCAGCTGGCCGCCTTCAACAACAACAACTTCACCCTCGGCCACGCCGCGATGGCGATCAACGAGGGGCTGCCGAATTTCATCGTCGAGCAACTCGGGCGCCGCCGCAAGCTCGCCGGACTGAAGGTGGGCATCCTGGGGATGGCGTTCAAGGCCGACATCGACGACATTCGCGATTCGCTGTCGTACAAACTGGGCAAGGTGCTGCGCTTCCAGGGCGTTGACGTCAGCTACTCGGACGAGTTTGCGACCGACGCGACGTTCATGTCGAAAGAGGACCTGGTCGCCTCGAACGATGTGGTGATCATCGGCGTGCCGCACAGCGCCTACAAGTCGCTGACGATCCCGGCCGGCGTGGAAGTCGTGGACGTGTGGGGCGTGTTGCCGAAGTGAGCCTGCAGTGAAGCCGATCATCTCGCCTCACTCAAGAATCCGGCACCCGCAGCATTTTGAAATCGGTGACTATTCGATCGTCGACGACTTCAGTTATTTTTCGACCCGCGTGCGCGTTGGCACCTGCTCGCATATTGCCTCCGGCTGTTCGGTGGCGGGGGGCGGCGCGTTCCTGTTTTCGCTGGGAGATTTCAGCAGCCTGTCGTCGGGCGTGAAGATCTGGTGCACGAGCGATGACTATGCCAACGACGTGGTGGCGATCCTGCCCGACGGCGTCGGCCCGATCAAGCGTCACCTGATCCAGGGTGACGTGACGTTTGGCAACTACACGGCGGTCGGCGCGAACACGGTCGTGATGCCGAAGAACGATATTCCCGAGGGCACGGTGATTGGCGCGCTGAGTTACGTGCCGCCCGCCTTCGCATTCGAGCCGTGGGCGGTCTACGCCGGCGTGCCGATCCGCCGGCTGCGCGCCCGCAACCGGTCGGAAGTCACCGAGCAGGTTGAGAAGCTCCGGAAATTCCTGGACGATACGAGGGCAAACGCGTGACGACAATGGTGAAGATTCCCTGGTGGGAGCCGCAAATGGGTGGCGGCGAACTGGCGCGTGTCGCTGCGGTCATCGAGAGCAACTACCTCAATGACGGCGACGTGACGACCGCGTTCGAGCGCCGCATTGCGGAGCTGTTCGGCGCCAGGCACGCTGTGGCCACGACCAGCGGCACCACGGCGATCTTCCTCGCCGTGGCCGCGGCAGGCGCGGGTCCCGGAGACGAAGTCATCGTCCCGGACGTGACCTTCATTGCCACAGCCAACGCCGTCCGCCTGACCGGTGCGACGCCCGTGCTGGTGGACATCGATCCACGCACGTTGAACATCGACGTGGAGCAGACCCGGCAGGCCATCACGCCGTACACCAAGGCGATCGTGCCGGTGCACGTCAGCGGCCGTGGCGCGGACATGGACGCGTTGGTCGCACTGGGCAAGGAACATGGCGTCGCGATCATCGAGGATGCCGCCGAAGCGCTGTTGTCCCGGTCCGGCGGGAAGCAGCTCGGGACCATCGGCGAAGCAGGCTGCCTGTCGTTTTCGCCGAACAAGACGATCACGACGGGGCAGGGCGGTATCGTGCTGACCAATGACGACGGGTTCGAGGCGCGATTGCGCGGCCTCAAGGACCACGGGCGTCCGGTTCGCGGCACTGGTGGCAACGACCTGCATCCCACGCTGGGCTACAACTTCAAGATGACCAACCTGCAGGCCGCCGTCGGCCTCGCGCAGGCCGAGTTCCTCGAGACGCGCGTCGGACGCCTCCGCCGGATCTATCGCGCCTACCGAGACGGGCTGACGGGCATCAGCGGCATCATGGTGCCGGGTTTCGACGTGGAGAACGGCGAAACGCCACAGTGGGTCGACATCGTGGCGGAGCGTCGCGACGAACTCGTCGCCTATCTGCTCGAGCGCAACATGCATTGCCGGCCGTTCTGGTATCCCATTCACACGCAGCAACCCTACCGCCGGCCCGACGCGCAGTTCCCCAACAGCACGCGCCTGATGGCGCAGGCGCTGTGGCTGCCGTCCGCGCTGTCGTTGACCGATGACGATGTCGCGGCCGTGTGTGCGGCGATCAAGGCGTTCTACGCGAAGCCCTGACGGTACACCGCGCGGCGCGCGCCGCGCGGGTCCTTGAACATGACCACACCATCCACTCCCGTCCTGAGCATCGTGATGCCCGTCCGCAACGAGGGCATCAATCTGAAGATCATGCTCAAGATTCTTCGCGCGGTGGTGGACGCCACCCACGAGGTGCTGGTGGTCTATGACCGCGAAGGCGACGACAGCATTCCGGTGGTCGAGGCGATGATGCCGGGCTACCCCGAGCTGCGGTCGATCCTCAACACGCGCGGCCCTGGCGTGCTGAACGCGCTGTCGGCCGGCATTGCCAGCGCGCGCGGCAAGTACGTGCTGATCTTCGCTGCCGACGAAGTCGGGCCGGTGCTCGCCATCGACGACATGATCGCGCTGCTGGACGAGGGGTGCGACTTTGTCAGCTGCACGCGGTACGCGCATGGAGGCCGGCGCCTCGGCGGATCCTGGATTGGCGGGAAGTTGTCGCGGGCGGCCAACCGCTGGTTCTGCCGGCTGTCAGGCCTTGGCCTGACCGACGCGACGACCGGCATCAAGATGTTCCGCCGCGAAGTGTTCGCGTCGCTCGACCTTCAGGCCAGGCCGATCGGCTGGGCCGTGACCTTCGAAATGGCCATCAAGGCGCAACTGGCCGGGCTGGCGCTCGGCGAAGTGCCCATCGTGTCGATCGATCGCCTGTATGGCGGGAAGTCGACGTTCGTGCTCGGCCCGTGGGTCTCGGAATATTTGCGCTGGTTTCTGTGGGGATTGAAGCGGTCGTGGCGGGTACCGAGCAGCGCCCGCCGGCCCACGCTAGTGCGCATCCCCTCGGCGACCGCAATGGGTGGAAAGGTGTCGATGTGAGCAGTCGGAAGTATCTCGTTACCGGTGGCACTGGATTCCTGGGCAGCGCACTGGTCAAGCGGCTGGTGAAAGACGGGCACACGGTTCGCGTGCTTGACGACAACTCACGTGGTCGCAACCGGCGGCTCGCCGACATCGAAGGGCAGTTCGAATTTGTCCAGGCCGACATCCGTGATGGGGGGGCCGTCGACAAGGCCTGCCAGGGTATCGACGTGATGTGCCACCTTGCGTACGTCAACGGCACCGAGTTTTTCTACAGCAAACCCGAACTGGTGCTCGACGTCGCCGTGAAGGGCATGGTCAACGTGCTCGATGGGTGCCGGCGCCACAACGTGCGGGACCTGTTCCTGATGTCGAGCTCGGAGGTGTATCAAACGCCCCCCGCCGTGCCGACGGATGAATCGGCGCCGCTCAGCGTGCCCGATGTCACCAATCCGCGTTATTCGTACGGCGGCGGCAAGATCATCAGCGAACTGATGGCCATCAATTACGGCCGCACCGGGTTCGATCGCGTCGTCATCGTGCGGCCGCACAACGTCTACGGCGCCGACATGGGCTACGAGCACGTGATCCCGCAGTTTGCGCTGCGCATGAGTTCGTTGAAGGACACCCCCGGCGACCCGCTGCCGTTTCCGATCCGGGGATCGGGCGAGCAGACCCGGTCGTTTGTCTATATCGACGACTTCACCGACGGGGTGATGCTCGCGCTGGCACACGGCGCGCATCTCGGCATCTATCATGTCGGCACGCTGCAGGAGGTGACGATGAGTTACCTGGCGGAATGCATGGGCCGCAGCTTCGGCCGCAACGTTCGCGTGGTGCCCGGCGAGGCGCCGAAGGGCGAGACGAACCGGCGCTGCCCGGACATCGGCAAGATCGCGGCGCTTGGCTACGCGCCGAAATTCACGTTGGAAGCAGCCATGCCGGCGGTCGCGAAGTGGTACGACGAGAACCCCCCGGCCAAGAACTAGTGCATCGAGAATTCAAGGAGCAGAGAAGATCCATGTCGAGTGAAATGAAGCGAGCGGCAGGAACCGGCGGCAGCGTCGTCGTTGATCGCTGCCAGGTCTGCGGGAGCACCGATCTTGAATCGGTGTTGTTCCTGGGCTACTTGCCGCCGGTCAATCAGATGCGGACACAGGGCCAGCGCCCCCACGAGCAGCCCGCCTATCCCGCCGAACTGCTGCGTTGCACCAAGTGCCAGCTGGTGCAAATCGGCCTGATCGTCGACCCGCAGATCCTGTTCCCACCCGAGTATCCCTACACCAGCGGCACGACCAAGATCCTGCGCGAGAATTTCGCGGAGCTGCAGCAGGAAGCCGCGCCGCTGTTGGGGCTCAAGGGCAACGAATTGATCGTCGACATCGGGTCGAACGACGGCACGCTGCTGTCCAACTGGTTGAACGCCGGCTATCCGGTGTGCGGCATCGAGCCGACCGACATGGCCCAGTTGGCCAACTCCCGCGGCATCCGCAGCATCCAGAGCTTCTTCAGTCCCGCCGCTGCGGCGCGGGCCGTGAAGGAGTGCGGCACCAAGGCGACCGTCGTCACGGCGACCAACGTGTTTGCCCACATCGAGGGCATCCACGAAATCGTCGAAGGCATCCTCGCGATGCTCGATGATGACGGCGTGTTCATCAACGAGTCGCATTACCTGATGTCGCTGATCGAGACGCTGCAGTACGACACCATCTATCACGAGCACCTGCGCCACTACTCGCTCGAGAGCGTCGCCTACCTGCTCGGGATGCACGGTCTCGAGGTGATTCACGCCAAGCGGATTCCGACGCACGGTGGATCGATTCGCGTCTATGCCTCGCGCAAGGGCAAGCGTCCGGTGCAGCCGAGCGTGGCCCAGCTGCTGAAGGAAGAGCAGGCTGCCGGTCCGCTCGCCGACCAGATGCGGGCCTTCAAGCACCGCGTGGCGCTCTCCAAGGTCCACCTGCACGCGCTGCTCAAGGACCTGATTGCCAAGAACGCGCGCATCTTTGCCATCGGCGCGCCGTCCCGCGCCAGCACGCTCATCAACTATGTCGGACTCGATCGCGAGCTGATCGACTGCGTGTGCGAGATCGACGGCTCGTACAAGGTCGGCAAGTACATGCCCGGCACGCTGGTGCCGGTCATCAACGAGAGCGAGTTGTTCAAGCAGCAGCCCGAGTACGCGATGCTGCTGTCGTGGCACATCGCCGACGAACTGATCCCGAAGCTGCGGGCACGCGGCTTCAAGGGCCAGTTCATTGTGCCGCTGCCGGAGCCGCGGATCGTTTCGTAGGCCCTTCGACAGGTGATGCTGGAGCCGTCCGTTCGCGCATTGATCCTGTCGGAGCAGGAGCGGCACCGGTTCATCGACAACGTCGACGTCGACGCGTATCTCGCCAAGCTCGCCGGGCGCGCAGAGTTTCTGAGCGCGGCCGGCGACGGACGATGCCGAGGCGTGGTCGCGTATTACGCCAATGACCAGGTGACCCGGCGGGGCTTCATCACGCTCGTGGTGGTGAACCCGCTGGATCGCGGCGCCGGCCTCGGCCGCGCCCTGGTGTCGTGCGTTCTCGAGCTGATGAAGCAGCGTGGTCTGGCAGCGTGCCGCCTCGAAGTGGCGCACGCCAATACCGCGGCCCGCGCGCTGTATGCATCGCTCGGGTTCACTGCGGTCGAAGGCCGGGAACACCGCGATCTCCTGGAAATCATCTTTTGACATTTTCGTGGCGCAAGCGCGGGCTGGTGTTCGATCCGGCGCGGTTCGAGCGGCCCGAGTGGATGGACTCGTTTGCCCAGGCGCCAGCGACGCTGGTGTTCGAGCACAGCGTGCGCGTCTTCTTTTGCTGCCGGCCGAAGCCCGATGCCAACGGCCAGTACGTCAGCTACGCGGCGTACGTAGATCTCGATCGGTCCGATCTCACGAGGGTGCTGCACGTTTCTCCGCAGCCGATCATGGCTCTCGGTGCGCTCGGCACGTTCGACCAGTTCGGCACCTACCCGGTTTCAGTCATTCGCCACGGCGACGAAGTGCGCGGCTACTACGGAGGCTGGACGCGCTGCGCCTCGGTGCCGTTTGACGTCGCGATCGGCTATGCCGTGAGTCGAGACGACGGCGCGACGTTCGAGAAGCATGGCGCCGGTCCGGTGCTCGGGGCCAGCCTGCATGAACCGTTCGTCATCAGCGGTCCGAAGATCCGGCGGTTTGGCGATCGTTGGTACCTGTTCTACATCGCGGGAACGAAGTGGATTCCGACCGAAGGGCGCGCGGAGCCGGTGTATCGCATTCGCATGGCGACCTCCGGCGACGGAATCAACTGGCAGCGTCACGGCGGTGAACTGATCGCCCCGCGTCTTGAGGCCGACGAGTGCCAGGCGAGTCCAGACGTGATCTTTGCCAACGGCAGGTACCACATGTTCTTCTGCTATCGGTACAGCCTCGGCTACCGCGGCCGCGAGAAGGGCTATCGCATCGGCTACGCCAGCTCGACGGACCTGCTCACGTGGTCGCGTGACGATGCGAAAGCAGGCATCGACGTCTCGGACGGCGGCTGGGATTCCGAGATGATCAGTTACCCGCACGTGTTCGAGCTCGATGGGCGGACGTTCATGTTCTACCTGGGGAACCAGGTCGGCCGACAGGGTTTCGGGTTGGCGGAACTCGAGGGCGTGCTCGCGTGAAGTGGGTCAAGCGGGGGTTGCTGTTCAATCCCCAGGATCATGTCCTGCCGGCCGGCTGCACGGCATTCGCGCAGTCGCCGCAGGCACTGGTCTTCGACGACTTCGTGCGGATCTATTTTTCGACGCGGGCGCGCGACGCGTCTGGACAGTATCTCAGCCACATCGCCTCGGTCGATGTCGACCGGAACCTTGAGACGATCCTGCGCACCGCGACGACGCCGGTGTTGCCGCTAGGCGGCCTCGGCACCTTCGACGAGCACGGCATCTTTCCGATCAACGTGGTGCGGGCCGGCAATGAGATTCACGCCTTCACCTGCGGGTGGAGCCGCCGCATCGCCGTCCCGGTCGAGACCGCGATCGGTCATGCGATCAGCCACGACGATGGCGTGACCTTCGAGCGGGTTGGTCCGGGGCCGGTGCTGGGGCCGTCGCCAGAGGAGCCATTCCTGGTCGGCGATCCATTCGTGGTGGTGCGAGACGGCCGTTGGCACATGTGGTACATCCACGGGACCGCGTGGGTGGACAGTCCCGGGGACCCCGGTCCCGCCAGGGTCTACAAGATTGCCTACGCGACCTCGGCGGACGGCCACACCTGGCACCGTGAGCACCGTGGCATCATTCGCGACGCCCTTGGCGCCGATGAGTGCCAGGCACTGCCCACCGTCCTGGAGCTCGACGGCCGCTGGCACATGTACTTCTGTTATCGGCAGGCCACTGATTTCCGGACCAACCGCGCTCGCGGCTACCGTCTGGGCTACGCCTGGTCGACGGACCTGCACTCGTGGACCCGCGACGACGCCGCGGCGGGCATCGACGTGTCGCCATCCGGCTGGGACTCGGACATGCTCTGTTATCCTCATGTATTCTGGTGTGATGGACGCGCATTCCTTCTCTATAACGGCAACGCCTTCGGCCGCGATGGCTTCGGAGTCGCCGTGCTGGAACGCTGAGTGAGTCGCGATTTCGACAAGGAAACCGGCGACGCGCTCGGGCACAAGTACGCGTACACCTTTGACTTCGACGTGATGCATCCGTTCATGATGCGCGCGTTCGAGCCGTTCTTCCGGCCGGGCAGCGTGCTCGAACTGGGGAGCTTTCGCGGTGACTTCACGAAGCGCCTGATGGACCGGTTCAGTGACGTGACCTGCATCGAGGCTTCCGGAGAGGCCGCAGCCGCGGCGCGTGCGGCGTTTGGCGATCGGGCGCGGATCGTGCACAGCACCTTCGAGGATGTGGCGCTCGACCGGACCTACGACAACATCGTGCTGACCCACGTCCTCGAGCACCTCGACGACCCCGTTGGCGTGCTGCGCCGCGTCAATCGCGAGTGGCTCGCGAAGGACGGCCGGTTCTTCCTGGTCTGTCCGAATGCCAACGCCGCGTCACGGCAGATCGCCGTCAAGATGGGGCTGATCACGCATCACGCCGCCGTGACGCCCGCCGAACGCGAACATGGCCACCGCATCACCTACTCGCTTGATACGTTGGAACGCGACGCGAAGGCGGCGGGGCTGAAGGTGGTGCACCGCAGCGGCATCTTCTTCAAGGCGCTGGCCAACTTCCAGTGGGACCGGCTGCTGGCGACTGACATCATCTCGAAGGAATATCTCGAGGGCTGCTTCCAGCTCGGTCACCACTATCCCGATCTCTGCTCGAGCATTTTCCTGATGTGCGAAAAGGGCGACGCGGCCTAGCTTGATGGGTGCGGAGTCACAGGCGCCGCTCAGCGTCGGCATCATGCAGCCGTACTTCCTGCCGTACATCGGCTACTGGCAGTTGATGGCGGCGGTTGATCGTTTCGTGATCTACGATCACATCAAGTACACGAAGAAGGGCTGGATCAACCGCAACCGCTTTCTTCGCAATGGTGCGGATGCGTACTTCACGCTGCCGCTGAAGAAGGGGCCCGATCATCTCGAGATCGTCGAACGCGAGATCGCCGATGAGTTCGATCCGGCCGCCTGGCTGCGACCGTTGCACGAGGCCTATCGAAAGGCCCCGTTGGTCGACGCCGTCTATCCGCTGCTCCAGGAGATCGTGCGGACCCCGGCCCGCAATCTGTTTGAGTTCCTGCACCACAGCCTGGTGACGACCGCACGCTACCTGGGGATCGAAACCGCAATCGTGGTGTCGTCGCAGCTGGCGATTGACGACCAGCTCAGGGCCGAAGCCCGCGTGCTCGCGTTGTGCGAGGCCTGCGGCGCGACCCGGTACATCAATCCGATTGGCGCGCGCGCGGCAGACCTCTATTCCGCCACGGCGTTCGGTGCGCGCGGCATCGAGTTGCGCTATCTTCAGTCGCGACCGGTGACCTATCCGCAGCTGGGCCAGCCGTTCGTGCCGTGGCTCTCGATTGTCGACATCATGATGTTCAATTCCCCGCCGGTCGTCCGTGGGATGTTACGTGAGTTCGATCTGGTATGAGTGCAGAGCGCGCGTTGCAGCCGTTTGACAAGGACATCTACGTAACGCGGCCCTTGCTGCCGCCGCTCGAAGCGGTGCAGGCGCGCCTCGCCGAGGTCTGGGATGCCCAATGGCTGACCAATGCCGGCCGCCAGCATGAACTGTTGAGGGACGCGGTGCGCCGGTATCTCGACGTGCCGCACCTGTCGCTGTTCAATAACGGCACCATCGCGTTGCTGGCCGCCGTGCGCGCCCTCGGCATTCGCGGCGGCGAAGTTGAAGTCATCACCACCCCGTTCACCTTCCCGGCGACGCCGCACGCCATCAGTTGGAGTGGCGCCACCCCGGTGTTCGTCGACATCGATCCGCGGACGATGACCATCGATCCGGAGGCCGTCGAGGCCGCCGTCACCTCAAAGACCCGGGCAATCCTCGGCGTGCATGTCTACGGCATCCCATGCCACGTCAAAGAGTTGCAGGCCATTGCCGACCGATTCGGCCTGAAGGTGATCTACGACGCCGCCCACGCTTTTGGCACGCGCGTGAACGGCCAGGCGATCGGCACGTTCGGTGACGTATCGATGTTCAGCTTCCACGCCACGAAGCTGTTCCACACCGCGGAAGGCGGCGCGCTGTCCTGCAACAGCCAGGAGATCCTCGATGCCGTCGAGCAGCTCAAGAACTTCGGGATCGTCAACCAGGAGAAGGTCAACGTTGCCGGGATCAACGGCAAGATGAACGAGCTGCAGGCGGCGCTCGGTCTCGCCGTGCTTGACCTCGTGCCAGACGAACTGCAGCGCCGCCGTGCGATCATCGATCGTTACCAGGAGCGGCTCAGCGAATTGCCGGGCCTGCGCGTGATCCGCGAGGGCGACGGCGTCCAGAGCAGCAATCAATATTGCGTGATCCGCATTGATCGCCTGAAGTTTGGCTGCTCGCGCGATCTGCTGCACAAGAAGCTGCAGGACTACCGGGTCATCACCCGCAAGTACTTCTTCCCGCTGTGCACGGATTACGCCTGCTACGCCGAAATGCCGGGCGCCGCACCCGGACTCCTGCCGGTCGCCGAAGCCGTAGTCCAGGAAGTGCTGTGCCTGCCGTTGTATGGCACACTGTCGCTCGAGGATGTGGACCGGGTCTGCGACATGATCCATCACATTCGCCAGAACGCATGAGCGGCCAGACCATCTCCTTTGTCATTCCGGTGTACCGGAACGAGCGGGCCGTCACTGTCACGTACGAAAAGATCGTCGAAGCGATGGCCTCCGACCTGGCACGCTACCAGTACGAATTCGTGTTCGTGGACGACGGTTCGGATGACGGCTCGCTGGCGGAACTGCTGCGACTGCGCGAACGCGACCCGCGCGTCCGGATCATCTCGTTCACCCGCAATTTCGGCCAGATGGCGGCGATCCTCGCCGGTCTGAAGGGGGCGACCGGCGATCTGGTGCTGCATTTGTCGGCGGACCTACAGGACCCGGTGTCCTTGATTCCGCGCATGGTGCAGGACTACGAGGGAGGTTCCGAACTGGTGATCGGCCACCGCGCCGAACGCGAAGACAAGTGGACGTCGCGCGTGACCTCCCGCGTGTTCTACAAGATCGTGCGGCTGTCGTTTCCGCAAATGCCGGCCGGCGGCTTTGACTTCGTGCTGATGGCGCGCCGGGTCGTCGACTCCTTCAACAGCATCGAGGTGCGGAACCGGTTCTTCCAGGGCGACCTGCTGTGGATGGGCTACAAGACGACGTTTATTCCCTACACGCGCGCGAAACGGACGATCGGCCGGTCGCAATACACCTTTGCCAAACGCCTGAAGAATTCGCTGGATGCGATTCTCGACTCGTCCTATCTCCCGATCCGCTTCATCAGCGTGGTCGGTGCGTCGACCGCCCTGCTCGGCTTCCTCTACGCGTTGAATATCGCCTACACCCGCTTCCGCCACGGCACACCGTTTACGGGGTGGGCGCCGATCATGATCCTGATCCTGCTGGTCGGCGGCGTGCTGATGTTGATGCTCGGGATCATCGGTGAGTACGTCTGGCGCATCTACGACGAAGTGAAGAAGAAGCCCAACTACATCGTGCGGGAGCGCTACTAGCCGCACCCGTCGTGATCGTGACCGTTACCAACTCCATACGCAGCACGCCGGGCCGGCCGCTGGTCCACCGGCTGGCAGAGCCGATTATCTGCGTGGCGCTCTTTCTCGGCGCGTCGATCTGGGCGACGCAGTTCTGGAACGAGTGGACGCGGCAGGGCAACCAGCCAGAGTTCTACCAGCTGTATTTCGAGCCCGCGGTAATGGTGGCGTGCCACCGCGGCTTCTTGATCTCCGAGCACCAGCCCAAGCCGCTCGAGGATTTTCTGTGGCGGCGCCGCGACGCGTTGTCCTGCGCGGAGTTGCCGGCCGATCTCAACCTCAGCACGAAGAACCTCTATCAGGGCGCCTGGACCTACCTGCAGTACATGGTTGGCCTGTCATGGCGCGTGCTTGGCATTTCGTGGAGCGGGATGGGACCGCTGTTCGGCGTGCTGTTCGGCGCGGTCGTCACGCTGGCCTACGGCATCTTCAGGCTCGGCATGGGGCGCACTCTCGGCGTGTTCTGCGCCATTGGCATCGCGACCTCTCCGATCCATCTGATCAACCTGCCGCACTTGCGCGACTACTCGAAGGCGCCGTTTACGCTCGCCCTCGTCTTGATCCTCGGTCTCCTGGTCGCGCGGCAGTGGAGCGCGCGGGCGGTGGTCGCGTGGTGCGCGGCGTACGGCGCCGTCCTGGGGGTCGGATACGGATTTCGAACCGATCTGCTGATCAACGTGCCGCTGTTCGTGCTGGTGTTGTTTGGATTTCTCGCCGGCGGCGTGAGCAGGAATCTGCTGGTGAAGGCGGCCGCAACGCTGGCGTTTGCCGGCACCTTCTACGTGACGAGCCTGCCGATCACCACGGCGGTGGTCGAGCGCGGCGGCTGCCAATGGCACGTGGCCCTGCTTGGACTCCAGAGCACGTTCGACCCGGCTTTGGGATTGACGCCGGCCCCGTACGACTTCGGGCATGCTTATGCCGACGGTTACATCACCAGGACGGTGGCGGGATATGCGCACCGCATGCATCCGGACGATCCGCCGCCGGTCTACTGTTCGCCGGCGTACGATCGCGAGAGCGGCGGCTACCTGATGTCGATCGTGTCGACGTTTCCCGGCGATTTCGTGACGCGCGCTTATGCAGCGGTCACGCAGGTGGTCGAACTCCCGTACTCGATGCTGGCGCAACCGGTGGCGGACTGGGCATCGCCGGTGTTCTCCCTTCGACTGCACCTTGTTTATCCGCGGTTCGCGCTGGGACTCGCGATCGCATTGGCCGCGCTCGTCGTGGCCAGCGCGGCGAGTGTGCGGCTGGGACTCTGCCTGATGTTCCTGATGGCCTACATCGGCGGCTATCCTGCGGTGCAATTCCAGGGACGCCACTACTTTCACCTCGAGTTCATTGGCTGGTGGTTGTTCGGCTTTGTCGCCTGCTACTGCGGACGGTGGGCGCTCGACGTGACGCGGGGCAAGGTGGATGCACGAACCACGCTTCGGCGCGCAGCGATCCATTCCGCGATCGTCGCCGGCGTCGGCATTGTCGTCTTCGGCCCGCTGCTCATTGCCACCCGCGTCTACCAGCAGAAGCAGGCCGAGCAGCTGATCGCCAGCCACCTGGCCGCGCCGAAAACGACCGTGGCAGATCCCTCAGGCCCGCTCTCGAACGTGACGGCGCGCGACTGGCCGCAACTGCTCGTTGTTGAAGTCAACGCGGCGGCGTGTGGACCGCAGGCGGCCATCACGTTCCGGTACGATCCGGCCGTCCCCAACGGCGACTTCACGAGAACCGTGCGCATCAATGACACGGGCACTCCGGCCGGTACCACCACGGTACTGGCGACCGTGTTCGAGAATTACGCTGGCCTCAGCCTCGCCGACGCCGGACCTGGCTGCCTGGCCGGTGTGTCCAGGCTCGCCAATCTGGAGGGCCTGCCGGTGCTGCTGGCCGCGACCTTGCCTGCCGACTGGCGCGATCGGCCGCTGTATCAGCGCGTCACGCGCTTCGAGGGACGCTGAGATGGACCCGCTCGCATTGACTGGTCCGGAACAGCGATACTGGTTGACGTGATTGAACTGAAGCAGCCGGTGGCCATCCACCGCAGCATCGAAGAGGCGCAGAAGCGCTACGGGCTGCGCCCGGGAGCGGAGGAATTTCCGCTGATGGTCGTGATCTCGATCATCTACCCGTGCAACCTGGGCTGCCCGATGTGTCCCTATACGGATGGCAATTCGGATCTGCGGAAGTTCTACCACGCGCACGGCGGCGATCTCATGCCGGTGGCGCTGTGGAACAAGATGGCTGACGAGTGCGGCCAGTACGGCGCGTGGATGCGCTGCACCGGCGGCGGCGAACCCATGCTCCACAAGCACATGGTGGAGATGGTCGAGTACGCCAAGGACAAGGGCGCGCGCATCTGGATGAACACCAACGGCAGCATGTTCGGTCCGCTGCCGGCGTTTCGCACCAAGCTCGAGCGGGTCCTCAAGGCGGGCATCGACCTGATCGAGTTCTCGATGGACGCCGGCGACGCCGAGACCTATGCCAAGGTGCGCCCGCCGCACGGCGGCCCGCCGAAGGATCCGCAGAAGTGGTTCGGCAACCACGTCTCGAACGTGCGCGCCGCCCTGGCGATGCGCAAGCAGTTCCGCACCACCAATCGCATCGTGGTGTCGATGATCCGCCAGGACATTCTCGAGCCCACACTCGATGCCGCCATCAAGTTCTGGATGGAAGACGTTGGCGTGGACGAAGTGATCACGCGCAAGTTCCTGTCGTGGGATGACAACACCAATATCCAGCTCAGTCATACGATGGACCCGCATCTGTACAAGCGCCTGCCGACCGAGCGCAAGGAACCGTGCGTGTGGCCATTTGAGCGGCTCAACGTCGACACGCTTGGCCGCATCGCGCTCTGCGGCCAGGACATCTCGTTCCGGACCAGCGAACTGTTCCCGAACGTCAACGACACCAGCCTGAAGGCGATATGGCAGGGTGAGCGATTCAACTGGTACCGCCGCCTGCATCTCGAAGGCAAGGGCGCCGAGGCCTGGCCGTGCCGTGGGTGTTCGGCGTGGCTGGCCGGTATTCGCGACTGGGAGCACGGCTGGCTCAAGGTGCTCAAGACTTCCGGCGACCACGTCAAGGACGTCATGAAGAAGGACCTTGGCGTGGACGTGGATGTCTACCAGCCGCAGCACGACCTTCCGACCAAACCCTGAATGTCATCTCGCGTCGTCGTGTTCGGGTTCGGCGAGCCACTGCTTGCGGCACTCGACACGTTCGCGCGGCTGTCAGTCAAGCCGCTCGCGGTCGTCGTGCCGGGCAATCGCTCGGGCGAAGCTGTCGACCAGGTCAAGGACGCTGCCCAGAAATACGGGCTGCCAGTGCTCACGCAGCCGCCGCGCTCGAGGATTGGCCCCTTTCTCTCGGCGGTGTCCCAGTTGCGGCCGGATTTTCTGTTCGTCTGGTCGTACACGATGTTGCTGCCAGTCGAGTTGCTGCAGGTGGCCGCGAGGGGCGGCGTCAACCTCCACGCCGGGTCGCTGCCGGACTATCGAGGCGGGCACGTGCTCAATTGGGCGTTGATCAACGGTGAGCGGGAGACCGCGGCCACCATGCACGTGATTGACGCCGGCATCGATACGGGTCCCGTGTTCGCCGAGCGCCGTGTCCCGATCGAGCCCGACGATGACATCCTGGCCGTGCACCACAAGTTGATTGCCGCCGGGGCGTCGCTGCTGCAGGAGTGGTGGCCACAGATCGAGCGCGGCGAGGCTCGCGCCGTCCCGCAGGATGAAACCCGCGCCCGCTACTACCGGATGCGCACTGCCGACGACGGCCGGGTTGATTGGACGCAGTCCAGCAACCAGATTCACAATCTGGTCCGGGCGCTCGTGGCTCCATGGCCGGGCGCCTTCTCCGACGTGAACGGCACCCGCATCGTGTGGCGGCGCGTGACGCCGCTTGGCGACGTCCACGGCGTTGTGCCGGGCACGGTCCTCGCGCTCCGCGACGGTGCCGTGAAAATCGCCGCCGGATCCGGCGCCGTGATGGTCGACGCCGCTGAGATCAATGGTGCCCCGGCTTCCGCTCATGACCTGATGAAGGCCGGATTGAGGGAAGGGAGTGCGCTCTAAGCGCCGTCCGTGTTGATGCCGGAACTCAGCCCGGGCCTCCAGGCATTCATTCGCTCCGCATACGGCGCGTTGCTGCTGCTGACGCTGACCGCGGCGTTGCCGCACGCCCGCAGGTATTTCTTCAGCGAGAAACACGGCGGCTACACGCAGTCCGGTATGTTGGCCAACGCACTCCAGCATCCGATCACCGCGTCGATGTGGCTGGCGGCCTGGTTCGCTTCCGCGATTGCCCTGCTCCTTGGTACGAACGTCGTGTCCGCCGCGGCGTTCAACCTCGTGACCTGCTACTACTTCTTCAATCGCCTGCGATGGACGAGCCTGTCGCGCGGCATGGGCGCGCCAGGGTTCATCGCGTTGTGGCTCGGCGCGGCGGTGTTCCTGCTCGAGTTGACCTCTGCGCACATGACGGCGGCGCGGCCGATCACGCTGCTCGTGCTGCAGATCGACTTCGGCCTGATCATGCTGAGTGCGGGCCTGTTCAAGCTTGCTGCCGGCTATCGTGACTGGAACGGCATGGAGCTTGGCATGGCCAATCCCGAATGGGGCTATCTGCCGTCATTCTGGAAGCGCTGGGCACCACGTCATCCGCTGTTTCGATTTCTCAACGAGATGGCGTGGAGCACCGAGACGGTCTGCGGTCTCCTGATGCTCGTGCCCGCGACCCGGTGGGCGGGTGGCGCCGGCATCGCGCTCAGTTTTGTGTTCATCCTCACGCAGATTCGCCTGGGCTTTCTCTGCGAGATGGTGATCGTCTGCTGCTTGTTGTTCTTTGCTCCAGGAACGCTCGTGGACCAGTGGATTGGCGGCGCCTGGATGAACGCAGGCTTGCCGGTGGCGCAAGCCGGCGTTCAGTTCTCAGCCACGACGATCGCGATCTTCACAGCTGCGTGCTGGATCTACCTTGCCCTTCTTCCGCTCGTGCGAGCGGGGATGTTCTACAACCAGTTGATGCATCGCCGGCTGCCAGCACTGCTGCAGCGCGCCCTCGATACGTATGCCAACACCTTCGGGTTGATCCTGTGGCGCGTCTTCACGACGGATGTCGTCAACTTCTTCGTTCGGATCTGGGAGCCGGTCTCGGGCACGCGGCGCGAGATCACGAATTTCAGACGGGGCGGATTCGGGCGCTTCTCACAGGTCGCCGAGTGCATTGCGCTGACCAGCGTGTTCACCACCCTGAAGTATTTTCCAAGCAACGGCAAGCTGTTCGAGGACAAGCTCGTTCGCTACGCGCGCACGATTCCCCGGCAGTCCGCCGAGCCACTGATCTTTGAGTGGGTCCACGTGCTCGCCGAGTCGAAGGCCTTTGCCTATGTGCCGGTGGCGGAGTTCGTCGTGGATCCCGAGCGCGGGTCCGTGCACGAGTCGACATTGAGTGATCCTTTCTCCGTCCGCGCGGGCTCGCGCAGTTCACCGCTGCACGAAGGCGCCAGGCCGGGCAGCTACGCCCCGCTCGGGCAAAGATCGGTGTCCTGACATGTGTGGCGTGTGTGGAATGCTTGGTCGCACCGACTCGGCGATCGCGGAGCTGATGACAGGGACGCTGCAGCACCGCGGCCCTGACGATTCGCACGTCGTCGGCCAGGATGGATTTGCCTTTGGCGTGCGGCGGCTGTCGATCGTGGACGTCGCGCATGGCCGTCAACCGGTATCGAACGAGGACGGCACGATCTGGGCGGCGCAGAACGGGGAGATCTACAACTTTCCTGAATTGCGCCCGAAGCTGCTCGCCAAGGGCCATCATCTGCGCTCAAACGCCGATACCGAGGTGCTGCCGCACTTGTACGAGGACTACGGTACCGACCTGCCGAAGCACATCGACGGCATGTTCGCGATTGCGGTCTGGGATTCGCGGCGCCGGATTGGCCTGCTGGCGCGCGACCGGATGGGGAAGAAGCCGCTGTACTACTGCCAGCTCGGCGAGACGGTGTATTTCGCCTCAGAGTTGAAGGCGCTGCTGAAGATCCCCGGGTTCACGCGAACTGTCAACGTTGAAGCACTGCACCACTATCTGAGCTTCAAGCATGTTCCGCACCCGCAGACGATCTTCAAGGGTGTCTATATGCTGCCGCCGGCGCACCAGATGGTGATCGCGCCTGGTAAAGCCCCGGTCATCTCCCGGTATTGGGAGCCTGACTTCTCAGTTGATCCGCACCTGGCCGCGACACCCGAACCCGAACTGGTCGACGAGTTCCTGCGCCTGTTCAAGCGGGGAGTGCAGCGCCGGTTGATGTCGGATGTGCCGATCGGGTTCTTTCTAAGCGGCGGGCTTGATTCGAGCCTGTCCACGGCCGTTGCCGCAGAGATGAGCGGCCGCATCAAGACGTTCACCCTGACCTATGCCAGCGGCTCGACGACGTCGGGTAAGGAAGCGGACCGGGAGTGGGCGAACTTCGTGGCCCGCAAGTACGGCACCGAACATCACGAAGAATCGATCGAGTTCGGCAACTACCCGGCGCACCTCCGCCGCATTCTCGAAAGCTTCGACGAGCCGTTTGCCGGCGTGGTCTCGAGCTACTTCCTGTCGCAATTGATCGGCAAGCACGTCAAGGTGGCGGTGGCCGGAGACGGCGCAGACGAGATTTTCGGCAGCTACCTGTCGCATCGCCTCGCGCAGCCTCTCGCCAACTTCGCGACCTACGAAGCGACGGGAGATGCCGATCTGATCCGGCCGTTTGAAGGTCGCCCGGAGTACCTCCGCGCCCTCTTGGACGGAACGGGCAGCGATGCGGAATGGCGCGCGAAGCTGCTGGTCTACTCGGAAAAGGCGAAGCGGGAGCTGTACCAACCGGACGTTGCCGCCACGCTGGGCGCCACGAGCACCGTGGATCTGCTGCGGGACACCTTCTCGCAGTTGCGGACGACCGACCCGTTGAACCGGATCCTCGAAGCGGAGTTCCGCACGATCCTGCCGGATCAGATTCTCACTTACGTCGATCGCCTGTCGATGGCGCACTCGCTCGAGGTGCGCAGCGCCTACCTCGATACCGATGTGGTCTCGTTTGTAGGGAAGCTGCCGGGGACGCTGAAGATTCGGCGCGGCGAGACGAAATATCTGCTGAAGCAAGCGGCGCGGCGGTACTTCCCGGCCGAAATGGTCGATCGGCCCAAGGAAGGCTTCCTCATGCCGGTCGCCGAATGGGTGTTCGGCGACCTGCGCAAGTACGTGGCGGACACGCTTGCGCCGGATCGGCTGTCGGCGCATGGCCTCTTCCGCCCCGAGCGTGTTCGCGCGCTGGTTGACCGGCTCGCGGCGCCCGGCGCCGACTACCACGACGTCAATCGCGTGATGGCGTTGGTCGTGTTCCAGGAATGGTACGACCTCTACATGCAATGAGCGCGGCATCTCCACAGAAGACGCTGGTCGTCCTGCAGCCCGGCTACCTGCCGTGGCTTGGGTACTTCGATCAGCTGCGGCGCGCCGACGTGTTTGCGCACTACGACGATGTGCAGTTCGACAAGCATGGGTGGCGCAACCGCAATCGCATCAAGACCCCGTCCGGGCCGCTGTGGCTCACGGTGCCCGTTCGGCATCACGGCCAGGGGAAGCCTCGGATCAACGAGATCTCCATCGACGACACGTCCAAGTGGGCGAAGAAGCACCTCGCGAGCCTGAAGCAGTACTACGCCAAGGCGCCCTACACGGGACGCTACCTGCCGGAACTCGAAGAGTTGCTGCACCGGCCGTGGCCAAACCTCGCCGAGCTAGATATCGCGATCATCGCGGTGATGGCCCGCTGGCTCAATCTCGAAGCACCAGTGGTCCGGACGTCCGAGTTGGGGATTGGCGGCGTTCAATCCGAGCGCCTGATCGCGCTGTGCCGCCACTTCGGCGCCAACAGCTACCTCAGTGGCGATGCCGCGAGCGACTACCTGGACGTCGAGCTGTTCGCGCAAAACGGCATCGAGGTGGTGTGGCAGCGATTTCAACACCCTGTCTACGCGCAGCAGCACGGCGAATTTGTTCCGTATCTGTCGACCATCGATTTGCTGTTTAATTGTGGTGACGACAGCGCGCGTATCCTCCAAGGCGCACCCAACGAATGAAAACCATTCTCGTGACCGGCGGCGCCGGCTTCATCGGCAGCAATTTTGTCCATCACATCTTCAACACCTATCCGGATTACCGGATCCTGGTGCTCGACCTGCTGACCTACGCGGGATCGGTCGACAACCTGCCGACCAACTTCAGGGACGCCAACGAGAGCGGGCGCATCGAATTCTGGTACGGCGACGTCCGCAACGCGTCGCTGGTGGAAAACCTCATGCGGCGTGTCGATGTGGTGGTGCACTTCGCCGCCGAGACGCACGTGACGCGCTCGATCTTCGATAACTACCATTTCTTCGAGACCGACGTGCTTGGCACGCAGGTGATCGCCAATGCGGTGCTGCGCTGCGCCGACCGGATCGAGCGGTTCGTACATATCTCGACGTCAGAGGTTTACGGCACCGCCGAAACCGACCTGATGAACGAGGAGCACCCGCTCAAGCCGCTCAGCCCGTATGCGAGCGCGAAGGCCGGCGCCGATCGCCTGGTCTATTCATATTGGGCGACCTACAAGCTGCCTGCGGTGATTGTCCGGCCGTTCAACAATTTCGGGCCGCGTCAGCACCTGGAGAAGGCGGTTCCGCGGTTCATCACCAGCTGCCTGCTCGATGAACCGCTGCGGCTGCACGGCCAGGGCGTGGCGCAGCGCGACTGGGTCTACGTCGAGGACACCTGCCACGCGATTGATCGCATCGTGCACTCGCCGAAAGAAAAGGTGGTCGGCGAAGTCATCAACATCGGTACCAACGAGAGCTTGAGCGTTGCCGACGTGGCGCATCATGTCGTCCGCCTGATGGACAAGCCGACCTCGCTGATTACGTACGTCGGCGAGCGGCCCGGACAGGTGTTCCGTCACACCGCCGACGCGTCCAAGGCGAAGCGCTTGCTTGGCTGGGAGCCGACCCGTACGTTCGAGCAGGGGTTGGAGCAGACCATCGCGTGGTATCGCGACAACCGCGCCGTGTGGGACAAGCAGCTGTGGATGCGTGAGATTCCGATCGTGACTGGGTCAGGGAAGGCCGAACTCCATTAACCAACGGCGGGAGCAGGCAATCGAGGCCGCGGTTGCCGCGGTCCTCTTCGCACTCGCGGTGAGCGTGGCAGTGTGGTACGTGCCGCGTTTCGTCGAGGCCGGCGGCAAGCCCTGGTTCTATCAGCAGGAGTTCGGCGCGGCCGCCATGCAGGCGTGCGGCCTCGGCTATGTGAACCCCGACGCGTCAGCGCAGCCCGCGTTGACGGCGTTTCTCGAACGACACACTGACAGCATCTCGTGCGACACACTCCGTGCGCTTGCCACCCGCCCGCTGACGTCTATGCAGCGTGCGTTTCGCTACCTGATGATGACGGTTGCCCAAACCTGGTCGATCAGGGGCACCATCGCGTGGAGTGCGCTATTGCCGCTCTACGGCCTGCTTTATGGCATCACCGTCGTCCTGGCCTATGCGGTGTTCCGGCAGGGGATGGGCCGCGTGCTTGCGACGCTGGTCACTCTCGCCCTGATCCTGTCCACACTACACCTCAACAACCTGCCGCACCTTCGCGACTACGCGAAGGCGCCCTTCGTGCTGGCAATGGTGCTGGTGGCCTTGAGGCTGGTGCTCGGGGCGGTCACCCCGCGGCGGACCCTGTTGCTCGCGCTCGCCGGCGGTGTGGTGACCGGTATCGGCATTGGCTTTCGGAACGACCTGCTCGTCGCGATCCCGGCGTTCGTCGGCACCCTGGCCGTGTTCCTGCCTGGCGATATCCGTTCGCAGATGAAGATTCGCGCGGCGGCCATCGCGGTGTATCTGCTCGCGCTCCTCGTCGCCATGTCACCGATGCTGTCGATCTACAGGACCGGTGGCGGTGGCTCGACGCCACATTTGATCCTGCTCGGCCTCACCCCGGAATTTTCCGAACGCCTCGGCGTCGACAACAGCGATCTGTACGAACTGGGATTCGAGTATCGCGATGAACTGGCGCTGGCGATGATCGACAACTATTCGGATCGCCGGCTCGGGGAGCATCGCTTCCTCGAGATGTACGGCGCCGACTACGACCGCGCGGCCGGCCGACTGCTCGCAGACTACGCGGCCGATTTCCCCGCCGACCTGCTGGCGCGCGTCTACGCCTCAGCCATCCGTATCACGCAACTGCCGCACCTCGACACGACCGCCGCCCTCGTGGTTCCCGAGTTTGTGCCGGCACCGTGGCAACGCCTGTTGATGATGAAGGCCGACGCCCTTCGGGTGCTTGGCGGACTGTGGCCGTGGCCCCTGGTCTTTGCCCTGGGCCTTCTGGCTTTCGCCCGCCTGCGACTCGGATTGTTCGCGTTGACGTCGGTCGCCTACCTGTCTGGCTATCCGGCCTTGCAGTTCCAGGAGCGCCACTTCTTCCACCTCGAGTTCGTCGGCTGGATGCTGCTCGGCTTTGCGGTGATGGTAGTCGGCCAGTCGGTGATGGCCGTCGCCCAGGCCCAACGGCGCAAGGCATTGATGGCCGCGGTGCCGACACCGCGCGCCGCCTTCATCACGGTTGTGACGTTGTCAGTGCTCGTGGTGCTCGCCGTCACTCCATTGTGGCTGTTGAGACGGCAACAGTCGGCGGTCGTGACCGACCTGCTCACTGGTGTGGCCAGTTCCACTCGGGCCGACGTTCCGTTGACACCGGCGGCCGTTGGAAACTCGACAGTGTTCTCGCTCGCGGGCCTTTCGAACCAGTTACCTCCGGACGGCGGCGTGCATGCGCATTACCTTGCCGCCGACCTCGGCGGCGCTCAATGCGACGCGATGCGAGTCGATGTGACGCAGCGCTATCAAGCGGCGCAAGCCGGCTACGACTTCACGCACAAAGTCGGCGTCGAAATCCCGATCTCCGACGCGACCACCCAGTTAGTGTTTCCTGCCTACTATCGCAATCCTCGTTCGTCGAGCCCGGTGGATGAGCCGATGGCCTTTGCCGGCATCGAGCTGCCGTCGAGCGCCGCGAATTGCCTGCAGCGCGTCTCCGTGCTCGAGACGCCGTCGCACCCGGCCCTGCTTGACCTGCGCCTGCCGCCGGACTGGCAGCGTGTCACGCCCTACTCAACGATCAGCGGTGTTGAATGGCGACAGAATCCCGCCAGGGCCTACACGGTTCCGCAGGATCTCACGCGCACTGCGGTGAAGCGCGCGCTCGGCGGCACGCCGACAGCGTTCAGTGAGAGCGACATCCTCAAGGTCTCGCCGACATTTTCGATGCAAGGCCTCCAGTGGAACGTCAATGGCGCCGGAGGCGTCGGCGGCCGTGGCCCCTTGCTTTACCTTGTCGAGATGAAACCGCGGCGTCTCGAGAAGGGCACGGCGTTCATCGCCGAAGGCACGATCGAAAAGGGCGGTGTCACGTTCGGATTCGTGGCCGATGATGAATGGAAAGTCCAGCTGCACGTCGTACAGACGGGTGACTTTTCGGTGGTGATCGTCGCGCCGGAAACGCGTGACTACAAAGTGGTGTTCGCCAACAATCTCCGCGGCATGTCGCTGATGAACCAGGTGACGATTCGGCGCGCGGGCCTCGTGGCAGCAGTGGAACCATGACGAGCCACGCGCGCCTCAACGAAGCGATCGAGCGGTTGACGCCGCGCTACGTGGAGCTGCTTCAGGAGTTGGTGAGGATTCCCAGTCCCGCTGGCGAAGAAGCAGCAGCACAAGCGGTGGTGGAACGTCAGATGCGCGAGATCGGACTCGCGGTCGAGCGATTTGATGTTGATCCCAGGCTGCTCGCGGATCATGACGGCTTCAACCGGACGCCACGTTCCTACGCAGGGCGGCCCAACGTCGCGGGGAAGCTGCGTGGCGGCGGCGCCGGCAGATCCCTGCTCTTGAACGCGCACATTGACGCCGTGCCGGTGGACAGTCCCGCATCGTGGACGCGCGCGCCGTTCGGCGGAGAGATCGTCGACGGCCGGCTCTATGGCCGCGGCGCCTGTGACGACAAAGCCGGCATCGTCGAATGCCTCCTGGTGACGCATGCGCTGCGCGAGGCAGGGGTCAGCCTTGCGGGTGATCTGTCGATCGTGAGCGTGATTGAGGACGAAACGTCCGGCAATGGCACGCTGGCGAGCGTCGAGCGCGGCTACACCGCTGATGGCGTGGTGATTGTTGACGGCACCTGGCCCGAGCGATTCATCGTGTCGCACCTGGGCCAGGTGACGTTCCAGATTCGAATCGCCGGTGCCGCCGGTCATGCCACCTCGGCAGGCCCGAATCCGATCGCCGCGGTCGGCGAGGTGGTTGACCGCGTCCGCGCCATGGTGGAGTGCAACAACGCCAGTTGCACCGTTCCCTGGGGAGACAAGGCGGCGCCGTATTTCGTGAACTTTGGGGTGATTCGCGGCGGGGTGTTTTCCGGTTCGGTCCCTGCCGAGTGCGTGATCGAAGGGCAGTACGGCTTCCCCCCGCCCCATACGCGCGCTCGAGCGAAGGCTGATCTTCAGGAGGCCATGGGTTCGGTCGCCGTCTCGTTCGACGGACTCGAGACAGAACCGTATCAAGGTGATGCCGGCAACCCGCTGGTGCAGACACTACATGCGATCGTGATGCGGCGCGACGGCGCGGTATTCAAGGAGAGCATCATCAGCGGCCACGCCGATATTCGCCACTATGCGAATGCGCGAACCGGGGCCACGCGGGCCGCGTGTCTGTATGGGCCTGGCGGCGGCCGCAACGTGCACGGCGCCGATGAGTATTTTGAGCTGGCACACTTGCCGCTCGTGGCGACGAACCTCGCGAGCCTGGCGATCGAGTGGTGCGGAGTTTCCGGTGGCCGGTAGCGAGCCGCGGCGGGTTACCGATATCCTGTCGGCACTCGACGTGCCTCGACATCAGTTGATCTACGTACAGGCTTCATTGGACTGGATGGAAAAGGCCGGCCTCAACGGAACGCAGGCGCTGGCAGACCTGATCGAGTGGGTATCACCATCCGGAACACTGGCGCTGCCGACCTATCCCTTTCGCTCTAGCCATCGCGAGTATCTCGAGGGCAACCCCGCTTTCGATGTGCGTCGAACACCGGCCGCGATTGGCTTGCTTCCGGAGATGCTCCGTCGCACGAAGGGCAGCGTCCGATCGCTCGACCCCGACTTCTGCGTCAGCGCGCTCGGTGCGGATGCGGCAGCGATTGTTGGCGAACATCCATCAGGCCCCGACCCGTTTGGCGAGGACTCGAGCTACCAGCGCATGCTCGATCGTGGCTGCACTCTCGTCGGGCTTGGTGTCAGCTTGAACACGTCGAGCTTCATTCACGCCATTGATTCCGCGATGCAGGCAGGATATCCCGCGCCGGTTTATGAGCCTGGGTCCTACGATGTCACGGTGCTCGACAGGGCTGGAGCGTCGCACGTGATCGCGCGCAAGGCGCTGCGGCCTGAGTTCCAGAAGCTGATCAAACCTTCAGCAATCAATGCCGTCATGCAGCCGGATGCGTCGGTCTTCCGCACCCTGGAGATCGAGGGGGCGCGCTTCTTCAAATGGGACCTGTCGCCATGGCGTGAATGGTGCGTGGCACACGCGCGCGCCTGCGCCGCGTCCGCACAGTGGCCCTGCTGGTTGCGCGCACTGGGCCCGGCATCATGAGCGCGCCAACGTTCCGCCCGGCCGTCTCGATGCTGGGCTGGGCTCTCAACGAAGAACAGAACATCGCGGAATACGTGCAGCGCGCGGAGAAATTCCTCAACGCGATTTCTGACGACTTCGAACTGGTCCTGATTGACGACGGCAGTACCGATCGCACCTGGGCGATGATGAATGAGCTGGCGAGCCGGCACTCCTGGGTAAAGCCGATCAAGAACGAGCGGAATCGCGGTCCCGGATTCTGTTACCGCCTCGGCATCAGTTCGGCGACCAAGGAATACTTCATGGCCCAGACAGTCGACTGGGCCTACGACATCGATGCCTTCCGGCCGTTCATCGCCGAATTGCAGCGGGTCGATGTGCTCCAGGGCGTTCGGCCCGGACAGTACACGCTCGCGGCACTCCGCCGTCGCTCCGACAGTTTCTACAAGGGTGTCGTGTCGCTGACCAACTTCATGCTCATCCGGGTGCTGTTCCGGCTGCCGTTCGACGACTTTCAGAACGTGACGATCTGTCCCACACGCCTGGCGCGGCCCTTACAGCTCGAGGCCGAGGGTTCCTTCACGAATCCTGAAGTGATGATGAAGCTGTATTGGTCGGGCGTGTCGTTTCTGCAGGTGCCGGTCACCTTCCAGAAACGTGGCAAGGGCAAAGGCACCGGTACCCGCGTCGGCGCGATCGTCCAGTCGATCGTGGACATTTTCGGCAAGTGGCTGCGGTGGGTGGTGCTGGGCGCCTATCCGAAACGCGGGCGCGGCACCGTCACGTCCGTGCCGTCAGCCGCCAGAGTAGAATAACAAGTTGTCCAAGCTCACGAATGACGCCTCCTGAACCTTGCGCCATCAGCGTGGTGCTGCCGGTCTTCAACGAAGCCGAGATTCTTCCCGAGTTATATCGGCGGGTGAAGAGCGTGCTGGTCTCGACCGGCCTGTCGCACGAGATCGTCTTCGTCAACGACGGCAGCCGGGACCAGTCATGGCCTGCCATCCTCGCGTTGAGCAACGCCGACCGGCAGGTCAAGGCCGTCAACCTCAGTCGCAACTTCGGCCACCAGATCGCCATCACCGCGGGCATTGACGTCAGCGCCGGCGACGCCGTGGTAGTGATGGATTCCGACCTGCAGGATCCCCCGGAACTGATCCCAGAAATGTGGGCCCGGCATCGCGAGGGATTCGACGTCGTCTACGCGCAGCGCCGCACACGGCAGGGTGAGTCGTGGTTCAAGCGGGCCACGGCGGCGGCGTTCTACCGGCTGATTCGCCGGATGAGCACCATCGACGTGCCGCTCGACACCGGTGATTTCCGCCTGATGTCGCGCCGTGTCGTCGAGGACCTGAAGCGGCTCGGCGAGCAGAGCCGTTTCGTCCGCGGGCTGGTGACGTGGGTTGGTTACAACCAGACGGCGCTGCTTTACGATCGCGATCGGCGATTCGGCGGAGAGACGAAATACCCGTTGAGCCGTATGCTGAAGTTTGCGCTCGACGGCATCACGGGATTCTCGAGCCAGCCGCTGCGCCTCGCCTCGCACCTTGGCTTGTTCTTCGCCGCGGCGAGCATGGTGCTGACCCTTGCCTTGATCGTCTATCGGCTGGCAGGTGGACCTAATCTGATACCCGGCTGGACATCGATCGTGGTGGCGGTGCTGTTCCTGGGCGGCTTGCAACTGGTGGCCATCGGCATTCTCGGTGAGTACGTGGGCCGCATCCATGAAGAGAGCAAGCGACGTCCGCTGTACCTGATCAAGGATGCCGAGAACCTGGGACCTGTCACGCCCCGGCGGCGCGACTGACCATGAATTCCTTCGAAGATTACGCGCGCGACTACGAAGCGCTGCTCGATGATCCCTGGCGGCGCCGCTTTGCTGACGGCTCGGCGTTCTTTATCGAGCAGAAGTGCCGCGCGATGCTCCATCACCTTGATGCCGCGGGCGTAAGGCGGCCGCGCATGGTCGACGTCGGCTGTGGACAGGGCACTGCGATGGCGTTCTTGCGGGGCCAGGCCAGCATTGTCGGCACCGACATCTCCGTCGCCATGGTGCGCGGCGCGGTGGGCCGCGCGCCGGTCGCCGTCCAGGAGCCGTTCGCCCTGCCGTTTGCCGACGGTACGTTTGACGTCGCCTTTTCGTTTTGCGTCTACCACCACATCGAAGAGGAAGATCACTCGCGCCACCTTGCGGAGATCTACCGTGTCGTCGCGCCGGGCGGCCGGGTCTACATCTTCGAGCACAATCCGTATAACCCGGTGACGCGCGTGATCTTCAGCCGCGCGCCGATCGATCGCGGTTGCCGGATGATCACGCCGCGCCGCCTGCGCGCCCTCTTCAAGGGCGCCGGATTCGCGGAAATCGAGCAGCAGTACGTCCTGTTCTTTCCGGAACCGATCTGGAAGGTGGCCGGACGACTCGAGCCGGCGCTGGGCTGGCTGCCCCTCGGCGGACAGTACTTCGTCACCGGCCGCAAGCCACAATGACCGAGCGCCGCGAGGTGGTGTCGCCGCCACCAACCGGGCAGCCGCGACCGACCGATTTGATGTTGCGCCTCCGGGACATTCTGGTTGCCGGGATGTTGTTCCTGGTTTCCACGGGCCTTGCGATCACCGCCCTGCGGGACTTTCGTGCCGACGGCGCCCGCGAATACTTCTACCAGGAGAACTTCGGGCCCGCCGTGATGATGGCATGCGGGCACGGTTTCGGCCTGGCGGCGTCGCCGCCGCCCTCGCTGGCGGCATTTCTGAATCAGCAGACGGGTTCGTTCTCGTGCGACGACCTGGCCAACACGACGACGGTGATCCCGGTCGAAGCGGCGGCCCACGCCAACTGGTACTACCTTTACTACGCAACCGCGGCGGTCTGGCGCGTCACCGGCGTGTCGTGGGGCGCGGTCGATTACCTGGCCGCGCTGCTCTGTGGCGCGGCGACGAGCATTCTGTTCGGACTTTTCCGTCTGGTCTCTGGCCGCACGATCGCCGCAGTGCTGGCGATGGTGCTGACCCTCGCCCCGCCGAATTTGCTGCAGCTGCTTTCGGTGCGCGACTACAGCAAGGCACCGTTCGTCCTCGGTGCGCTGCTGACGCTGGCGATCCTGCTGGTACGGCCGATGCGCGCCGCCGCGACGGTCGCGATGGCGGCCCTTTATGGAGTGATCATCGCGGTCGGTTATGGGTTTCGGGGCGATCTTGCGGTCATGCTGCCGCTGGGTGCTGGCGCGATCCTGTTGTGGCTACCAGGGGCCTGGCGTCAGCACGCGCTGCGAAATGTGGGCGCCGCGATCGCCGTGGTACTGGCGTTCGGCATCACCGCACTGCCCGTTCTGCGCGGGCTGGATCGCGGGGGGTGCCAGTTCCATGTCGCGTTGCTCGGGTTGACCACGCCGCTAACCAATGACCTCGCGCTCGCCTCACCGATCTATCGTTTTGGCGATCACCTGACCGACACCTTTGCCATTCTGAAGACAGGGGACTATGCCACGCGCGTGCTTGGCGCCGAGGTGCCCCCGTATTGCCAGCAGGTCTACGACGTGGCGTCCGGACAGCTGTACTTCCAGATGCTAAGCACCTTCCCGGCCGACTTTGCCGCGAGGGCGTTGGCGTCGGCACTATTCATCTTCCGGTGGGCTCTCGAAGTACCGGATCTGCAAGGGCAGGTGGCGCCGCTCTCATCCATCGGCATGCCCGCGGTCTACAGGGTGCTGCATCCGCCAAGCGCGGCGCTGTCGCAGCTTGGATTGCTCGCCGTGCTGGGAGCGACGATGATCCTCTGGTCGAAGTCGTGGCGTCTGGGCCTGGCCTGGTGCGCGATCATCCTGTTCCTCGGCGCGTACCCGGCGATTCAGTTCGAAGGCCGCCACTGGTTCCACGTGCGCGCCGTGCCGTGGTTTGCAGCGTTGATTGTCGCAAGCGAGCTGGTGTCACGGCGCCGGAACGGATGGCAGGCCTACCGAACCGGTGCAATTGCCGTTGTCGCATTGCTGGTCTTGCTGACCGGCACGCTCGCGGTCTTGCGCCAGATCCAGCAGCGTAGTGCGTCCGCATTGTTCGAGTCATACCAGCAGGCGTCGTCGAACCCGATGCCGATCACGCCCGTCTCCGCAAACGAAGTGGCGGTGCTCGCGCCGTCCAGGTTCGAGGGCCCGGCTGACGATCGCCGCCAATCCGAACTGATGGCGATCCGTCTCTCGGCTGAGGCGTGCGCCGGCTCCGGCCCGCTGGTCGTCAGCCCGCGGTACGAGGCGTTGTCGCCCGATCTCGACCTGTCGACGGATATCGAAGTGCCGCGGCCGCGTCCCGGCGAACCGCCCACGCAGATCTTCGTGCCGGTGTTTGGATCGCAGTCACGAACCCAGACGTTCCAACAGCTGTCGGGACTGCGCATCACTGGGGCATCCGCCGCGTGTGTTGCCGAGGTATCCCTCGTGGACCGGCGCGCCGCGCCGGCGTTATGGCTGCAAGTGACGCTCGAGCCTGGCTGGCGCGCTCTCGCTCTCAACCAGGGCCTTAAATTGCCGCGCGCGGTACAGCCGTTGTTCGGAGAGCGATGGTAACGCAGCCACGCAGGGCCGACGTCTGGATCGCCATTGGGCTGGCGCTGGTGTCGATGGCTGCCGCCGTGGGGGCGATGCGCGGGTACCGCGCGTCCGGTATCCAGCCGTTCTTCTATCAGGAGAACTTCGCCCCGGCCGTCATGGTGACGTGCGGCTACGGGTTCACCATGCCTGCGCCGGAACCGCCGGCGCTGCGCGAGTTCTTGCTGCTCAAGCGCAATCACTTCACCTGCGCCGAGTTGTTGCCTGACCAGAAGACCACACCGGTGGTCTGGAACGCATCGTGGGTGTACTTGTATCGGGCGGTCGGGACGTTCTGGAAGCTGACCGGGATCAATTGGACGGCCCTCGACTTTTTTGTCGCCATCATGTGCGGGGCGGCAACCGTGGCGACCTACGCGATCTTCCGCGTTGCAGCGTCGCCGCTGGTGGCAGCCGGACTGGCGCTGGCGCTCACGCTCTCGCGAGCCAACATCACCCAGCTGCTGTCGTTGCGCGATTACAGCAAGGCGCCGTTTGTCCTCACGGCGCTGTTTGTGCTGTGCCTGCTGACGCTGCTTCAACTGTCGCGTCGAAAGACCCTGCTGCTGGCGGCCGCCTACGGTGCGATTTGTGGCATCGGCTGGGGCTTCCGCGGCGACTTGGTGATCATGTTGCCGCTCGGAGCGCTGGTCGCGGCGATCTGCTTGCGCCGGCCTGTCCTTGATCGAGCCGCTGCAGTGGTGACGATCGTGGTCAGCTTCGCCGTCGCCGGATGGCCGGTGATTAACAGCCTCGGCACCACGGGCGCCTGTCAGTTCCACTATTCGCTCCTTGGCCTGACCACCCCGCTGGTAGGCGCCATGGGCGTTGGACCGGCCCCGTATCAGTTCAGCGATCAGTTCCTGGATACGTCAGTCGCCGTGCGCGTGTTCGACTTCGCCACGCGAGTAGTTGGCGACCCGGCCTACACCACGTGCACGCCGGAGTACGAAACCGCATCCGGACGGCTCTACGCGGCGCTGGGCTCGACGTTTCCAGCGGACCTTCTGCTGCACGCCTACGGATCCACGATCTTCACCTTTGCCGGCGGCCTCGAGCTGCAGGCGCCGGGCTCCTTGCCAGGGAAGGCGGCCTTCGACCTGCTGGCGCGCATCACCTCTGCGCTGTCGCCGGCCGGTCCGCTCCTCCTGTTGGCCGCGATCGGCGTGACGGCGGCAACGTCCACGCACCTGGCCATTGCGCTCACGGTCGTCTCGTTGTTTCTCGCGGGATATCCGGCCATCGAATTCGAGCAGCGTCACTGGTTCCATCTTCGGCTGCTGCCGTGGTTTGCGCTGCTGGTCGTGCTACGGGCGCGCTTTGCCAGCTGGGGGCGCACCGAATGGGTTCGAGCGTTCGCCGCCCCGACGCTGCTCGTGGTCGTGATGGTGTCGGTCCTGGCCCTCGTCAGGGCAGTGCAGACGCGGTCGGTTCAGGAGCTGATTCGCGCTTACCAGTCGGCCGAGACCGAGAGCCTGCCGGTCAGCTATTCGAACGACGTTGTCGCGGTAACATGGCAAGGTCGTGATCGGATGCCGGGCGAGATCCTGCTGGCTGCTGACCTGCTGGCGGTGCGATTTGACCCTGAGCAGTGCCGCGGGGACGGCGCGCTGACCATTCGCGCGTCCTACGCCGCAGGCTTCAACTGGCACGATCTATCGTCAACCATGACCATCGAACGCCCAGTCGACGGGCAGCGCGCGCAGGCCTTCGTGCCGGTCTTCCATTCCGGATTCGACCAGCTCGAATATCTGCGGTTTACCGGCTTTCGCGTTGAGGGAGCACCGGCGTCGTGCATTGCCGGCGTTGGGCGCGTGCTCGACGGCAAGAGCCTGCCCATCTGGATCCAGATGCAGGTTCCGGCGGCCGGCTCATCGACGCCGCTCTACCAGACCTTCCGCGTGCCGCGGATGATCCGGCGGTTGTTCGGTCAATGATGTCAGCGAGATCCTTGTGAAAACTATCGTGCACGTGGTGGGCGCGCGGCCCAACTACATGAAGGTCGCGCCCCTGATTGACGCCCTGAAGGACGCCGCAGGCATCCGCCAGGTGCTGGTCAACACCGGACAGCACTACGACGATGCGATGTCGAAGGCGTTCCTGCGGGAGTTGGGCCTGCCCAAGCCAGACCGCGACCTCGAGGTTGGTTCGGCGAGCCACGCGGTGCAGACCGCCAAGGTCATGATCGGTTTCGAGCAGGTGTGCCTGCAGGATCGCCCCGACCTGGTCCTGGTCGTCGGCGATGTCAACTCGACCATGGCCGCGTCGCTCGTGGCGGCGAAGCTGATGATTCCGATTGCGCACCTCGAAGCGGGCCTGCGCAGCTTCGATCCGGCCATGCCCGAGGAAATCAATCGCATCGTCACCGACCGGCTCGCGGATCTGCTGCTGACCCCGTCGGCCGACGGTGACGAGAACCTGCTGAAGGAAGGCGTTCCCGCGAGCAAGATTCACCTGGTCGGCAACATCATGATCGACACGCTGATGCGCCACCTTCCGATGGCGACGCTCGATCGCATTCGCGATCGCGTGCCGGTGGAGCGTGGTGGCTACGGCGTGATGACGCTGCACCGGCCGTCGAATGTTGATGATCCGATCGTACTCGGGCGGATTCTCGAGGCCATTGCCGAGATCTCGCAGCACTTGCCGATCGTGTTCCCGGTTCACCCTCGTACACGCGAGCGCTTGAAGAGCGGCGCCCTGGCCGATCGCCTGAAGAACGTGATCCTGACCGAACCACTTGGCTACATCGATTTCCTCAGCCTGACGTCGAATGCGCGCATCATCCTCAGCGATTCCGGCGGCCTGCAGGAGGAGTCGACCGCGCTTGGCATCCCGCACCTGACGATGCGTGAGAACACCGAGCGACCGGTGACGATCACGCACGGCACCAATCGCATGGTCGGCACGCAGACCGCCGCGATTCTTGACGGCTATCGCGATGCGATGGCGCAGCGGCCGGATCCGCTGCGCCGGCCGCCGCTCTGGGACGGCAAGACCGCGGGCCGCGTGGCCACGGTGCTGCAGAACTTCCTCAACGGATGAGCCTGTCGACTTTCATCGCGCGCGGCCGCAAGGCCCTGCGCATGCCGCCGCGCAAGTTGATCGCGCGCCTGGCGGAAGAGGCGGAACAGCAAACACGACGGCCGTGGGCGAGCGTCTACCCGCGCCTGTTGCGTGACTCGGTGCTGTTCGGCGGCAGTGGCGCGCGCAGCTACGATGAGCTGTGGAACGCGCTCAAGGCGTCGCCGTTCTTCCTGCACGTGGGGGACCGCGCAGCGTATGCCGATGCGTTCCGCCGTCGCTACCCCGACGAAGTGGCGATGGTCATGGCCGCCGCCGACGCGGCCGTTCGCCACGAATTCGACCTGCTCGGCTCGGGCCCCAAGCAGCTTGGCCCCAGGCTGCCGTGGCTCGACGATTTCAAGACCGGCCGTCACTATCCCATTCAGTACTGCCGCCATATCCAGTACATGGAACTCGATCGTCCCACCGACGTAAAGGTGCCGTGGGAGTTGAGCCGCTGCCAGCACTTCACGGCGCTCGGACAGGCCTACTGGCTGACGGGCGACGAGCGCTATGCGCAGGAATACCGCGCGCAGATTGAAGACTGGATCGCGGTCAATCCGTTTGCCTACTCCGTCAATTGGGCGTGCCCGATGGACGTGGCGTTGCGGGCCATCAACTGGATCTGGGGGTTTCACTTCTTTGCGGATTCGGCCGCGTGCCGTGATGCCCGCTTCCGGCGAGACATGCTGCGCAGCCTGTTCACGCACGGTGAGTTCGTCATCAGGCACCTCGAGCGCGGCGACGTGAACGGCAATCACTTCCTGAGTGATGCCGCGGGCCTGGTGTTCCTGGGCATCTTCTTCGGGCACACAAAGCCTGGCGCGCGATGGCTCGCGATGGGTCGGGCCATCGTGCTCGACGAGATGCCGTTGCAGGTGTCGACGGACGGCGTCGATCACGAGCAGTCCACGTCGTACCAGCGCCTGGTGCTCGAGCTGTTCCTGACGTCGTATCTCTTGCTCGAGAAGTCCGGCGCCTCATTGCCGCAGCCGCAGATTGATCGCCTGGCCAGCATGCTCGAGTTCGTCGCCTCGTACACCAAGCCGAATGGACTCGCGCCGCTGATCGGTGACGCCGATGACGGCCGAGTGCAGAAACTCGGGCACCAGCGGCTCAACGATCATCGCTATCTGCTGTCGACCGCAGCCGTGCGCTTCGGACGCGGCGACCTCAAGGCCGCGGCGGCGCTCTTCTGGAGCGAATCGTTCTGGATGCTGGGGCCGGCCGCCGCGAGCGCGTTTGACGCGCTGGCTGCCGCAGAATCGATCGAATCGAACGCGTTCGCCGAAGGCGGCTTCTATGTGCTGCGCAACCACAACGCGCACGTGGTCATCGACTTCGGTGAGGTCGGGATGCGTGGCCGCGGCGGCCACGGTCACAACGACATCACCAGCTTCGAACTGTTCCTCAACGGCTTCAACATCGTCTCGGACTGCGGCGCCTATCTCTACACGGCATCGCGCGAGTGGCGGAACAAGTTTCGGTCCACCGCGTTTCATAACGTGGTGCAGGTTGAAGACGAAGAGCTCAATCGCTTCATTGGCCCCGACGCCCTGTGGCAGCTTGCGTATGACGCGCATCCTCTCGAGGCGCAGTGGGTGAGCCGCGGTGCCGGCGGCTATCTGGGCTGCGCGCATGATGGGTATGCGCGGCTGTCTCCCCCGGTAAAATCGAACAGGGAGTTTTATCTCGATCCAGTACTGCCACGCTTGGCGGTACGCGATGCGCTGGACTGCCCGGCGCCGCGCGCCACCACGTGGCGGCTGCATTTCGACCCGGCGGTCACCGTCGAGGCGATCGACCAGGACTGCCGGCTTCGGGCCGGTGGCCGCGAAGCGTGGTTCCTGGCCGGGGACCCGAATGATCGACGGCCGCGCAGGCTCGAGCGCGGGTGGGTATCGGAGAGCTATGGCGTCCGCCGGGAAACCACCGTGCTGGTGATCGCCGACACCGTGATGCCGGTGGCGTATTCGTGCATCTTCGCGGAAACGCGACTGTCTGCCGGCGAGCGCCGGCACATTCTTGAACAACTCGATGTGCATGGCGCGCGTCGAGGGAAGGGCAACTGAGTTCCATGCGTCAAATCCTGATGAACAGTGCCGGCGCCGTTGTGGCGCGCGTGCCGCGGCCGATCGTTGAAGCCGGCAGCGTGCTGGTGCGCGTGCATTACTCGCTGGTCAGCGTCGGCACAGAGCTCGCACCATTGAAGGCCGGCCTGACGTCGGCGGCCGATGATGCGAGCGCGGCCGAGAAAGGCGCCGCCTACGTCAACCTGGCCGCGCACTACTTGAAAGCGTCGTGGCGCGATCCCGAGAAGGCGGCACGGCGCATTGCGTCGATCGCGCGTCGCCAGATGGCGCAACTGAAGCCGGCTCCGGCGCCGAAGCTGGCGCCGGTCGTCAGCACCGGTGACCTGCAGTGGACCGCGGCGCTGGCCAAAAAGTTTTCATCCGAGGGCGGCCGCCTCGAGATCACGACCGACGATTCGCCTGGCGGCTACCAGATCATGACGCGCGCGCTCGACGTGCCCGAAGGCCAGGTGCCGCTGATTCGCGTGGCCGGCAACGTGCACGACGGCGCGATCGCCATCGGCATCCTGAACGCCGGCCGCGACAAGTGGCTTGGCTCCAAGACCTTCGACGGCGGCCGCTTCGAGGATTACCTGATCTTCGATCCCGCCGGCTCAGCGCAAGTGACCGTGGTGGTCTCGACCGCCAATGCGGGAGCTTCGCGCGTGACCATCGACACCGTGGATGTATCGATGGCGCCGGCGTCGCAGGGCATTCCGTACAGCGAGATGGACCAGACCGGTTGGAACATCGGTTACTCCGTGTCCGGAGAAGTCGTGGCCGTCGGAGAGGGCATCACCGACCTGGTCGCGGGTGATCTTGTGGCCTGCGCCGGCGCGGGGCAGGCCAATCACGCCGACTACGTCAGCGTGAAGCGCAACCTGGTGTGCCGAATTCCCCCAGGATGTTCGACGGCCGCGGCCGCGTCGGCAACCATTGGCTCGATCGCCTTGCAGGGTGTGCGTCGATCGTCACCGCAGCTCGGCGATCGCGTGGTGGTGCTCGGCCTTGGACTGATCGGCCAGATCACCGTGCAGCTGCTCCGCAGCGCCGGCTGCCAGGTGTTCGGCCTCGATCTCGATCCGTCACGCGTCGAGCGCGCGAAGCAGCTCGGTATGGACGCCGGTGAATCCGATCCCGAGCGGTTCAAGGCGCTGGTGCGCGATCGCACCAATGGATTCGGCGCCGACAAGACGCTGATGACGGCCGCGACCCAGTCGAACTCGGTCATCAACCTCGCGATGGACGTGACGCGCGCGAAGGGCGCCGTCGTGATCGTCGGCGACGTCGGTCTCAACGTGCAGCGCGCGGTGTTCTATCGCAAGGAAATCGACTTGCTGATGAGCACCTCGTACGGTCCCGGCCGCTACGACCAGAAGTACGAGTCGGATGGCCAGGACTATCCGTACGGCTACGTCCGCTGGACGCTCAACCGCAACCTGCAGTCGTACCTCGAGCTGATCGCGTCGGGCCGCGTCAACATGGATGCGCTGATCGACCGCGTCATCACGGTTGAGGAAGCGACTGCGGCATACAAGGCGCTGGCCGGAGAGGCGGGCACGCCGCCCCTTGGCGTGTTGATCCGCTACCCGGATGATCAGCGGCCGCTGCCGGATGCGCCGGATGCCACGCGCATCACCATTCGCGGGCACAAGCCGCCGCGTCCGGAACTGATCAATACCGCGCTGGTTGGCGCCGGCGCCTTCGGTGTGGCGATGCTGGTCCCGCAGATGAAGAAGCGGAAGGACCGCTACTTCCTTCGCGGTGTGGTCAGCCGCAACAGCACGCAGGGCGGCAACTTCGCCCGCGAGAACGGCATCGAGGTCCTCGCCACGGAACTGAAGTCGGTGCTCGAGGATCCGTCATTCCACCTGATGGTCATTGCCACCCGCCATCACGAACACGTCGGCCCGGTGGTCGACAGCCTCAAGGCGGGCAAGCACGTGTTCGTCGAGAAACCGCTGGCCATCACATGGCAGGGCCTCGATGATGTGGTCAAGACGTACGAGGCGCTCGAACACAAGCCGGTGTTGATGGTTGGCTTCAACCGGCGCTTCTCGCCGGCGTTGGCCGAGATCCGCAAGGCGATCGCCAACCGGCGCGCGCCGCTGATGATCGAATACCGCCTCAACGGCGGCTACATTCCGCTCGATCACTGGGTGCACAACGCGCAGGGTGGCGGCCGGAACATCGGCGAGGCCTGCCACATGTATGACGTGTTCCGCTCGTTGACCGGCGCGCCGGTGACGTCGGTCACCGCGACCGCGATCGATCCCGGCACGCTGCCCTACCTGCGCAACGACAACTTCTCCGCGACGATCGGCTATGCCGACGGCAGCGTGGCCACGCTGGTCTATACGGCGCTCGGTCCGAAGACGGGCATGAGCAAGGAACGCATCGAAATCTTCTCGGACGGCGAGGCCTACGTCGTCGATAATTTCCAGAAGGCGACGCGTGCCAGCGACGGCCACGTGTTGTGGCAGAGCGGCGAGCCGGACAAGGGTCACGCCGAGGAGTTCAGCCTGATGGGCGACGCCATTGCCAACGGCACCGCCGCGCCCATTCCGTTCGATGAAATCGTGGAGACCACGGCCGTGTCGCTGCACGTCGAGGACCTGCTCCACAACAGAGCGGAAGGGGGCGCCTAGGCATGGCGTCGTGCCTCTACGTGGGGCCCAACCTCGCGGACGTGCGGGTCGTCAGCCATGTGGGCCTTGACGACACCACTGAGCGCCACAGGTTCGACATCGAACCGGGCCCGATGACGCACTGCATCCGGCCGCTCGATGAACTGTCGCGGCTTGGCGGTCTGACTGGCGTGATTGTGGAGATGGAGCGCGGCTGGCCTGGACAATCGCACCTGCTGTTCGCGGCGACCGCCCGCCGGCGTGGTTTGCGCGTGTGGTTTTACTGGCCTCAGGAGCGCGCGGTTGAGTGCGTGGACCGCGATCGCCTGTGGTCCTATTGGCGGCTGTGGGCATTCCTTACCGGACTCCGCACCAAGCGCAAGGTTCAGCGGGTGTGGGGGCGTCTCACTGATGTCGTCAAGGCGCCGGTGCGTGTGCTGCGGAACCAACCGGCTGTCCCGGTCTCGGCGCCGCCGGCACCAGTTGACGATCCGGGGGCGCGTTACGCCGACCAGTCCCGCATCGAGATCGGCCACCTGCTGCGCGAAGCGTCGCCGATACCGCTCTCGCTTCCAGGCGGTATGCCCGGCCCTGCGCTGCGGATCCCGGGAGCGGCGGTGTACCTGCGCACCGACTACTGGGCCAGGATCACCTCGGGAGGCAGCTACGGCCACACGTGTTACGTCGCCAAAGAGCTTGCTGCCGTGACGGACCGTTTCGTGTGCATGATGGGCAGCCACTTCCCCTTGCTCGACGATTACGGCATCCACCAAGTGGTCATGCCGGCGGCCTCGCCCACTGCCAGTGAAACGGATCTGCTTGCGGCGCACTGGTTCTACTACCCCCAGCTCAGGCTCGCCATGCAGGCGATGCGGCCGGCCTACATCTATGAGCGTCTGGTGCAGGGCAACTTCTGCGGCGCCGCGCTGAGCCGTGAACTCGGCATCCCGTACATCATCGAATACAACGGCTCCGAGATCTCGATGACGCGCAGCTTCGGCGGCGTCGGCCTGGTCTACGAAGACGTCTTCATCGCCGCCGAGGACGCGGCGTTCCGGCAGGCGACGATGATCAACGTCGTATCGCAGGTGGTTCGCGACTCGCTGGTGGAGCGCGGCGTCGATCCCGATAAGATCCTGGTCAATCCGAACGGCGCTGATCCCGACGCTTATCAGCCGATGGCCGCGCCGGCGAAGGCCGCGCTCCGCGCGGAACTCGGATTCGGTCAGGACGACTGCGTCATCGGCTTCACGGGTACGTTCGGCGGGTGGCACGGGATCGACGTGCTCGCCGAGGCGATTCCGCTGATTTGTGCCGGCAACTCCAAGGCGACGTTCCTGCTGATTGGCGATGGCACCCACAAGCATCTTGTCGACACCGCCGTGGTCCAACACCGCCTCGAAGGCCGCGTCAAGAGTATGGGGCGCGTGTCGCAGGTGGACGGCGCGCGCCTGCTCGGCGCGTGTGACTTGTATGTGTCGCCCCACAACAGTCACATGGTCGACAGCAAGTTCTTCGGCTCGCCGACCAAGCTGTTTGAGTACATGGCCATGGGGGGCGGCATTGTCGGGAGTGATCTCGAGCAGCTCGGCGAGGTGCTGTCACCGGCGTTGCGCGTCGGCGACTTTGCCAGGCCCGGCCTCGCAGTAACCAGCGAGCGTGCCGTGCTGTGCACCCCGGGCGACGTGCAGGAGTTCACCGCGGCGGTGCTCGCGCTGGTTGCGCGTCCTGACATCGCCGCGGCGCTCGGGCGCAACGCACGGCAGGCGGTGTTCGATCACTTCTCGTGGCGCCGGCACGTGCAGAACATCTGGCGCTTCCTGGCAGGAGAGCGCGCGCCAGCGGCGGTGGCTTCCAGCCGCGCCATCACGCCTGCGCCGATCAGGGTTGAGAACATCGGCACCGCGATCGAGGCTGCGGATGCACCGCTGGTGCAGGGCAGCCAGGTGCGGGTTTCGACCGGCGATGCTTACAAGGAAGAAGTCCAGGACCAGTGGAACAACAATCCGGTGGGCAGCCACTACGCCAAGACCACCAAGCTGCACACGCTTGAGTGGTATCTCGAGGTGGAGGCCTATCGCTACGGCGAATACTCGCCGTGGGCGTTTGAGCTGATGGAGTTTGGAAAGCACGCCGGCCACAAGGTCCTCGAGATCGGCGGCGGCCTGGGTACCGATCTCAGCATGTTCGCGCGACACGGCGCGATCGTGACCGACATCGACCTGTCTGCCGGGCACCTGGCGCATGCCAAGGAAAACTTTGCACTACGCGGGCTGACGGGCGAGTTTGTGCACCACGATGCCGAGACGCTCCCGTTTCCGGACAACACCTTCGACGTCGTCTACAGCAACGGCGTCATCCACCACACGCCGAACACACAGCGCGTAATCGACGAGATTCGCCGCATCCTCAAGCCGGGCGGCAAGGCAATCGTGATGGTGTATGCCGAGCACTCGCTGCACTACTGGTACCGGCTCGTGTGGGAACAGGGCATCAAGCACGACATGCTGCGCACCTATTCGGTCGGTGAGATCATGTCGCGGCGCGTCGAGATCACGAAGAACGACGCGCGCCCGCTGGTGAAGGTCTACACGGCCAAGCGGCTCAAGGACATGTTCCGCGGCTTTGAGAACAAGCAGGTCTTCAAGCGCCAGATGGTGAAGGAAGAACTGCCCGAAGGCTTCGAGAAATGGATCTCGCTCGAGACCGCAGGGCGCCTCGCCGGCTGGAACGTCATCATCAAGGCCACCAAGCCTCGTCAATGACCGCCCGAATGGATTCGTGTCTGTACGTCGCGTCGAACCTTGGCGCGGCGACGACTGTCACTGAGCCTGGCCTCGCGGACACGACCGAACGCCACCAGTTGGCGATTCGCCTGGGCCCGTTGGCGACCTGCCTTGATCCGCTGGGCGAACTGACCGGGCGTCCGGAGTTGCTCGGTGTGATCGTGGCGATGGAACGCGGATGGCCGGGGTCCTCACACCTGCGTTTTGCGTCGCGCGCGCTGAAGTCGGGCAAGCGCGTGTGGTTTTACTGGCCGGCCGAGCAAGCCATCGAGTGCATCGATCGCCATGCCCTCGGCAGTTACTGGCGCCTCTGGACGTGCTGCACCGCCGATCTGCTGAAGCGACGCTTGCGCGGGTTGGTGCGGCCGCAGGAGCATGATGCCGGCGCCGATGTCGTTGAACGCTGCAGCGTGGCGCTGCGCCAGTTGTTCAGTGACGCCAGGCCCGTCGGCTTCACGGCGCCAGGTCTGCCCGAGCGGCCCATTCCCGGTACCGGTGTCTATCTTCGGACCGACTATTGGGTGCAGCTCACGTCAGGCGGCAGCTACGGGCACACGTGTTACGTCGCCCGCGAACTCGGGAGGCTGACCGAGGATTTCACGTGCCTGATGGCGAGCCACTTCCCGATGCTCGACGAGTTCGGGCTGCGGCAAGTGGTGATGCCGCCGGCGTCTGATTCCGCAGCGGAGATTCCGCTGCTGGCCGCGACGTGGCACTACTACCCGATCCTGAAGGTCGCGTTCGGCATGCGCCGCCCGGCCTACATCTACGAACGGTTGTGCCTGGGTAACTTTGCCGCGGCGCTGGTCAGCCGCGAGCTTGGCATTCCATACATCCTTGAATACAACGGCTCTGAGATCTCCATGAGCCGCAGCTTTAACGGCACCAGCCTCGAGCATGAACAGCTGTTCGTGCGCGCCGAGGATGCCGCGTTCCGCCAGGCCACGCTGATCGTGGTGGTGTCAGAGGTCCTGAAGGACAGCCTGGTGGCCCGCAAGGTTGACCCGCGCAAGATCCTCGTCAATCCCAATGGCGCCGATCCGGTCGCGTATGCGCCCCCGTCCGCGTCTGCGCGAGACGAGATTCGCGCGACGCTCGGATTCAATCCTGCGGATCGGGTGATCGGATTCTCGGGAACCTTTGGTGGCTGGCACGGTATCGATGTGCTCGCTGCCGCGATCCCGCAGATCTGCCAGCGCGCCCCGCAGGCGTCGTTCCTCCTGATCGGCGACGGCTCTCACAAGCCGATGCTGGACGAGGCGGTCGCGAAGCACGGCCTGCAGGCACGCGTGCGGAGCGTTGGCCGGGTGCCGCAGGCAGAAGGCGCGCGGCTGCTGGGCGCCTGCGATGTGTTCGTCTCGCCGCACAACAGCCACATGGTCGACAGCAAATTCTTCGGTTCGCCGACGAAGCTGTTCGAGTACATGGCCATGGGCCAGGGCATTGTCAGCAGCGACCTGGAGCAGCTCGGCGAAGTACTTTCGCCGGCGTTGCGTCCCGCACAGCTTGGCGCGCCAGGGCTGTCGATCGACGCCGAGCGATCGGTGCTGTGCATCCCGGGCAACGTCGACGAGTTCGTGGCCAGCGTGGTCCACCTCGTTGAGCATCCGGACGTTGCCGCGAAGCTCGGAGCCAATGCGAGGGCGGCGCTGATCGCCGACTACTCCTGGCAACAGCACGTCGCTCGCATCGTCACGTCATGGCGTGCCGTCGCGGTGGTTGGGCCGGAGGCGTCAACGCCGGATCGAGTCACGACCGGGGATGCCTACAAGGAACAGGTGCAGGACCAGTGGAATCACAATCCGGTCGGCACGCACTACGCGACAAAGACTGAGCCGCACACGCTCGAATGGTTCAAGGAAGTCGAAGCCTACCGCTACGGCACCTACGCGCCATGGATGCCCGAGATGATGGAGTTCCGTGAGCACGCCGGCCAGCAGGTGCTCGAGATTGGCGGCGGTGTAGGTACCGACCTCAGCCAGTTTGCGGCCAACGGCGCCCACGTCACCGATCTCGACCTCTCGGCGGGTCACCTCGCGCACGCGCAGGAAAACTTCGCGCGTCGCGGCCTGCGCGGAACGTTCGTGCATCACGACGCGGAGTCGCTGCCGTTCCCCGACAACTCCTTCGACCTGGTGTACTCCAACGGTGTCCTGCACCATACGCCGAACACGCGCGAGGTCGTGCGTGAGATACGGCGTGTGCTGAAGCCCGGCGGCCGCGCCATCGTGATGATGTACGCGGAAAATTCCATTCACTATTGGCGCGAGCTGGTTGGCCGGCTCGGCCTGGATCGCGATCTGTTGAAGAACCATTCGATGGGTGAGATCATGTCGAGATACGTTGAGATCTCGCAGAATGACGCCCGCCCGCTTGTGAAGGTCTATACCGCCGACAGGCTGAAGGCGCTCTTTGACGGATTCGAATCGAAGTCCGTCTACAAACGCCAGTTACTGTCGTCCGAGTTGCCGGGCTGGGCGCGATGGATGCCGCTCGAAACTGCCGGTCGCCTGATGGGCTGGAATGTGATCATCAAAGCTCGGAAACCCCGCGCGTGAGCGTTCGTTCACGCATCAGCCGCTGGCTGCGCCAGCTTGGCGGCGGCCCTGTGGACGCGCCGCCGGCCGTCCCGTTCTGGACGCCCCCGGAACGGTGGGAGGATCACTTCGCCGCGGCCGCGGTCAAACCGTCGGCGTGGTTGAAAGAGCGGCGAGGCGCCGCCCGTTTATACGGTGACCTGAGCCAGTCGTCGATTGCGCAGGTCCGGGAGCGCTGGCCGCATCGCGTTGAGCAGACGCTAGGCGCCGCCGACCGCATTTGCGCGCACGAGTTTGATTTGCTTGGCAGCGGGCCGGTCGTGATCACGGATCCCGACCGCCACGGCACGTCGTCGTACGCGCCCATCGACTGGAACATCGACCCGATCGCGAAACTCCGATTCCCGCTCAAGTTCCCACACAAGGCGTGGAATCCGTCGATGCGTCCCGGTCTTGCGGACGTCAAGTGGCCGTGGGAGATCGGCCGATGCCAGCACTGGGTCACGCTTGGCCAGGCCTACCGGCTGAGCGGTGATGAGCGGTATGCGCAGGAGATCCTCTCGCAGCATGCCGACTTCATGGACCAGAATCCGGTCGGAGTCGGCCTGCAGTTCGTGTGCACGATGGACGTCGCGATCCGCGCGTTCAACTGGGCACTGGCGTTTGAAGCGATCCGCGGTTCGCGTGCGCTGGATGACGCAGCCATCGAACGCACATATCGCTCGCTGTTCGAGCTCGGGCACTTCATCGAAGGCAATCTCGAGAACACCTACGAGGTCACCAGCAATCACTTCCTGAGCAACGTCGTCGGGCTCTATGCCGTGGGCGTGACGTTCAAGGACCTGCCGGCCGGCCAGCGATGGGTCGCGAGGTGCCGGGCATGGCTGGAAGAAGAGATGCGCGTCCAGGTGCTCAACGACGGCGCGGACTATGAATCGTCGGTGCCGTACCACCGTCTCGTGGCCGAGTTGTTTCTGGGCGCTGCGCGCGTCGCGGAATTTGCAGGCGAGCCACTCTCCTCGGACTACCTGCAGAAACTTCGGCAGATGATGGAATTTCATCAGGCGCTGACGCGTCCCGATGGACTGATGCCGCAGATCGGTGATGCCGATGACGGTCGGCTGCACATCTTTACGGACTACGGAACCTGGCAGCCGCAGGATGGCCGGCACCTGCTCGGGCCTGCGGGGGCGATGTTCGGGATGCCGGCGTGGACCGCCGTCGCGGGCGAAGACGGCGAGTGGGAGGCCGCGTGGTGGGGCCTCGAGGCGCCTGCCGCGGATCCGTCAGCGGCACCGTCCAACGTGGAGCAGTTGTTCCCCGATGCAGGATTGGCCGTCGCGCGGTTGGGCCGCCACTACCTGCTGGTCACCAATGGTCGTGTGGGCACGAAAGGGTTTGGCAACCACAAGCACAACGACCTGCTTGGCTTCGAGTTGCACCTCGACGGCACACCGCTGATCGTTGACCCCGGCAGTTACGTTTACACCTCGAATCCCGACGAGCGGAACCGGTTCAGGAGCACGGCGTACCACAACACGCTGCGCATCGATGCGGTTGAACAGAACGATCTTCGCCTCGACTACCTGTTTCGGATGTTCGAAACATCGACTGTCGCCCATCATTACTTCAGGTCGACCGGCGACGCGGTTGAGTACTCAGGCATGCACACTGGATACGAACGGCTGCCTGAGCCGGTCACGCACGAGCGGACGTTCAAGCTCCTCAAGACTGGTCGGCTCGAGATCACCGATCGTTTGTCCGGCCGGGGCTCGCATACCTGCGAGTGGCACTTCCATCTCGCGCCCGGGGTGGCGGCTGAGGTACGAGATGGCGCGATCGTGTGCGCCGCCGGCGGACGCCAATGGCGCCTTCGCGCGCCGGTGGATTTCGTGCCGGTTCTCAGTGAGGCGTGGTACTCGCCGTCGTTTGGCGTGCGTGCCCCGTGCACCGCTCTCGACTTCCGGAAGACCGGCGACGTCGCATCCCTTGGAAGCATCGCGTTTGTCATCGAGCCCTTGTAGCCAGACGGCGCAACCCATGAGCCTGCTCCGCGTGTTGTGCTGCGCCGCAGCACTGCTGGCGATCCCGTCGATCGGGATGGAGGCGCAGTCCTTTCCACTCGCCAGCCACTTCGTGCAGCCGGTGATGAGCTTCTCGGCCGACGGGCGTTACCTGGCGCTCGGGGCATCGGTCGGTCCAGCCCTCGACAACTGCCCGTTGCCGACATGCTCGGGCCGCGTCCATCTCTGGGATCTCCGCACGGGCGCTCGCGTCTTCGCGAGCGACGCGTCCACGGCGCGCGTCATGAGCGTGACGATGACGCGAGACGGCCGTCACGTCGTGTCCGGGCACGTTGATGGCACGGTCCGCGTGTGGGCGACAGACGGCCGAGTCGTGCACCGCCTGACATGCTGCAATGGATCGTGGATTCGGTCGCTCGCGGTGTCACCAGACGATCGCATGCTGGCGGCCGGCGCGCAGAATGGCGAGATTGTTCTGTTCGGTCTCGGTCCTGATCTCAGCCAGCCGGGATCGGCCCGTGTACTGCGAAGGCTGGGCGGGCACTACTTCGGAGTGTCGGCGGTGGTGTTCGAGGCGTCCGGCAAGTATCTCCTGTCATCAGCCGACGATCAGCACGTGCGCCGGTGGGACATCACGACCGGAGATAACTACGAATTCAGTCGGACCCCGCAATTGCGCAAGGCACATCGCGGCATGGTGAAGTCCGTCGTGCCGCTCGCGGATGGACGTCGCGCCGTGTCTGGATCGTACTGGGAAGGCGGGACCTACAAGTCGTATGACAGTGTTGCGCCGCCGGATCACATCCTGCGATTGTGGGAGATCGATACCGGCCGCCCGATCCGGTCGTACCCGCTGACATTCGGCGTGCGCTGCTGCATCCAGGTCGTGCCGGGTACTTCGGCGGTGGCGTTTCTCAAGGCGATGGCATGGGACGAGTTGCCGCGTCTGCACGTCGTCGACCTCGACACCGGAGCGGTGGTGAACGACGTGGGACCGACCATGGGCGAAAGCTTCCACGCGTTCGCGATGCATCCCAACGGCTCGATGTTCCTGGTTGCGATCGGCGATGGTGACTTTCTGATCTGGAGCCGCACCACGGGCCGCATGACGGGCCGGCTGATCTCGGTGGACGAAGGGTGGGCGGTGATCGCGGCCGATGGCCGGATGGACTCTTCTGATGGATTCCGGCGTTGGCCGTGTGCGCACGGCGTGACGACCGGCTGCGCGGGCGGACGCCCGGCGACTCCCGCCGGACGCCTGCTGCCCTCGCTGATCGCGCAGTGACGATGACGCGGAAAGCATGGGCGGAATCAATCGTGACGCTGACGCGGCAACGGGTCCTGCTGCGGCACCCGCTCGTGGCGGCGCTGTTCATCACGGTGTCGCTGGCGGCGATCGTGGCGCAGCAGCGAAGCTTCCTGTTGCTGACGCAGGATCCGGATCCCTACTACCGCAACGTCCTGAACCTCGGCGCGAGCTATCAGCGATTCTTTGCGTTCTTCTACTACTTCGGCGGATTCCCCGTGAATCTCGACCGGCAGCAGACCAGGACGCAGGAGGAGACGGTCGCCACGCTGCAGCAGCTTGGACCGAGGCTCACACCGGAAAGCGGCATTTACAATCGCGCGTCGATCTTCCTCTTCTACCCGGACGCATGGATGAAAGGACGCCCCGACACCGCGGAAATGCGGACGGGGCACGCGGTCTGGTTCACGTGCGGCTTGATCGCGCTGTTCCTGGCGTTGTGCCTTGCCGGCCGCCCACTGCTGGGTGCGGTCGCCGTGCTGCTGTGCGGCTCGGATCCCTTCCAGGTCTACGAGCTGTACCACGTCTCGTCATCGACGATCTTCCCAACGGTGATCTCGACGGGCCTGTTCGTGATGGCGAGCTGCGTGTTGCTCTCGACGGAGCGGATGGCGCGTTCCACGCCGCTGTCGCTGGCGCTTGTCGCGATCAACGGCGTGGTCTGCGCCCTGCAGTATGAGATTCGTCTCGAGGGCGTGGGCGTGTTTCTCGGCGCCATCTTCAGCCTCGTCGTCTGCTTTCGCCACCGCGCCGTCATGAAGGGCGCGATGGCCGCAGTGTTTGTCGCCACGTTGCTGCTAACCAACACCGCGCTCGATCGCTACTTCGCGGCGAGCTTCGCACGCGCCAACCAGGTGGTCGTCGAGTATGGCGGCCGGGCTGCGCCTGCCGGGAACCCGTACTATGCGACACAATGGTGGGCGTTGTGGTCCGGCCTTGGCGACTTCGACGAGAAGTATGGCTTCCTGGCTGATGATCGCGCCGGCGTTTCCTACTATTACGGTCACGGATTGAACACCATTTCTGAACGCGCCCACCGGACGCATTACCTCGAGACCGTGGCGGCGGATCCTGCCTGGTTTGCCGACATCATGTTTCGGCGCCTGACCCGTGTGCTCGCCGACAACACGCCGTACCGGTTGTCGTACGGCCAGCGCTTCGTCGACCTGCCGATCCCGGCCGGGTTGGTGACGATCGCCGCGCTCGCGCTGTTGGGGGCGGTGCTGCTGCTGGCCCGCAGCGCCGACGTGCGCAGCCTGTTGAACCTGTTCGTGCTGCCGCTCGCCATTGGTGCGGTCGCCGTCGGACAACTGGCAGACTATGGCCTGCAGTTCTACGCCGTCGCACATTTGTTTGCGCTGGCCTACGTCGGTTGTGTGGCCATCGAGATGCTGTTGGTGGCCGCGCGCGTCACTCCAGAAACCACCGCATGACAAACCCGGTGAGCATTATCGCGCGCGCCTCGATCACGATGACGCGCATCCTGGCCGGCAATGCGCGATTGCTGGCCGCCATCACCCGCGTCGAGCTGTCCAAGAAGTACGCCGGCTCCGTGCTGGGCGCGTCGTGGTTGTTCCTCCAGCCGGCACTGCTGCTGTCGGTCTACCTGTTCGTCTACCTCGTCGTCTTCAAGATGCGGTTTCCCGGATTCAGCAGCCTTGACTACGTTCTGTACGTGTTCACGGGCCTGATTCCCTACATGGCCTCGATGGACGCGATTTCGTCTGGTGCGGTGTCGATCAAGCAGAACATCCATCTGGTCAAGAACGTGATGCTGCCAATTGAACTGGTCCCGGTTCGCGCCGTCCTCGTGGCGTCGCTGGCCCAGGCCGTTGGCATTGCGCTGGTGATCGTCATGTCGGCGATCAATGGCACGTTGACCGTACATGTGCTGTGGTTGCCGATCGTCTGGGCGCTGCACCTGCTGATGCTGTTCGGCGTGGTGTGGATCCTGTCCAGCCTCGCGGTCGCGCTTCCGGACATCAGCTATTTCGTCAGCCTGTTTCTGTTCCTGCTGATGTGGGTGTCACCGATCGGCTTCACGCCCGACATGGTGCCGCCCGAGGTTGCAGCGGCGCTCTATCTCAATCCCGTCTACTACCTTGTCGAGATGTATCGCGACAGCCTGATCTTCGGGCGGCTGCCATCGGCGTTTGACGCCGCGGTGTATGCCGGTCTCGCCGTGACACTGTTTGCGATCGGCAGCGCCTTCTTCCGCGGCTTCCGCGGTGCGCTGCTCGACTACGAATAGCAAATCCGACCATGTGTGGCATAGCTGGCGTCATGTCCTTCGGCGGCGGGAGCCCCGTCGATGAGCGTCTGGTGACCGCCATGCGTGAAACCCTCAGCCATCGCGGTCCGAACGGCGGCTGCTCGTGGGTCGATGACACCAGGATGATTGGTCTCGGCCATCGCCGCCTGTCGATCATCGACCTGGCGACGGCCGCGTCGCAGCCGATGGCGAATGAAGACGGCACCGTGCAGCTGGTTTTCAACGGCGAGATCTACAACCACGCGGAACTGCGCACGGAGCTGTCGCAATCACGCCGTCATCGATGGGCTACCGATCACTCTGACACCGAGACCATCGTCCACGGGTTTGAGGAGTGGGGTATTGAGTGTGTCCACCGCCTGCGCGGCATGTTTGCCTTTGCCATCTGGGACGCACGCGAGCGTGCGTTGTGGCTGGTGCGCGACCGCATCGGGATCAAGCCGCTCTATTATCACGTTGGCAACGGGCGCATCGCGTTTGCCTCGGAGATCAAGGCGCTGCTGGCGCTGCCCGACACGCCGCGGCGCGTGCACGAAGAAGCGCTGTTTCACTACCTCTCGTTCCTCGCCACGCCTGGCACGCAAACGCTGTTTGAAGGCGTCCGCAAACTCGAGCCGGGAACCTGGTTGCGAGCCGGTGCGGATGGCAGCATTCGCGTCGAACGCTACTGGGATGTCTGGGATCATGCGGCGCGTCTCGACGGCGACAGCGACGAGCAACTCGCCGAGCGCATTCTGGCGGAGCTGCGCACCTCCGTTCGCCTGCGCAAGTTGAGCGATGTGCCGGTTGGCGTCTTCCTGTCTGGTGGCCTCGATTCCAGCACCAACGCCGCGCTGTTTTCTGAAGGAGAGAGCCGCCCCGTCCGCACGTTCTCGATCGGCTACGACCGGGACTACTCCGGCTATGCCAACGAACTGCACTTCGCCAGGGCGATGGCCGAGCGGATCGGCGCCGAACATCACGAGCGCCGGTTGACCCGCGACGACGTGGTGGAGTTCCTGCCGCGCATGGTGCATCTGCAGGATGAACCGATTGCCGACCCGGTCTGCGTGCCGGTGTATTACGTGGCCAAGCTTGCCCGCGAGTCGGGCACGGTTGTCTGCCAGCTTGGCGAAGGCGCCGATGAACTGTTTATCGGCTATCCGAACTGGCTCCACGCGCGCGACCGCCAGGACCTGGCAGATCTGCCGGTCCCGAGGTTCATCAAAGGGCTAGGCGCCGGCATGCTCAAGGCCGGAGGCTACGACCACGCCTGGCAGTACGAGTACCTCAGGAGGGCGTCGCGCGGCGAGCCGTTGTTCTGGGGAGGCGCCGAGTCATTCGCCCAGGCCGATAAGCAACGATTGCTGGGGGCGACGTTGCGCAAGAACCTTGGCGGCCTCACGTCGTGGGATGCGCTGGCCCCGATTCGCCGCGACTTCGAATCCAAAGCGCACGAGCAGTCGACGCTGAACTGGATGAGTTACATCGATCTGCGCCTGCGCCTCCCGGAACTGCTGTTGATGCGCGTCGACAAGATGACGATGGGCGTGGGCCTGGAGGCTCGAGTGCCCTTCCTCGATCACGAGTTCGTGACGATGGCCATGAGCATTCCCAGTGCGCGCAAGGTGCCCAACAATCGCTTGAAGCACTTGCTCAAGACGGCGGTCCGCGATCTGGTCCCCGTCGACATCATCGAACGCCGCAAGCAGGGCTTCGGCGTGCCCGTCGATGACCTGTTTGCCGGACGTCTTGCCGACGTTGCGAGCAGAGAAGTCGCTCACTTCTGTGACGCGACCGGCCTGATCGATCGCGCCGCCGCAATGGAGCTGATTCGGACCGGCCAGGGCTCCAAGACCTGGTACCTCCTGAATCTGGCAATGTGGTGGCGGCATTTCATTGCCGGCGAAACTCTCCACGTTGAATAGCCCGCCACGTTTGCGGCTGAACACGGTGCCCGACACCCTATGGGCCGTCACCGCGTTTCTGGCGCTCGCGCTCTACTTTGCCTCGACGCAGCCAGTCGCCTCCGCCGAAGCCACGGGAGGGGAAGGGCAGGCCCTGCATGCGATGGCCAAGGCGCTGCCTCGAGAACTGGTGCCGGTAGCGGCGCCGTACGGCTCACGGATTGGCGTGCCCCTCGCAGTGGCGGCGACGGCCAAGAGTCTCGACTGGGTCATCAGCGCCGGCTTCGATCGGATTAACTTTGTCTGCAACTTGTTCTCGGTCGTGCTGCTGGCCGGCTGGCTACGATCTCAGGTGCGGGCGCGGGCGGTTCGCCTCGCTCTGATCGTGCTGTTTATCGTCGAGCCGCACTCGCCGATCCGCCTGTCGTACGTGCACCCGATTTCAACAGCGCCGGCCACGATGGCATTTCTCCTGGCGGGCCTGGCCGGCATTCAGTGGTTCGCACGCCGCCCGCACGTGGGCCGCGCGGCAATGCTGTCCGTGCTCGTCGCGATCGGCGTGCTCGTCCACGAGGCCGTGCTCCTGATCGGCGTCTGTCTGTTATTCGCGAACGCCCGCGGCACACGCGTCTCGTGGCGCGAGCGGCTTGGGGCCATTGATCGGAGCGGGGCGTGGTTGCCAGTGTGCGCCGGGGCCCTGATGCTCGCGGCGGTGTACGCGTCGGTCGAACCTGTCCCTTCGAGCCATTCGCGAGTCCAGACCGGCCTCGAGCTGCTCAGCGGAACGAGCCCTCATCGCTACCTGCTGTCGTGGTTCCTCGTCTACGGCGCGCTGCTCATGGTGCCGATCGCGATGTGGCGCCATTCCGCGCGCCTGCTTCGGCGCCGTCCAGCGTTGCCGCTGTTCCTGGTCGCGTGTGCGGCCGGAGCGCTGATCAGCACGACGCAATCGGAGCGCACTCTTGCACTCGCCTCACCAGTCGTGCTCCTGCTGGCGGGCCGGACTCTGACGGTCCTGCCTGCTGCGACCATGGTGCCTGCCGCCGTCGTGCTCCTGCAGTTGCTATCGTCGCGAGTGTTCACGGCCGTCGGCGGTCCGATCGAAACGCCGGTGGTTCTTGGCGAGGTCTGGGAGCGGGTCGTCTCAGCACGATTCACATGGGCGCTGTCATACCAGAACATGTGGGGGCAGTCGTGCGCGCCGGAGGTGTTCGCAGGCTATGTGTTGTGGTTCGCTCTGTGCGCCGCAATGCTGCTGGCGGTCAGCCGGGTCAAAGGTGGGACGTGGCTCGCCGCTACAGTTTCTGAATCAACGATCGCACGCTCGCCCGGCCGTGTCCTCCGCTCGACGACGATCCGGTGGATCGTCATTGCCGGCGGCCTTGTGGTGGGTGTGGCACCGATTGCATGGCTGTCTGGCGGCGAGGTCTACGCACGCCTCTATGCGGAGCCCGGTGTCATCTACGCGGCCTACAACGCCGCGCGCGTGTGGCTGATCATCGCGCTCGCCCTGGTGTTCTGGTCAACCGGCAGGCGCGCCATCGCCCGATGGTCCACATCGGACTACTCGGCCACGGGCATTCTGGATGCGATGTTTGCGGGAGCCGCGATCTGGTCGCTGGCGATCGTGACGATCGCCGTTGCGCATTTGTACTACTCCCTCATAGTCCTGACGCTGTTCAGCGTCGCGCTCGTGGTCGCCCTCTTCGACGTGTCCCGACGAGTGAGCGCGGTGGCAGCCAGCGCAGAGCAGGTCACCTGGACCTTGCCGACGGTTGCGCTCGGTGCGCTCGTAGCCGTTCACGTTGGTGCCATCCTGCTCGGCATTGTGCTGTGGGGGCATCCCGGTGGCGACAACGACGTCCCTGGAAATTACCTCCCGTATTACGACACCGTTCTCCAGCGTCACTCCATTGCGCCGAATCAGTATTGGGTGCACTTCTTCGCGTCAAAAGGTAACGGGCTTGGTTTGCTCGCCAACGCGCTCTCGGATGTGCAGGGCGCAGGCCTGGCGACGTTTGTGGTGATGTTGATGGGCGGAGCATTGATCGGCCGCCTCGCTCTCGGATCGGGAGTGCCGGCAGGGATCGCGCTTTTGCTGGTGGCCGTCTACCTTCAGTTCTTCGGCGCGCAAGGCGCCTATGCGAAGGCCCACATCATTCGCAACACGTTCATCGTCTACCTGGTGATCTCGTCTGCCCAATGGCTCTGGTCGGGTCGCGAAGGCCGTTTGAGTGTCATCACGAGGCTGCCGGTGATCGCCGCGGTGATCGTGCTCTCGCCGTTGGCGGCGCTGATTCTTCTACCAGTGGTCGCCGTGCCAGGTCTGTTTGCGTTGCTCGCCGGCCGGACGCCGTTGCGTCGCACTCTGCTCGAGCCCGCTTGGACCATTGGGATCGCGCTGTTGGTCTGTGCCTACAACTACGTGCAGGTGGGCTTGATCGAGCTGCATTCGATGCCCTCGGCGGTCGGGCGTCTTGTGGATTTTCGACGGCTCGGCGAGTGGCTCGATCCGAACCTTGCCTACATGGATTACCGGCTGGGCTTTGTGCAGGCCGCGCTCCCGGCCTTGTCCGGCACGCCGATGTCGGTCGGCATGCCGCCGACGGAACCGGTGATGAAGGTGCTGTCGCTGCTGCTCGCGCCCGCCACGGTTCTCGTCGTGGTCGGCGCCGGCGTGGTGGCGGTGATCGTGGGCGCCAGGCGATGGCATCGCGAGCATGACCTGGCGCGCGTCGGCTTTGCGCTGCTGACTCTACTGGCCGCGTTGGGCGTCGTTGCCGCATTCCGTCTGTTTGGCGCCGGGCCGGATTCGTCGATGGGGAGATTCACCAGTTTTGCGGATCCACTCGCGCTGGCGGTCGCCGCGATCATGGCGGCCACGGCCTGGAGGATGTCGGAGTTTGGCGGCAGGGTCGCAATCGGGGTGGTGCTGTTCGCCGCCGGTAGTGCGTCATTGTGGACCGGGTGGCAACCGGTGGCCGCGCTGCCGTGGAGGGCGAGCGTCGCGTTCGCCATGGGCCGCACCAGTTACGCCGCCATGCATGATCCTGCGTGGGGCACACTGACGGCGAGCCGCATTGCCAGCCAGTTGCCCGCGGGCGCCCGGGTCGAGATGGTGAGTTTCCTGCCGGGCTTCACCGGGATTCCTCACGCTCCCTTTCAGCGGCCTGACGGCGCGATCTATCTTCCGAGCTACACCAAGGTCCTCTACGCGTCAGCGGATGCGGCGGCGAAGTTGTACGGCGAGCACGGCATCCAGCACTTCCTGTTTGACGTGATGCCGGGCACGACCACGGTGTGGAGCGGCTTTGGTGATTTGCTGACGCCCGAGAACATTCGCGCTCGCATGCGTGTCGTGTCCCACATCGAATCGCCCGGCTACGACGTGTATCTGACCACCTGGCGTGATGGGCACGAGCCCCCAGACGCCGAGGTCGACGCCCTCGCATCGCGATGGGCCGACAAGCTTGCGGTTGAAAAAGCCGAAGGCCTCTACTACTCCACGTTCGTCGCCACACGCCGGTACGTTGCAGGATACTAGTCAGGTGTTTCGATCGTGAGCGCTCCAGCCGGTTTCTCGTCAAATCGCATCGTCGTGCTGCGGCACGGCAACGGTCGTTACGAGCAGACACCCGACGGCCTGATCCTCACCGTGGATCATCTCCACGGATGGTTGCGGTCCGGTTCGTTCCTGCGGCACCTGTGGCGCTATCGCGACGCACGCATTCGCACGCACCGGCTCGAGACGATCGGCCGGCCGCTCAAGCTGGCGATCTTTCTGCGGCTGCTGAGTCACGGCGCCTGCGTCGTCGAGGATGAATCTGGCCGCGAGCGCCCCTTGTCGCCGGCGCTGATTGCACGCTGGGCCTGGCAGAGCCTTCGTGAACCCTTTGGCAAGACTGATTTGCTCGACCGTTATCGGCGTGACGTTGAGGCCATCGCGCAAGCGGCGGCCTCGCCACTGCCGGCGTTGCGCCTCGAACAACCACCGCTGTACTTACGGACGGATCTCAGCTTTGGGTTGCGGGCCGGCGGTTCTGTGGGCCACATCGCGGGCGTCATCAATCATCTCGGTGAGTTCGGCGGCGCGCCGATCATGATGACCACCGACGTGATCCCGATGGTGAGTCCGGCAATCGAGCTCCATACCGTCCCACCGGCAGAAGCGTTCTGGGAATATCCCGAGCTGCCCAGCATGCTGATGAACGACCAGTTCCTTCGCAGCGTTCCCACCGCGTTGCACGGGCGGCCGATTTCGTTTGTCTATCAGCGCTACAGCCTGAACAATTTCGCCGGCGCGCGCGTCGCGCAGCAACACCGCGTGCCGTTTGTGCTCGAATACAACGGCTCAGAGATATGGATGAGCCGTCACTGGGGCACGCCGCTCCAGTACGAAGCGCTGTCGACGTCCATCGAGCATGCCAACTTCGCCGCGGCCAGGTTAATCGTCGTCGTCAGCCAGGCGATGGCGGATGAACTGACTGGTCGTGGCGTGCCTGCAGCCAAGATCCTGGTCAACCCCAATGGCGTTGAACCCGACATGTATTCACCAGAGGTGGATGGCGGCCCGGTCCGGGCGAGACTTGGCCTCGAGGGGAAGCTGGTCGTGGGATTCATCGGCACCTTTGGTCCGTGGCATGGCGCCGAGGTACTCGCGGCTGCGTTTGGCGTGATGATCAAGGCGTCGCCGGCGCTCAGGGATTCGGTGCGCCTGCTGATGATCGGCGACGGCGTCAAGATGGCCGAGGTGCGCGCGATCCTGGCCCGCGAGCGTCTCGACGACCTCGTCGTGCTTACCGGCATCGTCCCTCAGCACGAGGGACCGGCATACCTGGCGGCGTGCGACATTCTTGCGTCGCCTCACGTGCCAAATCCGGACGGCACCCCGTTCTTCGGGTCGCCGACGAAACTGTTCGAATACATGGCGATGGGGAAGGCGATTGTGGCGTCCGACCTCGACCAGGTGGGCGAGATCCTCGAGCACGGCCGCGCGGCGCATATGACGGTGCCCGGCAGCATCGAGTCGCTGGCTGACGGCCTGCGCACGTTGATTGATCAGCCGCGGCGGCGCGCTGAACTTGGCGCGGAAGCGCGGCGGCTCGCTGTCGGTCGGCATACCTGGCGGGAGCATGTGCGGCGGATCATCGATGCCCTCAAGGAACGCGCTGGCGCGGAATGAAACAGTTGCTGGCGATCTCCTGGGAAATGCCGCCGCTGACGGGCCCGCGCGCGGTGCAGGTGACGCGCTCGCTGGTGGCGCTCGGGACGCTGGGTTGGCAGTCCAGGACCGTGTGCTTCTCTCCCAACTCAGACCGGTATCAGCAGGATGACGACCAGTCGGTCGAGCGGTTGTCGAACGGCACCGCCACCCTCGTCAAAGTGCCGTCGCCGGAGGAGTGGTTCGTGTTCAGGGCGTTGTGGCGGATGGCGCCGCCCCTGAAGCACCTGCCGGATGAGAAACGTGTCTGGATGCCGCGGGCCCTGCGTGCGGCGCGCGCCGCGCTCGACCAGCAGCCGGCCGATGTCCTCATCAGCTTCGCGCAGCCATGGAGCGATCATCTGATTGGCCTGCAATTGAAGCGCGAGCGCGGCGTGCCGTGGGTCGCTCACTTTTCCGATCCATGGGTCGACAGTCCATACCATTCTGTCGGCAGGATCGCGCGCTCACGCGCGCAGAGATGGGAGCGTGCGGTGATCGCGGAAGCGGACCGGGTCGTGTTCGTGAATGAGTACACGCGCGATCGCACCATGGGCAAGTACCCGGCAGCGTGGTTGAGCAAAACTGCGGTCGTGCCGCAAGGGCATGACGGTGACGTGGCCGCACCCGAACCGCCGGCCGCAGAGCGCCCGTTGCGCATTGTCTACACCGGCCGCTTCTATGATGGTATTCGCACGCCCGAGTCGTTCTTGAATGGCCTGGCGGCAGTGCATCGCGAGTCACCGTTGACTGGCCGGCTGTCAGTGACCTTTGTCGGCGCGGCCATGTCGGGCTATTCAAAGTTGGCGGACAGACTCGGGCTGAATCCGGTCGTGACATTCACCGGCCGCGTCTCGCCTCGCCAGGCGATGCATGAAGCGGCATCCGCCGGAGCGCTGTTGCTGATCGACGCGGTTTCATCAGACGGTCCGAGCCTATTTCTGCCGAGCAAGCTGATCGATTACCTGCCCAGGCGCCGGCCGATCATCGGGATCACGCCTCTGAAGGGCCCATCAGCAGCTCTGCTGCATGAGATGGGATACCCGGTCATCGATCCGCGGAATGACGCGGCGCTGATCGCGCTTGTGAAGGAGTTGGCGTTCGGCACGCCCTTGAGGCTGTCTCCGCAGCACGACGCGGTGGCGGCCCGGTACCACATCAACGCCACGACGCGTCTTCTCGCCGACGTACTCGACGCTGCATGCAATACCTGACAACAGGAAAGCCGCGGTATCTGATCGAGCTGGCGATTCTGCTGGTCCTCGCGGCGAGCGCCTTCGTGGTTGCATCACGCTCCCTGGCGGGTTACCTCGCCGTGCCGTGGCTCGAAGACTTCCTGGTTCCGTGCACGGGGCGCCCCGGATGGGTACCCGAGCCGGCCGGCGTCCAGGCGCTTCCGCAGTGGCAGGCCCTCTTGAGTGGCCAGATCGGCGTGTTCCCGTGCGATGCCGTTCGCGGCCTCGCACTGATCGAGATTGGTCCGAGCTGGCAACAGTCCGAATACTTTCACCGTGCGCTCGGCCTTTGGTACCGGATCACCGGACCGACCGCGACCGCATTCGCGTCGTTCCAGTCGTTGTTGTTCGCGATGTCGACGATCGCAATCTACGGCGTGTTCCGGCTTGGTATGGGCCGGGTCATCGCCATCGCCGGAACAGCGATCCTGATGTTGTCGCAATGGCAACTCGAGCCGCTGAAGTTTCCGATCGAGTACGCCAAGGCCCCGTGGATCCTGGCGACCGTCCTGTTGTGCGGACTGACAATACGCCGCGATCTCAACGGGCGGCCGATCTTCGCCACGGCCTTCTTCGCCGGCCTTGCCGCCGGGATCGGCAGCGGCTTCAAGCCGGATGTCTTCGCGGCGATCCCGCTTGCTGCAGTTACCACGGCTGTCTTCGTGCGCGGCATGCGCAACAGGACACTTGCAACCGCATGCGTCATCGCCGGTGTGGTGGCTGGTGGCGGGCCGATCCTGTACCGCGCCCTTGCGAGTGAATCAGGCAGCCTGTTGGCTGTGCAGTTTCTGGGCGGCCAGGATTCCGCGGCGGAGGCGATGTTCGCTGAAAGCCGCGTTTACGACTACGGGCTGATGTTTGACGATAGCCACATCACCGCCTTGCTGAACGTCTACGGACGCCAGATGACGGGAGCCGTGGAGCCGTTCTATTTTTCGAGCCGGCAGATGCAGGCGGTGTCGACGCAACTGCTGCGGGAACTCTGGACCACGTTTCCCGGCGACCTCGTACTCCGCGTGATTGGCGCCGTGATCCGGCTGCTGCGCTTCGGCGGGCTTGGGCTCGTAGCCGCCGTGCTCGGCATGGTGGCACTCTGGACGTATCGACCGCGAGCAGGGTGGTTCGCCGCATTTGTGGGTATCTATCTCGCGGCGTACGTCTCGCTCGTGTTCCAGCGACGCCACTTCTTTCATCTCGAATTCATCGGCTGGTGGCTGGCGGGGTTCTTCATCCATGCCGTGTGGACCGTGATGCGGCGGAAGCAGCAGGACCGATTGGACGGCCTCACCCGCCGGCTTGGTGTCGCAGGGATCAGCCTGCTGGTCCTGTTGGCTGGAACGGCATCGCTGTTGACCGCGGCCCGCGCCTATCAGGGGCGCGCAGTGGTCTCCGCCATTGAGGCGCGGCTTGCGGCGTCAGCCGACCCGAGGACGCTGAGCCAAACGATTCAAGACGGCCGCACACTGTTGCGCATTGCAGGAGTCAGCGCCGAGGCCGGAGCATTAGCGGCCCAGGACACGTTGCGCGGGGACTACTTGTCGGTGCGATTCGACTGTGGCGACGCGCCTAGCGTCGCGGTCTCCACCGTTTTCGCACCGGGCGGCCAATCCTGGAATCGCGGCGTATCGGTGCCCTGCAGCGGCGGTGAATCGGTCTTGCTGATGCCGGTCTACCAGTACGGACCAGGCTATCGATTCGAGGGCCTGGCGATGGCGCCAGGGGACGCGGCAAGGGTCCGGACGGTATCTGTTGTTCACGAACGCCCACCCCTCGGGGCATGGTTGCAGCTATCGTTATCCTCTGACTGGCGCACCCAGCTCCACTACAAGACATTGCTGACGCGTCCGATCATTCCGTGATGCCAGCCCCTCGCGTCCTCAACCCCGGCATCCTGATGGTGACCGGAGCGTACTGGCCCGAACTGAGCGGCGGCGGACTCCAGTGCCGCACCATGATCGCGGCCTTGCGCGACCGATTCACCTTCGAAGTGCTCACAACCTGTGTCGATTCACAGCTGGCGGCGAGTGACATCGTCGACGGCGTGCCGGTCACCCGAATCCTGATCGATGTGACCAGCACATGGTCGAAGGCCGCAGCCGCGATGGCCACCGCGCGCTTCATGCTCCGCCGGTCGCGGCACTTCCAGGTCGTGCACCTCCATGGCTTCTCGCAGAAGTCGATCCTGATCACGGCGCTGGCGTGGCTGCTCGGCAAGCGCATCGTGGTCACGATCCACACCGCTGGGCAGGATGACCCGACGGGGGTGCGGCGTCACGGGGTGCTGACGTACTGGGCCTACAAGAAGGCCGATCGCTTCATCGCCATCAGCCAGTTGATGGCCGATGAGTTTCGCGCCGCGTCCTTGCCCGAATACAAGCTGCGCCTGGCGCCGAATGGGATCGACACCAACCGGTTCAGCCCCGCGTCACCTGCCGAGCGCGTCGCGATCCGCGCGTCGATGGCCGCGCCGGCCGACCTGCCGATCGTCCTCTTCGTCGGTTTCTTCTCGCACGATAAGCAGCCGGATACGCTGTACAAGGCCTGGCTGCAGTTGCGCGAGCACTACGGCATCAACACGTTGTTGGTGTTCGTTGGTGCGACCGAGTCTGCGTACTACGAGGTCAATGCCAGCGTGAAGTCCGCGATCCTCGCCGATGCCAGCGCGAAAGGCGTTGACCAGTGGCTGCGTTTCGCCGGCGAGGTGAAGGACGTGGAACGGTATTATCAGTCTGCAGACGTGTTCGTGATGCCCTCCACCCGTGAAGCCTTCGGCATGGCGCTGATTGAAGGCATGTCATCGGCCTTGCCGGTGATCGCTACACGCATCGCCGGCGTTACCGACGGTATTGTCGATCATGGCCGGACAGGCGTGCTGGTACCAGGCGCAGACCCGGCGGCTCTTGCCGCGGCCTTGCGCGACGTGCTGTCCGATCGCGAAGCGGCGGCGGCGATGGGCATCGCCGCACGCGGGGCGATCGAGCAGCGGTTTGGGTTGTCTGCATCACGCGATCGGTGGGCGGGCATTTACCAGGAGCTGGCAGGACGTTGACCGAGCCGCGGCACGACATCCTCTGCATCTCGTCGATCGACTGGGACCACATCTGGCAGGGGCACCAGGAAATCATGTCGATGCTCGCGGCCGACGGCCACCGCGTGTTGTTCGTCGAGAACACCGGTGTCCGCGCCCCCGCGTTGGGCCAGGGAGACTTGCAGCGCGTCCGCAAGCGGTTCCTGACCTGGTGGCGGGCGACCAAGGGCTTCCGCGAAGAGCGTCCCAACCTGTTCGTCTACTCGCCGCTGCTGTTGCCGTTCCCGTACTCGCGACTCGCGCGATGGATCAACAGCTTCTTCATGAATCGCGCGTTGCGGCAGTGGGCGTCGATCGTTGGATTTCACCGCCCGATTCTCTGGACGTTCCTGCCGACGCCGCTGGCGCTCGACCTGATCGGCGCCGTCGATCCACGGTTGACCATCTACTACTGCATCGACGACCTGGCGCGCAGCTCACACGGAGCACGGAAGATTGTCGCCAGCGAGGAGCAGCTCTTCAAGCAGGCCGACCTGGTGTTCACGACGTCGGAGAAGCTGCGGCAACGGGCGTCGCAGTTCCGATCCGACGTGCACCTGTTCCCATTCGGCGTGAGCTTCGAGCGCTTTGAGCGGGTTCGCAACGCCGCATCACCGCCCCCGGACGACATCGCCACACGGCGCCGGCCCATTGTGGGCTACGTCGGCGGCCTCCATCAGTGGGTCGACCAGGAGCTCGTGGCCGACCTCGCGCGCCGTATGCCCGACGTGACGTTCGTGCTGGTTGGCCCGGAGCAAACCGACGTCTCGCGCATGAAAGCGTGCGCGAACATCTGCTTCCTCGGCCAGAAGACGCACGACGACGTGCCGAAGTACATCAGCGCGTTCGATGTGGCGCTGGTGCCGTACCGGATTGCCGAGTACACGGCCAACGTCTACCCGACCAAGCTCAACGAGTATCTCGTGATGGGCAAGCCGGTCGTGGCGACCGATCTGCCGGAGATCCGGCGCTTCAACGAGACGCACGGCCAGACGGTGCACATTGCGACGACCGCGCAGGAATTCGAGGCGGCGATCCGCGTGGCGCTGTCGGAATCGTCGCCGGCGGTCGTCGAGCGCCGCATCGCAGTGGCACAGCAGAACAGCTGGCGCAGCCGTCTCGAGCAGATGCGGGTCTGGATTGACGGCGCGCTGCAGACGCATGCCGCCAAGGAGCAGCGCTGGGATGCGCAGTTGCGCCGCGCCTATCGCCGCGCCCGTCGCCATTCCCTCGCCGTTGCTGTCGGAGTCGCCGCGCTGTACTTGCTCGTCTTCCAGACGAACTTCGTGTGGGTCGTCGCCGAGCCGCTGCGTCTCGACCGGTTTCCGCAGAAGTCAGATGCGATCGTGGTGTTCGGAGGCGGTGTCGGCGAGTCGGGGCAGGCCGGCGGCGGACAACAGGAGCGCCTCAAGCAGGCGATTGACCTCTATAACGCCGGCTACGCCGATCGCATTGTCCTGTCCTCGGGATTTGTCTACAGCTTCAAAGAGGCGGAATCGATGCGCTCCGTGGCGATCGCGCAGGGAATCCCGGCGGACCGCATCGAGCTCGAGCCGCGCGCGCGCAACACGTTCGAGAACGTGAGCCTGGTAAAGGAGATCCTTGACCGCGGCCGCTGGAAGACGATCCTGCTGGTGAGCTCGCCGTATCACATGCGGCGGGCGATGATGGTGTGGGAGAAAAACGCGCCGGACATTGCCGTCACTCCGACGCCGCCTCCAAGCGCCCAGTTCTACGAGCACACCCGCGGTGCCACGCTGGATCAGATCCGCGGCATCCTGTGGGAGTACGTCGCGATCGGTTATTACTGGTGGCGCGGGTACCTCTGACGAGTGAAAGCCCGACGTAAGCTCCTGATCATCGCGCTGCCGGCGGCCATCGCCGCGATGGCGCTGATGGCGCTGCTGATCGAGGTCTGGGTGCGGGTGTCGTGGGACGAGACGCGCGGCACACCGGGTTTTCTGGTTTCGCATCCAACGCGCGGCTTCCGGCTCGGCTTTAACTACAACGGATGGTTCGCAGGCGCGCCGGTGCAGACCAACGCGCTTGGGTTCCGGTCTGGTCGGCACGATCAGCTGGCCAAGGGGCCGAACACGTTCAGGATCGTCGTGCTGGGTGACTCGGTCACCTTCGGCCATGGCGCAGTGCACGACTATCCGGCGCTGCTCGAGCAACAGCTCAAGTCGTGGCGGCAGGGTGTGGACTGGCAAGTCTGGAACCTCGGCGTGCCCGGTTACAATACCCGTCAGGAGCTGACCTACTTGCAGGAAGTGGCGTCCACGTTCCAGCCGGATCTGGTCGTGCTCGGCTTTTACATCAACGACATCATCGACAACCGGCCGGCGCCGCAGGCGACTTTTGCAAGGCGAGCCGCCAGCCGAGCGCTCTCGGTGCTGCAGACCAACTGGTATTCGACAGAGTTCTACAAGCGTGTGGCGCTCACGATCGCCTGGCGATTCTCCGGAAGCGACGCCTACCGTCAGCGATTCGAAGCGCTCGAGTCCGAAGAGCGAATGGCGGCGACGCTGCCGGAAGTGGAAGCGGCACAGCAGCAGTCAATCACCCCGTTCGATCGATTCACCGACGCGCAACTGGCCGCCAACAACTGCGTGGGCGGCATGCCGCCGAGCGCAAAGGACCTGGTGGAGTTGCAGTCGCAACCTGATTGGCCAGGATTCCTCGATGCCGTTCGGGACTTCCAGGCGATCGATCGTAACCGGCAACATCGGCTGGTGTTCTTTCTTAACCTCGTGCCGCCGATCTGCCCTGACGGTGACTATTTCTACGACGGCAAGGCGATCGAACACGACTACTTCGTGAAGCTGTTCTCGGAGACGGGGACACCGACGGTGTCGGCGTATCCGGCGTTTCTCCGCGTGCGGCCCTCGCAAATGCCGAGGGCTGAGGCGCATGCGATCGGCAACGCCAACCAACTGAAGGCTGAAACCCTGTTCGCGTTCCTTCGAGACCGGCTCGCCGCCGAGTTGCCGGGAGGCGCGGGTGAGGTACGATGAACGTTTCCGATGTGCGGCATTTGCGGTGAACTGAGGTTCGACGGCGCCCCCGTCGATGCGGCTGCTCTGACGGCGATGCGCGACCGCATCGCGCACAGGGGCCCGGATCACGCCAACGCCTACGTCGCGCCCGACGGCGCAGCCGGGCTCGGCTTCCGCCGGCTGAAGATCATCGATCTCAGCGCGGTGGCCAATCAGCCGATGCCGAATGAAGACGGATCGATCCAGGTCGTCTTCAACGGTGAGATCTACAACTACCTCGACCTGCGCGCGGACCTGATTGCGCGCGGCCACCAGTTCCGATCGAAGTCTGACACCGAGACCATCGTTCACCTCTACGAAGAGTACGGCTCGCACTGCATCGAACGACTCGACGGGATGTTTGGCCTCGCCATCTGGGATCAGCCGAAGGGTCTGCTCGTGCTGGCGCGTGACCGCGCCGGCAAGAAGCCGCTCTTCTATCACGCCGACGGCAAGCGCGTGTTGTTCGCGTCCGAGATGAAAGCCTTCCTCGGACACCCGTCATTCAACGCCGAGATCGATCGCGCCGCCGTCGCGCCGTATTTCCTTTACGGCTACGTCCCCGGACCGCGCACGTGGTACCGCGGCGTGCAGCAGGTCGAGCCGGGCGGCGTGATCACGTTCGATCCGTCTGGCGAGGCTCGCCGCCGCAAGTACTGGTCGCTGTCGTATCCACGCGAGAGCGACGTTCGCAGCGTCTCCCGGGCGGAGGCGACCGCGCGAGTGCGCCAGCTGGTGGTGGGAGCCGTCAAGCGCCGGTTGATGAGTGACGTGCCGCTCGGCGCCTTCCTCAGCGGCGGCGTGGATTCGACGGTGGTCGTTGGCGTGATGCGCGAGCTTGGCGTCACCCCGCTGAACACCTTCAGCATCGGTTTTGACGGCGACGCCGCCTACGACGAGACCGCGGAAGCGCGGCGCACAGCGGAGCGGTTCGGTGCGACGCACACCGAGTTCCGCGTCAAGCCGTCCGCCATTGATCTGCTCGATACGTTGATCTGGCATCACGACGGCGCGTTCGGCGACTCGTCAGCGATTCCGACTTACATGGTGGCCAAGCTGACGCGCGAACACGTGACGGTGGCGCTGAATGGCGATGGCGGAGACGAGGTGTTTGCCGGCTACCTGCGCTTCCGGGCGGCGGCCATGGCGACACAGATTCCAGCGCCGCTGCGCGGGCTTGCGGCGCACGTGCTGCAGGCGATTCCCGCGGGTCCGAACGACCGTCACTGGCGGTCACGCGCCGCTCGATTCGGCCGCGCCCTTGGACTGCCGCTGCACGAACGCGTCACGAGGTGGAACAGCTACTTCGACGCCGACCTCGAGGAACTGGTCGGCGTGCCGAACATCGACCGGCTGCAGCACGTTCGCGGCGTCATGGACGGCATGGACGGACGTTCGGCCCTGAGCCAGTTGCTGCTCGCGAACTTCACGTCGTATCTTGCCGATGATCTGCTGGTGAAGGCGGATCGTTGCACGATGGCCAACTCGCTCGAGGCGCGGTCGCCGTTTCTCGATCGCGAGTTGATGGAATACGCGGCTACACTGCCCGATCACTTCAAGCTCGACGGCTCGCGCACCAAGGCGATCCTCCGCGATGCGTTCGCCGACCTCATTCCGCAAGAGATCGACAAGCGCCCGAAAACCGGGTTCGGCGTGCCGCTGGATACCTGGTTCCGGGGCGAGCTTCGCGAGTTGGCCGGCGACGTGCTCCTGTCGCCGACCGCGAAGTATCGCGACTACATTTCGGCTGCGGTCGTGACCCGCACGCTCGAACGCCACTGGCGCGGCGACGCCAATGACGGGCAGCGCCTCTGGGCGCTGATCACCTTCGAGCGGTGGCTGCAGTTGCTCCCGACCTTCCTTCGCGGTAGTCTTCGAGCGGTTCCTGCATGATCGGCCATCTCTGGCAGCTGGCGTTGCTGTCGTTCGGCGTGTCGGTGCTGCTGGTCCCGGTATGCCGGGCAGCGTCGGTCCGCCTCGGCTACGTGGCCAAGCCGCGCGAGGACCGCTGGCACCGGCGCCAGGTGGCGCTGTTCGGCGGCGTCGGCATCGGCCTCTCGCTGTTGATCGTCTCGTTGTTCAGCGGCGTGGCCTCGAGCCTGCCCGTCCTCGTCACCTCGTCGATGTTGATGTTCCTCGTCGGCTTCGTCGACGACATCCTCAACCTCAAGCCTTCGACCAAGCTGATCGCGCAGATTGCGCTCGCGTCGGTGCTGTTGTTCTTCAACTACCGGCTCAACTGGTTCGATTCGATGACGCTCGACATGGCCTGCACCCTGGTGTGGATCGTCGGGCTGACCAACGCCTTCAACCTGCTCGACAACATGGACGGGCTCTGCGCGGGCATTGCGCTGATTGCCGCCACGTCGCTGGCGGGCGGACTGTTGCGCACGGCAACCGTGGATGTCGGCTCACCGGCGGAAGTGCGCCTGCTGGTCATCCTGATCGGGGCCACCGCCGGATTCCTGGTCTACAACTTCCACCCGGCTTCGATCTTCATGGGCGACAGCGGCAGCCTGATGCTGGGCTTCACGGTGAGCGCCGCCACGCTGACGACCCAGGCCGACAGCGCGCGCCCCGACGTCATCTCGATCGTCGCGGCGCCGGTGCTGGTGCTGCTGATTCCGATCTTCGACACCACCCTGGTCACCATGTCGCGGCTGCTGTCGGGCCGCTCGGCGTCGCAAGGCGGCCGCGATCACTCCTCGCATCGCCTGGTGGCGATCGGCCTGAGCGAACGCAACGCCGTCGCCGTGTTGTGGCTGCTCGCGGCGATGGGCGGCACGATCGGGTTCTGGCTGGACTACTTCCAGCGCGGCTGGGCGCCGCTGGCGGCGGCGATCTTCCTGATCGTGATGGTGCTGTTCGCGGTCTACCTGTTCAGCATTCGCGTTTACGACGAAGGCGACACCAGGGTCGAGCAGGGCTCACTGACGCCGCTGCTGATCGACCTGGTCTACAAGCGGCGCGTCGCCGAGGTCATTCTCGACCTGTTGATCACCACGGCGTGCTACTACGCCGCCTATCGCCTCCGGTTCGAAGACCCCGAAGACTTCATGAAGAACTTCGGCAACTTCACGTCATCGTTCCCGCTCGTCGTCGGCGTGCAGATGGTGGCGTTCTTCGTGGTCGGCGTGTATCGCGGCGTGTGGCAGCATTTCGGGATGACCGACGCGCTGGTCATCACGCGCGGCATCTTCTTTGGCGCCGTCACGGCGCAGCTGTTCATCCTCTACGTCTACCGGTTCTTCAGCTACTCGCGCACGGTGTTTGCGATCTACGCCGTGCTGCTGCTGATTTCGATGACCCTGGCCCGGGCGTCGTTGCGGCTCGTCGGCGAGTTCATTCAACGTCAACGGCAGTCCGGGCGCCGCGTTGCCATCTACGGCGCCGATGATGGGGGCACGCTCGCATTGTCGCAGCTGGCTCGCCGCAACGACGAATTCCTCCGCATCCTCGGTTTCGTCGATGACGATCCACGCCGGGTCGGCGCGCGCATCGGCGGCTATCCGGTGCTCGGTAATTTCAGCGCGCTCGAACTCCTCGTGTCGACGCGCTCGGTAGATCTCGTAGTGGTCGCTACGCCGCACGTCGCGCCGGAACGACTGCATAACCTCCAGACGCTGTGCCGCACCAATGGCGTCAGCTTGACCCGTCTCACCGTCAGTTTCGTCGAGATGGTGTCCGATGAATCCGCAGCCCCCGTTTCGATCCCCGCTGCGGTCGTCCCGTTCATCCCCAAAAAGTAATCCCGACGTACGAACCTCCAACGAGGAGGGACGTGTGTCCAGCCGGTCTACTTTTGAAGCACGAGGAAAAAGGACTGGCCGTTGAGTTCGTCGATTGGCGCCACGGCACGCAACATGCCGGCCTGGACCATCGCATTGACCGGGGCGTTCTCGACGCTCGAGAGGATGACCGATCCCGGGGGAGCGGCTTGTAGCGACGCTTCGTCTGCAACAACCGTCCGATCCAGCAGGTCGAGGCGGGAATGCTTCAGGAGGTAGAACCTCCAGTAGTCTTCGACGAAACCGTTACGCCAGTCGAGACTGCCGCTTGCGGAGCGCAGCGGCGCGAGGTAGATCGGCGTCCTGGGATCGGGGCTGGCGCGATCGATCAGTTCCTCTAGCGCGCCACCGAAGTTGCCGCCCAGCCAGAAGGACACACGCTCGCGGTAGGCGCCGAAGTAGTCGGTGCGGAAGGACGCGAACTGCAGCGGCATGAGCGCCAGCAGGCCGAGAGCGGCAGTACGCATGACCCACACGCGATTCGGCAACTGTGCCGCGACGACTGCCACCGCGCCGACAATGATCAGCGGCAGTGCCGACGAGGGCAGTCCGCGCCCCGTGGCCAGCGACCAGCCGGCATAGCCGGTTGCGAAAACCACTGCGAGTGCGCCGATGGTTCGCATGCCGAGGACCAGCGAGCGGGGCGCGACCAGGTTCCACAGTGTGTCGAGACCAAGCGCAGCCAGCAAGACGCCGAATGGCAGGAGGCCGAGGGCACGGAAGATGGCGTTTTCTTCTGTGGGGATCGATGCCACGATCGGAGCCGCGAGGAACCCGAGCAGCACCACCAGGCAGAACGGTTCCGCGCGCCGCTTCAGCGCCGTGTACACGCCGCCGAGGATCAGGATCGCCATCGGCAACAGGAACACGCCGACAAGGTTGGTTGAGAATTGGACCTTGATGCCGCTGCCGAAGAACAGCAGCGACGGATCGTAGTAGTTCCAGTATTGGGACAGCCGTTGCCCGACGCTCAGGAAGCCGAATGACGAACGCAGTCCCTGCACCGCATTCAGGTTCGACGGATCGTAGAGCCCGTATTTTGCCACCGTGGCGCCGTAGGCTTCCGGGTGCAGCACTACCCAGACCCCGAAAGGCAGCAGCAGCGGCAGCATGCCTGCCGCCGCCATTCCCAGCACGCGCGGTTTCTCACCGCGCATGTGCAGCCACATCATCGTCATCGCCAGGTAAACCGGCATCATGACAATCGAGGAGATGTAGCAGTAGAAGCCGACGCCGAGGATGGCCGTCGATGCCACCAGCCACGCCGTCCTTCGTCCATCGTCAAACCGCAGCAGGCAATACAGCCATCCCAGGATGAAGGGGATGGGATAGTGATAGTCCATCCCGTAGCGGCTGTGGATGAACAGCGCGGGCGTCAGCGCCAGCATGAAGGCCGCGGCCACGCCGAACGCGGTGCTGCGCAGTGCCCGCGCGACCACCAGGAACATCAAGGCGATGGCGAGGACGCCCATCAGGACGGCGGGCAGCCGCACCGACCACTCGCTGAACGGCATCACCTTCAACGACAGCGCCGTCAGGTAGATCACCAGCGGCTGATACCAGGAGGTCTGGGCCGTCTGTGTATAGAGCGGCAGGAACGCACCGCCGCGGTCGTGCCCGGTGGTGGCGATCTCGTGGGCGTTGATGGCGATGAGGACTTCGTCGATCTGCACGTCCGGCGGCGCGAAGTCGAGGCGGTCTGAATACAAAGCGAAAGCAGACGCGGCGACAAGGGCGGCAAGGATCGTTTGCGCAATCGCCCGGCGCAAAGACATGAGCCTGATGATACTCCGCCACCGTCTTGAATACAGGATTGTCTGTAGCAAAAAGCCATTACACTTGCTTTGACCCTGATGACTGACAGTCTCAGCCTGGCCGCGGTGGTCTCGTCAGCGGCGTTGACATTCGTAGCCGGTCGCGTGGCGACTGGCGCGTGGCCCGCCGGCGCCTTCGCAGCCATCGGCCTCGTGATCTCACCCCTGTTGTGGAGTGACCCGCCCAGGGCGACATCCCTCTATCCATTGCCTTTCGTGTGCGCATGGCTGTGCGCCAGTGCCATGTGGCTCGGCCGCGGCGACCGATTCTGGGCGCTGGCCGCCGGCGCGGTGCTGGGCGTCGGCGTCTATGTCTCGCCAGGTTCTGTGGTGATGATGCCGGCGTATGCAGCCTTGACCGTCGGCATCGTGGCCTCGTCCGGACGCGTTCCTCGCCCGCACTGGATCGCGTTTCTCGGCGTATTCGCGCTCGTGGCGGTACCTCGGTTGATCATGTGGATGATCGATCCGGCCCCCTACCGGGAGATCGTGGCCGCGCATCATTTATATGATGCGGATCGCTACAACGTGCTGCAGGGTATGCGTGAAGTCACGAGCTGGGTAGGCCTCACGGCCCGCTCGGAAGTGTACTGGGACTATCTCAATCCCGCGTTCCTGTTCGTGACCGGCCGCGTGCTGTCGTGGCCTCTCATTGTCTTGTTACCGCTCGGTATCTACTTCGTGATTGTTCGCGACTCTTCGCTCATGGGTCGCATTGCGCTGGCGGCGTTCGTGGTGGCACCGTTGGCTGCGAGCTTGCCGGCCGAGCCGCCGGTCAGGGCGCGCATCGCCTGGATTCTTCCTGCCGCGGCTTTGCTGGCAATGTTCGGGGTGGAGTTCCTGCGCAGGCGCGGCGCCGGTCGCGCCTGATCGTCAGTCTTTCCGCAACACGACAGCCACGCGATCGCCGGCCTCGTTGTGGACCTCCGAGGCCAGGGTCCAGCCCCTGCCCTCGAACTGGTCTCGACGAGGATTCCGAGCGGCGAACACCAGCAGATCTCCCCGCTCCACGCCACTCGCCGGATCGTCAATCATCAGGTAGCGCGTTCGCGCCCACAGGTCCATGCGGCCGGTGGCGAGTAGATGAAACCGCAGTTTGACGGTCTTGTCTTCGCCGATGTCGTCGCGACTCAGGAGCAGGGCCGGCACGCGCGCTTCGCTGTCAAGCGCGGCGACGCTCCGGGCAATACCCTTGAAATTCATCGCATCAATCCAGGACGCCGATCGCGCGCGATAGTCACCGAAGTAGTCACGCGCAAAGCCCGCAAATTGCAGCGGCATCAGTATCAGCAATCCTGCGGCGATCAGGAGCCGAACCGGCGTCTTGACGGCGATGATGGCCTGCAATCCGGCTGCGGCAATGAGGACGGCGAGCGGCACGGCAAGAATGGCGCGTGGCGTTGCGTAGAACGGCGCTTCCGGGATGGCGATGACGATCGGCAGCGACGTGAGGGCAAAGGCGATCACGACGAGGTATCCGAACTGCGAGCGATAGCGGGTCAGCAGTGTCCACAACCCCGCCGGGAGCAGGATCGCAAACGAGAGTAACAGCACGCCGGCCACGCGGGTGGACCAGAGCAGGCTGGATGCTCCTGCGAAGAACAGGTACGACGGGCTGAAGTACGACCAGTACAGCTGCAGTCTCAGCAGCAGCCGGCTGCCGCCTTCCACGCGATAGTGAAGGAACGTGTCGGCGAATATTCGTGGATTCATCGTCACGGTGATGACGGCAGGTGCCGCGCACGCCGCAAACACGCCGGCCATGACCACGAGGGCGCGCGGTGGCACGCCCGATCGCCATGCGGCCATCAGCGTGAGCGCGAGATACAACGGCATGACTACCCACGAAGTGATGTAGCTGTAGAGCCCGAGACCGAGAATCAACCCGCACCAGGCCGCGCGTCCAACCGAGCGATCGTGCAGGAGCCGTTGCAGGGACCACAGCCACAACAAGGCCACGGTGGTCGGGCAAAAATAATCCGCGGCTTCGCGGCCGATGATGAAGTGGGCCGGGGAGAGCGCCAGCGCGACCGCAGCAAATAGGCCGACCCTGTTGCTGTTCAGCCAGCGGGCGGCGACCAGATAGATCAACCAGACATTCAGGACGGCAAGCGCGACCACCGGCAGCCGCGTCGTCAATTCGGAAACGCCGGCAACGCGATAGACGGCGGCAGTGGCGTAGAAGAGCGTTGGCTGCCACCACGCCACGCTGTACTCGGTGGGGTTGAGCGGATCGACCAGGTTGATAAAGAGCGGAAAGGTTCGGCCGAGCATGTCTCGTCCGGTCGTCGCGAGCGAATGCGCCTGGGCCGCGAGCTTGGCTTCGTCCGTCGAGAGGTAGACCGGCGCCGAATCGAGTCGATAGAGATATAGCGCTGCAGTCGCGATGAGGACGGCGACGATCGAAATACGGTGCGTCATGCGCGCTGCCTGCCGAGTGCAACGGTCAGCACCGAGAGCTGCCCGGTGATGAGGATCAGCAGTCCATAACGGCCCTCCGCGATTGGCGCGGTGGCGAGCAGGCCAATTTCGAGCGCGACGCACGTCACGATGGTCGGCATCAATCGGGGCCGCATGCCGCGCACTCTCCACGCGATCACCACGAGTGCGATCAGCCAGATCGCCGCGTTGGCGAGCACGGCGCGCATGGCATTCCACGCCCGCATCGGCTGACGCGCGAGGTCGGCCACTCTCGGGAATGCCCACTCGAGGCCAAAGTCGTTCGGCAGGATGGTGGAGTGAATGAACGGCGTCTGCGTCTGTTGAGGAATGCCGCCGACAAATGGCGGCAGGAACAGGTTCACCCGGCGCGCATGCACGTACGCGAACCTGGCAGGGTACCGGCGGGCCAGCGACCACCATGTGCCCGCGAGTCCCGTCATATGTGACTCAACCTGTGAGGATTGAAAAGAAGGAGCGATCAGCAGGGGACTGACGAAGCGGCACGCGACCGGCTGTGTCCAGTCTGCGCGATTGGCAATTGGTTCGATCCGGGCCCACTCTTCGTCGGTCAGTTGCACCGCCGGATCGGAGGCGAGGCACGACACATCGGCCATCATCCACTCGACGGCCTGAACCGGGTCGACGCTGCGCGGCTGGCCTACGATGCGAGTCGCCACCTGGCCCACGGCGAACACGCCAATCGCGACTGCGAGAAACGCGGCGGCAAAGCGTTTCCGATCCTGCCCTGCGGCAAGGCCAATGATCGCCGCCAGGACCAGGGTGCCGAGTCCGTTATGGCGCGTGGGAATCAAGGCGACCGCGGCGAGCAGCCTCATGATGTCGGTGGTGCCGAGCCGTCCGTGTTGCTGTGCGCGTCCGACCGCCGACAACGCGAAGAGAAACCCCGCCGTCATCCACGCGTCATGCCGGAGTTGGATGCCGAGACCACCGACGAGCGGTGTCGCGCACATCACCGCAATTGCTGTTGTCCGCGCGCGTCCCTCGGGCCAGGTCGTCACCGCCCAGTCGCGCACGCTCCACGCAAGGATCAGCACCCCGGCCAGGGTCACCAATGGAATGACGCGCGTGCCCGCACTCAACGCCTGCACGATCAGCGCCCACCAGGCGGTAAACCAGACGGTGATGCTTCCGCTGCGGACTTCGTGCAGCGTGATCAGGGAGTCTTCGCCGAACAGCCCGGGATACATGGCCAGCCACCACGCCAGTGCGAGCACGAGCGGCAGCCACACATCAGCGCGGACGGCTTTAATCAAGGCTGATCGGTGGCGTTGCGGTAGGCGGGACCGCCGGCGCCGACAAATCCGCTACTGGCGCCTGTGGCCGAAGGGCTCACCCAGAACGCGTAAAGACGTCCGCGAGTCATTCGGAAGCGAAGGCGGACCGGTTGGTTGGCCAGCGACGCGATGGATTGACCGGACCAGGTCACTGGGATCTTGGTGCCGTTGCCCGTAATTGGCGAGCACTTCTCGGCGCCGAATCCAGGTATCACCGCGCCACCACGATCGAGCACTTCAATCCGCATCTCGCCGGCGATGTCTGCGTTGACGAAGAAGTGCGCGCCGTTAAAGCGGATGGTTCTCGTCGTGACGCTCGACGGCAACGATCCGACGCGCACCGGCTGAGGGGTGGAGCGATCGTCGCTGAGCGAGGCGAAACCATCTCGCCGGAGGGTGGCCAGGCCCGTGCTGCAGACTCCGGGACGGTCCGTGCCGGCTTCACCCTGGCGCCCGCTGACGTAAAAATGGAGCTGATCGCCGACGACCAGACAGCACCCGCCGGCGGGTTGCACGTTGGCCCAGTTCCAGGCGCCGGGTTCTTCCGAGACGCCGATGAACGCGTCGCGACTGGGCCGCGCCCAGTGGAACCCATCTCGCGAGAAACCGAGCGAGATGTCGTTGGGCTTCTCGCGCTCCGGCCGTTCGCCATGCCAGATGGTGAACATCCCGAGGACGAGGCTTTCGTAGGCGACGCAGTCGAGGCAATACAGTTCCGGCGGCGTGTTGTATTCGGGCCGCCGGATGTCGATCGAATCGGCGCCAACCCACAACGGCGGTCCGCCCTTCGCCCATGAGGCGGACACGAAATCGCGCGTCTCGTAATAGCGCCGGTGCCGCTGGCGTCCGTTGATGTCATCACGCAGGCTGAAGACCCACGCCTGGCGAAATGGATTCCAGAAGAAGGTTGATCGATCGCCGCCGTGTCGCGCAATGCCGCGCTTGTGCCAGTGCACGCCATCCTCAGATGTGTGCAGCACCAGCCCGCCCTCGCTGCCGTTGTAGAACGCCAGCTTGTAGCGTCCCCGCCCATCCGAGTTGTCGTGATCGAGCCACACCGTGCTTGAATCGCGAGCCTCGCGAATGACGATGTTGCTGCCCTTGACGACGTCGAAGGATGGGCGATCCCAGGTGATGCCGTCGGTGGACGTCGCGAGACAGGTGTTCGTGCCGTAGCCGCCCATGTACCACATCTTGAAGACGCGGTCCTTGGGGTCGAAGACGACGCCATCGCTGAACACCATCGCCGTGGGGTTTGGCTTGTTCTGCGTCCGATCCGCGAACTCGTCGCGCATCTCCCACGGTGTGGTCGGGCGCAGCACCGGGCTGGCAGGATGGATGGTGGCGCGATGATACGTGCGAGCCAGCGACGATTCCTCGATCAGGAAGTCGTCGACGAAGAGCTGTCGCCCGAGATCGATCGGAATGACATCCGGCGGATCGGCCAGGTACGGAGGCTCGATCGGAGCGGTGGAAAAGTAGCGATTGTTCGGCGGCCACGGCGTGCCGAGACGGATGCCGTTGTAGAGCAGCTCACCGCGCGCTTGCGCGGCCGCCGGCAGGTCGATCACCGGCGAGCTGAGGGCCGCGAGGCCTGCAGCTTTCAGGAACGTTCGTCGAGAGACGTGACCGGGTCGGCTCGCAGGCACCGCAATATAGAATAGCCTCGTTGGCCCGCTTATCGAACAGCACGACACGCGCGTCTGTCACTCTGCTGGCGGTGTGGCTGTTGAGCGGTGCGGGTTCGAGAGCCGCCGCCAACGTCACGATGCAGCTCCGTCCGGAGCACCAGGCGCACGCCGAGCGGATCCAGGACGCCGCGGCTGAAGCGATCACACAGTTCACCGAATGGTTCGGCGATGCGCCGTTCGAGCAGCTGACGATTGAAAGCGTGCCGGCGGGCCAGCCGGCCGCAGCCGATCAGCGCGGGCGTGTCTCCGTCCCCATGCATTGGATCCAGCCGGCCCGTTCTCTGCTGATGGAGGCAGAGATTGCGCGCGGCATCGCCCGTCAGTGGTGGGGCGTGGCGGTGGCGATGCCCGATCAGTTCCTTGCGGACGGCATTGCCGACTACGCGCAGTCTCGCACCGTCGAGCGCATCTATGATCGCCGTCATCAGCGGCTCGCTTATTCGACCTACGAGGCACGCTACTTCGGTGGCCTCCTGCCCTGGGCGATCCGCGCGCTGCGGCTGGATCGTACGGCCTCCGGAATCAATCGCAGTGAGTACCGGCGCCACCCGGATGTCGACGTGCGGACCGCCGATGCCGAGTTGCGGCCTGCCCGCGCGGCCAAAGTGGCGGCGGCGTTGTTGACCCTCGAGCGGCACATCGGCTGGCCGTCACTCCAGCGTGGCCTGCGCCTGGCGATGGATCGCTATCGTGGCAAGACCATGACCGCGGAAGACTTCGGGCGAACCATGTCGGATGCGGCCGATCGAGACCTGACGTGGTTCTTTGATCCGGTGTTCAACGGCCCCACACATTGGGACTACGCGGTCGAGTCGATTGCATCGGAGCCACTGGGGAACAGTTCCTGCGGAGCCGGTCCGTGTATTCGTTCGACGGTGGTGATTCAGCGCATCGGCAACACCGCATTCACCGGAACCGTTCATCAACCCCTGGGGGGATTCCAGGCCGGCCGCGCCATGGAGATCGAGTTGCGGTTTGCAGATGGCCAGACGATCAGCGAACGTTGGGACGGCCGGGACGAACGCCGCCCCCTCGTGTTCGATGCGCCGTCGCCGGTCGTCACCGCGACGGTGGACCCCCGAGATGTGCTCGCGCTGGACCTCAAACGCCTCAATAACCGCCGTTCGACTGCCAACGCCACGAGTGCAGGCCTCGTCGCATGGACCGCTCGCTGGACGATCTGGCTTCAGGATCTGCTGCTGACCCACGCAGCGTTGTTCTGATGATCGTAATCGCCGCATGGCTTGGTGGACTGTGGCGCGTGTGCCGGGCTCCCTGGCTGCCCGTCGTCGTGCACCTGTTCCTGCTGGTGGTGACCTTGCCGCTCGCCGCAAAGTTGCACCTGGATCTCCCCGCCCCTGCGCAGACGGTCATCGAACCAGGGGCCGGGCCGATCCCGGATTTCGACTGGCTTGACGAGGTGACGGCGAACAAGCGCAGCCTGCTCGGCGAACTGGCGCCAACGGTGATTGGTGTCGCGGCTCCAATCAGGAACATCGATGACCTGCTCGACGGGCGGACACCGCGGTTCGCGTTGCTGTTGACCGGAGTGCTGCTGGTGGCCTGGGCGTGGTTGTGGGGCGGTGTCATCTCGCATGCCGCCGCTGTGCGCCGCACCTTCTGGAAGGCCTGCAACGATTCGTTCAGCGCCGTGCTGGCCCTCAACATCGGCGGGCTGGTGTTGGCGTTACTGGCCTACGCGGTGGTTCACGGTACCCTGTTCCGTCTTGCGTGGCCGTTGGTGAGCGGCGGACCTGAAAGCACTACTCTAGTCTGGCGGGTGGTCTTCACGCTGATCGTGGTGGGCGCCGTTACCGTTGTCTCGGTGGTGTTTGATTACGCGCGCATCGTGCTCGTGCTCCGCAAGGTGCCCATTCCAGAAGCGGTCAGCCAGGGCGCGCGGTTTGTGCGATCCAATGCGTTCAGCGTGGCGATGTTGGTGGTCGCGACGCTGGCGCTGTTTGCCGTGTTGCTGCTCGGCTATGCGGCCTTTGAGTTCATTCCCGGCGGATCGGTGCCGACCGTGAGCCGGATCGTTCTGCTCGGCCAGGCGTACATCTTCGCCCGCGTCACGCTGCGGTTGTGTAACGCCTCGGCTCAGGTGGTGTTGTTCGAGCGGGTCAGGGTTCGCGAAGCCAGAGACTGATCCGTCGCATCCGCGACTGTGACCAGTGACGCGCGACCATGGATGGTGACATTGCCGCGGTTCCAAACAGCGCCGCGGCAGCGAAGAAGCCCCACGCCGGGATCGTCGTCCCAAGATATGGCGGGATCAGCAGCGACAGCGCCCAGCCGGCAATCGCCGCCGTCGCCAGCCCGACGCCGATGCATTGCACTGCGTCCGCCGTGCTCATTTCGCGAGTCGAGTGGCGCCAGGACGTGATCGCTCGAGTGACGCGGGCATCAGCGCCGGCAGCCGCGATGGCGTTCAGCGATCGCATGGTGATGGTGCCGATCGCGCTATCACGCACGGCGGCGCGAAGCTCCGGGAAGTCGCTCACTTGGCCGGCTCCACCGTGATCGATGCGATCCGGCCACCGGCTTCGTAGGTGGCCGTGGCCCACGCGAACTCCGCACCCGCCCGCACCATCTGTCCGCGATAACGCCAGCCTTCGCGCGACGGGTCGAGTCCGAGCTCAAGGGTGACGGTGTTGCCTTGCTTCGAGACGACGGTGGCCGACCGCTGATCGAGGATTGCATCGCGATCACCGGCCTTGACGCCGTCGACATCGCCCTCGAGCCGCACTACGATGCGCGCGCGCTGAGGCGGCGCCACCGGAAAGATCTCGCTGATCGCAAAGCCGATCGTGGCGGCATCGCCGGGCAGCGCCACCGACAACGGCGGGGTGCCGATCACCGCCTGGCCACCCACAGTGCAAGGCTCCTGTCCGCTGCGGAACTCCTCGCCCGTTGGATCGCACCGCAACAAGACGACGGCCTGGCGCTCCACGCGGTTTGCGATCGGGAAGTCCGTGTCGATCTCGCCGAAGCGGACACGTGAGCGGGCGGGGACCACGGGGCCCAGCGCGGCGATTTCATGCGCAGGTGTTCCCGGCGGGAACGTCGAGCCGACCTTTAATCCCTCGGCGACCGCGGGCTCCATGTTGGTGAGCCAGCCTTCAACCCTGAGGACGCGCTGCGACGGATTCTCGATCGTCACGGCACCCGCGAAGCGAGCGACTTCCTGCACGCCGTCACGCAGGGACAGGTCGTGCGGACCAGGTGAGAGCGGCCCGACGAGCACATCCGCGGAATTGGGATTCTCGTAGACGAATGCGAGCGCAGGCGTGTCGTCGATGTAGGCGCGCAACATCGGGTTGAAGCCGCTGCCCTTGATCTTCAGCTTGGCGGACAACAGGCTTCCGCCGGCGACAATGCGGCGCTCCGCGTTGGTGATGTCGACTTGCCCGACTTCGGTGATGGCCGGGCGGGCCGGCTGAAACAGCAGCGACGCGGCGTATCCAACCGGCAGCACCGCCACCAGCAGCACCAGCGCCGCGAGGTCAACCACGTTGAACTTGCCCAGCAAACGGCCGCGATCATCCATGAGCGTCATGCCTGGCTTCCTGCAATCTGTTGCGCGCGCGCGCCCGGCTGGGCGCCGCGCCACAGCGCGCATGCGTGGTTGGCGAGCACGCAGCAACCGAGCATGCTGATCCAGGCCATGTAGGGAGTCACCAGTCCACGTAAGCGTAACAGCGTTCCGACATTGCCGTTGGTCAATGCCAGGACAATCGCCGTCGGCAGGACGAAGCCGAGGATCATCGACGTCGCCCAGGGATCGCGCCGCCAGCCTTCAGCGATTCCGAAGGGCAGCGACAGCAATAAGGCGTACCAGAGGAGGTGTTCCGGCAGATAGGCGCGCTCGCTGAGGGAACGCGCCTCCCACGGCAACGGCGTCAGCAGGAAGGTCGTGATCCCGCGAGCCACGAACCTGATCGCCTGTCCCGGCGTAAGGAAGATCTTTGACGCGGCGGGCGTGCTCGGATTCACGTAGAACCCCTCGTCGAGCAGCTTGTACGCATGGCCGACCGTGAAGACATGCCCCGTATGCTGCTTCGCCGCCGCGACGATGCCATCGAGCGCGCGCTGCTGCAACGACGGCACCGTGGCCAGGGCGACGAGCGCCAGGGCGAGGCCGGCGGCCGTGAGTGTGAAGGGCCGGCGAGTCGCGCCCAGCAGGCGGATGCCAACGCCGCACGCCAGGCCTGCGGCGCTCAGTACGACGGCGCCACGCCGCAGATCGTCAAGGACCCAGATGCCGGCGGCCACAATCACGAGAAGCGCCGCGATCTTCAGCGGCTCCCGCACGCGGCCCAGCGCGATGGCGGAGACGAGCACCGCGCTGCTCGCAAAGAAATACAACGACTCTTTCAGTACCGAGACCGAGGCGTAGAACAGCGACGGCAGGAAGACGACGGCCAGCAGTCCCAATGTGGCCGGCAGCCGGCCGTAGCGCGGGCGCATGGCCCGGAAGAGCAGGGCGCCTCCGGCGAGAAACAGCACCGCGTTCAGCAGGCGCAGGCCGAACGGTGACGGCCCGAACAGCAGTTGCAGCACGGTCAGCAGGCCGATATAGCTGGTGCGTCCGTATTCGTCGGTGGCCACGAAGTAGTCGTAATGCGTGAGATCGCCGAAGCCGCGGAGGATGTCGCGTGCCCGCAGCGAGCGCATCACGTTGTAGGCCTGGTCGCCGGTCAGCGTGCCGAGTGACAGGCTGTTGACGTCGGGAAGGCCGCTTACGAACAGCAGCAGGACGGCGGCGAGTCGAGCGGCCAGAGCCGCGCCAAGAATCGTGAAGAGGATGCGGCGATCGTCGGCCTCGAGATGACGGCCCGCGAGCAGCGCCGCAAACGGCGCGCATGCGAGCACGACGAGGCCGAGCGGGGACGCGGTGAAGACCAGTGCGAGGGCGAGCCCGCCGAGTCCACAGAGAAGGAGCCTCGACACGCCGGTATTATATCGTCGCGAACTCCCCCTTCATGGGCACGTCAAGGGGAGCTTTGATGTAATATTGAGGGCTTGTGGCTGACAAAAAGCGTGCGCTGATCACTGGTATCACCGGGCAGGACGGCTCCTATTTGGCCGAACTGCTTCTCGACAAGGGGTATGAAGTTTTCGGCGTCGTTCGACGTCTCAGTGCACCAAACGTCTGGCGCATCCAGCATCTGCTCGAGAAGATCACGCTCATTCAGGCGGACTTGCTCGACCAGCTGTCGTTGATCAAGGCCGTCGAACAGGCACAGCCCCACGAGTTCTACAACCTCGGCGCCATGTCATTCGTTCCGGCGTCGTGGGATCAGCCCATGCTCACGGGCGAGTTCAACGCGCAGGGCGTGACCCGCGCCCTCGAAGCCATCCGGGCCGTCAATCCGAAGATTCGTTTCTACCAGGCATCCTCCAGCGAAATGTACGGCCGCGTGCTGGAAGTGCCGCAGACCGAGAAGACCCCGTTCTATCCACGCAGCCCGTATGGCTGCACCAAGGTCTTCGGGCACTACATCACGGTCAACTATCGCGAGAGCTACGACCTGTTCGCGGTGTCCGGCATCCTGTTCAACCACGAATCACCACGGCGCGGCATTGAGTTCGTGACGCGAAAGGTGACCGACGGCGTGGCTCGCATCAAGCTGGGCCTCGCCGACAAGCTGATGCTCGGCAATCGCGACGCCAAGCGCGACTGGGGCTTCTCGGGCGACTACGTCAAGGCGATGTGGCTCATGCTTCAGCAAGACACCCCGGACGACTACGTGATTGCGACCGGTGAGGCGCACTCGGTTCAGGAACTGGTCGAAGTGGCGTTTGCACACGCCGGTCTCGACTGGCAGAAGTACGTGGGCGTTGACCAGCGCTACATCCGCCCGGCCGAAGTCGACCTGCTGATCGGCAGCCCGGCCAAGGCCAAGAAGGCCCTGGGCTGGGAACCGACAGTGGACTTCAAGGGCCTCGTGCACATGATGGTGGACGCAGACCTGAAGCGCCTCGAATCCGGTCAGCTGCTCGCCTGATACTCCCGCACGCATGAGCAACGCGATCTGGGCAGGCGCAGCGCTCATCGCGCTGCTCTGGCCGTCGCGGCTCGGGGGGCCTTTCGACGGCGCCCCCCTCGACCAATCCTTCGAAGCCATTGCAGTTGCCGCCGCGATCTTCGCGGCCTGGCTGCGGCCCCGTCTGCTGACCGACGCGATTCCGCGCGCGTTGATCGTCGCCCTGATTGGCTGGAATGTCCTGACGACGGCCACGGTGTCGATGGACGGCTTCTGCCTGCGATTCGTCTCGCCGGTGCCGCTCTATCTCGCCACTGGACAGGTGCCTCATAGCTGGGACGTTCGTGCCGACTGGCGCACGACTCCGCCACGGTGTTCCGCGATCATGCGGCGCGGGTATGAGGAACTGGAAGAGTTTCCGGTCTGGTTCTACAACCTTCCGCCGGTGTTCTATGGCCAGCCGGCGCAGAAGGAAGATCGTCCGCCGTTCGTCAAGCTCGCGCTCTCGGCGTCCGGTTACATCAACGTGCAGGACACCGGCACGCTGCGGATCAGCGCCGGAGACGACGTGCGTGTTCGCCTGCGCGTTGACGATCAGGAGTTTGATCATGCGGCGGCGCAGTCGGGCGTCAGTGTCAGTCCCGGTATCCATCGCGTGGTTCTGGACGGTGACCTCGAGCGATCGCACTGGGCGCTGCGGTTCCTATGGAACGAGCGCGACCTGTGGTCGAGCACCACGTCGACGACGACCGCCCCGACCACGTTCGACGAATTCCTGAGACCCTGGGCGCGCTACGTGTCGCCGCTGCTCGTGCTCGCGCTCCTGGCCTACGCCGTCCGCGACGTGGCGGGACGCGCGGGCAGCCGCATCGCCATGTCGTTCACGGCGGCGACGGCCACGATTGCGTTCGCGCTGCCGTTTGCCGGCTCGCCGGTGATTACGCGCTTTGGCGCGCTGGTGATGTTCGGTGCCGCCCTCCTGCGCGTGCCGGCGCGCCTGCGAAACGGTTTCGGCGCGTCGCTGCTGCTGGGCACGTCGTTCCTCGCGCTCTATCTGTCGTTGGGTCTGCCGCAGATCGGCGTCTTCACCTGGTATTCGAGTGGCGACGACTGGTGGATGTTCCAGCGCTACGGCTACCGGATCTTCATGGAGGGCTACTGGCTCGAAGGCGGGCAGCTGACCTTCTGGTTCCAGCCGCTCTATCGATGGATCAACGGCGCGCTCCACATGGGGTTTGGAGATTCGAGCGTCGGCGAGCTCTGGTGGGACGCGGCGTGTGCCGGTGTCGGGGCGTTCTTTACGTTCGTGATCACGCGACGCGCGGCCGGGTACCGGTGGGCGATGGTGGCCGCCGCGATGACGCTCGCGATCCTGGTGCTCGGCCCCGCGTGGTACCTGTTCGGCCGTGGCCTGTCCGAGTTGTCGTCGATGGGTTTCATCTATGCGGCGGCGCTCACGGCCATGCGTGCGCGCCGCGGTCATGCCGGCGCCATGCTGGCCACCGCGATTCTCTGCGCGCTGGCGTTCTACACGCGGCTCAATAACCTGCCGATGGTCTGCGCGATCATCGTGTTCGCCTTCCCGATCCGCGTTCGCGTCGTCGACTTCTGGCGCCCGTCAGTGTGGATGCAATATGCGTCGCGCCGCTCGATGTTGTCGGTGGCCGGCGGCGTCGCGGTCGCGATGTGGCTGTTTACGTGGCGAACCTACCACTACACGGGGCGCATCGACCTGTTCTATGGCACGCAGGCCGATGACCGGTCGGTCTGGAAAGCGGATTTTTCGATCCTCGAAGGCCTGCGCGAAGTGCTGGCGAGCCTGATGATGGTCATCACGATGAACGACCCGCCGGCCTTCGACATCCGCGCGGTTCCCATCATCGTGGGCATTGCGGCCGCGTTGTTGGGGCTGGTTGGCACACCGCGCCTGCGCTCGCTGCCGCTGAATGCGTCAGTGCTGGCGTTATCGGGACTGACCGGCGCCATTGTCGCGCGCGGCAGTGCCTACCCCGGGCGCTTCTCGCTGCATCTGATTCCCGCGGCCGTGGCGGTCTTCGTGTGCGCGATCGCGCTGGTGGTCAGCGGCCGTCGGACCAGATCGACGCCACTCGTTCGCCAACCGCAAGGCACGACGTCAGGCCAGGAGAGTCAATTCCCGCCGCCTGAATGACGCGCGGATTGACCGTGTCGCGCTGAATCAGGAAGTCAGCGAACCTGGCTTCCGGTCCGTGCAACTTGGCGCGGATGCCGCTGCCTCCCGGCTGCAGGTCGGCGAGCGTGACCCACGGGAGGAGCTTGCGCGCCGGCTCCACGAACTCCTCGAGTGCGAGACGTCCGGTCTCGTAGTCGTCCTTCGAATCCTGGTAGTGAATCGTCGGCCCGAGCGTCACCGAGCCCCACGTGGTCTTGGCCAGGTGCACCCCGAGTCCGGCGCCTGAGGCATGTGGCAGCGGATACACGAGCCCGTTGACCATGTGACGGCGCGACGGTGCCAGCTCCGCATACTCGCCACGGCACGGATGAATCCTGAACGGCATGGCGCCGAGCGCGGCGCTGACTGTGTCTGCGTACAGGCCGGCGGCGTTCACAACCGTTGCGGCGACGATCGTCTCATGCGGTGTCTCGATCGCGATGCCGGACGAATGCGGCGCCGCGCCCATGACGGGACTCCCGACGACGATCGCTACGTCGTGCGCTTTGCACAGATGTTCGAGCGCCTTCACCAGCGCCTCGGCATCGACAATGCCGGTGTCGGGTGACCAGAGTCCCGCAATCGCGCGAACGTTGGGCTCCTTCGCCAGGATGAAGGCAGCGTCCACCGGCGTCAGTGAAGTCACGCCGTTGGCGTGCGCGATCGCGAGCAGCGAGTCGAGGCCGGGGAGGTCGTGCTCATCGGAGGCGATGACCAGCTTGCCGCAGCGCGCGTGGGGCACCTGGTGCGTTTCACAAATGCGGTACAGCCGATCGCGCCCTTCTACGCACAGCGTCGCTTTCAGCGACCCCTGCGGGTAGTAGAGCCCGGCATGAATGACGCCGCTGTTGTGAGTACTCGTCGCCCTGCCGGTCTTGGCTTCACGCTCGAGGACGCAGACCGAGGCGCCGAGGCGCGCGAGGGCGAGTGCCGAGGCGAGGCCGGTGACGCCGCCGCCAATGACGGCGACGTCGACGGTGGTCGCGGTGTCGTTCGTCATACCGGTTGTGACTCCCTGGCCGCCAGCGCGCTGCGCACTGCGTCAAACACCTCGTCGACGGTGATCGACTGCATGCAGACGTTGTTGCGGCATGGCGACAAGCGATGGTTGAACACGCTGACGCACGGACTGCACGCCAGTTGTTTCCAGATGATGGTGGTGGATGGCGCGCGCGAACCAAACAGCAACGGGGTCTCGGGCCCGAACAGGACCACGGTATGGACCGCGGTGAGCGAGGCGAAATGCGCCGGCCCGCTGTCGTTGGTGACGAGCACATCAGAGAGCGAGTACAGGGTCAGCAACTCACGCAGTGACGTGCGTCCGGCCGCCGAGATGACACGCGGCGAGCCGATCGTGCGGCACAGGTCGTCGGCAGCCGGCTGTTCCGACGGTGCGCCGGTCAGCACGATCCGCGCACGCGGGTACGTGGCCAGGATCCGCTCGGCGAGCTCTCTGAAACGCGCGGTGTCCCACTTGCGCAGCGGCAGTAGATCGCTCGCGTTGGGATTCAACAGTACCGTGCAGTCGGCGTCGCCTGCCTGCCCCAGCAACGAGCGGACGGACCGCAACTCTGCCGCATCAGGCGTGAATTGTGCGAGCGTGGCTGGACGATCGAAGTGTGCGGCCGGCACCTTGAGCAGCGGTTCATCGTCGGGGCGGCCCAGCGCCGCTTCGAGCAGCGCCACGTATTGCACCGAGATGTGGAGGTGCGGGTTGTAGTGCACGCGGTGCGTCATCAGGTCGCCGCGGTACGGCAGCTCACCGGTAAACCGGTGCAGGCCGGCTCGCGTGGTCGCGCCCGACAGGAACGCGAAGATCGCCGACGCGCGCGAGAAGAATTCCATGTCGATCACGGTGTCGACCTGGCGCGAACGCATGGTCGCCAACGCGCGCAGGAAATCTCCCACGAACGTGGCGAGGCTGCGATCGCGGATGCACAGAATGTTGTCCGGCGGCACCAGGTCGAGGACGTCGAGGATGGCGCGGTTGCTGTCGAAGACGCAGAAGAAGACGTCGTCGCGGCCAACGGCGGCCACCGCGCGGCGCACGGCGTCCTGGGCCAGGACCGTGGCCCCTTGTTCGATGAACTTGAGGAACAGGATGCGGCGCGCCGGTTCGCGCCGCTCGCCGCGAATCCGCCGCACAGCCGTCAGGAACGCGCAGGCGGGCAGGCCGAGCCAATAATCGAGGTTTCTGATCGTCTGAGTGCGCACCGAAGTCCTACCGGAACGTATTCGATAGAGCACTACCGGGCCGTTCCGAAGGAACGGCCCCACTTGCTGCGACGCGCGTGCCGGTAGTGGGAGACATTTAGTGGATACGCTCTGATAGCACATTATCCAGCAGTCCGGTCCCGGCGGGTTGCGAAAGCGGTCTTGTCGCAGTACCATTGATGGTTTGTGAGCGTCCCGTTACTCGACCTCCACGCCCAGTACTCCCCGTTGCGTGAATCGCTGCTCGCTGCCGTGACCCGGGTCTGCGATAGCCAGCGCTTTATCGGTGGGCCGGAAGTCGAAGGCCTCGAGAAAGAACTGTGCGACACGCTCGGCTATCCGCACGCCATCGGGCTGTCGTCGGGCACCGACGCCGTCCTGGCCGCGCTGATGGCGCTCGACATCGGCCCCGGCGACGAAGTGATCACGCCGACCTACTCGTTCTTTGCGACCGCTGGTTGCGTGGTCCGCGCCGGAGCGAAGCCGGTGCTGGTGGACTGCGAGGCGGGCACGTTCAACATCGACGTGCCGCAGACCCTGGCGGCGATCACGCCGCGCACCAAGGCGATCATCCCGGTGCACCTGTTCGGCCAGTCGGCCGAATTGAAGCCGATCGTCGATGAGGCCGCCAGGCGCGGCATCGCGGTGATCGAAGACGCGGCGCAGGCCATTGGCTGCGAGTATCACGGCAAGCCGGTTGGGACCTGGGGCGCGGTGGGCTGCTTCTCGTTCTTCCCAAGCAAGAACCTCGGCGCGTTTGGCGATGCGGGTTTCGTCACCGCCGTTGATGCCGCCATGGCGAAGAAACTGCGCCTGATTCGCACGCACGGCATGGAGCCCAAGTACTACCATCATCTTGTCGGCGCCAACTTCCGCATCGACGCGCTTCAGGCCGCAGTGTTGCGCGTCAAGCTGCCGCATCTCGCCTCGTGGTCGGATGGGCGCCGTCGCAATGCGAAGCGCTATCGTCAGTTGTTTGCCGACGCCGGCCTCAGCGAAGTCACACTGCCGGTCGAAGCGCCACACCGCACGCACATCTACAATCAGTTCGTGATCCGGGTTCCGGATCGCGACCGGTTGCGCGCGCACATGGATGCCGCAGGCATCGGCACCGAGGTCTACTATCCGGTGCCGTTCCACCTGCAAGAGTGTTTCAAGCCGCTCGGTTACAGCGCCGGGGCGTTCCCGGTGGCGGAAGCGGCGGCGCGCGACTCCCTCGCGCTGCCGATCTATCCAGAGCTGACCGATGCGCAGCAGTCGGCGGTCGTCAACGCAATTCGGACCTTTTATCGCGGATAACACACGCACATGGAATTACTGAAGAAGATCGAAGGCAAGCAGGCGAAGTTGGGTGTCATCGGGCTCGGCTACGTCGGCCTGCCGCTGGCGGTGGAGTTCGCGCGCGCCGGGTTCGGCGTGATCGGCTTCGACGTCGACGAGCGCAAGGTTGCCGAACTGATGGCCGGCCGCAGCTACATCCCGGACGTGCCGTCGGAGCACCTCGCCGAGGTGGTCAAGAGCGGCCGGTTTGTCGCGACCACCGACCCGAAGCGTCTCGCCGACGCAGACATCATCGATATCTGCGTGCCGACGCCGCTGCGCAAGACCAAGGACCCGGACATGACCTACGTGGTCCAGGCGGTCGAGACCACGGCGGCGGTCCTCAAGAAAGGGCAGCTGATCATCCTCGAGTCGACCACCTACCCCGGCACGACGGTGGAAGTGGTCCAGCCGACGCTGGCGGCCAAGGGCTTCAAGCCTGGCACCGATTTCTATCTCGCGTTCTCACCCGAGCGCGTTGATCCGGGCAACCCCCAGTACCAGACCAAGAACATCCCGAAGGTCGTGGGCGGCATCAACGAAGACAGCACGCGCTGCGCCGTGGCGTTCTACAGCCAGGTGATGGACACCGTGGTGCCGGTGAGCTCGCCGAGCGTGGCCGAGATGGTCAAGCTGCTCGAGAACACCTTCCGCGCCGTCAACATCGGCCTCGTCAACGAACTGGCGCTGATGTGCCACCGCATGGGCCTCGACGTGTGGGAAGTGATCGACGCCGCCAAGACCAAGCCGTTCGGCTTCATGCCGTTCTACCCGGGCCCCGGCCTCGGCGGGCACTGTATTCCGATCGATCCGCATTACCTGTCGTGGAAGGCGCGCCAGTACAACTTCGAAGCGCGCTTCATCGAGTTGGCGGGCGTGATCAACAGCGGCATGCCGGAATTCGTCGTGCACCGCATCCAGGACGCGCTCAACTCGCAGAAGAAGGCGCTCAACGGCTCGCGCGTCCACGTGATCGGCGTCGCCTACAAGCGCGACGTCAACGACCTGCGTGAGTCACCGGCCCTCGAGGTCCTCGAGCTGCTGGCCAAGGGCGGCGCGACCGTCAGCTATACCGACCCGTACTTCCCCAACTTCAAGCATGCGCACCTCGACCTGGTGAGCATCGACGAGAAGAAGATGCACGAGGGCATCGACTGCGGCGTGATCGTCACCGATCACAAGGTGTTCGATTACCCGTCGATGGTGAAGAACTTCAAGCTGCTGGTCGATACGCGCAACGCACTGAAGGGCGTCAGCAGCAACAACATCTTCCGGCTGTAATGCTCTACACGCCGTCGCGCATCCCAGGCGCCTGGGTTCTCGATATCACGCCGATTCGAGACCCGCGCGGATTCTTCGCGACGACGTGGCTGCCAGACGAACTGCGCGAGCGCGGCATGAACCCCGCGCTGGCGCAGTGCAACATCGCCTACAATCCGCGCCGCGGCACGCTGCGCGGCATGCACTTCCAGCACGCCCCCCACGCCCAGGCCAAGATCGTTCGCGCGACCCGCGGCTCGCTGTTCGACGTCATCATCGACCTTCGCGAGGATTCTCCGACGTACCGGCAATGGGATGCGGTGGAACTGAACGCCGAAAACCGCAGGATGTTCTACATGCCGGAAGGCGTGGCGCACGGCTACATCACGCTGGAGGACGACACCGAGGCGCAGTATTTTGCGACCTCGCCATGGGCGCCGAAGGCCGAGTCTGGCGTGCGTTGGAATGATCCGGCTTTCGGCATTACATGGCCGATCGAACCGGTCGTCATCTCGGACAAGGATGCGGCCTGGCCGCTGTTCACCCGCTAGCGTGACGAGCCGGGCACGGCGCTAGCTGCCGACGACGCCGTGCAGCGGGCTGCTGGCGCTGCCGTACGATTTCCTGGGAATGCGCCCGGCGAGGAACGCCAGCCGCCCGGCCTCAACCGCAAGGCGCATCGCCCTTGCCATGGCCACCGGATCCTGCGCGCCGGCGATGGCGGTATTCATCAATACGCCGTCGGCGCCAAGTTCCATCGCGATCGCGGCGTCTGACGCGGTGCCAACACCGGCATCCACGATCACCGGCACCCTGGCCTGTTCCTTGATGATGCGGATGTTGTTCGGATTCTGGATGCCGAGTCCCGAGCCAATCGGCGCGCCGAGGGGCATCACCGCCGCCGCGCCGGCGTCGGCCAGCTTCCGGCACATCACCGGATCGTCGTTGGTGTAGGGCAGGACGATGAAGCCTTCCTTGACGAGCACGCGCGTGGCTTCGAGCAGGCCCTCGTTGTCGGGGAAGAGCGTCTGTTCGTCGCCAATCACCTCGAGCTTCACCCAGTTCGACATGCCGGCCTCGCGGCCAAGCCGCGCGGTGCGAATCGCGTCATCGGCGGTGTAGCACGCGGCGGTATTGGGCAGCAGGAAGATCTTCGACGTGTCGATGTAGTCGAGCAGGGACTCGGTCTTGCGCGAAATGTCGACGCGGCGCACGGCGACGGTGGCCATGTCGGCGCCCGACGCCTCGTGGGCGGCCTTCATGATGGCGTGCGACGGATACTTGCCGGTGCCGATGATGAGCCGCGACGCAAACGTGCGCCCGGCGATGACGAAGGTATCGCTCACAGAGTCGCTCAATTAACCGCCGCCCACGAAATTGACGATTTCGACTTCATCGCCCTCGTTGATGACGGACGAACCGTAGGCCGCCTTCTTCACCACGGTGAGATTCAATTCCACCGCGACCCGGCGCGCATCGATCTCCAGCTGCTCCAGCAGCGCGCTGATGCTGAGCGGGGCGGGAATTTCGTGCCGATCGCCGTTGAGTTTGATGGTCATTACCAGAGAGAGAATCGTACCACAGCCGCCTTCGCCGAAGGCTTCGGCCTGCCGGGCTGGGAGATATAATTGTAGGTTGTTCATGACATCGAATACACCTCTGGGAATTGCCGGGTTTTCCTTTGCCGACCTGCACCGGCCGGCGAAGTTGCGCGAGCTGCATCAGCGGTTTGTCGAGCAGGTCAAGACGACCGAGCCCGAACTGTGGTCACAGTGGGAGCAGTACCGGGAGATTCCCGAGTCGCTCGGCGCCGTCGCGCGCGGCAATATCGTCGTGGCCATGGCGCCGCATGTCAGCCGGTTTGTCAGCGCGCTGTTCAGCGTCGGCGCCAACGCCGACGAATTGTCGAAGGCGACGCGCGCCTACGACGTGCTGTTCCGGTTCAAGATCGACTTCGTTCGCCGGCGCGCGTTGCCGTTGCTCAAAGGTGGCGCGCACGTCGACGCCACTGCGGACGATCACGCGCTGGTCGACCGCATTTTCAACGCCGGCGGGGACACCGAAATCACGCTCGCCCAGTACGGCTGCTCGCTGCTTGATAAGGAGGCGACCGACAAGGCTGCGGTCACGCCCGAGATCGAGTCGCTGAAGCGCTGGTGCGCCGCGCACCTCCACGATGAGCGATACCGCAGCTGGGTCGTGTTTCGTTTCCCGGAGAATCTCGACTACGACCACCTCGTGCAGATCCGGCGGCCGGATGCCGCGCTGCCGGAAGAGATCTACGGCCCCGACGAGAAGCTGCGCCGGCGGCAGGGCTTCAAGCTCACTGACAACCGCTACACGCCCCGTGAGGTGCTGAGCGAGATCCACTACTGCGTGCTGTGCCACGAGCGTGACAAGGACACCTGCTCGAAAGGCATCAAGGACAAGGAAGGGAGGCTCACGCCGAACCCACTCGGTATTCCCCTGGCCGGCTGCCCGCTGGACGAGAAGATCTCCGAGATGCACACCGTGCGCAAGCGCGGCGATGCGATCGGCGCGCTGGCCGTCGTGACCGTCGACAACCCGATGTGTCCCGGCACCGGTCATCGCATCTGCAACGACTGCATGAAGGCCTGCATCTACCAGAAGCAGGAACCGGTCAACATTCCGCAGATCGAGACCGGCGTGTTGACCGACGTGCTGCACATGCCCTGGGGCGTCGAGATCTACGGGTTGCTGACGCGCTGGAACCCGCTCAACATCAAGCGCCCCTATGCGCTCGAGTACAACGGCCGCAACGTGCTGGTCGTCGGCCTCGGCCCCGCTGGTTACACGCTCGCGCACTATCTGCTCAACGAAGGCTTCGGTGTGGTCGCGATCGACGGCCTGAAGATCGAGCCGCTGCCCGAGGAGCTGACCGGATCGGTGACCAAGGGCCTCGCGCCGCGCCCGATTCGCGACTGGAGCGAGATCTATCGCCCGCTCGACGAGCGCGTGCTCGAGGGCTTCGGCGGCGTCTCGGAATATGGCATCACCGTGCGCTGGGACAAGAACTTCCTGACGCTGATTCATCTCACCCTTGCGCGGCGCGACAAGCTGAAGATCTATGGCGGGATCCGGTTCGGCGGATCGCTTCCGATCGAGGAAGCCTGGTCGATGGGCATCGACCACATCGCCATCGCCGCCGGCGCCGGCCGGCCGACGATCATCGACATCAAGAACAACCTGATTCGCGGCATCCGCAAGGCCAGCGATTTCCTGATGGCGCTGCAGTTGACGGGCGCGTTCAAGAAGGACGCGCTGTCAAACCTGCAGGCACGCCTGCCCGCAGTGGTAATCGGCGGCGGCCTGACCGGCGTCGATACGGCGACCGAGCTGATGGCGTATTACCCGATCCAGGTCGAAAAGACCGCCGACCGCTACGACGCGCTCGTGCGCGATCTCGGCGAGGCGCGCGTGCGCGGCATGATGGATGCTGAGGAGCTCGGCATCCTCGACGAGTTCCGTGCGCATGGCGCCGCCGTCAAGGCCGAGCGTACGCGAGCCGCGGCCGCCGGAGAGGCGCCGAACTTCATCGACATGATCCGCTCCTGGGGCGGCGTCACGCTGGCCTATCGCAAGCGGATTCAGGATGCCCCGGCGTATCGCCTCAACCACGAAGAGGTGGCGCTGGCGCTGCAGGAGGGCATTTCCTTCACCGAGAACATGAATCCGGTGGAGGCGGTCGCCGACGAGTTTGGCCATGTGAAGGCCATGGCGTTCACCCGCGCGGATGGATCGCGCGTCGAGCTGCCGGCCCGCACCGTGCTCGTCGCCGCCGGCACCGCGCCGAACGTCATCTACGAGAAGGAGCATCCGGGCTCCTTCTCGCTCGACAACAAGCAGAAGTTCTTCCAGGGCTTCAAGGCCGTGAAGGCCGGTGGCGCGTTCACGCTCGAACCGGATGCCAACGGCTTCTTCACCTCGCACAACAGCGACGGCCGGTTCGTCACCTACTACGGTGACAACCACCCTCGCTACAACGGCAACGTCGTCAAGGCAATGGCGTCCGCCAAGCACGGCTTCCCGCATGTGGTGGCGTTGTTTGCCGATGAGTTCGCGGCGCTCGATCGCGCGCAGCAGCCGCAGCGCGAATCGGCGTGGCAGTCGCTGGTGGCGAAGGCCGACGATCAGTTGCTCGCGCACGTCGAGCGCGTCGTGCGCCTGACGCCGACGATCGTCGAAGTGATCGTCCGCGCGCCGGCGGCGGCGCGCCACTTCCAGCCGGGACAGTTCTACCGACTGCAGAACTTCGAGCGGCTGACGCCGAATGTGCACGTCAACGGGCACGTCGCGTCGATGTTGATGGAGGGCGTCGCGCTCACCGGCGCGTGGGTCGATGCGGAGAAGGGCCTGCTGTCACTGATCACCCTCGAGATGGGTGTGTCGAGCCGCCTCTGCGCCTATCTCAAACCGGGTGAGCCCGTTGTCGTGATGGGACCGACCGGCACGCCGACCGAGATTCCAGAAGGGTCAGCTGTGTTGCTGGCCGGCGGCGGTCTCGGCAACGCGGTCTTGTTCTCGATCGCCAAGGCGCTGAAAGCCCAGGGCAACAAGGTGCTGTACTTCGCCGGCTACAAGAACGGCGCCGATATCTTCAAGCGTGAAGACATCGAGGCCGGCACCGACCAGGTGATCTGGGCCAGTGACATGGGGCCGGAGATCGAGGCGCACCGGCCCCAGGATCACCACTTCCGCGGCAACATCGTCCAGGCGATGGTGGCGTATGCCGAGGGCAAGTTCGGCGCGCCCGTCGTGCCGCTCAAGGACGTGACCCGCATCATCGCGATCGGGTCCGACGGCATGATGAACGCCGTCCGGCAGGCCCGCCATGGTGTGCTGCAGTCGCATCTCGATCCGGCACACGTCGGAATCGGCAGCATCAACTCGCCGATGCAGTGCATGATGAAGGAAGTCTGCGCGCAGTGCCTGCAGCGTCACGTCGATCCCGACACCGGTCGCGAAGAGTTCGTGTTCTCCTGCTATAACCAGGACCAGGAACTGGATCGCGTGGACTTCAGCAACCTCAGGGCCAGGCTGCGGCAGAACAGCGTGCAGGAAAAGATTTCCAACCTCTGGTTCGAGCATGTGCTGAACCAGTCGGAAGCAGAGCTCGCGCACGTCTAGACCGCAGCCCATGACCCGGCCGACGCTCCTTGCGATCCTGTTGCTGGCCGGGGCGGTCGCGGCGGTCTACGCATATCGGCTGTCGGACGCGCCGATCTACCTCACGCCGGACGAGGTCGTGATCGGACTCGATGCGCACACCCTGTCGACCACGGGCAAGGATCTGCGTGGCCGCGCCCTGCCGCTGTACTTCCAGATCGACGAGTTTCCGATCAAGGGCACGATCTGGTACCAGCCCATCATCATGTATGCCACCGCCGCGGTGCTGAAGGTGGCTCCGCTCACCGCGTGGGCCGTTCGGACTCCGGCGGTCATCCTCGGCGTGATCAGCACGGTGCTGATGTTCGTGCTCGGCAGGAGATTGTTTGGCGACGTCTCCGGCGCCATTGTGGCCGCGGTGCTGCTGGCGCTTGCACCGGCGCACTTCATCCATAGCCGGTTCGCGATGGACTACGTCTACCTGGTGCCGTTCATCCTGGGCTGGCTGTGCGCGCTCGCGGCATATCTCGACCGTCAGGAGCCGCGGCTGCTCGTGATCGCCGGGCTGTGTCTTGGTGCCGGCTTCTACAGCTACATCTCGGCGATGGCGCTCATGCCGCTCTATGTTTTGCTCACCGTGCTGGTGGTGCTGCGGGAGGGGCGTCCGGGCCATTGGCGTCATGTTGCCGTCACGTTCGGCGCGTTGCTGGCGCTGTTCGTGATCTGGTCTGCCACCCATCTCAGCGTATTTGCCGACACGTTCGCTCGATACGGGCTCGACCGTTCGGATCGGATCGGCCTGCTGGATCGCGTTGAGCAGTACTGGCAGTACGTTGGGCCGTCGTTCCTGTTCTTCAACGGCGGCTCCCAGTTGGTGTTCTCGACGCGGATGGGTGGCGTGTTGCCTCTCGTCGCGCTGGCTTTGCTGCCGGTCGGGCTGATTGCCGTGCTGCGCCGCCCGACGCCGTTTCGTCTCGTGATTGCCGTTGGACTGCTCACCGCTCCAGTGCCGGCGCTGGTGCTCGATGAGGGCGGCGCCATCAATCGCGCGCTGGCGATCGTGCCGTTCGGGGTACTTCTCGCGGCTATGGGCTTTGATGCGCTCACCGCCAGGCGCATCGTGGTTCGCCGAGCGGCCGCTGCTGCGATCGTGGTCGTGGCCATCTTGCAGTTCGCCATCTTTCAGCGTGACTACTACGGCGACTACCGCGCCCGTTCCGCAAGCTGGTTTCAATACAACATCAACGGCGGTCTCTCGGCCATCGTCGAGCGCACGCAAGGCGGATCGCGACCCGTGTACTTCGGCGATGGCATTCGGTGGGTTGAGTCCTATTGGAAATTTCACCTCGCTGCCGTCAATCGGCTGGACTTGCTGGCGACGACGCGCAGTGTGACGCACGTTGATCCGAACGTGCCGGCTGGCAGCCTGGTGATGATCCCGGCGACTGACGCCGGGTTCGCCGAGGCAGGCAGGACGGCAATTCGCAACAACGAGTTCCGCCTGGTCAGCGAAATCACCGAGCCGGACGGCACCATCTCGTTTATGGTGCTGGAGCGATAGGTGAGTCGAGTCGTTGCGGTTGCTGCCATCGTGATTGCCGCGCTGGTCTACGGCGTTGGCCTCGACGTGTCGCCGATCTACCTGACGCACGACGAGGTGATCTACGCGCGCAACGCGCTGTCGATCGCGGAATCCGGACGTGACCTCAGCGGCCAGCTTCTTCCGATCTCGATCCCGGTGACCGGCACGTTCTACGCCACGCCGGCGAACATCTACCTGACGGCGCTCTTTCTGAAGGTGTTGCCGCTGTCTGAGATCACTGTGCGCCTCCCGTCGGTGCTGGTGGGGCTCGTCTGCGTGTGGCTGACGTTTGTCGTCGCGCGAAATGTGCTGCGCGACTGGCGCCTCGGTGCGGTTGCGGCAGCGATACTCCTGATGACCCCTGCGCACTTCATCCACAGCAGGCTGGGTACCGATCACCTCTATCTCGTGGTGTGCATCCTCGCCTGGCTGGCCGTGCTGACGCGAGAAGACCACGAGCCTTCATCTGGCCGGTGGTTTCTCGCCGGGGCAAGTCTCGGCGCGAGCCTCTACACCTATCTTGGTGCGGCGATCACGGCGCCCGCCTGCATGGCAATCACGTTCATCTGGCTGGCTGTGTCCGGCGCCCGGCAGTCGCGAGCGTACCTTTCAGTCGCAGCCGGCTTTGTGGTGCTGTCGCTGCCATTCCTGCTGTGGCACGTCACGCATCCCGGTCAGTATGTCGACCAGATGCGGATGTATGCGCTCGCTGGCCAGGCCACACCGACGGTCGCGCCCACCGTGGAGGAGGCGCCAGCCGGGGTCGTCGAGCGAATCTCGGTGTACTGGGATTACTTCAACCCGTCATTTCTCTTCTTTGCCGGCGACACCGGCTTGCTGAACGGCACTCGCTACACCGGCGTGTTCCTGCTGCCGATGCTGGTGCTGTTGCCGGTCGGGCTCGCGGCGATGCTCGCGAGAGGCAATACCGGCCTGCTGTTGATCATGACGCTCGCGGCCTCTCCATTGGCAGCCACGGTCGTCGCCGAGCGTTATCGAATCAATCGCGCGTTGATGATGTTGCCGATCGCCTCGATCGCCGCGGCGGCAGCGATCGAGTGGATGTGGAAGGCTCGCCCGCAGGTGTGGCGCTGGGCGGGCATCGCGATGCTGGCGCTGATGCCGCTGCAGTTCGCCGGTTTCCATCGCGACTATTTCACCGGCTACCGCGTCCGATCGGCGTCGTGGTTTGAATACAACCTGCGCGGCGCAATGGCGGAGATCATCCAGCGCCCCGACGCCGCCAACGGTGTGTGGATCGCGCAAGGGTTGAACTGGTCCGACTACTACTGGCCGTTCTATCTCGATCGTCACGGCCGGCGTGATCTGACTCAGAGCACTCACTACTTCGATGCGACGGCCGGTGACCTTGCCGCGATCCCTGCAGGCAACTACGTGCTGTGCAGCGCCGCCGACGAGCGTCGCTTCCTTGATGCCGGCTTCACACGCATCGCGGCGGTTCGGGAGCCCGACCAGACACATTCGTTGTCGGTACTTCAACGATGACGAAGCACCCGCTCATCGATCGTCTGGCTTCGTATGGCCGGCTGCCCCTGGTTGGCGCCGCGATCTCGCTGGCGATCGGGCTGGTGTTCATCTTCGTGTGGGCGCCGCACCCGTGGGGGTGGTACGGGATCGATCAGTACCACCAGATCGCCGTTGAACTGGCCAGGGGCGGGTCGTTCGATACCTTCGATGTGCCATGGGGCTACGCGTATTTCCTCGCCCCGTTCTACTGGCTGTTCGGGCCGACACCACTCCCGGCGTTGATCGCGCAGGCGATCCTGAACGCCGCCATTCCCATGCTGGTGTACGCCTACGCCAGTCGCGCGTTCGATCGCCGCGTTGCCGCCGTTGCGACCCTGCTGGTGGCGATCTTCTCGTTCAACACGGTCTATGTTTCAACCGAATCGACCGACTCGGTCTCGACGGTGTTGTTCATGGCGATGCTGCTGGCGTTCGTGCGCGGACGCCAGGACAACCGGATGCGCTGGTTCGTCGCGGTCGGCGTCCTTGCCGGCATTGCCGCGCAGTTTCGGCCGAACCTTGTCCTGCTGCCGATCGTGTTCGCCGGCATGAACTGGCTTCTCGGACCTCACAGCTGGAAGCGAGTGGGGCAGGGGGCCGTCGTCGCGCTGATCGCGTTTGCGCTGCTGGCGCCGTGGACCTGGCGCAACTACCAGTTGAGCCGCCAGTTCCTGCCCACGAGCACGCACGGTGGCGTGCAGCTGTGGTACGGCACGCTGCAGACCGGACCGTACATCGAGAGCCGCGCGCACAATCCGCGCAGCGTCTTCGCCACATCGCCTTTTGACTACACCAGCCTGCTGCACGTGCCCGTCGATGTCGACGTGTGGTTGAACTGCGGTCCGGGCAAGCCTGAAGCGGTGCAGTTGATCTATCGCATCAATGACGGCGCCCTCCAGCGGATCACGATGTCGCCGATCGGCGGCAATCATTACCTTGGCTCTGTCCCGCCCGTGGGACGTGAAGCGCGCATCTACTACCACATCGAAGTGACCTGGCCGTCGACCGTGGCGTCGAGTCCGAGCGTGACTCCGGCTGGTGGCGACGCCGATCCGTATGTCTACTTCGTGAGCGATCGTCATACGTCGAACCTCGATGCAGACGATGTGTTGCTTGACCTGTTCGATGTCGTGTCGGTGACACGTCACATCGCCTGGGGGGAACCCGTGCGCGCCCAGGCCAAACTCGACGCCAATCGCGACCGCGCTATAGACGAAGCGGACCTTCGCGCGCTGCTGCGAAAAATGCTGCGCGGTCTCGACCGCGGCGAGCCGTCGATCGACCGGCTGCGTGACCTGTCGATGAGCGACAGCGCGGCCGTGCTGACATTTGTCGATGACTCGAAGCTGACAGTGCCACGGCAGTGGAACGGCAACTACACCGATCTCACGATCGATCTGGGTATCGCGGAGAACCTGTTCAGCGGCCGCTATCGGTTCACGGAGCCGGATCCCGCTCCGAAGGTGCCGCTCGAGATCCAATGCCTGGGTCCAGGAGGCATCACGATCAACGCCGCCTACTACCGCGTGCAGCCGCATGAGCAGCATCGCTATATGGCGCTCGCGCTCGACAACATCAGTCGCGGTCCGATCGACTACGCGTGGAGCGTGTTGTACCGTTCCATCCGGCTCTTCATCATCATGGGCACCACCGACCAGGGCACCGCGCAACAGTTTGCGAACAGCCGGTTCGTCTACGGCGCGGGCACGCTGCTGTCGTCGTGCTATCTGGCCCTGGCGTTGACCGGTGCGTGGCTGGGATGGCGGCGAGGATATGCGGTGGTGTTGCCGTTGACGCTGATCGTCTACATTCCGGCAACGATCTCGTTCGTGTTGACCAACATGCGCTACACCACGACCGTGCAGCCATTGCTGCTGATCCTGGTGGCGGTTACCTTCGTGGCGGTGGCGGACAAGCTGGCGCCGCGCCCAACTCCGCGCTAGATAAGCCGTTGACGAATTGCTTCAGAAGGGATGTCGCAGTGGTCGGTGGTGCCGGCGATGCGCCCACGTACCGCGGCCACCGCGTCGTACACCACATCGCGGATCGGGCGCGGCACCAGCAGCAAGACGGCCGCGAGCCTCCACGGCAGCGACAAGTGCTTCACGATGCGCAGGCCGGCAGTCGAGCGAACGTAGGGACGACCCTCTTCGATCAACACCACGCTCGACGGCGCGATGTGCGCCAGCCCATGACGCTGCAAGATGTCCTGGGCCCGGGGATCCTGCAGGGCGCCGAAACGGAAATAGCCGGCAGGGTCGCGGTCGGCGATGAATCGCATCGAGGCATGACAGAACAGGCAGGTTCCGTCATACAGCACGATGCCGTGGTGGTGCGAGTCCATGGCCGTCATTCGATTCTGACATATTAGATGCCGATGCTCAGAGGCAGGCTACTGGTCATCGCTGCGCTCCTCGTCGCGGCGGCAACGACGGCGCTTTACGCCACGCGGCTGTCGCACGCGCCGATCTACCTGACGCACGATGAGGTCAACTTCTCGCTGCAGTCGATTGCCGTGGCAGAGACCGGTCGCGACCTCAATGGGCGCCTGCTGCCTGTCTACTTCTCAGAGCCAGAGTTCGTCGCCGGACGTGATCCGATGATGATCTACGTCACTGCGCTCGGCCTGAAGGTGCTGCCGCTTTCTGACGCCGCGGTCCGTATTCCGACGGCGCTGGTTGGTGTGACCATTGTGGTGCTGGTCCTGGTGCTGCAGGCGCGGTTGTCGGCGACGGGGTGGATCCCGGTCGCGGCAGCGCTGCTGCTGGCGCTCTCACCCGGCATGTTCATCCACAGCCGCCTCGCGCTCAGCGTGATCTATCCGCTGCCGTTCGTGGTGCTGTGGCTGATCGCATTGCACGAATATGAGCGGCAGCCACGGCCCTGGCTGTTGGGCGCTGGCGCGGCCTCACTCGGTCTCGGGATCTACGGATACCTGGCCGGCATCATCATGATGCCTCTCTACATCGCGGCGACCGTGTGGTGCGTCCGTGCCTGGCGAAAGCCCCAGTTGCTGGTCTGGATTGCCGCCGGCTTCGGCGTGGTCCTGCTGCCGATCGTGTTCTGGCACCTTGCGCATCCCGAGCGATATGCCGAATTGATGCACGCCTACCGTATGGATGCCCCTGGCGACGCGAGCGTCGCGCCGGCGATGTCACTGGAGGGCGTGCGCGCGAGGCTCGGCGCGTGGTGGCAGTACTTCAATCCCGACTTCATGTTCCTGGCCGGCGACACCAGCATGACTAACTCCACGCGCAACGCAGGCTTCTTCCCGCTCGCGTTCGCGGCATTGCTGCCGATCGGCATCGCGCGGCTGTGGAAGGGCTCGCGTTTTGAACGGCTCTTGATCGTCGGATTCGTCACCGGTCCCCTGGCGGCGGTGGCCACCGGCACTATTGATCTGAATCGGTATCGCGCCATGTTCGTCCTGCCATTCGGCGCGCTCGTGGCGATGTACGGTTTGGAGCGGCTCTGGACATCGCGAGCGCACTGGCAGCGGGCGGCGGCGGTGTTGCTGGTGATCAGCGTGCCCGTCCAGTTTGCCGGCTTCTATCAGGACTACATGGGGCGGTATCGCGACTCGTCCAGCGTGTGGTTCGGCAAGAATCTTCGTGGCGCGCTCGCCGAAGTGTTCCAGGTTCGGGGGCCCGGTGACGCGCTGCTGATGAGCCAAAGCGTCCCCTACGCCGATTCCTACGCTCGCTTCTACTCGCGGGTCTTTGATGCTCTGCACCCACCGGTGTCGCCGACGCTGGTCGACGGCGCGACCCACGATTTCGACGGGCTGCAGGCTGGCAGCTGGGTGATTGCCAGCAGTGACGACCCGTGGTTGCTGCGACTCTCGTCAACAAGCTGGCGCCGGATCGCCACCATCACTGAGCCGAACGGCGGCGCCTCGTTCGTCGTGTATCGCCGCTTCGCGCCGGCTGCGGTCAGGATGTATTGACCAGTCACGATCAGGGCTACAGGCCGGACATCGATGGTCTCCGGGCGGTCGCCGTTGGCACCGTGGTCGCCTTCCACGCGTTTCCGGAATGGCTTCCCGGCGGCTTTGTCGGTGTCGATATCTTCTTCGCGATCTCCGGTTACCTCATCTCCACGCTGATCCTTAACGACCTTCGGCACGACACGTTCAGTTTCCGGGAGTTCTACGCGCGGCGAATCCGGCGGCTCTTCCCGGCGCTCGCCCTGGTGTTAGCGGCGGTCTTCGCCGTTGGTTGGGTGTGGTTCTTCGCCGACGAGTTCCGGCAGGTCGGCAGGCATATTGCCGGCGGCGCCGGATTCATCTCGAACTTCCTGCTGTGGAGTGAATCGAGCTACTTCGACGTGAGCGCCGAGCGAAAGCCGTTGCTCCATCTCTGGTCCCTGGCGATCGAGGAGCAGTTCTACCTGGTGTGGCCGCTATTGTTGTTCGTGGCGTCGCGCTGGCGTCGCGGGCCGCTGGTCATGACGTTCGCGCTTGGGCTCGCATCATTCGTCGCGTCGATCGTGATGGTGCGGATTGACCCAACGCCGGCCTTCTACGCGCCATGGTTCCGGTTCTGGGAGATCCTCGCGGGTGCAGCGCTGGCGTGCATTCAGTCGGATCCGGTGCTGCGCCCGCGCTTACTGGCACTGACGACGACACGAACCGCTGCCAGGCTTGTCAGCGGCGCCGGTCTGCTCATGATTGCGCTGGGCGTCGCGCTGGTGGACTCGACACGCGTGTTTCCGGGACTCTGGGTGGTCCTGCCTGTGGGAGGCGCTGTTCTCCTGCTCGCGAGCGGACACACCGCATCGCCGATTCGCGCCGCATTGTCCGCCGCTCCGGTCGTGTCGCTTGGCCTGGTCAGCTATCCGCTGTATCTCTGGCACTGGCCGCTTCTCGCTGTCATTCGAATGAAGGCGGAAGGCGTGCCGGCGGCTTCGATTCGGCTGCTGGCAGTGTTTGCGAGCGTGATCCTGGCGATCGTAACGTTCAGGTTTGTGGAGAAGCCCGTCCGGTTTGGAGCGTTCAGCGCCGCCGCCGTTCCCGCGCTGTCCGTCGCGATGGCGGTGATGGCCGCCGTTGGCGTGACCACCAACCTCAAAGATGGATTCGTCGAACGCCCAGCCAATCGCAGTGATGCGGCCCACCTCGTGTCGTATTACGAAGGCATGAAACGCCGGATCGCGGGGCCGTACAAGGCCGAGTGCGATTTTATGGACTGGGTGTCGTCTGAAACCCGGTCCACGCTGGATCCGTCGTGCACGCCGAAGGGCGACCGCACCTACCTGCTGTGGGGCGACTCATACGCGCAGTCGTTGTCGCTTGGGATTCGCGAACAACTGCCACCGGCAACCGTGCTCGCGCAGGTCGCGACGTCGGCGTGCCAGGTGCAGATCTCCGACTTCGATCTCTCCGTGCCGGGGCGCCGATGTGAACGCGCCAATGTGTTTGCGATGGAAACCGTGGCGCGGCTGCGACCCGAACTGGTCATCGTGGCGCAGAAGGCGGAGCACAATCAGACCGATTGGGCGGCGCTGGGCGAGCGGGTGCGGGCACTGGGGGGCGGCCGGCTGCTGGTCGTCGGCCCGTTTCCCAGGTGGCGGCCGTCGCTGCCTGCCGTGTACGCCAGCCGATTGCTCTCAGCGCCACAACCATATCTGGATGCGGGCCTCGATCGAGCTGATTGGGCTGTGGACCAAGCCCTTGCGACACGCCTCGCCGGTCTGCCCGGCGTGACCTATGTGTCGCTGATCGATCACTTGTGTGATGAGGCGCGCGGGTGCCTCGCCCAAGTACCCGGCGAAGGCCAGCGCGAACTTATGACCTTTGACGATGGTCACCTCACGCCGCTTGGATCGTCATACGTCGGTCGAGCCATCTTGAAGACGGCGCTCGCGGCCGGCGTTCAGTAGCAATGGCTTCCATCACTGTCTGCATCACGTATAAGCTGCGTTAGTGCTGTCCCCTGGCGCCCGAATCGACGATCGCTACGAGATCATTGCCGCGCTCGGCTCGGGCGGCATGGGGCACGTCTACCGGGCAAGGCGCATTCGCCTCGGCGACGAAGTCGCCATCAAGGTGATGCAGGCCACGACCGACGCGCCGCCGGAACTGCGTGACCGCTTCCTGCGCGAGAGCCGTGCCTGCGCGCAGCTACGCCATCCCAACATCGTTGGCCTCCTCGACTTCGGGTTCGATTCCGCCGATCAGCCGTTCATGGTGATGGAGTTGCTCAGCGGTCCGAGCCTGCGCGAGGAGATCGATCTCGAAGCGCCGATGGCGCCGGCACGGGTCGCGGCCATTCTCGACGGTGTCGGCTCGGCCTTGCAGATGGCGCACGATCGCGGCATCACCCACCGCGACCTCAAGCCCGCCAACATCGTCGCGCACCGCTACGAATCGGGCGAACGCGTGTACAAGGTGATCGACTTTGGCCTGGCTGCAATGAAGACCGGTGATGACACCCGGTTGACCGATCCCGCGTTCTTCCTTGGCACGCTTGCCTACGCGGCGCCAGAGCAGATGCGCGGCAACGACGTGACGCCGGCCACCGATGTTTTTGCCCTCGGCATCATCGCCTACGAGATGTTGACCGGTGGCCGTCCGTTCGACGCGGCGAACCAGGCGACCCTGATCACGCGCACGCTGACCGAGCCGGCGGTGACCCTGGCCGAGCGGCGGAGCGGCTTGTCGGCTGAAGTGAACGCTGCCGTCATGAAGGCGATCGAGAAGGATCCGGCCGAGCGGTGGCCGTCGGTGTCCGTGTTCGTGGATGCGCTGCAACTGGCGTGTGGCGAGGCCGGCGCTCAGGCGCCGGCAGCGGTCGACGCCGGCCTGCTGGCGAAGTACGAACTGGGGCCGCTCCTCGGACGCGGGCGCCTTGGCAGCCTGGTGTATCAAGCGACGCATCGTGCACTCGGTATCCCGGTCGCGATTCGGGTCTTGAAGCGCGATGAACAGCCGAATTGGGACGCCGTTCGCGCGCGGTTCCTGGTTGAAGCCCGCACGCTCCAGGTCTCGCATCCGAGCCTGCTGCAGGTCCGCGACTTTGGTGAGGACGAACGCAGCGTCTTCCTCGTCACCGACCTCATTGAGGGGCCGAGCCTCCGGCAGGCCATGGCCGAAGCTGGTCCGTTTCCGTGGCCGCGCGCGGCCGGACTCATCACGCAGGCGCTTGAAGCCGTCGCCGCGCTCAATGCGCGTGGTGGTTTTGTCTGCGGCGTCAATCCCGACATGATTCGTCTTCGCAGGGGCGTGTTGTCAGACGCGCCGGCGGGTGAGGAGATCGTCATCTCCACATCCGGGATCAAGTCGGTGAGCGACGTGCTGGCCACGATGAGAGAGCAGGAGTTGCGAGGGCAGGAGGCGAGCCAGAACGAACTGCCCTATGTCGCTCCGGAAATCCTGATGGGCGGCGCGCCAAACGCCCGCGCCGATGTGTTCACTATTGGAGTACTCGCTTACCAAATGGTAACCGGCACGGTGCCGTTCAAGGCGGCGTCGCTGCCGGAGTTGATCGGTCAAATGCTGCAGACCAGGCCGTTGTCACCGGCGAATGACGTGCCCGAGGCCGCGCGCGCTGCGATCCTGCGATCGATCGACAGCGCGCCGGCGGCGCGCTTCGAGTCCGCGGCTGCGATGCTCGAGGCGATCACACATTGACTTCAACCGCGTTTTGCATCAATGTGAAGCCGATCGATGCCTGATCTTCCATTCGATCCGCCGCACCAAGCCGCTCCTCGCGGCCAGGCGAGTGTCGTCACGAACGAATCTCCCAGCGAGCACCCCGACCGGAAACCGCAACGCTACGGCCATCGCGAGATCCTCGCGATGTATCCATCGTTGCGGCTTGACCACCTGCGCTATCTCGAGAAGTGCGGACTGCTCAAGCCGGTGCATCGTGAAGGGAAGGACAGCTTCTTCGCGTTCACCGACCTGACGGCGCTTCGCCAGATCGCGGGGGAGTTGCAGCAGGGCGTGGCGTTTCGCGCGGTCGTCCGCAATCTCCAGGCGTCGAAGACCGGGCAGTTGGCGTTCGACTTCAGGCTGGACGCGCATCCGGCGCGCATCATCGAGCTGAAGCCGCGCACGCCTCGCAACCTCTCGAACGCAGAACCTGGAACGCAGGGAACGATACCCCTTGGAACTCCTGGAACCCCTGGAACCATTGGAACCGGGGTCTTCGGCGTCATTAGTTCAGCAGAGCAGTATTTCTTGATGGGCTCGTTGCTCGATGACGGCACGCCGGATCGGACGGATGAGGCGGTCAAGGCATACCGGCGCGCGCTCGAAGAGGATCCAGACCTGGTGGCCGCGCTGATCAACCTCGCGAACATCCGATACTCACGCGATGAACTGGCCGAGGCACAGGCGCTCTATGAGCGCGCCATCGTGCTCGATCCCTCGTACTACGAGGCGCACTTCAACCTCGGCAATATCCATCACGATCACGCGCAGTATGCGAATGCGGAAGCGTCGTACCGTGAAGCGCTAGCCCTCAACCCGGATTATCCGGACGCGCATTTCTACCTGGCAGTCACGCTCGAGAAGATGGGGCGCTCGGTTGACGCCCGCGCCCACTGGAAGGCCTACGAACGCCTCGCGCCGCAGGGTGAGTGGGTAGAGCTGGCGCGCGAGTTCTCCGACTAGCGGTCGGCCGCGCGTCCTTCAGCAATAAAACTAGTAACGGAAACGCCAGTCGTCGTTCGGCGACTGTTGCGGCTCTTCGCGCTTGCGGGGGGTGCGCTTGGCCTTGTAGAGCGAGCAGTCCGCGCACCACGAGTCGGCACTGAAGCCTTCCTTGCCGGCCATCGGCAGTACGTCGCGATGCGTGCAGTGGTCCGGGATGCCGTCTTCCGTCGGCTTGCGCCAGCGGCACGACAGGAATCGCGCCACGGCCGGCGAGCTCGGCGGCGTCTCGATCTTGACCGGCGGCGTTGAGTTATCTGGAGGTGATTCCAAGTGCTGTCTCCACAGCGGCCCATGACCGCTGTTCATGCGGCGACACGAGTGTCACCGCGTGACCCGATGCGCCTGACCGGCCCGTGCGTCCGACTCGGTGCACGTAGGTTTCCGGCGAATCGGGTACTTCGAAATTAATGACGTGCGCGATGCCTTCGATATCGAGGCCTCGCGCGGCAATGTCGGTGGCCACCAGCACGGGATGCTTGCCCGACCGGAAACCTTCCACCGCGGATAACCGTTCCTGTTGCGTGCGATCGGCGTGCAGCGCGGCGGCCTTGATGCTCTTCGACGCCAGCGTGCGCGCCACGCGATCGGCGTCGATCTTGCGCCGCACGAACACCAGCACCGGACCGTCCGATTCGCGTTTCGCAAAATTCGCGACCCAATCGATCTTGGCCTCGCGCTCGACCTGCACCATCTGGTGGTCGATCGTGCGTGCGGTCCCGCCCTTGGCGCCAACCTGCACGTAGCGCGGCGACTTGAGCATCTCCTTCGCCATCCGCTGGATCTCGCCGGGCAGCGTCGCGGAGAACAGCAGCGTCTGCCGATCCGGCGGCAGGGCTCCCATGATCTTCTGCACGTCGGGCCAGAAGCCCATGTCCATCATGCGATCGGCTTCGTCGAGGACCAGCACCTGCACCCGCACGAAATCGGTGTTGCTGTGCCGCATGTGATCCATCAAGCGGCCCGGGGTCGCGACCACGATGTCGACGCCGGCTTGCAGCGCGCGTTCTTGCGGTCCCATTTCAACGCCGCCGAACACGGCCGCGGATGTCACGGGCGTGTGATACGTCAGGCCAACCAGCGAGTCTTCGATCTGCACCGCGAGTTCGCGCGTCGGGGCGAGGATCAGCGCGCGGGTGTAGCTTTCACGCGCGGCATCGCCGTAACCGGGCGTTTCACTCAACAGGCGTTCGATGATCGGCGCGGCGAACGCCAGGGTCTTGCCGGTGCCGGTCTGCGCGCACGCCACGACGTCGTGGCCTTCGAGCGCCATTGGAATGACCGCGCCTTGCACGGGTCGCGTGCCCTCGAACCCTAGCCCGCGAAAGCCTGCTTGCAGGCGCGGGTCGAATCCCATCGAGTCATAGGGGACGGCAGGAGCGTCAACGTCGACCATCTCCCATGGCAGATCCGGCAGTGGTGCCGCTGGTTTCGACGAAAAGGGCTTGGAGGGGCCTCTGCGGCCGCCGCGGCCGCCGGGCCGGCGTCTGCCCGGCCGGCGCGTTGATGAGGAATTGCCGTTCAATGTTTCAACGCGCTTACCTGGCGCGGAAGGTGATGATGCCGCGCTGCGGGTCGTAGGCCGAGATGCCGACGGTCACCCGGTCGCCCGGAACCACCTTGATGCGGAACCGTCGCATGCGACCGCTCAGCTGCGCGAGAACTTCGTGTCCCGCGTCCACTTGCACGCGGTAGAGACCGCCGCTGTGCACCGCGACGACGGTGCCTTGCATGTCAATCAGATCGTCTTTACTCATTCAGTCCTTCTGCCTGGTCTCGGTCCCGGCTCCCGGTTCCCGGCCCACGACAACCTTCCGATTGTGTCACGCGGCGGCCACGGTACGCAAATCGCGTACCGGCTCGGGTGATTCTTCCGCGCCGAGAAATTCTCATGATTTACGGGAAAGTAAGGACCTCTGGATACAATAGTGGTTCGTAGTTATGCAGGTTTTCCTGACGGGCGCCACCGGAATCATCGGGTCGGCCGTGCTCGACGCGATGATCAAGGGTGGCCACCGGGTGACGGCGCTGGCGCGCGATCCGGAAAAGGCTGAGCGGCTTGCCGCCATGGGCGCCACCCCGGTCATCGGAGAGCTCGGCACCCCCAAGACGTACGCCAACGCGGTCAAGCCGGCGGATGCGGTCGTGCATGCCGCGCTCGACGCCTCGCCGCGCGGCATCGCGATCGAGAAGATCGGTCTCGATACGATGCTGGCCGCGCAGACGCAAGCCAGCCAGGCCGATGGCAAGTCACGCACCTTCATTTACACCTCCGGCGTATGGGTGCTCGGACAGACAGCAAAGGGCGCAGAAGAAGACGCGCCGTTGGATCCCCCGGCCCACGCGGAATGGCGCCCGGCGCACGAGGAAACAGTGCTGTCCGCATTCTCCGCCGCGCTGCGCACGGTCGTCGTTCGCCCCGGTATCGTCTATGGCGGCGGCCGCGGCATCGTGGCCGAGTTGATCAAGGACGCGCTGAACGGATTGATCCGCGTCGTCGGTCCCGGGAAGAATCGCTGGCCGTGCGTCTACGACCACGACTTGGCCGACCTCTATCTCCGCATCCTCGATTCGCCGTCGGCCGCCGGGATCATTCACGCAACGGACGAAGCCGACGAGAAGGTCATGGATATCGTCGAAGCGATCGCCGCGCACGTGCCGCAGCGTCCCGATATTCGCAACGTGCCGATGACCGAGGCGCGCAAGAAGCTCGGCACCTATGCCGATGCGCTTGCACTCGATCAGAAGGTGCGCAGCCCGAAGGCCCGCGCGCTTGGCTGGGAGCCGACGCAGACCGGTGTGATCACCAGCGTCCCCCGCTTGGTAGAAGAGTTCCGCAACGCGCAGCGTGAACGGTCCTAGTTTGTGAGGCGGGTCACCCGACCCGCCATGAATGCAGGGACGGGTCTTGAGACCCGCCTGGAGGTGTCATGACCAAACGAGTTTCCGGATTACTCCTGGTTCTGTTCGCCGTCGGTTGCAGCGAGCCGCCACCTCCGCCACCACCTCCGTCACCGGCCGAAGATCAGATCACCGCTGAATCGCTGGTCAATCACGTCAAGGTCCTTGCCTCCGACGAATTCGAAGGCCGCGCCCCGGCGACGCCCGGCGGCCAGAAGACGGTCGAGTATCTCGCCAAGCAGTTGAGCGAGCTTGGCGTGGCGCCGGGCGCTCCCGATGGCACCTACTTCCAGCAAGTGCCGATCGTTGAATCCGTTGTCGAGCGCAACTTCGTGCTCAGCGTCCCTGGCAATACCTACAAGTACTTCGCCGACGTCGTCGCGTTCTCCGGCGTCGAGAAAGCGCGCGTGCAGGTGCAGGGCGACGTAGTGTTTGTCGGCCACGGCATCAACGCACCGGAATTGAACTGGAACGATTACGCCGGCGTGAACGTGAAGGGCAAGTGGGTGATGATCATGGTCAACGATCCCCCCGCGCCCGCCGACGAGCCGACGCTGTTCGGGGGCAAGGCGCTCACCTACTACGGGCGCTGGACCTACAAGTTTGAAGAGGCTGCCCGGCAGGGCGCAGCCGGCGCGCTGCTGATTCATACCGACGAATCGGCGACCTATCCATGGCAGGTGGTGCAGTCCTCGTGGACCGGCACGCAGTATTCGCTGCCGCCGCAGCCTGGCGAGCCCGCGCTGGGCATCAAGGGCTGGATCTCCAATGCCGCGGCGACCGATATGGCGCGCCGCGGTGGCCGCGACCTGAACGCGATGCGTGAGGCGGCCAGCAAGCGCGGCTTCAAGGCCGTGCCGCTCAGCCTGCGAGCCGCGGCGACCCTGCAGCAGCGTTCGTCGCGCAAGACTGCGGCTAACGTCATCGGCGTCATTAAGGGCACGACGAACGCGTCGGAAGCCGTCGTCTATTCGGCGCACTGGGATCATTTCGGTGTGCGCGAGTTGCTGCCGAACGAACCGAAGGATGTCGATCGCATCCACAACGGCGCGTATGACAACGCGTCCGGTTGTGCTGGCGTGCTCGAGATCGCCAAGGCGTTCATGAAGTCGCCGCAGAAGCCGGCGCGGTCGATCTATTTCGCGTTTGTGACCGCGGAAGAGTCAGGCCTGCTCGGTTCGGGCTTCATGGCCGCGAACCTGCCGATTCCCGCGGATAAGATTGCCGCCAACATCAACATCGACGGCGTGAACTACCTCGGTGCGACCAAGGACATGGTGCAGCTCGGGTCGGAGCGCTCGTCGATCGGCCCCATGGTCGAGGCGATCCTCAAGGAGCGTGGGCGCACGCTGGTCGGCGACACGCATCCGGAACGCGGCTACTTCTTCCGCTCCGACCACTTCCCGTTTGCGAAGGTTGGTGTCCCGGCGATTTCGTTGAGCGAGCCGAAGGAGTTCACCGGTCCCAACGCCGCGGAGCTGCTCAAGAAGCAGGAAGCCTACAACGGCACGGACTATCACCAGCCCAGCGACGAATATGATCCGTCCTGGGACTTCTCAGGCGGCGTCAATGACATGAAGGTGCTCGCGCAGCTTGGTTGGCGCATCGCGCAGCAGGCCGAGATGCCGAGATACAACGCCGGCGATCAGTTCGGAGAGGTGAGGAAGAAATAGTGGAACTTGTGACCCTCGAGGAGATCCGCGCCGCTCGCGAGCGCATCAAAGGCACGGCGGTTTATACGCCGATGCTCGAGGTGCCGTGGCCTGCGGCCGTGCCGGCATCCCGACCGCTCTTCCTGAAGCTCGAGAGCCTTCAGCCGATGGGCGCGTTCAAGATCCGCGGCGCGTTCAACATGATCGCGCAGTTGCCGAAGGACGCGCTGCAACGCGGTGTCATCACCTACTCGTCGGGCAACCATGGCCAGGCCGTGGCGATGGCCGCACAGAAGATCGGCGCGCCGGCCGTGATCGTCATGCCGACGACGGCGCCGGCGGTGAAGGTGGAAGGCTGCAAGTCCTATGGCGCGGAAGTGATCATGGAGGGCACGACCTCCCTTGATCGCCAGAAGCGCGCCGAACAGGAAGCGTCGGCGCGCGGGCTGACCATGGTGCCGCCGTTCGATCACCAGCAGATCATCATCGGCCAGGGCACCATGGGCCTCGAGATCCTCGAGCAGGTGCCGGACGTCGCGACCGTCGTGGTGCCCGTCGGTGGTGGAGGGATGGCCTCGGGCGTCGCTGCGGCGATCAAGCTGTCGAAGCCATCCGTGCGGATCGTTGCCGTTGAGCCGATCGGAGCCCCGAAGATGTCGAAATCGCTCGAGGCTGGCCAGCCGATCACGCTGCCGTCATCGAAGAGCATTGCCGATGGCCTGATGAATCTTCGGCCCGGCGACATCACCTTCGCGCACATCCGGAAGTTTGTCGATGAAGTCGTGATGGTCAGTGAAGAAGACATCGCGAACACCGTCGCGTGGCTGTTCCGCAATGCGCGACTGGTGGCAGAGCCGAGCGGCGCCGTCACGACCGCGGCCGTCAAGCTCGGACTCGGTCACCTCGACCCGTCGAAGGGGCCGGTGGTTGCCGTCGTCAGCGGCGGCAATGTCGCGCCCGAGGCTTTTGCCAGTTACGTCACGAATTCACGATGATCGTTGCGTGCCAGCATTGCGGCGAGCCCTTCGAGTACTGGGAGGAGGGGACCAAGGGGTGGATGCCCCGCCAGGGTGTGGAGATCACCTGCCCGAATTGCGGCAGGGTTCATGGCCTCCATAAGACGATTGGCTACGTTCGGTCGCGTCCACTGACCCAACAACAGCGGTCGCAATGGGAGGCGTCGAAATCACAGGGCTGACCGATCGTCGGTCTCATGAGGGCCGCACGAGCGTTCGTGCGAGACTCACGGCCTCATCGAGCGTGGCGATCGTGCCGTCGAGTTGCTGTTCGTAGACGGCCTTCAGGATTTCTCCCATCCCAGGTCCTGGTCTCATGCCGAGGTCCACCAGGTGTCGGCCGAGCAGGATCGGCGCGGGCGGTTTGTGCTCAACGCCAAGCGACTTCGCGTGCTCGAAGAACCACTCAATGCCTGAGCAATCGAAATGGCCGGTGCGGCCGGCGCAGTCGGCGCGCGCGAAGCGAACCAGCAGTTCGAGGTCGACCTTCTGCGCGAGCCGCCTGAAGGCCCCGTCGGTGATGGTGTTGCGGGTTTTGTAGAACGCCATCGGCCGCAAGTGCTCGGCGACCAATCCCAGCACCTGCCTGCGCACGTCGAAGCCGTCGATCGAGTTGATGTTCAGGCGATCGAGAATCTTCGTCGCCGGTTCAACGCCCATCGCCTCGTGATTGGGCGACTTGATGCGCCCGTCGATGACCGCGGTGGTGGCCGGCTTGCCAAGATCGTGACAGACGGCGCCAAGCATCACCGTGGCAAGCCTGGCCCGGTCCAGGTCCGCGTTCAGCCTGCGCGCCTGGTCGATGACCATCAACGTGTGAATCCACACGTTGCCTTCCGGATGCCACTCCGCGTCCTGCGGGCAGTCGTAGAGCGGTTCCATTTCCGGCAGGACCTGGCGGATGACGCCGAGCTCGCGGGCGACCGTGAATCCAGTCGAAGGGCGCTCCGCAATCAGCAGCAGCTTCTCGACCTCGCCCCAGATGCGCTCGGCGGGCAGGTCGTCCAGCGCAATAGCGGAGCAGATGCGTGCGGTGTCCGGATCGATCGTCAACTCGAACCTGGCCGCGAACTGCACCGCTCGCAACACTCGCAGCGAGTCGTCTGCAAACGTGCGGGGATCGACGACCTTCAGGACGCGCTGCTGCAGGTCGGCGCGGCCGTTGAACGGATCGAGATATTCGCCGGTCAGCGGATCCCACGCGATGGCGTTGATGGTGAAGTCGCGGCGCCGTGCCGCGTCCTCGAACGTCATCGTGTGATCGCCTTCGACCGTGAACCCCTTGTGACCGCGACCGGTCTTGGACTCACGACGCGGCAGGGCGACGTCGATGTCGCCGAACTTGTAGACGGGGAACGCCTGGCCGACCGGTTCTGTCCGTCCGAGTGACGTCAGCAGGGCGAACAACGCATCCTGCGGGATGCCAAACACCTCAACGTCGAGATCCTTGGAACGCTGGCCGAGGATGCGGTCACGCACGTAGCCGCCGACACACAGCGCGCGTCCGCCGGCGTCACGAATCGCCGCCGCCAACTGTCGCGCCTGATGGTCGTGGTCCACGTGAACAGCATATGATGGCCACAGAAGGCGCAGAAAGCGCAGATCATTCACAGGGCGACATTTGGACAAGGCCATTCAACTACTCAAGGAGCTCATCGCCACTGACTCCGTGAACCCGTCGCTGGTGCCTGGCGCCGCAGGTGAGGCCGCCGTGGCGCGCACGATCGCCGAGGCGATGCGGGGAATGGGGTTGACGGTCGAGATCCAGGACGTCGCACCCGGCCGCCCGAACGTCGTCGGCACACTCAAGGGCCGCGCCGCCGGCAGGTCGCTGATGTTCTGCGGCCACATCGACACGGTCGGCGTGAGCGGCATGAAGGCGCCGTTCGATCCGGTTGAGAAAGACGGCCGCATCTACGGCCGTGGCTCGCAGGACATGAAGAGCGGAGTCGCGGCGATGATTGACGCCGCGCGCGTGATCTCCGAATCCGGCGGACTGGCCGCGGGGGCGATCGTCATTGCCTGTGTCGTCGATGAGGAGCACGCCAGCATCGGCGCCGACGCGCTCGTCACCAGGTGGCGCGCGGACGGCGCCGTCGTCACCGAGCCCACTGACTTGCAGGTGGCGATTGCGCACAAGGGCTTCGAGTGGGTCGAGATCGAGACGGAAGGCCTCGCCGCGCATGGCAGCCGCCCGCGCGACGGCCGCGACGCGATCCGCCTGATGGCGCGCGTGTTGAACGGCCTCGACGCGATCGATCGCGGACTGCAGTCAGGGCGGTCGCATGCGCTCCTCGGCACGGCGTCGCTGCATGCGTCGTTGATCGAGGGCGGGCGAGAGCTGAGCAGCTATCCGGATCGCTGCCACTTGCAGATGGAACGGCGCACGATCCCCGGCGAAGCACCAGGTGCGGCAGTGCGCGAAGTGGAGGACCTGCTGGCACGCTTGCGGGCAGAGGACCCCGACTTCAAGGGCGGATGCAAATCCATGTTCGCGCGCTCGCCCTACGAGATCGCCGCGACTCACGAGCTTCCTCAGGCCATGCTTCGCGCCATACCAGCCGCTTCGGCCTCACCCGCCCTACCCGCCCTAATAGGCATGAGTTTCTGGACCGACGCCGCCATTCTCGGCGACGCCGGCATTCCGTCAATCCTGTTCGGACCGACGGGAGCCGGACTGCACAGCGTTGAGGAATGGGTCGATGCGGCATCTGTCCTGACCTGCCGCGACGCCCTCGTCGAGCTCGCGCGCGATTTCTGCCGCTGAGCAACTCGCTCGGATTTCCTCCGTGTCTCTGCTCCATTTGACATTCAAATAGAAACGCGCTATTCCATTGGCGTGTCTAATAGAGATGCGAAGTCCGACGTCCTTCAGGGGACGCTTGACCTGATGATCCTGCAGGTCGTCTCGACGCTTGGCCCCTTGCATGGCTACGCCATCGCCGCGCGGCTCGAGCAGGTGTCGGCCGGCGCCCTTCAACTGAACATGGGGACGCTGTATCCGGGTCTGATGCGCCTCGAACAACGTGGCTTGCTCAAGGCGGCGTGGGGGACGACGGATACCAACCGCAGGGCGCGCTTCTACCAGATCACGGCGGCAGGGAAGCGGCGGCTCGACACCGAGCGCAGCGGATGGGATCGCATGGTCTCGATCATGAGCGCGCTGATGGAGAGGAAGGGCTGATGGCGCTCCTGCGCGAATGGCTGATCCGCGTCGCGAACCTGTTCGGCCGCGGCCGCACCGACGACGACCTCGCTCGGGAGCTGGCGTCGCATGCTGAACTCGCTGCTGAGCACGGCGCTCCGCCCTCGCGTGATGCGGCGAACGCGATCGAGGCGCTCCGTGATCAGCGCTCGGTCCCGGCGGTCGACAACCTCGTTCGCGATTTCCGCCACGCCGTTCGCATGCTGCGCCGCAACCCGCTGTTCGCGATGGTCGCGATTGGCACACTGGCCATCGGCGTCGCCGCCAACACTACGATCTTCTCGGTGATCAACAGTGTGCTGCTCAATCCGCTGCCGTATCCAAATCCCGACCAGCTGATGTTCCTCTCGACCCGCGTTCCCGCACTAGGCTTCGCGGAGTTCTGGGCGTCTCCACCTGAGTATTTCGAGTTTGCCGAACTCAACCAGTCGTTCGCGTCGGTGGGCGTCTACCGGACGATCGATGCGAACGTCGCTGCCGGCAGCGGTCCCGTCCGGGTCCGATCCGCGCAAATCGATGACGGGTTGATGCGAACGCTGGGTGTCCCGGCCGCGCACGGCCGATGGTTCGATGGGCGGGAGGCAGCCGTGAACGGTCCGCCAGTGGCGATTCTGTCGCACGAATTGTGGCAGTCGTCATTCGGAGGGCGCCCGATGATAGACGAAGCCATCGAAGTTGATGGCCTCCGTCGCACCGTGGTCGGCGTCATGCCGCCAGGTTTCGACATCATGGATCAGCGCGTGCGCATCTGGTTGCCGCTCGGGTTGAATCGCGCCGATCGATCGAATCGCGCCACGCACTCGCTGTTCATCGCCGGTCGCTTGAAGGCGGAAGTCACAGTGGCCGCGGCGCAAGCGGACCTCGAATACCTGTTGGCGCACTGGGGAGAGTTGGCCGGCGTCAAGGGAGCAGGCATTGCAGGGCACGTCTTTACGCCGGCGGGAGTGACCGCAGTCCCAGGCGCCGCCACACCCGGTCACATTCTCCAGATGTCGCCGATGAAGGAGCGCATCGTCGGCAACGCCTACCGCGCTGTGTGGATCGTCCAGGCGGCCGTCGGACTGATCATGTTGATCGTCTGCGCCAACCTCGCGAGTCTTCTGCTCGCTCGCGCGGAGACGCGCCGGCACGAGCTGGCGATCCGCACGGCCGTCGGCGCGAGCCGCGCGCGCATCCTTCAGCAATTCATCGCCGAGGGGCTGCTGGTCTCGCTGGCCGGTGGAATGCTGGGCATGATCATCGCGGCGGCGGTCTTGCCCGTGCTGACCCGGGCGCAGTTCTCGAACCTGCCCCGTGCCTTCGAGATCGCCATCGAGCCGGCAGCGATCGCGTTCGGCCTGCTGCTGTCCACCGTTGCCGGCGTGGCGCTTGGCCTCGCGCCGGTCCTGCAAGTGAACGTCGCGCAACTGGCCCAGTCGATGCGGGGATCCGATCCGCGGATTGGCAGCGGCCAGCGCCACGCGATCCGCAACCTGCTGGTCGTCGGCCAGGTCGCGCTTGCCGTCACCGTCACGATTGCCGCGGCGCTGTTGCTGCGAACCGTGAACAACCTCGCCGCCGTTGATGCCGGGTTCGAGCGTTCGGGTCTGTCGACGTTCTCCATCGCATTGCCACCGCGGACGTACGTGCAGTCCGCTCAGCGGCTCCAGGTCTATCAGCGCGTGATCGACGCATTGCGCGCGATTCCCGGCGTTCAGCAGGTGACAGCGATGTCAGGTCTGCCACTGGACCGGCCGCTCGATGCGCTGGCGACGGACATGGAGGGCTACACCGCCGCGCCGGACACCACGCCGGAGGTCTTGGACTACTACCAGCGCGTCATGCCCGACTACTTCGAGACTATGGGTATTCCCATCGTTCGGGGCCGTGCGTTCGAGCGTGCGGACGCTGCCGGCGGCTACGTCGCGATCGTCAATGAGAGCTTGGCGAAAACCTACTGGAGCGGCCTCGATCCGATTGGCCGGCGCCTTCGTCCCTGTTGCGCCGAGACCATTCCGTGGTTCACGGTGATCGGCGTCGCCGCCGATGTTAGGCAACAGTCCGTGGACCAGACACCCGGCACGGAGTTCTACATGTACGTCGAACAAACCGCGCGCTTTGCGCCGCCGCAGCCGACCATGAACTTCGTGTTGCGAGCCGGCGCCGATATGACGGCACTTCGGCCCTCGATCGAGCGGGCGGTGCGGACCATCGATCCATCGATTCCCGTCGTCAGGCAGCGCGACATGCACGAAGTGTTTGTGGATTCGATTCGGCGTCCGCAATTGATCGCCGGACTGCTGTCAGTGTTTTCGGCTCTGGCGTTGGTGCTGGCTGCAATGGGCATCTACGGATTGCTCGCCTACCTTGTCAGCGAACGGCGGAAGGAAATCGGCATCCGGCTTTCGCTCGGCGCCGGGCGCCCCCGAATAGCGGCCGGCGTCATGGGCCGCGGCCTGCGGCTGACGGGGTTCGGCATTGCGATTGGCATGGGGCTGGCGTTGGTCGTGACGCGATTCATGACCGCTCTATTGTTCGGGGTCGCGCCGCTGGATACGGTGGCGTTCGCCACCGCCGCCGCGGGAATCGTGGCCGCGGCAGTCTTTGCCTGTGTATTGCCCGCCGCGCACGCCGCGCGAGTCGATCCGACCAGCGTAATGCGCGTCGACTAGCCGCGATATAATGGAGCGGTGCACAAGCCACCGCGCGTCGCACGCCGTATTACCCTCAGCGAAGAGCGCACGACCTATTCACCCCATGATGCCGCGACCAACGTCGCTGCTGTATGGGCACTCTCCCGACTAGCTTGGCAGATCAAGGACGGCCGATCCGATGAACCGAGACTTCGTCGAGATGTTGTCCGAACTATCCGCAGCCGGCGTTGACTTCATCCTGGTTGGCGCGCACGCGCTTGCGGCCCTGGGGATTCCTCGCGCCACTGGCGACATCGACATCTGGGTCCGGCCCACGAAGGACAACGCCCAACGCACGCTGAGCGCGCTGCGCTCGTTCGGTGCGCCGTTGTTCGATTTGACCGCCGATGATCTGACCCGGAAAGAGACGGTCTTTCAGATCGGCCAGCCGCCGGCGCGGATCGACATTCTGGCTGGGATCTCAGGCGTCGAGTTCCCGGAGGCATGGTTACGCCGTGTGATCGTGAGGATCGAGGGCCTGGACATCCCAGTCCTTTCCCGCGAGGATTTCATCGTCAACAAGCGCGCATCCGGCCGTACCAAAGACCTGATCGACCTGGCGCTGATCGAAGAAGCCGACCGAGGCTAGACGACGCGCATCGGCGTACTGCAGTTGCTGTCGGTCACCCGCGATCGCTGAGGATGCCCCTCAGCACAAAGCCGACGTTCGCCGGGCGCTCACCAAGTCGGCGCATGAAGTACGGATACCACTGCTTGCCGAACGGCACGTAGACGCGCATCCGGTAGCCTTCCTTCACCAGCGACATTTGCAGATCGCGGCGGATGCCGTAGAGCATTTGGAATTCGAAGCGATCCTTCGCATAGCCCTTGCTCTTCGCATAGGCCTTCGTCGCGTCGATCATCACGGGGTCATGCGTGGCGATCGCGGGGTAGGTGCCCTCGTCCAGCAGCGCCTGCATCAGGTCCACGTAGGCGCCGTCGACTTCGCTCTTCTTCTGATACGCGACTTCCTTCGGCTCCTTATACGCGCCCTTCACCAGTCGGACGCGTGCGCCCATCACGTTCAGCCTGTGAATGTCCTCGCCGGATCGCTTCAGATACGACTGGATCACGGTGCCGACGTTGTTGTGCCCCTGCCGCCACAGCGTGTCGAGAATCTCGAGCGTCGAGTCGGTGTAGGGCGAGTTCTCCATGTCGATGCGCACGAAGAATCCGTGGGCATCGGCCGGCTCGAGGATCCGGCGCATGTTGTCGACGGCGGTCGCCTTGTCGACATCGAGGCCGAGTTGCGTCAGCTTCAGCGAGATGTTGCGCTCGATACCTGATGCCACGATCGCGTCGATGATCGTGACGTAGTCAGCGGCAGCGGCCGACGCCTCAGCGGCGGTTGCCACGCTCTCGCCGAGATAGTCGAGCGTCAGGTTCAGGCCCTTGCCCGGCAGGTCAGCGACCGCGCCGACCGCCTCCTGCACCGTTTCGCCGGCAATGAAGCGGCGCGCGAAACCCGAACCGGGAGCCATCCCGTACTTCGAAGCCAGCCGCTGCAGTGTCGAGACCTGGGCGAGGGTGTGGAAGAAAGCCTTGGATGTAGCGTCGAGCATTTAGTGTGTCGAACTCGGGGGCGAGAGCAGGTGAGCGAGCGACCGGGCGTAGTAGCGCAATACGTTGCGCTCGCGCACCCGATACCGGTTCTGCTCGACGACAATGATGTTGCGCGTGACCATTGGATCGGTGGCGCGCTCCAGCACTTCGTCGGCCGATGCCACGCTCAGATTGGCGTCAGCGGACCGCAGCGAATCCAGCACCCCTTCGATTCGCCCCTTCAAGTCCGCGCGCGTGACCGATGGCTTCATCGCGGCCGCGAGCACGGCGGTGGGCAGCACCTTGTACTGCCTGCCGAGTTGCTCGCGCACGTGCCGTGTGAGATCCATCACAGATTTCTTGTTCTCAGGATCGATGCCGTTCAGGGTGATCGGCTTGCCGAACGTGACGAACGCGCGGCTGCGATAGCCGACCGCGTAGCGCACCAGTTCGGCGATCTCGCGGCTGAAGGCCTTCTGGCTGCGCTTGACGCGCTGGCGGGCAATGACGTGATCCTCGAGCACCAGGTCGTAGGCCACGGCCACCGGGACCAGCTGCAAGCCGGTGATCTGCGCATCGAGTGCGGCGTTGAGCAGGCCGGTCTTCACCGGCTTCAGTTCGCCGCTGTAACTGCGTCCGCCTTCCGGGTAGAAGAACAGGTCGTGCCTGTGCAGCAGCTCGCTGACGTAGGCCTTCAGCGTGATCAGGTACGCCGGATCCTTGGTGTTGCGTCGGATCGGCAGCGCGCCGGTGATGTGCTTGTGGATCAGCCCGAGCGGACCGCCGAACAGGTTGATGCCGGCCGCAATGATCGGCGGCCGAATCCCCGCATCATCCAGCACCAGCGGCTCAACCAGGTAGTCGATGTGGCTGCGATGGTTCGACGCGTATACGACGCGGCCCTTCTTGACGGCGTCGACGGCGAGCTGGACGTGCTCGCCGTGTCTCTCGATCTTGCGCAGGATCGGCAGCAGCGGATATTCCAGCGCGCGATACAACTCGTAGCGCTGCGTCGTCTGCAGTTCATCGAGGTAACGCATCACGCGCGTGCGCGCCGCATCGCCCTTGAGGCCGTGGCTGCCCTCCAGAAAGCGGGCGACGTCTTCTCTCGCCAGGACGGCGTTGGCGATGTTTTGGGTGCGCATGCGGTAATTGAGCGCCGCGCGGAGCGCGGCCAAAGCAACGCTGCCATAGCGAGGCGCAGCCTCGCTATCTTAACTCGCGGCAAATCGCATCCGCAAAGGATGTTGTCGAAGCCGTCCCACCTAAATCGGGCGTCACGTGCCCTGACGCGAGCACCTTCTTCAGCGCCGCCATGATCGCGTCCGCCTTCTGGTCTTCGTGAAGGTGCTGCAACATCAACACCGCGGACAGCAGCAATGCGGTCGGGTTCGCGAGATCGCGGCCCGCAATGTCCGGCGCGGTGCCGTGCACGGCCTCGAACACGCCGACGCCGTTCTCTCCGAGGTTGGCCGCCGGCACGACGCCAAGTCCGCCGACCAGGCCCGCGCACAGGTCGGAAACAATGTCGCCGTACAGGTTCGGCAGCAGCAGCACGTCGAGCTTTTCCGGGTGCATCACGAGGTGCATGCACGCCGCATCGACGATGCGGTCGTCGAAGGCGATGTCCGGATACTGGGCCGCCACCGTGCGCGCGCACTCCAGGAACAGGCCATCGCTCAACTTCATGATGTTGGCCTTGTGCACGGCCGTGACCTTCTTGCGGCCGCGGCGTCGCGCCTGTTCGAACGCGAACCTGGCGATGCGCGTCGACGCCACTTCGGTGATGATCTTCAGGCTTTCGACCACGCCGGGAACGACGACGTGCTCGAGACCCGCGTAAAGATCCTCGGTGTTTTCACGAACGATCACCAGGTCGACACCCTGGAAGCGCGACGGCACTGACGGCAGGTTCCACACCGGCCGCAGGTTCGCGTAGAGATCGAGCGCCTTGCGCAGGCCGACGTTGACGCTGGTGAAGCCCTTGCCGACCGGCGTGGTAATCGGTCCCTTCAGCGCGATCTTGTTCTTCTTGATCGAGTCGAGCAGCGCCTGCGGCAGCGTCGTGCCGTGTTCCTTCACGGCTTCCGCGCCGGCGGAGAACGATTCCCACTCCGGCGTGAATCCTGACGCGGCAAGGATCTTGACGACGGCGTTCGTGACTTCCGGTCCAATACCGTCGCCGGGGATGAGCGTGATGATTCGTTTGTCCATTTACTCTCGAGATTCCCAAAAACAGAGTGCCAGACCGCCAAGGGCAGTGATCATGAAGAGGATGTTCGACGCGCCATGAAGCCGGTCGAACTCCGCGCGTAGTGGATCGGTGGCCGCCAGCGCCGACACGGGGCCCGCGACCTGCGCCTGGATCGCGTTGACGCGCGGAATGACGTACATCCCGGTCGCCGCCATCATCGAAAGCATCAGCCCCATGATGCCGACCCGCACGCCGTACTTGATCGGCCGCGCGCCGAGCAGGCGGTGCAGCGTGAGCGCCACGAACATCACCGCGCCCATGGCGTACGACAGCCACGTGAGGCGCATCAATACTTCGCCAAACACCTGGCCGGCCAGCACGCGGCCCTGCGCCGCGTCCCAGGCCTGCAATACGCCGAAAACCGAAGGCGCCACGATTGCGCCGGCCACGATCAGCCCGCCAACCCACAGCACCAGCGCCACGACGTAGAGGTAGCGCAGCAAGACCATCTCTCCATTTTACTGATAAACTTTTGCCTTTCCTTTCCGCATTTGTAACTGAAGAGAGATGGAGTTCCGTGACTCAGACTCGCGCCGCCCATAGTGATTCCCTCCGCCGCCTGGCCGCCGAGCAGGATGCTCGCAATGCCGCGTTGCTGAAACAGACGCCGACGATGGGCGCCGACGTGCGCTCGGAGGTGTTGCCCTTCGCCATTGACCTGCGCGCCGCGGCGCTGTCGGATGCGCAGGACGCCGCGCTTGGCGCCCTCGAAAAGACCGCGGCGACGGTGGCGATCGAATCGCTGATCTCGCTGGCGAAGATCAACGATATCGATCATCTCGGCGGCGGCCTCGAGCTGATCGGCCCGCTGATGATGACCCTCGGCGTGGTCGATTACCAGGGCCGCCAGTTTTCAATCGAGCACGGACACACCAGCATCGGCTACTACGGGGCGCTGACCGCGCTTGGCTTCCTGCCGCGCGAGCGAGTGATCGACAGCTTCCGCCGCAGCCTCGACATCGCCGGTCACGTGTCGTGGATTCCAGGCGGTTCGCCAATCGGTTCGGGACGCCTCGGCATCACGGTGCCGGCGACCGCCGGCTGGGCGCTTGGTTTGAAGGCCGCGCACGGCGCCGACACGTTCGTGATCTGTCACTGCGGCGATGCCGGCTGGATTTCCGGCCAGGCCCTGAACGGCTTGATCACCGCCAGCCTGCACAAGGCGCCGATGACCATGGTCATGCATCGCAACGGCATCCAGCTCTCGGGCACCACCGCGCAGGTGATGGGCAAGGACCCGCGGCCGATCGTCGCGAGCCTCGGCGTGGAGATCCTCGAGATTCCGTCGCTGCACGATCGCAAGCAGTTGTTCTCGGCCTACAAGCGCGCGTCGGAGCTCGCCGGCGACGGCAAGCCGTCGTTGATCTACCCGGTCGGCTTCGGATCGTCGGTCGGATCAAAGACCACGATTCACGATTTTGGCCAGCGTTACGGCATTGCGCACGAGGCCGAGCACTTCGCCGCCAAGCACAAGGTCGCCCTCGACAAGGACGTGCAGATCCCTGGTTCGCTCATGAGCTACCGCGATCCGCACGCCATGCTGGAATGCCTGTTCTACGTGAACGGTCTACCGGGCGGTGAGGCGCATCATGACGGCGGCATGAAGGGCCGCGATCACGCCGCGGTGCTCGCCAATCCCATGCTGCAGTTGACCGCCGCAGAGCAGGCGGCACTGTCGGCGCTGCAGCAGCAGCCCAGGCGCGTCGTGGCGCAATCGGCTCGTCCGAAAAAGGGTTCGCCCAACCTCGTGCTCGAGGATGCCGATGTCGCGGGCATCGCGCTGCCCGGCACCGACAAGGCGGTGTCCGCGCGCGCCGGTTCCGAAGCGGCGTACGCCGCGGTCGCGAAGCAGTACCCGGCGCATTGCTTCTTCGTGTCGTGCGATCTCAACCCCTCCACCAAGCTTGGCAAGGCCGCGGCGCTGGTGCCGCCCGGCCACTCGATCGAGATGAGCATCCAGGAGCAGGCCGCGACGCTCGTCGCCGACGGCTTGTCGATGGTGCAGGGGCGCCCTCAGCTCAACGCGTTTGCGACGTTCGCCGCCTTCACCGAGGGTATTGCGCGTGAAGGATTCGAGTTCTGGCGCTATCAGCGCAACCTGAACGGCGTCAACGAAGGCCTCAACGTGCTGATGCATCTGTCGCACGTCGGCGCCTGCACGGGCCGCGATCACTTCTCGGGCTGGAGCCTCGACTGGATCAACCTGTCGCTCGGCTACCTGCCGTTCCTGCATCGCATCTACGCGCCCGCCGATGCGCGGGCGGCGTTCATCGCGGTTCGCGATGCCGCGGCGCACTACGGCGGCCACATCGTGGCGATCCCGCGCGACACGCTGCCGGTGCTGACGAAGCAGGGCGGCAGCGATCCGCTCTGGCAGGGCACCGATGCGTGGACGCCGTCCACCGCGTTGCGCTCGCACCAGAATGCGAAGGCCGTGATCCTGGCGATCGGCGCGCCGTCGTACATGGCCGCCACGGCCGCCGAGAAGGCCACCGCGCAGGGAGTCCCGACGGACGCGATCGTCATCAACGGTTTCCCGCTGGCAGGCGACTTCTTCGAGAGCATTGCGGCCAAGTATTCGCGCGTGCTGACGCTTGAAGACGGATTGATCGGCACGCCGGCATCGGGGCCGCGCGGGTTCGCGGCGCTTGCGGCCGGTCACCTTGGCGGCGCCGGCATCGCGCTGCACCACTTCGGCATCGTCGATCCGACCGTCGCGCCGTCGGAATCCTTCCTCGAGTTGTGGGAGCACTTCGGCATGACCGAAGCGCAGTTGGTGCGCGCGCTCGTCGACAACAAATAGTCAAAGGACTGATCGTGTCCAACAAGCCGTTTCTCGCAATCGTCGCCGCGTGCGCGCTGGCATCCTCCGTCACCAACCACGCACAGCTCGCGCCGGCCGGCGTGCAGGAGCCGGCGTGGTCGCCCGATGGCAAGCGCATCGCGGTCTCGTATCTCGATCGCATCTGGACGATGGCCGCGGACGGCAAGCAAGCGCGGGCCGTCAGCAGCCCGAGCTCGTCCTCCGTAGCGCAGAGCGCGAAGGAAGACAGGATCGAACGCGAGCCAGCCTGGTCGCCGGACGGGACTCGCATCGCCTATGCGCTCGATCGCGGTGAAGGTTTCGATATCGTCGTCGTGGGCGTCAAGAACGGCACCGCGTCCGGCAACCCGGTGGCGGTGACGACCATGACCGGCGATGAGCGCTGGCCCTCGTGGACGCCGGATGGCCGCATCGTCTTTGCGCATCGTGATGCGCCGCCCGCGGGCCGCTACGGCGACCCCAGCCTCCAGTACGACATCTACATTTCCGTGCCGGTGTCCGGATCGGACACGTGGCAGCCGCCGCTGCAGCTGAGCGAGACCGGCGATAGCGAAACCTATCCGCGTGTCTCGCCGGATGGCTTGAAGGTCGCGTTCATTTCGGAGCGGGATTCTGAAGACGACCTCGACTTGTGGTGGATGCCGATTCCGCCGGCGACGATCATGAAGCCCGTGCCGCTCGGTGCCCGCCCGCCAAAGCCCGTTTCTTCCTCGGTGCAGTCGGCCGGCAGTGACGGCAAGCCGCTGCGCGCCAGCCGCATCACGCGAGTGCGCGGCAACGAAGCGTACCCGTCATGGGCGCCCGATAATTCTCGCGTCGCTTTTTATGCGGTGCGAGAAGGCATTGGTTCGGTATGGGTCGCCACCGCTGAACCGCCGCGTCCGGAGGGCACCGAGGATCCGTTGCCGCGCAGCAAGCCGGCGGCGCAGCCGCAACTGGTCTCGCGCAAGGGCGGCGCTCCGGCATGGTCTCCGGATGGCAAGACCCTGCTGGTAACCGGATTGCCCGACCCGCAGCCCGTCTACAACGGCAACCCACTCCGCGATGACGGCGAGGCGCCGCCGCTGTTCGCCCTCAACAGTGCGTTCCAGCTATGGAAGGTCGCCGCGCCGCTTCCCGTTCACGAAGAGGGTGGTGCGGTGCCCGCAGAGATCGCGCCATCGCCGACGCTGTTCGGCGCGATGTTCGATCGCGTGTGGACGACGTTGAAGACGCTGTACTACTCGTCGGGTTCCTCGGCGGAGCAGTGGACGGCCGCGCGCGACCAGCACCGCGCTCGCGCGACCGCGGCGAAGACCGAAGCGGATTTCGAGACGGTGCTCGACGAGATGGTCGCGGCACAGCCGCTGATCAAGCCGGTGATCACCTCGAATGGCGCGGTCGTGGTCTCCGGACATCCGCTGGCGTCCGAGGCCGGCCGCCTCGCGTTCGAAAAGGGCGGCAACGTCGTTGACGCGATGATCGCCGTCTCATTCGCCCTCGGGGTCGTCGAACCCGAAGCCTCGGGCATCGGCGGTGATGGATCGGCGGTCCTCTACCTGAAGGGGATGAAGAAGCCGACCGTTATCGAATACAAGGACATGACGCCGATCAAGGCGACGCCCGACAATCCGCGCATGATGCAGGACGGCCGCGTCGTCGCCGACGGTCCCGCAGCCGCGAATATTCCCGGTGTTGTCGCCGGCCTCGATCACCTGTATCGCAACTACGGTAGCGGCAAGGTGAAGTGGGAGGATCTCGTCGCGCCGGCTATCGCGTTGGCTGAGGAAGGCTTCATTCTCGATGAAGGCCTGCCGTCGAGCATCGCGGAGGGTCGCCGTTTCCTGACGAAGTGGCCGGAGGCGGCGAAGATCTATCTGCCGAACGGCAAGGTGCCGCGTCCCGGCGATCGCTTCTTCAACAAGGATTACGCGACCACCTTGAAGGCGATCCAGAAGGGCGGCGCCGACGCGTTCTACAAGGGCGAGATCGCGAAGAAGATCGCGGCGGACATGGAAGAGAACGGCGGCATCATGACCTACGCCGATCTCGCGCAGTACCGCGCCATCGAGCGCGTGCCCGTGTCCGGGCACTATCGCGGTCACACGTTGTATGCGGGTGGTCCGCCACTGTCGACCGGCATCCAGTTGTTCGAGTCGCTGCACGTCCTCGAGAACTATCAGCCCAGGCCCGGCGCGCGAGCGAACACGGACGCCGATTACTTTCACTACCTGATGGAAGCCTGGAAGGTGCGCGATCCGTTGCGCCGCGTTGCCGATCCGGAACGCTGGCCCGTGGAGTTCGAGGAGCACCTCACCGACGCGCACGCCAGGACGCTGTTCAACAAGATCGATGCGAAGAAGGCGATGCGCTACGAGCGCACGCCGCCCGATGACGCGCCGACCACGCCGACCGCGCCGACGCCGCGCATCAGCACCGGCACCACCTCGTTTGCCGTGGCCGATGCGGAAGGCAACATGATCGCCGTCACGCAGACGTTGAGCACCTGGGGCGGAACGTTCTATGTCTCGAAGGGGCTTGGCTTCCTCTACAACAATCACCTGCGATCGAGCCGGCTGACGCCCGGCGCGTACGGCAGCCTGGTGCCGCTGATGCGTTCGTCGACGGCCGCGGTGCCGACGCTGGTGTTCGAGAAGAAGGCCAATGGTGAAGAAGTGCCCCGCCTGGCGGTTGGCTGCGCGGGTAACGCGTGGATTCCGCTGTCGGTCTACAACATCATCACCGGCGTGATCGACGGCAAGCTCGGCGCCCAGGCGGCCATAGAGGCCCCGCGCTTTCTACCCGGCCGCGACCCTGCTGATCCGCTCGAAAACGGTGAGCGCATCGAGATCGAAGACCGCTTCCCGCGCGGGGTGCTGCAGAACCTGATCGATCGGGGTCACAAGTTCCAGAAGATCGGCCGCAAGGGCGAAGTCCGCTACGGTTACGCTGCCGCGATCACGGTGGATGTGGCCGGCCGGAAGGTCGAAGGCGGCGCCGAGCCGCGCCGCTCGCATGCAGCGGTGCCGTTCGGCAAAGGTAACCAAACCACTGCGCAGTAATCAAAGGGTAGAGGTGGGTCCTTGGGACCCGCCCGGAGAACTCATGAGTCTCATCGATCCAGGAAAGAAAGCCCCGGCCTTTTCACTGCCCGACCAGGAAGGCAAGAAGCACTCCCTTGCCGACTACGCCGGCACGCCCGTCGTCATCTACTTCTACCCGAAGGACGACACACCGGGCTGCACCAAGGAGTCGTGCGCATTCCAGGACAACCTGCCGAAGTTCAAGAAGAGCAAGGCGGCGATCCTGGGCGTCAGCGTCCTCGACTCGGACAGCAAGGCGAAGTTTGCCAAGAAGTACAACCTGACCTTCCCGCTGCTTGCCGACGACGATCACGCGATGATCGAGAAGTACGGCGTGTGGCAGGAGAAGTCGATGTACGGCAAGAAGTACATGGGCGTCGCGCGCACCACGTACTTGATCGGCGCCGATGGCAAGGTCGTGAAGCGCTGGGACGGCGTGAAGGTAGACGGCCACGCCGAGGAAGTGCTTGCCGCAGTCAACGAGCTCTGAGCTTCGCCTCCACGTGGCGGGCATGGACTGCGCTGATGAAGCGGCGCTGATCCGTCACGCGCTCGCCAAGCCCGGCATTGAGTCGCTGAATTTCGACCTGGTCGGCCGCCGCGTCGACGTCACCTTCAATCCGCAACGGATCTCGTCCGCCGCGATTCTTGCGGCGGTGGCGGCCACCGGTCTGTCCGCGCATTCGCACGATGCCGGCGACGTGGTGCATGACGATCACCACGACCACGATCATCATCACGACTCGGCGAAGTGGTGGGCGATCGCCAGCGGTGTGGTGTTCGTGGTCGGCTGGATCGTCGACGGCGTCTATGCCGAAAGCTGGACCGAGGCGGTGTTCGGTCACGGCGAGGCGCTCGATCACTCGCATCACCCCTATGCGGCGGTGGCCTACGGCCTGGCAGCGGTAACCGGGTTGTGGCCGATGGTGCCGCGTGCGTTCACGTCGCTGAGATTCGGCCGCCTCGATATGCACGTGCTCGTATGCCTGTCGGCGATCGGCGCCGCGGCGATCGGCCAATGGGCGGAAGCGGCGGCGGTGGCGTTCCTGTTTGCGATCGCGCACCTGCTCGAAGCGTGGAGCATCGATCGCGCGCGTCACGCCGTCTCGAAGCTCGTCGGGCACGAGCCGGGCTGGGCGGATGACCGCGGCCACGAATCGGCGCCGGTGGAGCGATGGATCGAGCGGTTCGCGGCGATCTACACGCCGGTGGTGACGTTTGCGGCGATTGCGGTGGTGCTGCTGCCGCCACTCTATTACTTCTTGACCGGCCTCCGGCCGGTCGATAGTGGGCTCTGGGGAGTGTGGTTCTATCGCGGATTGATCTTCCTCGTGCTGGCCTGCCCGTGCGCGCTGGTGATCTCGACGCCCGTGACCGTGGTCGCCGCGTTGACCTCCGCGGCTCGCAAGGGCGTGCTGTTCAAGGGCGGCGGGCCGCTCGAACGGGTGGCGGCGGCGACCGCGCCAACCCTGCAGGCCGTCGCCGACGCCGGTGTCGCGGTGCAGTGCCGGACGTCGCCGACACCCCTGCAACGGGTCGAGGTGGTGCTGACGTGCGATCACGACGAAGACATTCAATTCCTCGTCAGCCACTCCAAGCGCGCCTTGCGCGTGATCCGCCAGAACGTATCGCTGGCGCTCGCGACGAAGTTCGCCTTCCTCGTGTTCGCGATCTTCGGCGTGGCGCCGCTGTGGCTGGCGGTGCTCGCTGACACCGGCGCGACGGTGCTCGTGACGCTGAACGGCTTGAGACTGCTGCGCTCGTAGCGCTACCTCGCCGCGCGCAGCGCCCAGTCAAGCACGGGATCGCGGCCTTGCGCGAAGTCGGCGTCGCTCGCCGGCACGACAACGTCAGGCTGGATGCCGTTGTCTTCGATGACCTGGTTGTCGCGCGTGTACTCGATCCATCGCGACACCGTGTAACTCCAGCCTCCCGCCAGGGGGAAGGTGCCGGGATTCCCTGTGGCCCCCGCGGTTCGCTCTCCGACCAGCGTGACGTTCGGCAGGAGGCTCATCGCCAGGATGAAGCTCTCGTTGCTGCTGGCGCAGCGCGCGCCGATCAGCAAGTAGACGCGTCCGGCATACTGCCACGCGCCACGGGCGCTGACGGTCCTGATCGTCGGCGCGCCAAAGTCGCTGTGCGCCGGGCCGTTGCGAAACCGCACGGACCCGATGGTGAGCGTCGACGGCGTGAAGCGGCCGGCAATGTCGAACGCCAGGCTGTCGTTTCCGCCGCTGTTCGGTCGTACGTCGAGGATCATGGCAGGCGCGTTTCGATAGCGCTCGAATGCCGCGTCAAAATCAGCGGCGCGAATGCTCGACGCGCCCCAGCCGCCGATGGTGACGTAGGGCACGCCGTCGAGCACGCCGTGGCCCCAGTCGATCTGGCCTTGCGACCAACCGGCACGCGCGACGTACTCGTCCCAGACTCGACGGTTCCAGTTCGTAAACGACTGCGGCTCGTAGGTGGGAAGGGTCCGGCCGGACGGGTCGCGGATGACGACATGCAGGTCGTGCAGGTGACTGAGCATCTCGCGCACCACGGCAATGAAGGCGGTCTGATCGCCGGCGGCCAGCGCGCGATCGCGATACGCGGTCCGAAGCGCGTTCCAGTCGATCTGCTTGTGCACGAAGTACGAGTATTCGCGATCGAAGGTCGCCCAGAGCGCGTCGAATTGCGACGCATACTCCGCCGTCGGTGTTGGCGCGGTCGGCGTGCTGCCGGAGCAGCCGGCGACCAGCAGCACGCTGATCCAGGCCAACGCCGCGCACCGCAGTGGACGAATTTCCATCGATCTCTGCTGTTCACCAGTATGCGCCAGTGGGACGGGCTGCGTGACCGGTAGAGGGCGCCATTACCGTATGCTTACCGGCATGCACCTCCTCCTTGCGCTCCTCACTGCCTTTTCTGCGTTGTCGCCGTCCGTTCAGCCGGCGGCAGCCACGTTGGCCGACCTCTCGTGGCTGGCCGGCTCCTGGACAGGCAAGACGGCGAGCGGGATCCACATGGAAGAACACTGGACGGCGCCGAACGGCAACTCGATGATCGGCATCCATCGCGATGTCGGCAAGGGCCGCACGCTGGTGTTCGAGTTCCTGCGCATCGAGCAGCAGGGCGATCAGATCGTCTACCTGTCGATGCCGAACGGCCGCTCGCCGGCGACGCCGTTTCCGTTGAAGGAAGTGTCGGGCACGCGCGTGGTGTTCGAAAACCCCACGCACGATTTCCCGCAGCGGATCATTTACTGGAAGGACGGCAACGACCTGCGTGCCCGCATCGAGGGCACCATGAACGGAAAAGCCGGGAGCCAGGAATGGTCCTGGTCTCCCGGTTCGTTGAAGTAACTACTGCTGCTTCGGCTTACGCTGGCGCGGGCCGTCGGGACGCACCTCACGGCGCTCCTTCAGCTTCGCGAGCTGGTCGGCGGTGAGGATCTGCATCGACTCCTTGCGGATCTTTGCATTCAGAATCATCGCGTCGGCCTGCGCCGCTGCTACTTCCTGGCTCTTGGCGCGAATGGCCGCTTCGTTGATCGTGTCGGCTTCCAGCAACTCACGCATGCCTTCGTGAGCCGCGCGCGTCTTGTCGCCAATCGCCTTGAACTCCGCCTGGTGTGACTCGCCGATCTTCTTGAGCTGTTCCTTCTGATCGTCGGTCAGATCCAGTCCGCGGAAACCCGCGATCGGTCCGCCGGGCCCGCCCGGCCCACCCGGGCCGCGCATCCGCATTCCCGGCCCCCCCGGTCCGGGACCCATCGGCGCACCCATGCCCGGTCCGCGCCGCGGCTGATCCTGTTGAGCGGCCACGAACACTGGCGCGGCAACGGCCAACGCCAGAGCGGCCACGCCGGCAGCTATTGAAGTCTTGAATTTTGTCGTCATGAAGCTTTCTCCTGCTGGCCCGATGGCCTGTTGGCTTGCTGGCCTGATTGCCCGTTGGCCTTCATGCCCCATATGACGGGATTCTCGTGGCAGCATCGTGGCCGCGCTGTGACAAAACCGTGGCAGCGGCGGAGAGAGGGTTTTGGCCGGGAAACTATGGAAGACTTGTCGTGTGTCCCGCGTCCTGGTTGTTGAAGACGAAGCGCATATTCGCGAGCTGATTCAGCTCCACCTCGGCCTGGAGGGCCTCGAGATCGAGGCTGTCGCCGATGGACAAGAGGCGCTGGTGCGCGCCAATGCCGAGTCGTACGATCTCATCATCCTCGACCTGATGTTGCCGGGCGTCGACGGCATCGCGATCTGCCGCGCCGTCAGGCGCGAGGGGCCTAACCAGGATGTGCCGATCCTGATGTTGACCGCACGGCGCGAAGAGAGTGACAAGGTCCTTGGCCTGGAAAGCGGTGCGGATGACTATCTCGCCAAACCGTTCGGCATCCGTGAACTGGTAGCACGCGCGAGAGCGTTGCTGCGTCGTCCGCGGCGTTCGCAACTGCAGGCCGAGGCGGCGACGAATAGTGGCGAGAAGCCGATCGAGATTCACGGCGTTCACATCGATCCTGCCCGTCGCCGCGTGCGCGCCAAGGGCGAAGAGATCGATCTCACCGCACAGGAATTCCGCTTGCTGCTGGTGCTCGCCACGCATCCGGGGATTGTGTTCAGCCGCGAAGCGTTGCTGTCGCGCGTCTGGCCCGACCACACGTTTGTCACCGAGCGCAGCGTCGATTCACTGGTGAAGCGCTTGCGTCGGCGTATCGAGAAGGATCCCGCGAACCCGGAGATCATCCTGACGGTCTGGGGCAGCGGATATAAGTGCGCTGATGTCTGAGAGTGCCGGCAGCCGGGAACCGGGAACCGGGAACCGGAGGTTCGCCAGGTCGCTTTACTGGCGAATTGGGTTTGGGTTCATCTTCTTCCTGGCCGTCACGCTCATTCTCCAGGTGGGTTTGTTCATCTGGGTCGCCGGCGAGACCGAAGGCGGCATGCCCGAGCGCATGGGGCGCGACTTTGCTGAACTGGTCGCGTCGGAATTCGAATCCGCGCTGGCGCGTGATCCGCAGCTGGATCTGCGCGCCTATGCGGAGCGCCGCGTCAAGGAGCTGCATCGTCCCGCTGCCATTATTTTTGCCGACGGCACATCGGTGGCGCCGCCGGGGACGGAAGTGCCGCGCGGCATGAGGTTCCCGTTGCGTCGCCGTGGGCCCGGTGGTCCAGGCGGGCCCGCCCCCGACGGTCCTGGCGATCGCGGCGCCGAGGGTCGCGGACCTCGTGGCGATGGTCCGCGCGGTGAGGGGCCTCGCACCCGGTTCGAAGGTGGTCCGCCGCCTGACGGTCCACCACCGGACGGTGGCGGCGCACCGCGCATGTTCGGACCGCCGCGTCGCGGCCCGGTGATGGCGCCGATCCGCCAGAACGACAACGTCGTGGCGGTGGTCTGGATTCCACCGCTGACCGGTCTCCAGCGAGTGGCCGAAGTGATCGGCATGCCGGTGGCCCTCGGCGGCTTGCTGCTGTTGATCGGCGGCACCGTGCTCGCGACCCTGGTGATCTTCCGTCCGGCGCAGGCGCGCCTGAGCGCGCTCGAAGATGCGGCGCGCCGGTTCGGCGAAGGTGATCTGTCAGCGCGTGCGCCGGCGAAAGGCGGCGACGAAGTCACGGCCGTGGCGAACGCCTTCAATCGCATGGCGACGGATCTCGCGGCCCGGCAGGCGCAGCTGGTCGAAGCCGACCGCGCCCGCCGCCAGTTGCTCGCGGATGTCTCGCACGAACTCATGACACCGCTCACGGCCATTCGTGGGTATGCGGAAACGCTCGCGTTGCCGCAGTTCCTGCCTTCGTCTTCGGAGGGGCAGCGTGCGGTGAAAGTGATCCAGGAGGAGGGCGAGCGCATCGAGCGCCTGGTTGGTGACCTGCTCGATCTCGCGCGCTTCGAGGCGGGCGGCGTGAAGCTGGCGCAGGAACTCGTCGATGTCGACGAGATCTTCGAGCGAGTGTCGGAACGTCATGCCAAGGCCGCACAGGACAAGGGCGTGGCCATCGTCGTCCACCCGCACGAAGACATTCGCACCATGGCCGACCCGATGCGCCTTGAACAGGCGGTGCAGAACCTCGCGGCGAATGCGCTGCGGCATACGCCGGCCGGAGGACAGGTCACGCTCGCGGCGCGCCAGGCCGACGGACAGGTGCACATCACGGTCTCGGACAATGGCGCCGGCATCGCGCCCGCGCACCTGCCGCATGTGTTTGATCGCTTCTACAAAGCCGATCAGTCACGCGCGCACGCCGGTGGCTCCGGGCTGGGACTCTCGATCGTCAAGGCGATCGTCGAGCGTCATGGCGGGACCGTGTCGGTCCGCAGTACTCAGGGTGTGGAGACGGTGTTCGAGATCGTCTTGCCCGGGTTGGTGCGCAGCAGTATCGAGAACACGCCCTGAAGCAAATCGGTGTGGTCGGCCAGCACTTCGAACAGGCCGCCACGATCGATCCGCATCACCACGCAATCCTCGATCGCCGTCACCTTCGCGTCAAAGGCGGATCCGGCCAGCGTTTCGTAGATGCCAAGCACGTCGCCAGCCGCCGCCGTTCCCGACTGCGACTCGCCCTCGACCTTCAACGATCCGTGCAACACGATCAGGATCGCGGACTCGGCGCCCCTGGCGAGCGCTTCGGTTCCGCGAGCGACCGCCACTTCATGCGACACGGCTGACAGGCGCCACAACTGAGCGGCGGTCGCGTTGGCGAGCAGCGGGCTCGACTGCAACAGCAGCGCGCGGTCGATCGGCCGCAGGTGCGCCGAGGCCTTCATGTCGAGCGGCAGGCTGCCATGCAGCAGCGTGTGCCCGGTCGCGAGACCGCGCGTGGCGATCAGCATCCGGAAGATGCCTTCCGCCAGTTCCACGTTCTCCGAGAGCAGCGCCAGGAACTCATCCGACGTGAGCGACAGCGTAATGACGCGCTCGCTGGCCGTGATCGACGCCGTCATCGGCGATCCGTCGAGCAGTTGCTCGAAGCCGAGGACCGCGGGTGCGGGCTGCGCCCAGCCATCGGCCGACGACACCGTGCCGTCGAGCAGGAACTGGATTGCGTTCACCACCTCGCCGCGTTCGTAGACGACGCGGCCCTTTTCGTAGCGGACCTGGCGGCCCAGGCGGGCGAGGCGGAACAGTTCGTCGATGTGCGTGAAGTCGAACAGCGGCACGCGCCGCAGGCGATCGGTCAGTTCTACGGTGGGCAGCGGTTCCTGCCACAGCTGCTTGCGCCTGTCGGCCTGCACGCGATTGGCGGCGAGCGCCCACGACGCGGCTTCGAACACATGCTGATCGCGCACGTCACGATGCGCGAGAACGTGCTCGAGATCGTCGGCGAGCGACCACAGGCCCTTCTCCTCGACGAGCAGCACCGCTGCCGAGGCGATCGACTGATCCTCGTCGTGCAGCAACTGCGCGACCGTGTCTTCGACATCGCGCGGGCGCGTGCTGTAGATCACGTTGCCCTTGCGGATGCGCTCCTCGATCGGCATGTCGTCCACCAGCAGGGTGACGCGCTTGCGCGTGTCGCCTTCGAGCAGGTTGTCGAGATACTCAATGGCGCGCGATCGCACCTTGACGTCCGGATCTTTCAGCGCATGCCGGACCGCGGCCACGTCCGACGGAGAGTGGATCAGCGACAGCAGCGTGAACGTGCGGTTCATCGCGCGCGCCTGCTTTTCCTTGAGCGTCCGGGCCAGCAGGCACTCCGGGTTCAGGCCGCCGGCGACGAACAGGTTGTAGTGCAGTGTCAGCGCGTTGAAGGCGCGGCCGGCCTCCGTGTTGATATGGCGGGTCACGACCGCGTTGTCGGTGGCGAGCTCAGGGCGCTCGCGCCGGATCTTTTCGAGCGCCATCGCGGCCTTGAACCGCAGGAAGCCGTCCGGGTCATCGAGCGCGGCCGTCAGCGCCTGGACCGATGCGGCGAACGGCAACTGCGCCAGGGTCGCAGGCACGTGGCGACGTACCCATTTGTCTTCGTCGCGATCGTTCATGAAGTAGGTGAGCGGCGCGATCACCGCCTCGCCGTACCCCACCAGGACCGAGCGCGCCGCCGACTTCAAGCGGCGATTGCGCAGCAGCGACACCAGCGGCGCCACGAACAGGAAGTCATCGGCCCCGAGCGTGCCGGCGCTCTCGATCGCCGCTCTCGCGACCTCGAGGTTCGTGTCGTACATCAGCGGTACCAGCAACGGCCGGAATGCCGGGTTCTTGACGTCGCCGAGCGCGCGCGCCACTTGCAGCCGCATCTGCGCTGCTGGATCGCGAATGTCAGCGGAGTAGTGCCGCAACGTGTCTTCGGCGATCTTGACGTCGCCCGGCGACTCGCTTGACGCCAGGGCCGCGGCAGCCACGATGGCGAGCACTGGATCGTTGCCGGTGATGAACGGCCGCATCACGTCGGCCGCCGCACCGCCGCGCAGGACCGCCAGCGCCGACACCGCGGCGATACGGACGCTGCTGTCCGGATCCTTCAGCGCGCGTTCGACACCGGGCACCCAGCGTTCGGTCAGCGCCGGGCCCACCGTCTCCGCAATACGCAAGGCGCGGGCGCGAACCGCCGCATCCTCATGAGCCAGCAGCAGCGGCGTGATCAGGTGCCGCTTGTCCATGACGTCCAACAGGTCGATCGAGTACATCACCCGGCGTGGTTCCGGGTGCGCCAGTTCACTCACCAGGGTTTCAACCGTGGCCGGATCGGGATCCTTCAGGCGCAGCGTGGACGGTTCAACCGCCTGCTGCTCGATGCTGCGGCGGAACGATCGCATGTACTCGCGCCGGGCGGCGATTGCCGTGATCACCCACAGGCCGACCATTGTCAGGCTCGCGTAACTGAGCTGCTGCCAGTCGAGGCCGAACCCCCAGTCCTTGATCAGGACCAGGATCAACAGTGCGCCCATGCCCTTGGCAAACCGGTCCATCGTCACGTCGATGAACGGCTTGGCGCGATACTTCAGCTCCGCAGGCAGCGGCAGGAACAGCACCTCGCGCGAGGTCTTGTCCACTGTGTAACGCAGCGACGTGTCGAGGATGCGAGCGAGTCCGGGCGCCCATAGCGCGCGGTTGAACAGCATGATGACCGCGGTCGTGCCGAGGCTCATGGGCAGGATCAGCAACGCGAAGCCGATGCCCAGCACCCGGTGAATCCGGCTGGTCAGGCCGACCTGGATCACGAACCCGATCAACGACAGGTAGACCGTGACTTGTGCGAGGAACGCGGCAATCGCATCCGAGTTGGTGGCGCCCTTGGCTTCCGCGGCCGCCATGTTCAGCTGCTGCTCGATGATGGCCGCACCGATCGCGGCAAAGGCGATCACCATAGCGATGACCTGCAGGTGGCGCGACGACTTGAGCAGCGCGATCGCCTCGCTGCCGCTCGTGCCCTGCTCTTCGCCGGTCTGTGTGGCGTCACTCGTGCCCGCCGCCGCCTCGCGCCGCATTACGAAGATCACGATGAACAGGCACGCGAACATGATCGCGGCGCTGATCAGCAGCATCGTCTTCGCGCCGACGTTCTCGACCAGGAACACGGTCAGCGCGGCGCCCGTGGCACCGCCGAGGCTCGAGCCCCCGCCGATGAAGCCGAAGATGCGCTTGGCCTGCCGCGGATCGTAAATGTCGTTGGCCAGCGTCCAGAACTGGCTGATCAGCAAGACCGCGAGGATGAGGCCGACGATGTAGAAGGCGACCGCGATCCAGTCCTGGCCGATCGTGGTGAACAGCAGCCAGAACACGACCAGCAGCGTCGCCATCGCCGCCTGCGTGACGGGAATCGTCTGCCGTCGCGGCACCGACCGCATCAGCCACGTGTAGCCCTGCATCAGGAAGCCGATCAGGATGCCGGCCGCGAACTGGACGTACGGCAGGTTGTCGGCGCCAAGGCTCGCGATGAACTCCGATCGCGTGATCGGCTTGATGATGTTGTAGCTCGTCATGGCGAGGAACGAGTACAGGAACATCAACAGCGCCGTTGTCGCTTCGCCGTTACGCAGCTGGACGATGGGGCTGAGGATTCTTGCCAGCAATGACGGGCGTTCGGACATGGCTGAGGTGTGAGAATCTTATCCTGTGTTGAACGTCGCCGAACGGGTTCTTGGGCTTAACGGAAAAGAGCTGCGGCGGGCGTTTCCGATCTTCGCGTATCTCTTCCTCACCATGGCCTCGAGCGTCGCCAGCAAGGCGGCGCGCGACGCGCTGTTCCTCGATCGCTACCGCGCCATCGACCTGCCGTATGTCGACATCGCCATCGCGGTCCTCGTCGGGCTCGCTGCGAGCTTCTACATCTGGGTCGGGCACCGCACAAGTCTGCGCAACCTGCTGGTCGGCAGCCTGCTCTTCTTTTCGTCGAATGCGCTGTTCTTCTGGCTCTGGGCAGCTATTTCGTCATACGAATCCGGCGCGCTCTTCATCGTCATCTACGTCTGGGTTGGGGTGTTCTCGGTCCTCGCGCCATCGCAGGTGTGGACCCTCGCCAACTACGTTCTGACAACGCGTGAGGCGAAGCGGTCATTCGGCTTCATCGGCAGCGGCGCGATCCTCGGATGGATCGTCGGCGGGCTGGCCACGCGCGAAGCCGTGTCGGAGTTCGGCACCGAGAGCATGCTGGGCTTCGTGGCCGTCGCGCTCTTCATCTGCGCCGGTATCGTCATCAAGATCTGGCGCGACCGTCCGGACTACGTCGGCAACGACACGCCCGCCTCGGGATCGGTGCGCGACCGCTTCCCGCTGTCGAGCAGCGTGCAGTTGATCCGTGATTCGTCCTACCTGAAGGCGATCGCGGCGCTGATCCTGATCTCTGCCATGACGACGACCATCGCGGGGTGGCAGTTCAAGGCGATTGCGAAAGCGTCGGTGCCTGGCACGGATGACCTGGCGATGTTCTTCGGCACGTTCAACATGGTCGCGGGCTTGATGTCGCTGGTGCTGCAGCTGGTGCTCACCGGACGCGTGCTGCGCACCGTTGGTGTTGGTCCGGCGTTGTTCATCGTCCCCACGGCCATGTTGATGGGATCGACGGGAGTGTTGCTGCTCGGCACGCTCGTGGCGGCAGCGGCGTTGAAAGCGAGCGACCAGGTGCTTCGCTATTCCATCGACAAGGCCACCGTCGAGTTGTTGTATCTGCCGGTGCCCGCGTCGCACACCTTTCGCGTCAAGTCGTTCATCGACACTGTCGTCTATCGGTTCGGCGACGCGATGGGCGGGTTGATGGTGCTGCTCTTTGCGGCGGTGCTCGGCTGGTCGCCGGTGCAGATGTCGTTCATCGCCATGGCGTTCGTGGCCGTGTGGATGGGGGTGGCGTTCGTCGCGCGGCGGCAGTACGTGGAGAATCTGCGCGAGAGCATTCACCAGCACCGCGTGGACTCCGAGCGCGCGGCGATGCCGGTGATCGATCGCGATACCACCGCGCACATCACGTCGCGGCTCAAGGGGTCGCCCAAGGAGATCGCCTACGCGCTGAGCCTGTTCGAGCTGGCGCACGATCGGAAGATCCATCCCGCCGTGCGGGGGTTGTTGCGGCATGAGGCGCCGGAGATTCGCCAGCAGGCGATCCGCCTGCTCGCCCGCGCGGGCGATGCGACCGTGAAGAAGGACGTCGAGCAATTGGTGAAGGATCCCAGCCTCGCGGTCCGGACGGAGGCGTTGCTTTACCTCACCGAGTTCGACGCCGGCGATCCGCTGCAGCGCATCGAGGCGCTGGGCGACTTCGAGGATTTTTCGATCCAGGCGGCGCTCGTGGCCTTTCTCGCGCGACCCGGACGCTCGCAGAATCTCGACGCGGCTCGGGTGCTGCTGTCGAAGATGGTCGAAGTGCCGGGTGATGAGGGTCGCCGGGGTCGACTCGAGGCGGCGCGCCTGTTGTCGATCCTGCCCGACGCCTTCGACCGCGAGCTCAAGACGCTGCTCGATGACGAGGACGTCGAAGTCGCGCAGGCCGCCATTGCCGCGGTTGGGGCCCACAAGAAACGGCCGCTGATCGGCGAGTTGATCGATCGCATCGATGAGCCCGCGCTGAACGGGCACATCGTGGCGGCACTGGCGGCGTTCGGCGATCGCATCGTCGGCACGCTGCGCGACTACCTGACCGATAGCGACATGCGCGCGGAGATCCGCCGCGAGATTCCGCAGGTCCTGGAAGCGATCGGCAGCCGCGCCGCGCAGGAAGTGCTGACCGAAAGCGTTCTCGATCGCGATGTCGTGCTGCGCTACCACACCATTGCGGCCCTGAATCGCCTGGGCCAGGCGCATCCGGCGCGCGCCGTCGATCGCAAGCTGATCGAGTCGGTGCTTGGCGCCGAGATCATGGGGCACTACCGCTCGTATCAGGTGCTCGGCACGCTCGGTGGCGCGCTGACCGCGTCGTCCGCGGATCCTGCCAACCCGCTCGAGCACGGTTTACGCGAGTCCATGGAGAAGGAGTCGGAGCGCATCTTCCGGCTCCTGAAGATCCTCTATCCGCAGTACGACCTGCACAGTGCCTACGTCAGCATGCAGTCAGACGACCCGATCGTGCATGACAACGCCGTCGAGTTCATGGATTCGGTGCTGCCGCCGGAGGTTCGCGCGCTGATCATTCCGTTGTTCGATCGAGAGGTGACGGTCGGGGAGCGTATCGATATCGCCAATCGCATGCTGGGTTCATCGCTCACCGATCGCGAGGAAGCGATCGAGGTGATGGCGCAGAGTGAAGATCCCTGGCTGCGGGCCTGTGCCGCCTACGCGATGGGCGAGATGCGCCTGACGCGGTTTGCCGCGACCCTCGACGCCTGGGCGAGTCACCACGATCCGCTGCTTCGCGCCACCGCCGTCGACGCGCGCGAAAAGCTCCGCCACGCCGCAGCTGCCGCCGCCGGCGTCGACGCGCTCTAAGAAGTGAGAAGTGAGAAGTGAGAGGTGAGAGGCGAGAAGCTTCTCCCTTCTCCCTTCTCCCTTCTCACTTCTCACTTCTCACTTCTCACTTCTCACTTCTTACTTCGGCATCATGGCTTCGGCGGCGGGGGAGTCCGGCCACTTCGGGACCGGGCGTGCCACGTAGCCGGCATGCGCCAGGCGGCTCTGGAAGAGCGACGTCTGGGATGCGGCGAACTGCAATCGGACGATCACCCGCAGCACGATGTAAAGCTGGCCGATTGCAAACGCGGTGGCGTTCGGGGCCGCTGCGCCGGGAGCGGTGAGGTAGTAGAGGCCGATGACAAGCAGGAACAGGAGGGCGTTCAACTTGTAGAGGCCCCACGCCGCGATCGGGTGGCGGCGGATAAAGCGCCAGCCCGCGCCGAGCGCGCCGATCATGCTGCGGCGATCCTCGACGACCGCGCGGACCTTCGCGTAATCGATCAGCATGTTGACGAACAGCACCGGCAGCGCGAACGCGATGTAGAGACCGGCCCTGATGAAGAACGCCGTGCGCTCCACGGTCATCTCTTCGGTCAGTGTTGGATAAATGTCGCCGAACAGCCAGGCGTAATAGGGGCCAAACAGCAGCCAGTAGAACGCGGCCGCGATCAGTCCAAGGCGGATGAATCGGCCGAAGTACACCCCGCAGGATGAGAAGAACGCGCCGGCGCCGACCTGGTGGTCACGCGCGAGACGATCGAGGATGCCGCCGGCAAGAAACAGCGACAGCGCCATCTGCATCGCGACCGCGATGGCGACGACGGCCGGCAGCGCTTCGCGATCGGCGACGGTGCTCAGGTTCTTCATGACCGCGGCGAAGCCAAGGATCGCGGGCACGAATGTCGCGCCGATACCTGATGTCTGCGCGAGGAACTCATTCCACCAGTCGAAGTTGACGCCCTCCACGGCCTGCTGCGCCGCGAGGCTCGATCCCAGGTGGGCGCTGATCTGGTCCTGCAGCAGCAGCGCCAGCGGTGTCGCCACCAGCAACGTTGACAGCCACACGCCGATCACCAGCCAGGGCGCGCGCTTGATGCGCATCAACCCGTCGAGAAAGGCGCGGACCAGCCCGCCGTAGCCCTGGCGGCTTCGGGTCATACGAAGAACGCACCGTTCATCAGCAGGTCCTGCAGCCACACCAGCCATCGCAGCGACCATTTCGTCGCCGCCGCCTGGCCCGCGGGTGCCAGGGTGATGCTGTTGTTGGTGAAGTTCGTATCGAGCAGCAGGTGACGTTCAGGATCGACCTGCGCCGACACGGCCCTGGACGCGTTGTCGAACGTGAACACGCCCCATCGTCCCTGGCCGTCCCACGTCCGCCGCTCCTGCCCGCCGTTCTCGAACGTGACCAGCACGTCCACCGGGAACTGGCCGGCCGTCAGCCGGCGGGCGACCACGGTGGTGCGGAACTGTCCGTCGACCTTGGTCTCCTGGAACTTCAGGCCCTCGGGGGATTCCATGATGCCGCGCGCGCTGATCGGCTCGCTCGTCAGGCGATCGATCGCGTAGTCGAACGTGTTCGAGCTGCGATAGACCTGCTCGAGGAACCACTCGTGATCCTTGCCGGTGACTTCGTTCAGGACCGCGAAGAAGTCCTCCGGCCGCGGATGCTTGAACTTCCAGCGCGTGAAATAGACCGACAGCACGCGCTGCATCACTTCCCACGTGTACATGCGCTCGAGCGTGTGCAGCATCAGCGCGGCCTTGTGGTACGACATGTTCTGGTGCGTCGCCGGCCACAGGCTGGCGGTCGGCACCGAGATCGAATCGCGATCCGGCGCGCGGCGGTAGACGTTCATCCAGTTGGTGTCGGTCGCGCGCTGCAGGGCGATGTCACGGTACTGCCACGGGATAAAGTCACCGAAGAACCGTTCCACCAGGTAGTTCGGCTGCAGCGCGATCGACTGCACGCGCGAGTCGCTGAACTCGTTGATGCCTTCGTCCAGCCATGCGAACTCGACCTCGTTGTTCGCGACCATGCCGTGCCAGAACTGGTGGCCGGCCTCGTGCAGCACGACGTACTCCGGGTCGTTGCTGCCGGCAGGCGACAGCCAGCGCGTCCCCGCGGTGAAGATCGTTGGATACTCCATGCCGCCGGAGTTGCTCTGCCAGGCAGGATCGACAATCGTCAGCGTCGGATAGGGGTACGAGCCGTACCATTCGCCGTAGTACTTCAACGCCGCGACGGCCCCGGCGAAGTGACGATCCGCAAGGTGTTCGTGCTCGGGCTGCAGCAGCAGGCGCATCTGCACGGGTGAGCGTCCAGGGGCCGTGTATTGCTGGCGCTTCTCGATGAAATCCGGGCTCGTCGTCCACGCGAAGTCGTGTACGTCGGCTTGCGTGTAGCGATGCGTGGTGGTGCCACCGGAATCCGTGCGTGACTGCTCAACGCCGGTGGCGCCGACCGTCCAACCCGCCGGCACCGTCATCCGCACGTCGTAGTGGCCGAAGTCCGCGAAGAATTCGCTGTTCGCCCAGAACTGGTGCGCCATCCAGCCGGCGTCTTCAAACGCGCCGAGCTTCGGGAACCATTGCGATACGAAGTAGTAGTTGCCGATCTGTCCGGTGCGGTCGAAGTTCTTCGGGAACTTGCCTTTCCACTCCACGCGCAGGCGCAGTGTCTGGCCTGGCAGGACGGCATCCTTCAGGAACGTGAACGCCAGCGATCGATCCTCCCGGTTCTGATCGTCGGGCGACGCGTACTGCAGGTCCTTCGTCATATCCAACTCGGACCCATCGTCATTGATGCGGGTGATGCGTGTGACGTCGGTGTAACCGAAGTCTTCAGCGGGGCTGTCGGCGAACGGCGTGTCGCCAACCAGCGCGCGCTGCTTCAGCCAGGTGGAGTTGGTGTTACGGAACGCGTTCCAATAGAGGTGCAGGCGAATGGAATACGCGGCGACCCGTCCCGGGTTCAGCCACGTGATGACCTCGCGACCGGTCAGCGTGCGCGTGGCCGGATCCAGCGTGACGTCGATGTCGTAATTGGCGGTTTGCGGCGCGGTCCCCACGGGGCCGGACTGGCCGGTCGGCAACGGCTCCGTGGCTGCTACGGGCGGGGTCGTGGACGCGATCGGGGGCTGTCCCTGCCCGTCCTCGGACGCCCTGGCGAAGGAGGACGTGTGGAAAACACAGGCAAGCAGTGCCGCAATGACCGCCCCGCCGGGCAGAAGGTGTCGGCGGAGTCGTTTTCTGTCTGCCACGCGAAACAATCGTAACGCCCTCAATGGAGGCGGGGCAAAAGAATACTGCGCTATAATCGCCCGTTCCTATGGCTATTCGAGTCTTGATGTACGGGTTGGGTCCAATCGGTGCCGCGGTTGCGCGCCAGTTGGCCTCGCGTAAAGGTTTTCAGATTGTCGGTGCCGTCGATATCGACCGCGCGAAGATCGGCCTCGATCTCGGCGAGGTCATCGGCCTGGGCAAGAAGCTCAAGGTCCGCGTCACCAACGACGTGAATGGCGCGATCAAGAGCGGCAAGCCCGACGTGGCGGTGCTCTGCACGAATTCGTCGCTCAAGAAGGTGATGCCGCAGATCGAAGGCGTCCTCAAGAAGAAGGTCGCCATCGTGTCGACCACCGAGGAGCTGTCGTATCCGGTCGGCAAGAATCGCGCGCTCGCCAAGAAGATCGACGCCCTCGCCAAGAAGGCCAAGGTTGCCGTCGTCGGCACCGGCGTCAATCCTGGCTTTGCGATGGATGCGCTGCCGATCACGCTGACCGGCATCAGCGAACGCGTGGACAGCATCCGCGTGGATCGCGTCCAGGACGCGCGCACCCGCCGCCTGCCGTTCCAGCAGAAGATCGGCTCCGGTCTCAACAAGGAGCAGTTTGCGCAGAAGGTGAAGGACGGCAGCGTTCGTCACGTCGGCCTCGCCGAGAGCGTGCAGATGATCGCCGACTCGATGGGATGGAAGCTCGACAAGGTCACCGACGAGATCCAGCCGAAGATCGCCGACAAGGCGGTCGAAAGCGAGCTGATCGCCGTCGATCCTGGCTACGTCTGCGGCATCATCCAGGACGGCATCGGTTACATGAAGGGCAAGCCCGTGATCACCCTCCACATGGAGGCGTATCTCGGCGCGCCGGAATCGTTCGACGCGGTGACCGTCGAAGGCAATCCCCGCATCACCTCCAAGGTGAGCGGCGGCCTGCACGGCGACATCGCGACGGCGTCCATCACCGTCAACAGCATCCCCAAGATCCTGCGCGTCTCGCCGGGTCTCCGCACCATGGCGGACATGCCGATCCCGAGCTGGTTCGGCGGGAAGTAAGGCGGGTCGTCGGACCCGCCGATCCGTAAGGACGAACCTTTAGGTTCGTCCTCCACCTCGTTAAAATAGAACCATGCGCCCGCGACTGTTGCTGTTGTCGTCGGCCGTGGCCCTGCTCTCCACGGTCGGGGTTGCTGTGTCACAGCAGCGCCGGATGGGGGCGTTCGATCAGTCGATCAATCACCCCGCGATCAAGTACCTCACGGCCGATACCGATACCGCAGTCGACCGCCTGACGGCGAAGCTGCGCGACGGATCCGCGAAGCTGGTGTTCGACGAGAAGACCGGATACCTCAAGAGCGTGCTCGACCTGCTGCACGTGCCGGTCGAATCGCAGATGCTGGTTTACTCGCAGACCAGCCTGCAGGCGCAGCACATCCGGATGAACAATCCGCGCGCCATCTATTTCAACGACTCGGTGTCGGTCGGCTACATTCGCAACGCCGGCCTGATCGAGATCACCGCGCAAGATTCGAAGATGGGCAGCGTCTTCTACTCGATCCACCAGACGCCCGCCGCCCAGCCGACGCCCGGACGTGACTCGCAGTGCCTGCGCTGCCACTTGTCCTGGGACACGCTTGGCGTACCGGGGCTCAGCGTGTTGACGACGTTCCCGAGGAAGAGTGAGAACGATTACGCCAACGGCGGGACGGTCGATCACTACCGGCCGATCGAGGAGCGCTGGGGCGGCTGGTATGTGACCGGCAAGAGAGTGCCGGCGAAACACATGGGCAACTTGCCGCTGATCATGCCGGCGGCAAGCAGCGTCAGCCAGAAGACATCGCCTTCACTCGAGGGCCAGTTCGACCTGAGCGGCTATCTCACCCCGTATAGCGACATCGTGGCGCTGATGGTGCTCGAGCACCAGGCGCACTTCAGCAACCTCGTCACGCGCGCCACGTTTGAGGCGCGGTTGGGCGAGCCGCTGCGCATTGCGGAAGCCGCGGACACGCTCGCGGATTACATGTTGTATGTCGATGAAGCCGCGATCCCGAGCCCGATCGAAGGATCGTCGGGCTACACCGAAAAGTTCGTGACGATGGGACCGAAGGATCCGAAGGGCCGGTCGTTGCGCGAGCTGGATCTGAAGACGCGGCTGCAGAAATATCCGCTCAGCTACATGATCTATTCGCCGGCGTTCCGCGAGATGCCCGAGGCGCCGAAGAACCTTGTGATGGCGAAGATCGAGCGCGTGCTGTCGGGTGAGGTCACGGACAAGAAATACGCGCACCTGACGCCGGCGTTGCGCACGGCGATCAGCGAAATCCTCCGCGCAACCCTCGAACGCTAGTCGAACGATTCGTCGAACCCGCGGCGAACGTCCGTCGAACGATCCGTCGAACGCCCGTCGAACGTTATTTCTTCTCGATCGTCCAGACGTACTCGGGGTGACCGTTGCGGACGATCTCTTCCTGGACCGTCGCCCCCAGCTTGCGCATGACGCCAACCGCGCGCACGTTCGCAATTTGCGTCTTGCCTAGCAGCGTCTTGATGCCCCACTCGTTGAACAGGAAATCCAGATAGACGTCGATCGCGGTCTGGAAGACGCCGCTGCCCCAGAGATGCGGTGCCATGGCGAAGCCGATTTCGGCGCGATCGTGCTGGTCGAATCTCAGCGCCATGAACAGGCCGCTCACTTCGTCGTTTCCCGTCAGCAAGGTGTAGCAGGCGGCGCGCCCTTCCGCGCGGCGTGACTGGCTCAGGCCAATCCATCCGCCAAAGTCCGCGATGGTCGCGGGCGGCGGATCGAGATGCGCCGACACTTCCGGCCGCTGGAACAGCGCCGTCAGCGCGGCAGCGTCCGAAAGGTGTACTTCGCGGAGACGAACGCCGTCACGCACCAGTACGGGCAAGGATTCCAAGGTCGCAAAGCTCACAACGATAGCGGTCCGTCGCAGGGAAGTGGGGCGCGGAAATGCTCAGGAGACAGTAGTTCGGCTGGCCCTCCGAATCAAGGGTGTGCCGCTACTTTTCCGTGCAGGGGCGACTGCCGCTAACTGGCAGAGATTCAAGGAGTTTGGCCCGCTGGCCGGGTGGGGTCGCGGCCAGTCTCGCGTCCCACTCCTGCAACAAGTCTGCAAGCTCGGCTTTGAGCTGCGTGAGCGCCGCAAGTTCGGCGTCGATACGGGTGAGCCGCTCGCCCACAATTGCCCGCACTTTCCGGCACGGGGCGCCACCGCGCGCCCGTTCCTCGAACACTCGCGCCAGGTCCTTGATGGAAAAGCCGATGGTGAGCGATCGGCGGATCAGCGCAACCCGCGCGACCGCCGAGGCCGGGTAGCGCCGATAGCCGGCCCGTGTTCGAGCGGGCTTCGGCAATACGCCGCAACGTTCGTAGTAACGCAAGGTGTCAGTGCTGATGCCTGCAGCAACAGCGAGTTCGCGTGGACTCAACGTGTCCTTGCTGGCCCGCTGGCCCGATAGCCTGATGGCCTTACTCATCTCTTTGTGACCGCCGTCGTGTCGCCGGTGCGGTGATCAGCGATCTGGAACTTCATGAACTCGTGCACCGCCTTCAACGCGTCGGCGTCGGTGGTGAAGATATCCAACCGTCCTCCTGTGGGAGTTTCGACGTAGACAAACCGAATCCGGTTCTTCAACGCCGTCATCTGCTCCGTGCCTGGCACCTTCGTGGCGTGGATCAGCATCGGCGCCTCGAAGTTGCCGTCGCCGAACATCTGCGCAATGTGCGGCAGGTGACTGCGGATGGCGTCGCGATTGGCCGCGTCCGCGCGGTCCTTCACCGAAATGTCCACCGCGCCGCCGTCGGGGTGCAGGCGGAAGCTGTGGGTGGTCTTGTCCTGGTCGAAGCCCATGACGTGCGCGCCGCGATCGTTCATGGCCTGGTGACTGGATTGCCCGCTGGCCTGCTGGCCTGCTGGCGCGCTGGCCTGGAAGAGCGAGAGCAGCAAGAGTGTGATGTGCATGCTGAGAACAGTAAGGCTTGGAACGATTCCAAGGTCAAGCAACCATTTCCGCGGTGCCCCCGTCTATTCCTATTGCAAACCCATAGGACCGTCAGTATCGTTCATATGGGAAGGCCATAGGAATATGACTCAGTACGAGAAGAACGCCGTGTGGCAGGGCACGCTGTCGCTGATGGTGTTGCGCACGTTGCTGACCATGGGCGAGCAGCATGGATATGGGATCGCCCGGCGCATCGAGCAGACCAGCGAGGGCAAGCTGTCGATCAACTACGGCACCCTCTATCCAGCACTGCTGAAGCTCGAGCAGGAAGGACTGATCAGCTCCGAGTGGGGCGTGTCCGACAACAACCGCAAGGCCAAGTTCTACAAGCTCACCAAGGCCGGCCGCAAGCAGATCGAGCGCGACACGAAGCAGTGGGAAGAAACGAACGCCATCATGACGCGGTTTCTCGCCACTGAGGACTGAGGACTGAGGCCGGGGAGCGGGGAACGAGGAATGAAGAAGCTTCGCGCATGGTGGCTTCGGATTCGCGGGTTTGCGTCACCGCGATCAGGCGAGCGTGACTTCGCCAACGAGATCCAGAGTCATCTCGAACACCAGTTCGACGACAACGTGCGTGCCGGCATCACGCACGAGGAAGCCCGCCGGCGTGCGCTGGCGCGCATGGGCAGCATCGCCGCGGTCGCTGAGGCGCAGCGGGACCAGCGCGGCCTGCCCCGTCTCGAATCGATCATCCAGGATGCACGCTACGCGCTCCGCAGCATGCGTCGCCAGCCGGCGTTTGCGGCGGCGTGCATGGCCACGCTCGCGCTCGGAATCGGCGCCAACAGCGCCATCTTCAGCGTCGTCAACGGCGTGCTGTTTGCGCCGCTTCCGTATGACAAGCCCGAGCAACTGGCTTCGATCTGGATCGGCAATCCGCAGTTGCGGCGCGAAGCGAGCCCGCTGTCGCTGCCCGATGCGCTTGCGCTGCAACGCACACTCACCACCGCAAGCCACGTGGAATTCCTGCAGGCCATCATCATTCCGTCCTCGTTGGTCGTGAACGGGCAGGGCATCCCGGCGCAAGCGGTGTTGATGACGAGCGGCATGTTCCGCCTGCTCGGCCGACCGCCGTTGCTCGGCCGTTTTTTCGAGGAGAACGACGTCACCACCGGCATCGTGCTCAGTTATGCCTTCTGGCAGCGGCACTTCGGCGGCGATGCGTCGGTGATCGGCCGCAGCCTAAGTGACGGGCGCCGGGTCGTCACCGTGGTCGGCGTGATGCCGAAGGATTTCGGCTTTCCGTACGCGTCGATGCTTCGAGCCAACATTTCGTTCAGCGGATCTAGCGACGTGGACTTCTGGGTGGGCATGCCCAGCCTGCCGGATGGTGACCCGAGCAACGTGTTGAACCGCAACACGCGCATCATGGCCGTCATCGCGCGCGTCAAGGACGGCGCCGGAATGGAGCAGTTGCGCGCCGATGCCGGCACCGCGTGGGACCAACTGGCGCGCGCGTATCCTGCGGCCAATGAGGGATGGCGTCCGGAAGTCGTGCCGTTGCATCAACAGGCGGTCGGCGGCGTGCAATCACAGTTGCTTCTCCTGTTGGGCTGTGTCGGCATTGTGCTGCTCGTCGCGTGCGTCAACGTGACGAACCTGCTGCTGGCACGCGGCGTGGCACGCCGGCGCGAGTTGGCGTTGCGATCGGCCCTGGGCGCCGCACGAGGCCGGTTGCTTCAGCAGGTCGTGATCGAAGCGCTCGTGCTGTCGGCTACCGGCGCCGTCGCCGGCATCGCGATCGCGCGCCTGATCACGCCGCTGCTCGTGCAGTGGGCACCTGCCGGCACACCGCGACTGGCGGAAATCGACATCGACTGGACGGTCATGGCATTCGCCGCCGGGATGGCCGCACTCTGTGGCGTGGTCGTGGGCCTCGTGCCCGGATTCTCTGCGGCGCGCGTCAGCGTGCGCCAGGTAATCGATGAAGGGAGCCGTGGATCGAGTGGCGCCCGTCACCGCCTGCGCGATGCACTCGTGGCCGCACAGGTGGCGCTGGCGGTCGTGCTCGCCGTCGGAGCCGGGTTGCTGGCGCGCAGCTCCGCCGCCGTCCTCGCGACCGATCCCGGCTTTCAGGCCGGGCACTTGCTCACCATGCAGGTCAGCGCGCCTGGGCAATACGACACGCCGGAGAAACGCCTCGGGTTCTACACGCAGTTGTTCTCCCGGCTTGATGCCGTGCCCGGAGTGATCGCGACGGGCGGCACAACGCGCTTGCCGCTTGGAGGCGCCAATTCATCGACCCAGGTGGCCATTGTCGGCAGCGAGCCGCCCGAGGGGCAGTGGCCGGAGGCGGACTTTCGTCGCTCGGTTCACCGTTACTTCGAAACGATGGGGATTCCGGTGCGGAGCGGTCGCGGGTTCACCGATGCCGATCGTGAAGGCGCGCCGCCCGTGGCGGTCGTCAACCAGGCCTTCGTGCAGAAGATCTTCGGCGGCGCTGATCCAATCGGACGACAGATCAAGCTCGGGCCCGGCTCTCCGGTCCGCCAGGCCACGGTGGTTGGCGTGATCGGTGATCTTCGTCATCAGCGTCTCGATGCCGCGCCGAATGCGGAGGTCTACCTCAATTACCTGCAGGCCGCGCCGAATGCGCCGTTGCTGGTCATTCGGACAACGGGCGATCCGGCCGGCATGTCGGCGTCGATTCTCGCGGCGATCCGCGAGGTCGATGCGACGGCGGTGCCGCTGAACGTCAAGACCATGGACGAATTGCGCTCGGCGTCTGTGTCGCCCCGCATCTTTCTGATGGCGTTGATCGCGGCCTTCGGCGGGCTTGCGTTGGCACTGGCCGCGGTGGGTGTTTACGGTGTGCTGTCGCTCGTCGTGGCAGAGCGGACGCGGGAGATCGGTATTCGCCTTGCGTTGGGCGCGACACCCACCGGCATGGTGACGTTGGTGGTGACCCGGGCCTTCGGGCTTGCCGCGTCCGGCCTGGCCGCCGGAATCGTGCTCGCGCTCGCCATGTCGCCATTGCTGCGGAGCCAGTTGTACGGCGTTGGCGGCGCCGATCCAATCACGATCGGTGCTGTCGTGATGATTCTGCTGTCGATCGCGCTGATTGCCGCTGCGATACCGGCCGCGCGTGTTTTACGAGTCGACCCGGTAAAGACGCTCCGTTGTGAATAGAGCCACGGGGAACGGGTAACGGGAATGGGGAAGTCATGAAGTCACTTCGTGCGTTATTGGTGCGGGTTGCAGGTGTGTTTGCTTCGAGCAAATCAGAGCGTGACATGTCGGCCGAGCTCGATAGCCATTTGCAGATGCACACCGACGACAACATCCGCGCCGGCATGACGCCGTGGAAGCGAGGCGGAAGGCGATCATCGCGCTGGGCGGCGTCGAAGGCACCAGGGAAGCGATTCGTGATCGCCGCGGATTGCCGGCGTTTGAATCATTGATGCGCGATGTGCGCTACGGCTTCCGCTCGCTGATCAAGGCGCCGGGCTTCGCGATCGCCGGTGTCGTGATTCTCGGCCTCGGCATCGGCGTCAACTCGGCGATCTTCACGGTGGTCAACGCGGTGATCCTCAAGCCGCTGCCGTTCACCACCGCCGATCGCCTGGTGCGCGTGTGGCACACGCCGCCGCAGTCCACCTTTGCAGGCATGGAAGTGTTTGCGCTGTCGCCGGCCAACTTCATCGACTGGGACCAGCAGAACCAGGTGTTTGAGAAGATGGCGATCTATCGCGGCGGCCGCCGCACGTTGACGGGGCAGGGCGAACCCGAAGCGGTGAATGTGCTGCGCGCCTCGTCTTCGTTCCTGCCGATCCTGGGTCTCGAGCCGATCGTGGGCCGCGGCTTCACGAAGGAAGAGGAGCGGGCCGGCGGCGAGATGACCGCGATCCTCACCAATGCGTTCTGGCGCACGCGGTTCGGCGGCGATCCGTCGATCCTCGGCAAGCAGATCACGCTCAGCCGCGTCCCCCACACGGTGATCGGCATCGTCCCGGACGCGTCAGCACTGGTGAATCAATCCCAGGTCTACGTGCCGCTGTCGTGGAGCGCGACCGAGATGGCCGAGCGCAAGAACCACAACTATCGCGGCATCGCGCTGTTGAAGCCGGGCGTTGACGTGGCGCGGGCCAACGCGGACATGGATGCGATTTCCAAGCGGCTGGAACTGCAGTATCCCGACGAGAACAAGGACTGGGGCACGCTGATTCGTCCCCTCCACGAGGACCTGGTTGGCGACGCGCGAGCGTCGTTGATGGTGCTGCTCGGATCGGTGGCGCTGGTGTTGCTGATCGCGTGCGCCAACCTGGCGAACCTGATGCTGGTGCGCACGCACGGCCGGGCCAAGGAGATCGCCGTCCGGGCCGCCCTCGGCGCCAGCCGGTTGCGCGTGGTGCAGCAGTTGCTCACTGAAGGCCTGGTGCTCGGGATCGGTGGTGGCCTGGCCGGACTCGCCGCAGCGTATCTCGGTGTCGATGGATTGAAGCTTGCGTTCGGTGATGCGTTGCCGCGTGCCAATGAAGTGGCGGTGGATGCGCGCGTGTTGCTGTTCACGGCCGGGCTCGCCATGACAGCGGGCCTGCTCGCGGCTTTGGTGCCCGCGTGGCAGCTCACGGGGCGTAACGCCAATGACGCGTTGAAGACCGGAACGGGCCGCGGCAATTCCTCGAGCGGTGATGGCCGTGTCCGCAACATGCTCGTCGTTTCGGAAGTTGCGCTCGCGCTGATGTTGCTGATCGGTGCTGGATTGCTGATGCGCAGTCTGAACGGCCTCCGCGGTGTCGATCCAGGTTTCGATCCTGCCAACGTCTGGACCGCAAGCATCAGCTTCTCCAACGCGAAGTATCCAACCCCGGAAGGGCGCAACCAGTTCTTCGATCGCATCCTGGGCAGTGTGAAGGCGCTGCCGGGCGTGCAGGCGGCTGGCTGGGTTGACACCTTGCCGACGCAGGGCGGCTCGACGCAGTACGTGTCGTACGACGGCATGCCGCCGATGAAGGAATCGGAGATGCCGGTCGTGGCGGTGCGGTTGCCGTCGCCCGGCTACTTCGAGGCGGCGCGCGTGTCGCTCGTGAAGGGCCGTGATTTTACGGAGGCGGACGGCTACGGCAAGCAGCGCGTGGTGATCGTCAGCGAGCGCACCGCGGAGCGCTTCTTTCCCGGCCAGGATCCGCTCGGCCGTCACATCACCTTGTTGATGATGACCAACGAGCCGGCGGAGATCGTCGGCGTGGTGAAGGAAGTCAAGATGGGCGCGCTCGATGCCAGCGTGGCCGATTCGGAGACAGCGGTCTACGCGCCGGCGGCGCAGTTTGCCTTCGGCGGCTCCACGCTGGTGGTGCGCACCGCATCGGCCCCGCAGAACCTGACGCGCCCGGTCATCAACGCCGTCCGCGCGCTTGACGCGGAGCAGACCGTCCTCGACATCCAGACGATGGATGACGTGGTGGAGGAGTCGCTGGGGCAGCGTCCGCTGGCGATGCTGTTGTTTGGCGCCTTTGCGTTACTGGCGTTGGTGCTGGCGAGCGTCGGGATCTACAGCGTGCTGGCGTACACGGTGCGGCAGCGGGTGCGGGAGATCGGCATCCGCATGGCGCTCGGCGCGCCGGTGAAGGGCGTGTTGCGCCTGATTGTGATCGAGGGCTTGAAGCCGACGCTGGTCGGCGTGGTGATCGGCCTGGTGATGGCCGCGGTCCTCGTCCGCGTGATGGCGACGCTGTTGTTCGGGGTGGATCAGCACGATCCCGGCACGTTCAGCAGCGTGACGCTGATCATGATCGGTGTGGGCATCCTCGCCACGCTGATACCCGCGTGGCGGGCGACCCGCGTCGATCCCATCGTCACCTTACGCTCCGAGTAAATAGGGACCTGCCACATTTTTACGGACGCCGTCAGTCAACCGAGGTTCAGGCGCTGTCGTTTCAGATACAACCCTTTGCGCGACAGGCCAAGGATTCGCGCGGCCTCGTCGAGGTGGCCGTCGGTCATTGCCAGGGCCCGTTGGATCGCCGCGCGTTCGATGTGTTCCACCGCGGCCGACAGCGGCTGGTCGATGCGCGTCACGACCTCGTCGAACAGCCTCGGCGAACGGTGCGTTGGAATCGTCCGTCGGCTCTCGGCAATGTCGCTCGACAGGTGCGCGGGCATGATCACCGCGCCGGGCTCGGCCATCGCGACGAGGCGGCGAATCTCGTTGCCCAGCTGGCGCACGTTGCCCGGCCAGCGGTAGAGCACCAGATACTCAAGTGTCTCGTCGGCCATTCGCAGCAGTGGTTTCTGCAGCTCCCGCCCAAACCGTTCCAGAAAATGTTCGACGAGGGCAGGGATCTCCTCTCTGCGCTCTCGCAAGGGTGGGATGTTAAGGCGGATCACGTTCAGCCGGTAGTAGAGATCCTCGCGGAACCGCCCATCGGCGACGAGTTCGTCGAGGTTCGCGTTCGTCGCCGCGACGACGCGCACATCGACGTGTTGAGGCCTGGTCTCGCCGAGCGGCAGGATCTCACCTGATTCGAGGAACCGGAGCAGCTTGGGCTGTGACTCGAGTGACATCTCGCCGATCTCGTCGAGGAACAGCGTCCCACCCGCCGCCGCGCGAATGACGCCGATCGCGTCCCCGATGGCGCCGGTGAAGGAGCCACGCTTGTGCCCAAACAGCTGGCTGTCGACCATGTCTCTTGGCACGGTGCTGCAGTTGAATGGCAGGAAGGTGCGATCGCTGCGCTGTGAGGCTTGATGGAGAGCTTTCGCGAAGAGTTCCTTGCCGACTCCGGTCTCACCGGTAAGAAGGACGGAGACGTTCGAGTGCGCAACTTGTTGGATTGTGCGCAGTAGGTCCTTCATTCTTTCAGATGAGCAAATGAGCCCCAACTGTTTCTCTGTAGGCTCGCGAGGCCAGATGACAACAGCCTCGCGCTCCATCTGTCTGGCCCCCACAATCGACGACGCCAGCTGGGCCATGCGATGGAGAATAGTCAGAGCGTAGATCGACCCGATCGTCGATTTCGGCACCGAGACCAGTTCGTATGTACGCCTCCCCCAAACGCCGAGTTGAACTCGCTCGCAGTTCGCATCACTTGTTTGCGATGGCGGATCGGCGACCGCATAACTGTCGATAGTTCGCTGGTTTCCCTCTCCGTCACTCTCGATGATGGCGGCGGATTGGAAACAGTTCGACGCAGAAATCCACGATAACAGTCCGCGAGCCAGGAGCGGTGTGTTCGCCGATGTTTGGAGTAGCGTGACGATCTGATCGGTTTGCAGGATTGTCTGAGGGACCAGTGAGTCGCCGCGCGACGCATCAATGGTCTCCTTGAAGTCGCGCCGGACTTCTTCGCATCCGTTGAGGTTGCCAACGCCTTGAAGAATCACTTCGGCCTGATTGAAATGATGTCGTGCGGCGCTCTGGTCTTCGATGGCAGTCAGGCGTCCAGCAACACGAAACATCTCGGCCGAAATCTCAATCGGGCAAGACGGCGAACCGGTAACTGCCTCCAGCATGCACCTTGCGCCTTCTAAAGGACGTCCGACGCGACCGAGGCCTTCAGCGGCAAACAACTTCATGCGTCGCCACAGATCGATGTCGGAAGCTCGTTGGATTTGCTGCAAGCTATCAGTCGCGACAGCGAGGCCGGCCCTTGCATCTCCAGCTGCATAAAGCAAGCGTACCTTGCTCACGAGGTACCACAGCTTGTAGAGAGAAGCTCCTTCCGCTTCCGAGACCAGACTCAAGGCCCGGGCGTCAATTGCCTTTGCCTTCTCGAGGTCGCCTTCCGCCAACGCCAATTGGAGCATCGTGTCGTGGACGTTTAACTCGGTGTTGATGCTGCCAAGCCGCTTCACCTCTGACAGCAACTCATCTAGAAGTCCATTAGTTTGCTTGAGGTCTCGCTGTGCAAGCGTGACGACTGCGAGATTGCCTATAGCTGGTATCAGCAACTCTCGCGAACCGGATTGCCGCGCCGCATCCTGCGCCTCCTTGACGTGTCGCATGGCTGCGGCATAGTCAGACTGCAGAATTGAGGAGGCGGTCGCGATAATTGCTAGCCTTCCACGTAGCCATTGGTTCTCATACTTCTGCAATAGTTCGCGTGCGAGTTCTAAGTGTTCCAATGCGCTCGGAAAGTGTCCGCGGCGCGCGTTGATAGCGGCTGCCAGGATATGGAAGGCGGTCATACTCCTTGCGTCACCGGAGCGCATAGCCGACTGTCGAAGTTTGGACATCTCAACGCTGGCCGCCTCGGCGCCGACTGAGTTGAGCAAGGCGAAGGCGAGTCTGTCCCTTATTCGTGCTTCGAGATGCGGCTCACGGCTGGCTGCCGCCGACTCCAAGGCCCGATCCATTGCACGAAGCCCGTGATGAAGATGCCCGGTTTTGAGCGCGGCGTGTCCTACGACAGCCCAACACGCGGCACTCTCGCGTGGCGGGAGTTGTTCGGTAAGCAGTGACTCGGCTCTGGCGCGAGCGGCTGAGGGTGAAACCAAGTGGGCATCGAGCTCGGCGCGCAGGACGCGCACGCCAAGCGGCAAATCGTTCAGCCGATCGATTGCATCAGCGGCCTTCGAGAACAGTCCCAGGTCGGCCAGTTCAAATGGAGTGCTAGAGTCGGCGTGCCCCTGATTCATGCGTGGACCTCACTACATCGCCTCGGCCGCTAGGTCGCAACCGAGTCGCCAACAGTTTGGGCGACCGCATCTCGCCGAGTTACAAGACGCAGTTTTGGGGGGCTGCGTCCGGAAATCTTACGACCTTTCTGCTCAGAAGGCTCGAGCGTGTGTGACCTGCAACGGCTGGTCCTGGGAATCCCGAGGGCCAGCCGGATGGCAAGAACTGCTTACTAGTGGATCAGGCTTCTTCCCGTCGGAACGTGGCTGTCACTTACTGTCAGGCCGAGGACCTCTCGCAGTTGGAGTGAGTTCGCGATCTCAATCACCTCGATGTCAGTTGCGCGGGCGGTTCGCTGCTGTGGGATTGGTCCGAGTCCGGAAGCGAGAAGGTGCTGCTGCATCGCAACAATCAGGAGTTCGCTGGCCCCAAGTCGAAGGACATGACTAGTGCTGCTTGTAGCTGCCGCGATCGCGCGGTCCAGGGTGATGCGCATCGAATCAGACTTCTCACGAACGTGCCACCTCACACGAACGATCGTGACTCTGTCAGGGTTGTTCTTGTCGGAGGTTAAAGGGCGACCCGACACAAGCGAGTCAAGGATGGAATAGAGCGCCTCCCGATCGGCCTGATCGGTCGAGTCGATTGCTGCGACTTCATTGTGCGCCACTGCGCGCGCCAATGACCTCGCAAGTGCAGGAGCGACAGCCTGGATCAGCAACCTCTGCTCGAGACCGATTTCCTTGCCGGCCCTTGAATACAGCGTGAGCGTTCCCACGAGCATCTGATCGTCGATCAACGGTACGCTTGACCCCAATGTGACCCCAGCAGCTCGAGCCAGGTCCACAGGCAGGTCCAAGAGAGCATCCGAATTCCAAATTGCTGTTCGGTGCGCGGCTACCCAGCCTGAAAGCTGCTCGCCAAGTTGAATCTCTGGCCCATTGACTAGGGCCGCGAGCGCTCCGTCCGCGAATCTGCACTTGATGGCGCGCTGGTTGTCGGTGCTGACGTACAGTGCTAGGGCTGAGAAGTCGCACAGCTTTGCGACCCGGGTCGAAATCACTACGCCGAGGTCTTCAATTGACTGTCCTGCGGGCGAAGGTTTGATCGACTTCAGCAGAGTCAGGGCCTTGAGTGGGAGCCGATTGTCGAGGCTGAGTAGTGGTTCCGGCTCCGGTTCAGGAGTGATTCTCAGCTTCGTGGCAATCGACTCCATCGTTTCACCAGTTGAATCCGTAACCTCGGCAAGTTTGGAGAGTTCCTCCTGTGCTTCAATAAATTTGTCAACAATCAATGGGTCATACATTGTGCCGCGGCGCTCAAGTAGCACGGCAATCGCATCTGCTGTTGATAGTTTTGGACGGTAGGGCCGGTCGGATGTCAATGCGTCAAAGCAATCAACCACTGAAAGAATTCTTGCGCCCAGTGGGATCGTTACCCCTTTAAGTCCGTCAGGATAGCCGCCTCCATCCCATGCTTCATGATGGTGGCGAACAATCGGGACGACAGGATAGGGAAACTGGATCGATCCCAAGATGTCTGCGCCGATGTTTGCGTGTTGCTTCATGACGCCAAACTCGTTCGCGGTCAGCCGGCCGGGCTTGTTCAGGATGAACTCGGGGATCGCGAGCTTTCCCATGTCGTGGAGAAGCGCCGCCGCTTCAATGGCTTTTATCTGGGTGTCGTCGTTAATCCCAACGGTTCTCGCCAAGCCGACTGCCAGCCTCTGGACTCGACGAATATGGCCATGCGTTATTTGGTCCTTTGCGTCGATTGCCATCGCGAGTGTCTCGATGGTCGATAAGTACATCTTGTTAACGCGAGTTAGGTGTTGATTGGCGTCTTCGATTCGCCCGAGCGATGCCTTGAACGTGAGGTAAGAAACAAAAAGCAAAGGGACGATGATGCCGAGAGTGGTTAAATCAATTTCGCGAGAATAGGTAACGAGAAGCCCAGCGACGGAGCCACCAACGAAGTAGTTGACGGAAAGCCAAAGGAAGTTATCTCGCCAAATGTCGAAAGGAGGTTGGCGCTTCGCAAAGGCGAGGGCGAATGTGATGAGCCAGCTGTTGAGAAGAAAGTACGTAAGCGAACATAGAAAAAGGGGTAAGAGGATTCGGCCGAGTGGCGTCGGTTCAATTGAGTAGGGTTGTATCCCAGCAACGGTAAAGAAGACCTGGCCGGCCACATTGCTCGACAGCGCGACGGCCGAAACATTGAAAAGGATTCGATACGGTTCGTGTCGCCCAACGCGAAGCGTGATTATCAGCGCGTCTAACAACGCGATGATTGTTCCGGCGGCCGGACCGAACAGCAGCACCGAGACCAGGACGAACGTATCAGATACTGAGAGACGCGCTTGTATGCCGGGGATGCGAACCGTGAACGCTCCAGTGAAGAGCGTGAGGGCTGCTAGTGTCAGCCACTGCGGATCTACTTCGCGCAGCAGCAGTTCCACCAGCGACTGCGCGGCGACGGCCAGCCCAACTGCCGACACTCCCAGCACGTAGGCCTGACCAAGCTTCGACAGCTTCTTCAACTGTTGAGGCAGCATGGGTCGCCGCTAGAATAGCAACGTTTCCTACTCGCCCCAGATGATGAGCTTGGCCATCTTCTCAACTCCTCGCAGAAATGTGCAGTTAACGGACCGTAAGAATCGCAACTACTCGGACCAGATGATCTGCTCAGACCAGACAATCTGATCGGACCAGACAATCTGATCGGACCAGATGATCTGATCGGACCAGATGATCTGATCGGACCAGATGA
>CAZVLS010000007.1:0-230206 GCA_964628295.1 uncultured Acidobacterium sp.
CGGCGAAGCATTACGTCAAGCCGAGCCTCGACATGCTGTGGGAGATCCAGAAGACCGGCGACATCTTCTTCCCGAAGCGCTGGCTGGATGCGACGCTGGGCGGCTACCAGACGAAGGACGTCGCCGACACTGTGCGCGCGTTCCTGAAAAGCGCGCCGGCGAACTATCCCGAGCGGTTGAAGAACATCACGCTGCAATCGGCTGATGAACTGAACAAGGCAGCAGAGGTGGTCAAGAAGTAAGGGATCGGGGATCAGGGTCAGGGATCGGGGAGCCGGGAGCCGGGAGCCGGGAGCCGAAGGCATGCTCGCCTACTCTCGGACCTCTCGCCTCTGATAACCCTGCGGAGTCGGGCTAGCTGGACCGACGACGCTGCGACTTCTCTGGTCGCTTCGAGACTTTGTGCAGCCGTGTTTCTTCGATTTGTTCGCGACGAAGACGGGCAAGCAATTCAGAAGCGGGCTCGTCGTTGGGGTCTTGAGGAACCAGTTCTCCGCGAAATGCTTTCGCCAAAACTCCGCGTCCAATCATGTTCAGCGTCTCAGATGCAGTCTCGACGCGCTGCATGAGGAGATCCGCTGATTCAAGAAGACCACTTGCTCGCCTGGCAATCTCCTCCTGCTCTTGGATGGAGGGCACGGGAAACTCGAAAGCCCGGCATTGAGATAGCGAAATGTTGACCTGCCCGACCGTGCCTTTCATATCGTGAGTGATGGCGCGCACGTTTGAACCCTCACACAGCACCAAATACAGCCACTCCGACGTTACGCGCGAACCTGGTCTGAATAGCGTTATGGCCTGATTCACATTCCATTCGGGATGCGTGTCAGGGACGATCGCAACTTTTCCCAGCGGAGGGCCGACAATGTTCATAAGAACGTCACCTGGCCGCGCAATGGACTTTGACAGCGCCCCGTGGTGAAGAGACGGCGAAACGAACTGCGGTCGATAATCGAACGCTACCTGTTGATCAACAATGTTGTAAACCTTCAAGAAGGGAACGCCCTCGGTTGTGAAACCCAGTCTCGGCGTGCCGCCACTTTGAACCTTCTCGCAAACCGATAAAGCTTCTTCAGTGGTCCAGTCCGGAAGACCGCGAGCCTCACGCCAATCGCGCGTCAGGTCTCCGCCCGTAGCAGCCGAGAGAACCGACTGGCGGAAGCGCTTGAGAATAGCGGGCACATGGTCGAGGCGCTGGCGGCAGGCGTCGACGCGGGCAAGCAGGGAGTCGAGCTTGTCGGCGATCCGTTCTTGCTCTGGGCGGGGTGGCAGCGGAAACCGAAAACTCTCGAGCTTCTCGGTTTCGACACTAGCTACAGTCGTCCCCTCCTTGGCGCAGTTGTGCAGAATCTCCCGTTCGTTTGCTCGCAGCGCATACGCCAGGTACCGAGGGGTGGCCACAGCATTTGGCTGAATCGCCTTGAGATCTTGGTTGATCGTCATCGGCACATCCGTAATGGCCACCGGAAGCGTGTGAGCGAGGATTCCGCTCCGAATCACAACCAGAACCGAACCGACTGGGAAGACGTTCATACCAGCCTCGGTCGTCGCGACCCGGGCGATCCGATCTTCTGTTGAATTGAGGCGAAACGCTTTCATGTCCTTCGGCGAGGCCCAAGGAATTTCACGGGACCAATACCGGGAAATCGCTTTGCTGGGCGTCTTGCCCCCGCGGGTGCCTCCCAAATCAGCGAGACAGAACTCGCTCCAGCCTCTCTGAGCGCCGCTCACAGCCGAACCTTTTCACTGTGGCCGAGCTCTTCGATAATGCTGCGCAATTCGCGGATCGCTAACGAAAGCTCATCAGCTGCCTCCCGGGCTAAAGCTGTCGGGTCCGATAGCTCGATCAAGTCGGCTGAATCAGTATCCCTGAGCCAGGCGATGTCTAGGCTCTCGTGTCTCACTGCGATTGCCTCACGCGTGAACTTGCGGAAGCGGCCTTCTTCGCCAGTGTCGACCCGCTTCGCAAGGCTCTTCGGCGAGCCAAGGGGATCCTTGCCGTACGCCGCCTCAAACTCCTTGAAGTGGTCGCGCGTCAGGACCGTGCGCTTGCCGAACTGCGGCATGTTCGCGCGCAGGTCGTAGACCCACACCTCTTTGGTGTTGCCCTTGTCGGTCTCACCCTTTGTAAAGAACAACACGTTGGTCTTCACGCCCTGGGCGTAGAAGATGCCGGTCGGCAGGCGCAGGATGGTGTGCAGGTTGCACTTGTCCATCAGGTCGGCGCGAATCTGCTTGCCGATGTTGCCTTCAAACAACACGTTGTCTGGCAGAACGACTGCAGCACGGCCGCCGGGCTTGAGACCGCGATACACATGCTGCAGGAAGCAGAACTGCTTGTTGCTGGTCGGGAACGTGAAGTCGGTTCGCGTCGGCAGACCGCCACCTTTCTTCGTGCCGAACGGCGGGTTGGTCAGGATCAGGGTCGCCTTCGGCAGGTTCTCGCCTTCCGGCGACAGCGCGTCCCCATAGTGAATGCCCGCTGCCGACGGATCCGAATCCAGACCGTGCAGCATCAGGTTCATCAGCGCCAGACGATGGGCATCTTGAACGTGCTCCATCCCATAGAACGTTCCGCGACGATGCTTCTTCGCCTGCGCAGCGGTCCAATGATCGGGATCGCTATGCTGCTGAATGTACTGATTCGCCGAGATGAGGAAGCCGCCCGTTCCGGCTGCTGGATCCTGGATCACATCGTCCAGGGTCGGCTTCATCAGCGCGACCATCGACTCAATCAGGGGACGAGGCGTGAAATATTGGCCAGCTCCTGACTTCTTCTCGTTGGCGTTCTTTTCGAGCAGCCCCTCGTACAAATCACCGAGACCCTCTTTGCGCGCGCTATACCAATCGAGTTTGTCGATCTCGGTGACGAGCGTCGAGAGGGTCGCGGGCTTCTTGATGAAGGAGCTGGCGTTGGCGAAAATCTCGGCCACCAGGCCATTGCCGTGGTCTCCGAGCTCGCCAAGCGCCTTCTTGTAGAACTTCAAGCGATCCGGTGCCGCTTTCCTTTCAAGGTCGTCCCAGCGAAAACCCTTCGGCAGCTTGTCTTCGGTGCCGGTCTCCTTTGCCATCTTCATGAACAGGAGATACGTCAGTTCCGTGACGTACTGGTGATACGTGACGCCGTCGTCTTTCAGGACGTTGCAGAGGTTCCAGAGCTTCTGGACGATGTCGTGGGTAACGGTGCTCATGAGGATTGGGACAGAACGCGATCAGGCGGCCGGCGACCACAGCGAATCATTGAAAGTGTCCAGCACCTCCTGCAACCGGCCGTCAAACACCCGATCGAGCCGGACGAATCCGCCACCGTCGCGCTTGAAGACCTGGTCGGGATCGTCGATCGCCGCCCGATCCACGATCATATTCGCTTTCGTCTGGGCTGCGATCTTCTTGAGCCACTCGCGCTGAGGATTGCTCCATGGCTTCGACGCAAGAATCGTCTGCAAGGCGCGATCAACGCGCTGCTCGTACGGCACAAGCGGATCACCAATCGCTGCCTGTCGCACGAACCCGAGAATGCGCGCGGCGATGTCCTGATTGGTCATCTCGCGCCAGGCCGTTGCGAGATTGGCCTCTGAAAAGCCAGCACGATCCAGCTCCAACGCCAGTTCGCGAAGCTGTTTTCTCGTCAGCTCTCGCGGGCGCGTCAGCACAGTTACCAGAGCTGGAATCTTGTTGCCGCTCGACTGCAGGAACGCCTTGAACTCCTTGAGATAGTCCTCTGGCTTCGTGGCGTTACCGTAGCCACGGGACGCACCAATCAAAGAGTCCTGGTGCGTTGACACAAAGATGGGCTCGCGTGGCGCCTCGCCCTTGCGATCGATCAGTTCGCCCAGGCCTGGATGCTCCACAAACCACCGGGCAATCTGATCGAGGCTCATGGCGCGCAAATGGCGCACGAAGTCACCCGGTGCCATGCCTGCGGCCGTCTCAAAGTCCTGCTCCTGCCGGTCGCTCAAGTGCCGCCGCTTCTGCTGCCACTTACCCAGGAACTGATCGAGAGCGATCTTGCGTTGCGCGTCGGTCTTCGCTGTCGCGACCTCACCCGCCAACTGACCAAACGTCAGGAAAGGGTTCACGACGACCGGCTTCATGTCTGACAGCGGCTGCAGCGCCTCGTACGCCTTCACCGCGTCGAACACCCGAAACGCGGTCTTGCCGATCTCGTCGCACAACCGCGTCGCACGGCCCAGCATCTGATCGAACAGGATGCGGCTGTTGACGCGCCTCAGGAACACCAGATTGCAGATCTGCGGCACGTCGACGCCGGTCGTGAGCAGATCAACAGTCACCGCGACATTGGGCAGGCGTTCGTTCTTGAAGCGACGAATGAGCTGCAAGGGCTTGTCGGCGGCACCGGTAATCTTCATCACCGCGTCGTCTTCCACACCGCCATAGCGCTTGTCGAACGACTTCTTCAGCCTGTCGACAACGAGATCTGCGTGGGCGTCGTTGACGCAAAAGACCAACGTTTTCTTCGCACCTGACGGGTCGATCTCATCAGCGAGAAAGTCGCAAACCACGTCATTGAAGGGCTCCGTGATGACCTTCCGATTGAAGTGCTCAATCTCGATCTTGATCTCGTCCGGCGCCTTGAAGAGTTCGATCTGGTCCTGCTCGGGCTTGTAGACGGTGACTTCTTCGCCCATTTGCCAGACGATGCCGTTCGCCGAGAGGACGGTATCGATCTGCACCGGCGGTTCGTGATCAACCAGATAGCCGTCGATCACGGCCTCGCGATATCCATACGTGAAGATCGGCGCACCGAAAATCTCCGTGGTGTGCAGCGCCGGCGTGGCGGTGAGGCCGATCTTCACGGCGTCGAAGTAGTCCAGCACCCGCCGGTACTTCGAGATGTAGTCGTCGAACGACCGGAACTCCATTTCTGTTTCGGACAGTTCTCGGTCGAGCAGATAGCCGCGATGGCACTCGTCAACGATGACGCAGTCGTATTCATCGACCGGCGGAATGGTTGCGTCGGCCGGAGCATTGAGGACGCGATGTACCATCCCCTGCACTGTGGCCACGTGGACGGCCGTCTCGGAGTCCGGCTTCTGGTCCTCGAGCTCCTTGATGCCAAACACATCCGCGAATGTCTGGAGGCTTTCCATTCGCGTGTCTTTGAAGGCGTCCGCCGCCTGCTGGCCGAGGGCGGATCGATCCACCAGGAACAACACCCGTCGAAAGCGCTGCGTCTTCAACAGCCGATAGATCAGGGCGATACAGGTCTTCGTCTTTCCGGTACCTGTCGCCATAGCGAGGAGCATGTCGCGCCGGCCGTCCTCGATGCCGGCTTCGACAGCTTGAATCGCCGCCTGTTGGTAGTGCCGCAGCGGGAAGCCATAGTTGAACGGCTCAACCTTCAACTGCTCGTGCGCACGCTCTGAATCCTGCTTCAGCAGCGCGGCGAGACCGTCGGGCGAAGGCCAGCCGTCCAACACCCGTGCAAGATTATGGGGACGACGGAGGTCGCAGAACCACGTGCCGCTCTTCGTGGCGAGTTGACGCAGAAAGGGTCGGCCGTTGCTCGAGTAGGCAAACGGCAGCTTGAATTCCTCCCACGGCCCACCGTTGTCGGTCTGTTCACCGGTGATCTTGAAGCCGCGACTGTAACGCTTTGCTTGTTGCAGCGAACCAGATACATCGATGTTCTTGCGTTTGGCTTCGACAGCGCCTACTGCGGTCAAGCCAATGAACAGCACGTAGTCGGCAGGGCCGTTCGCGGTCGGCCACTCCGCGATCGCGAGGTTCTTCCCCTTCTGCGGACGGGCGCCCTTCGAGTACGAAATGGTCCGGGTATCAACGGTCCACCCAGCCGCCCGCAATTGCCCGTCGATCAATTCGCGGGTGTCCGCCTCGTCCAGATGGATCTTCTGCGCGGCGGTCTGCGCCGTTGCGACCAGCGTCGCAATTGCTGCGGGAGATTGCGCCTGACCCGCAACCTGCTCCTCGGCCAGCTTCTGCTCGATGGCCTGACGTGCGCGATCTGACTCGATCGCCATCTGTTCCCAGATGACCTGTTCGTCCTTGGCTTCTCGCAGTTTGACCTCGGCGTCAGCGAGCTGCTCTGCGGTGGTGCGGTGCGCGCGTTGATACTCGTTCAGCGCGCTCGTGAGCCGCGCGAGTTCGTCGCGAAGCTCCGCGGTTTCATCCTTCGGCGGTTGGGGCGGCACGAAGGCGCCGGACTTGAAACCAGGCGCGCCGCCGAACGTGCGATGAAACCAGATCGCGATCTGCCACGTGAGCTTGAGGGCGGTGAGCGCCTTGCTGTGGTCGCCGGCCACTTCGTGGCTGGCCGCATTCCCCATACGGCGGACTTCGCTGAACAGCGTTGCGACTTCGCGAGTGAGAATGCCCTGCCCTTGCAATTTGCGCAGCAGGTCGTACTGAGCCTCGGCAGTGGATGTATAGAGGCCAACCTTAGTGGCCACAAGCTGCGCCAAGAGTTCAGCGAGCTGCCGCAGCTTCAGGATCGCGGTGTTGGGATCCTCGGGAAAGTAGCGCTCCGCAAGCATGCCAAGCCGCACAAGTTGTGCGTCGTGGGTCTCAAGAAACCCGAAATTGGAACGCAAATTGCTCACAGGATTGGCAGATTCTGCCACAGTTGAACTGATTGTTTCCGGCCCATCAGAAGTCGTTAGACAGGGCCGGCCCTTGGGGCTATCGTAGACTTGGGATGCACAACGAATTCACGGCTGTGTTTGAGCGTGACGGCGACTGGGTGATTGCCTTCTGCCCTGAGATCCCAGGAGCCAACGGACAAGGCCGTACAAAGGAAGAAGCGCGGACGAGCCTTGCCGAGGCCATTGCTCTGATCCTCGAAGACCGCCGGGAGGATGGCCTGCGCGGCGTCCCGGCCGACGCGGAGCGCGAGACCGTCGTTCTGAAGTGAAGCTCAGCACCTTTCTGCAGCACCTTCGCAAGCATGGGTGCGTGCTGAAGCGTGAGGGCTCGGCCCACTCACTCTGGACCAACCCTGCGACCGGCGCGACCGAAGCCGTCCCCCGCCATACTGAGATCGCCAATATTCTGGCCCGCAAGATCTGCCGCAACCTTGGTATCCCTGAAATCGGCAGGTAGTCGTTCGCGACCTGGCTCTTTGCGACTGATGGATAATGCGCGCATGCGTTTCCTGTCTCTTATTCGCATGGCGTTGATCCTGGCGTTTACGCAGACCTCCGCCAGCACCGAACAACCCATCGAACCGGCCATCTCGATCCGAGCGCGGCAGGTCATCGACGGCACGGGCAAGACGCTTCCGAATGCTGTGGTCGTCATCCGTGGCGGCAAGATCGCCAGCGTCGGGACCTCGAAGGACCCGGTCACGATCGATCTGGGGAACCTCACGCTGATGCCCGGCTTCATCGATACGCACGTGCACATTGGCTGGCACTTCGACGACAAGGGCCGCTACCACTCGGGACCTGAGCCCGCCGAGCAAGCGGCCCTCTATGGTGCAGAGAACGCCTACGTCACCTTGATGAACGGCTTCACCACGGTGCAGAGCGTGGGCGCTGCATCAGACAAGCCGCTGCGCGACGCGATCAACCGTGGCGTGCTGCCGGGGCCGCGCATCCTGTCGTCGCTCGGCCAGATCTCGAATGCGAAGTGGGCGCCCGAACAGATCCGCGAGCAGATCCGGACGTTGAAGGCCAACGGCGCCGACCTGATCAAGATCTTCGCGTCGGCCAGCATCCGCGATGGCGGCGTACCAACGCTGTCGCAAGAGCAGGTCGATGCGGCGTGCGGCGAAGCGCGGGCGCAGGGACTGCGCAGCATGGTCCATGCCCACAGCCCTGAGTCGATGATGCGGGCAGCTCGCGCGAAGTGCACCGTCGTCGAACACGGCGGACTGGCCAATGCCGAGGCGTTGAAGATGCTGGCCGACAACGGCGTCTACTTCGATCCGAACATCGGCCTCGTGACGCAGAATTACCTCGAGAACAAGGCGCGCTTCCTGGGCATCGGCAACTACACCGAGGAGGGGTTTGCGTCGATGGAAAAGGCGCTCGGACTGCGGGCGCCGATGTTCTCGGCCGCATTGAAAACGCCGGGATTGAAGATCGTGATGGGCACCGACGCGGTCGCCGGCGCCCACGGCCAGAACGCGCGCGAGCCGATCGAGCGCGTCAAGACGGGGCAGCGGCCGATGGACGCGATCATCGGCATGACGTCACTGGCGGCTGAATCCATGGGCCTGCAGAAGGAGATCGGGTCGATCGCGGCCGGGCTCACCGCCGACCTCGTCGCCGTCGACGGCGATCCCACACAAGACATCACGGCGCTGCAGCGAGTTCGATTCGTCATGAGAAACGGAAAGGTATACAGAAGATGAAGTTCCAAGGGTTCCACAGGTTCCAAGGGTTCCAACGGTTGACAGTCGCGCTGACGGTTGCTGCGCTGTCGGCGCTCGCTCTCAGTGCTCAGTCGAGCGTGACTGTTTTCGAAGGCGGACGCGTCATTGTTGGTGACGGCAAGGTCATCGACAACGCCTCTGTCGTCGTCACCGGCGATCGCATTACGCAGGTCGGTCCTGCCTCGAGCATCAAGGCGCCGGCCGGTGCCACGCGCGTCAGCCTCGCCGGCAAGACGATGATGCCGACGATCGTGGATGCGCATGTGCACACCAGCACGACAGCTCCGGAGTTGGAGGCGGATCTACGCCAGCGCGCATACTTCGGCGTCAGCGCGGCGATGAGCATGGGCCTTGACGGCACCGACGCTCCGTTTGCGCAGCGCGCCAGGACGACGCCGGGACTCGCCCGCCTGTTCCTGGCTGGACGCGGCATCACCGCGCCGGAGAAGGGCCGCACCGAAGTGCCCTTCTGGATCACCACTCCCGAAGAAGGCCGCAAGGCGGTGCAGGAAAACGCGGCGAAGAAGGTCGACCTGATCAAGATCTGGGTCGACGATCGTGACGGCAAGTTCCCGAAGCTGACGCCCGCGCTCTACGGCGCGGTGATCGACGAAGCGCACAAGCACAAGCTGCGAGTGGCGGCGCATATCTTTTCGCTCGAGGATGCGAAGGGACTGCTGAAGGCCGGCATCGACAGCTTCGCGCACGGCATTCGCGATCGCGACATGGACGACGAAGCAGTGGCGCTGCTCAAGGCGCGTCCGAACTTCGTGCTGATTCCGAACATGCCAGATCGCGGCGTGGTCGCGGATTACAGCTGGCTCAAGGGCAGCATTCCGGACGGCGAGCTGCAGAAGATCCAGGCCGCGGCCACCGACCGTCCACAGGTGGCGGCGACCTGGGCGATCCAGGGGCGCAACCTGAAGAAGATGTCGGACAACGGCGTCAAGATCACGGTCGGCACGGATGGCAATACGCCGTGGGCACCGCACGTCGAAATGGCGGACATGGTCGCCGCCGGCATGACGCCGTCGCAGGTACTGACCGCGGCCACGAAGAATGGCGCCGAGTTCCTGCGCATCGCCAACACCGGCACGATCGCCAACGGGATGATCGCGGATCTGCTGATCCTCGACGCCAACCCGCTCGACGACATTACGAACACCCGGAAGATCAACGCGGTCTACCTTCGCGGCCAGGCCGTCGCCCGCAAGTAGTTACATCACTTTTCGAATTACTGTCGCCACGGCGTCAAGGGGCTTCCGCATCGCGGACCCCTTGCGCCACACCAGCACCAGCGTGCGCGTCGGCGCCGGCGACTTGAACGCCCTCACCACCAGTTGACCCCGCCGGTTTTCGACCGGCAGCGCAATCTTCGGCAGCAGCGTCACTCCATCACCGCCACCCACCATCTGCACCAGCGTCGATAATCCGGTCGCTCTCAGATCCGCTTCCTTCGCCCCAGTGGCTCCGCAGATCGCGAGCGCTTGATCGCGGAAGCAGTGACCATCCTCGAGCAGGAATACGGTCTCTCCTTCCAATACGTCCGGTGACGCCGGCCCAGTCCGCTTGGCGAGCCTGTGACCGGGGGCCGATGCGAGCACGAAGGGGTCCTCGCCAATCACCACGTGCTCGAGCTCATCGACACGGTCATCGAGCGCGAGGATCGCACCGTCGAGGGAGCCGCCCTCGACCTGGTCGATCAACGACTGCGTTTTGTCTTCACTCCAGATGACATGCAGATTCTGCAGGCGCTTGCGGAGCGCGGGCGCGATCTCGGGGAGCAGGTACGGACAGACCGTGGGGATCACGCCGATCCGCACCGTGCCGCTCAGCGGGTCGCTGTGCTGGCGCGCAGTCTCGGCAAGGTCCCGCGACGCCAGCAGCACCGCTCGCGCGCGTTCGATCACCGGTGCGCCGGCGGCGGTCACCCGCACGCCGCGCGGGCCGCGTTCGAAGACCTGAACCCCGAGCGCCTCTTCCGCCAATGCAATCTGCGAGCTCATGGATGGCTGCGCCACGCCGCACGCTTCGGCAGCACGCCGGAATCCGCCGACGTCGGCGACGGCCACGAGGTATTGCAGTTGCCGGAGCGAATACGGGAGGGTGTCCCACAGGGCCATAGGCCTAGCCTATCAGTTTGAGACAGACGATATCTTGGCTGAGCTGGCCGCCGCTTTCTATACTGGCGGCCATCTATGTCTACCGAAGCAAAATGCCCGTTCAACCACGCCGGAGGCGGCGGCCGCGGCAACCGTGACTGGTGGCCCAACACGCTGCGCATCGACCTCCTGCATCAGCATTCCGCGAAGTCCGATCCGATGGACCCGGATTTCAACTACGCCAAAGAGTTCAAGAGCCTGGATCTCAAGGCGCTGAAGAAGGATCTCGAGAAGGTCATGACCGACTCGAAGGCCTGGTGGCCGGCAGACTTCGGTCATTACGGTCCGTTATTCATCCGCATGGCCTGGCACGCCGCCGGCACCTATCGCATTGGCGACGGGCGCGGCGGCGGCGGCCGCGGCCAGCAGCGCTACGCTCCGCTCAACTCGTGGCCCGACAACGGCAACCTCGATAAGGCCCGCCGCCTGCTGTGGCCGATCAAGCAGAAGTACGGCAAGAAGATCTCGTGGGCTGACCTGCTGATCCTCACCGGCAACGTCGCCCTCGAGTCAATGGGCTTCAAGACCTTCGGCTTCGGCGGCGGCCGGGCCGACGTGTGGGAACCGGACAATGACGTGTACTGGGGCGAGGAAACCACGTGGCTCGGTGGCGACAAGCGCTACTCCGGTGATCGCGACCTTGCCAATCCCCTCGCGGCCGTGCAGATGGGTTTGATCTACGTCAATCCCGAGGGCCCGAACGGCAATCCTGATCCCGTCGCTGCCGCGAAGGACATTCGCGAAACGTTCAAGCGCATGGGCATGAACGACGAAGAAACCGTGGCGCTGATCGCCGGCGGTCACACCTTCGGCAAGGCACACGGCGCGGGCGTGCCCGATCACGTCGGTCCCGACCCGGAAGCGGCCGGCATCGAAGCAATGGGCATGGGCTGGACGAGCACGTTCGGTTCGGGTCTCGCCGGTGACGCCATCACCAGCGGTCTCGAGGTGACGTGGACCACGACCCCCACCAAGTGGAGCAACGACTTCTTCAAGCACCTGTTCGAATACGAGTGGGAGCTGACGAAGAGCCCTGCGGGCGCCAAGCAGTGGAAGCCGAAGAACGGCGCCGGCGAAGGGACCGTGCCGCACGCGCACGACGGCAAGAAGAAGATCGCGCCGAACATGCTGACGACGGACCTGTCGCTGCGATTCGATCCGGCGTACGAGCAGATCTCGCGCCGCTTCTACCAGCACCCCGACCAGTTCGCCGACGCGTTCGCGCGCGCCTGGTTCAAGCTGATGCACCGCGACATGGGTCCCAAGTCGCGTTATCTCGGACCGGAAGTGCCGAAGGAAGACCTGATCTGGCAGGATCCGCTGCCCGCCGTTGATCACAAGCTGATCGACGCGTCGGACGTCGCGGATCTGAAGAAGCAGATCCTTGCATCGGGACTGTCGGTATCCGAACTCGTGTCCACCGCGTGGGCCTCAGCCTCCACCTTCCGCGGCTCGGACAAGCGCGGCGGCGCCAACGGCGCGCGCATTCGCCTCGCCCCGCAGAAGGACTGGGCCGTCAATAAGCCGGCGCAGCTCGCCAAGGTCTTGAAGACGCTCGAAGGCATCCAGGCGTCGTTCAACAAGGGCGGCAAGAAGGTGTCGATGGCCGACCTGATCGTGCTCGGCGGATGCGCCGGCATCGAGAAGGCGGCGCAGAACGGTGGCCAGACAATCACCGTGCCGTTCACGCCTGGCCGCACCGATGCGACGCAGGACCAGACCGATGTGGAGTCGTTCGCCGTGCTCGAACCGGTGGCTGACGGCTTCCGCAACTTCCAGAAGGCCCGCTACCAGGTGTCCGCGGAAGCACTGCTCATCGATCGGGCGCAATTGTTGACGCTCACCGCGCCGGAGATGACGCTGCTGATCGGCGGCATGCGCGTCCTCAACACCAATGCGGACGGCTCGAAGCACGGCGTCTTCACGTCGCGGCCCGAGACGCTGACCAACGACTTCTTCGTGAATCTGCTGGATATGCGGACCGCGTGGAAGGCGACATCGGATCACCAGGACCTGTTCGAGGCGCGCGATGCCGCCACTGGCGCGGTTGAATGGACCGGCACGCGCGTCGACCTCGTCATCGGCTCAAACGCGCAGCTGCGCGCGATCGCCGAGGTCTACGGCAGCTCCGACGCGCAGACCAAGTTCGTGACCGACTTCGTGGCCGCATGGGACAAGGTCATGAACCTTGACCGATTCGACCTGGCGTAGACAGGCTGTCCAGGCTCCGGCCTGAGTTACACCAGCTTCACGAGCTGCTTCCCGAAGTTCTTGCCTCGGAGCAATCCGAGGAAGGCTTCGGGGGCAGACTCAATGCCCTCCGCGACCGTCTCCCGGTATTGCAGTTTTCCCGTCGCCACGCCGGCGCCCAGTTCGGCCAGGGCATCCGGCCACACATCCATGTGCTCGCTCACGATGAAGCCCTGCACGAGCAGGCGTGACGTCAGGATCAGCGATGGCGTGCGCAGGGGAATCGGTTCGCCGTCATAGCCGCTGATCATGCCGCACACCGCGATGCGCCCGAAGTCATTCATCCTGCCGAGCGTCACGTCAAGGATCGTCCCGCCGACGTTCTCGAAGTGCCCGTCGATGCCGTCCGGCGCCGCATCCTTGAGCGCGCGATACAGTGACTTCGCGTCGGCATGCGCCTTGTAATCGATGCAGGCATCGAAACCGAGTTCGCTGATGACGTAGTCGCATTTCTCGCGTCCACCTGCAAAGCCCACCGCCCGGCAACCGCGCATCTTGGCGAGCTGGCCGACAACGCTGCCCACCGCGCCACTCGCCGCGCTGACGCTGATTGTCTGCCCTGCCGTGGCTGCGATGATTTTGTTGAGTCCATACCAGGCCGTCACGCCGGGCATGCCGACGATGCCGAGATACGCGGTGAGCGGTACGCGGCTGGTATCAACCTTCCGCAACGCGCCTCTCTGCGCCGCATCGACAACGCTGTACTGCTGCCAGCCGCCCATGCCGACGACGCGGTCACCGACGGCGAAGGATGGCGACCGGCTGTCGACAACCTCGCCGGCCGTGCCGCCGATCATCACGTGGTCCAGCGCCTGTGGCGGCGCGTAGCTCTTGCGATCGTCCATGCGCCCGCGCATGTAGGGATCGAGCGACAGATAGTGATGTCGGACGAGCACCTGCCCGTCAGCGAGTTCAGGCACCGGCGATTCGACGAGCGTGAAGTTGTTGGCAACGGCTTCGCCCTGGGGCCGCGAGGTCAGCAGGACCTGCTTGTTAGTCATTTGCGACATATGTAAACGGGTCTGGCACCTTAACATGATTCTTTGCGTCAGTTCCTGCGATGTACGCAGAATCTGAAGCGATTCGGCATGTTAAGGTGCCAGACCCGTTAACAACTGCCATAGACGGCAGTAAGATCGTACGGAGCGCATGAAAAGTACAGCGGATGTAGTGATTGCCGGCGGCGGATGCATGGGGGCCAGCGTCGCGTGGCACCTGGCCCAGCGCGGCATTACCAATGTCGTTCTACTCGAACGCGAAGCGCAGCTGGGCACCGGGTCCACAGGCAAGAATGCCGGCGGCTTCCGGCATCAGTTCTCGAACTCCGCCAACATCGAGCTGTCGATCGAATCGATCGCGCTGATGAAGAACTTCGAGCAGATCGTCGGGATGCCGATCGATTTTCACCAGGACGGCTACCTGTTCCTGCTGTCGAAATCCGCCAACGTCGAGACGTTCAAGAAGAACGTCGCCCTGCAGCAACAGCACGGCGTCGATGTGCGCTTCGTGTCAAACGACGAAGCACGAGAGTTGTCGCCAGGTCTCGACCTGACCGGCGTCAGAGGCGCCACCTACTGCCCTTCCGACGGCGTTACCGACCCCAACGGCGTGACAATGGGATTCGCCCGGGGCGCGCAGGCCAAGGGTGTGGAGATCGTGCGTGACTGTGAAGTCACGGGCGCCCGGCTCGAGGGCCACCGCGTCACCGAGGTCCGCACATCGCAGGGTGTGATCTCGACGCCGATTTTCATCAACGCGTGCGGGCCCTGGGCGAAATCGATCGGCCGCTTTCTCGGCGTTGACGTCCCGGTCGAACCCGAACGCCGCCACATCTTCATCGCCTCGGCTCCCGGCGGCGGGTCGTGGGACGACGCGCGCTATGCAGGCCGGGTGCCGCGCTCGAAGATCCTCGTCATCGACTTCGAGAGCACGTTCTACTTCCACCGCGAAGGCGGCGGATTGCTGTTCGGCATGGGCGATCCAAGTGAGCAACCCGGCTTCGACATGACCGTGCGATGGGACTTCCTGCCCAAGGTGATCGAGGTCGCGATCCAGCGGCTGCCGTCACTGGCCGATGCCGCTGTGTCACATGCATGGGCGGGACTCTACGAGATGACGCCGGATCACAATCCGATCATCGGACCATCCAGCGACGTCGAGGGGTTCTACACGATCGCGGGCTTCAGCGGTCACGGCTTCCAGCACGCACCGGCCGCGGGCCGCATCCTTGCCGATGTCATCGCCGGCATCGATCCAAAGTTCGACCTGACGCCGTTTGAGCTCGATCGCTTTGCCGGCCGCGCCACTGCCGGCGAAGCCAACGTGGTGTAGGGGTGGGCTAGAGCCCGCCCGCCGGGCGAACTGAAGTTCGCCCCTACTTACCCCGGAGGCCGCACACCCTGCAACGGACGCCAGTCGCTGCCTTGCCGCGTCGCCTTGCGCGCCTTCATGTCGAAGCGATCGCCGGCACCCATGAAGTAGAAGCGGCCCGTCGCGCCCGCCACGGGTGTGCGGCTGTAGATCACCGCGTAGCTCTTGCCAATCACATCGAACTGATCGCCGGAGACCACGATGGCGGTGTCTTCGTCGAGTCCGATGCCGAGCAGCTCCGGGTACTTGTCGATCACTTCCAGCATGTCGAACTGACGATTGCGGCGCAGCAGGTGCTGATCGACGGCCGCGTTCTTCAGGAACCCGAGGCCAACCGTGTGATCCCCGATCATCTTCTCGTTGCTCTTGGTGTCGCCGCGCACCATGAACGAAGTCAGGATCGATGCGCCGGCGGAGGATCCGCCGATCACGCCGCCACGATCGAGCAGCGCCTGGAGTTCCTTGTGGGTCAGGGTATTCAGATAGGAGTCCGCAAGGCGCCACTGTCGGCCGCCCGTGAAGAACACCGCACGAGCGGAACGAATCGCCTTCACGAACGCTTCTGAATCGGCGACCTTGCGATCGCGCGTGTGCAGAACCACCAGGTTGGTGGCACCGTTCTGGCGCCACTGCTTCAACCCAGACCAATAGTTGTCGTAGCTGTCGTCTTCGCCCGCTGTGGGAATGATGACGATCGGCGCATCCGGACCGCCAGCGAGATCAATGAAGCGCTGCACGATCGCCGGATCCTGCATGTTGCCGCCGACGATCACGAGCGTGCCCTTGTCAGGCCCATGCTGTGCCGCCGACAACGAGACGCCGGCGAGGAGAAGCACAACAATCAGCAACCTCCGCGCGGAGCGCGGATCAGCACCATGGCGCATGACTATTCCTTGAATACCTTTCCGTTCTTCATCACGAACCTCACTTGCCGCAGCGCCTTGATGTTGACGGCCGGATCGCCTTCAAGGGCGATCAAGTCAGCCAACAGCCCGGCCTTCACGCGGCCGATGCGCTCGGACTGGCGGAAGTACGAGGCGTTGCCAGACGTTGCCGCAACCAACGCCGCCGGCACGGGCATGCCGTAATCCACCATCAGCTCGAGTTCGCGCACGTTGTCGCCGTGCGCGTAGACACCAACGTCGCCGCCGAAACACATCTTCACGCCAGCGTCGAGCGCCGCCTTGAAGGTCTGGCGCTTGCGTTGCAGGCGCGCCGGCTCGGGATCGACGCCTTTCTTCCATCCCGCATATTGCGACGTGGCGTCGCCCGCCGCGAGCGTCGGGCAGAACGCAACGTTCTTCTCGACCATCAATTTCCAGATCTCCGGCGTGCCTTCATCACCATGCTCGATGGTCTCGACGCCGCCCATGATCGCGCGGCGCATGCCTTCCACCGATGACGCGTGCGCCACGACAGGACGACCGCTGCTGTTGGCCGCTTCAACGATCCGCTGGATCTCACCGAGCGTGAATCCGGGCCTCGTCTCGCCGTTCGGGCCCCAGCGGTAGTCCGCGTAGATCTTGATCAGGTCCACACCACGGGCGATCTGTCCCCGCGCGGTCCGCACGACGCCATCGAGGCCGTCGGATTCTTCCGCGCCCTGCGGCACCATCACTTCGGGGGCAAATCCTTTCGGCGCGTAGCTGCCGGTCACCACCATCGCCGGACCAGCCACCAGCATGCGCGGACCGGGAATGATGCCTTCGTTGATCGCCTGCCTGAGGCCCACATCCGCATAGGCAGCGCCTTCACTCCCCAGATCACGAACGGTCGTGACACCGGCCATCAGCGTCGCACGCGCGTGATTGGTGGCACGGGCCACGCGCAACGCCAGCGCTTCACGCAGGACCTGATCGTTCCAGACGGTCTCGTTATACGGATGCAGCAGCAGGTGGGAGTGCCCCTCGATCATGCCGGGCATGAGCGTCGTCCCTTTCAAGACGACCGTACGCGTGCCCGCAGGGACCGAAAGGGACGCCAGCGGACCCGCGGCCTCGATGCGCTCGCCGCGAACGACAACGGCCCACCCTGCGTGCATCTGCTCGCCGTCGAACACGCGATCCGGCTGCAGGAGAGTTGCGGGCTGCGGCGCGGGGGCTTGCGCATGCGCGCCATCAAGGAGGACAGCGGCCAGCGCCGCGGTAAGTATCAGGTGTCGCATACCGGCCGCAGTATATAGACTTCGAGCGTGGATGCCGCCGACCTTTCACCGGTCCCAGAATCGCAACGCACGCAATCGGCGTTCGATCTGTTCCTGATCTTCGCCGCCGCCAACGTGGTGGCGACGACGATGCAGACGGGTGCGGTGCTGGGGTCTCGATACGAGGGCTCAAGCGCGGTCGGGATTGCACTCGGCGGCGCGGTGTTTGGTGCGCTGCTGGTCGCCGTGCTGGCACCGGTAGGATCGCGAACCGGCGTGCCGTCCATGATCGCCGCACGCGCACCACTGGGATACCGCGGCGCCCAGGTCGTATCCGGTCTGCTCTACCTCACCAACTTCGCCTGGATCGCGATCAACAACCAGATCGCCGCGTCGGCGTGCGCACAGGTGCTCGGGGGATCGGACAGCGCGCGCGTCTGGGCAGCAGTGCTGGGACTCGCCGCGACTGCCGTCGTTGCAAAGGGTCCGCGTGCCGTCGGTCTCGCGGATCGCATCGCTGTGCCGATGATGGTGGTCGCCGGAGGAGTGCTGTCCTGGGCTGTGTTCGGCCCATCGTCAGCATCTACACCGCCCCTACCGGCCGCACCCGCCTTACCCGCCCCACCAGCCCTTTTTTGGGGTCTCGACGTCGTGATCGGCTACCAGGTGTCGTGGCTGCTGATGTTCGCGGACTACTCGCGCTTCACCAGGTCCGGGCAAGCCGCCGCCGGGGCGGTCTTCGCCGGGCTCGCACTGCCGGCGTTGTGGTTGATGCCGGTCGGCTGGACGCTGGCCCGCATGGCCGGCAGTGACGATCCAGGAACGATGTTGCACGCCGCGGGGGTTGGATGGTGGACGGCCCTGCTGGTCGCGCTCGCATCGGTGACGACGAACTTCGTCAATATCTACCTGTCGTCGCTGGCATGGCGGACGCTCTCGCCGCGCTCGACCGGCACCGGGTCGGTCTGGACCATCGGCATCATTGGCACCGTGCTGGGACTGATCTCTGGCGGATTCCTGACGCGCTTTGCCGAGTGGATGGTACTGCTCGGCTCGGTGCTCGTGCCGGTTGGCGGCGTCTTCCTCGCGCATTTCGCGATCATGAAAAGGCGGCTCGATGTCACGCGCATCTACGACATCGCCAGCCTGCCGGCGGTCAACCTCGCCGGCATGGCTGCGTGGCTGATCGGCTTCATCGCCTATCGCTTGTCGTCTTCCATTGGCGCCACGCTCCCTGCGCTGGCCACGTCGATGGTGGCCTATATGACACTCAGCCTAATCAGTGGCCAAACCCACCCCGCTGGAGGCGGGGTACGAGACGCTGCCGCCAGGAAGACGTAGCCTCATCAATTCATGGCGAAGTCTTACTGGCTTTACACAGAATTCACATTGATGTAACAAACGCAACATCTACGTTGCCTATCGTGGCTTCATGACATTCGCCCGGTGTGCCGTGACGGCCGCCCTGATCGCCCTGACGTCACTGACTGCCTCTGCCCAGACCGCCGATCCGAAACCGCCATCCACCTACGATCGTGTCTGGTCGAAGCTCACCGACTGGTACAACGACAAGTCGAACCCGGTGGTACAACGTGTCCTGTTCACTGGCCGTTTCCATCACGACCTGGCGCTCGTCGAAGCCGACCAGGGCGACTGGCGCGAATCCAACATTCGCCGGGTCAGGTTCGGCACGCGCATCACGATGTTCCAGAACTACCTGGTGCATGCGGAGATGGAAGTGAACCCGCAGGAGCGCAACCCGTTCTACATGCGCATCACCGACGCCTACGTCGCGTGGCAAAAGAACCCGAAGTCGGTGATCACGGTGGGCAAACAAAGCATCCCGTTCACCCAGGAAGGCGCCACCTCGTCGCGCGAATTACTGACAATCGACCGCAGCAACCTTGCGAACAACATCTGGTTCACGCAGGAATACATGCCCGGGGTCAGCGTCTCCGGCCGCATCGCGCCTTGGAACTATCGCGCGGGTGTCTACTCGGCTGGAACGATGAACCGCGAGTTCGGACGCTTCGACGGCAGCGTGTTCACCATGGCGGTCCTCGGCTACGACTTCGCGAAGAAGCTTGGCGTGCGCGAAGCGGTGCTGACCGGGAACTACCTGTATCAGCACCCGGACGCGAAGAATACCTTTACAAAGAAGTTCGAGCAGATCGGCTCGGTGAACTTCAGGATTGAGCAGCCGCGCTGGGGCTTCCGCTCGGACCTGTCGAAGACCAAGGGCTATCTCGGCCAACGCGATGTGCTCGGCGTGATGGCGATGCCCTACGTCAACGCGACCAGCAAGCTGCAGTTCGTGGCCCGCTACACGCTGCTTACCAGCGACGGAAACAACGGGCTGTCGCTGGCCAGTTACGAGAACAAGGTGACGCGCGGCAACGGCGACCGCTACAACGAGGGTTACCTGGGGGCGAACTACTACCTCTATGGCCACCGCCTCAAGCTGCAGACCGGCGTGCAGCTGGCGGAGATGCGCGACCGCGCCAATGACGGCGGCGCGTATTCGGGTGTGGCGTGGACGACGGGCCTGCGCGTCGGCTGGTAAGCGACGCGATCAGAACACGCCGTGGCGTTTCAAGAACGCCGTCGGGTTGCACGTCAACACCGCATCAAATCGCTGCTTCAGCGCGATTGGGAAGTCGATGCCGAACGCCCTCGTGTAGAACGCTTGCAGTGAGAACTCCGGCGTCAGCGGATAGTTGACGACCGAGTAGTAGCGCGAGCCCAACTCGTAGCGATCCCCATTGAACGGGCCAAACGCGCGATCGGTCGATACGAGGCCCAGCGTCGCGGTGAGCTTCTTGACGCGCAGATCCGCCGCCAGGTTGAACCCGCTGGCCCGATCCGGATCAACGCGCTGATACGACTCCAGCCGAAGCGACGTGACACCGGTAACGGACGCGGGCACGCGAATGGTGACGCCTTCACGCAAAATGTCGCGGCCGTCCTCGTAGGTGTAATCAACCGAGGCGGCGACGCGCGCCCCAAGCTTGAAGCCCACCAGTGCTTGTCCGTAGTTGATCCGATCGGCGTCATCAAGCTGCTTGAACAAGTCCGGCTCGGACACCGCGTCGAAGTGACCGACCGTCGCGGAGACCTGCGTCAACCATCCCTTCGACGGACGCACCGTGGTGCGTGCCGCGACAATAAAGCTGTCGTTGTCTGCCGCGATCACGTCGGCGAGTTCGCCGCGATTGACGGCAAGTCCGCCGCCCTGAAACTCGAACGTCCTGGTCGGCGCCGCGCCAAACCACAGCTGGCGGACCTTCAGCGGATGGGATTCCCGGTTGAGCCCTGCGCCGGTGTAGTTCCATCCTGAGCGAAACGACGACCCCGTCGTGACGAAGCTGCCGACGTGATACTTGCCGCCCTTGTCGAAGAGCAATCGGCCCCGGAACTGTGTCTGCCATTGCACGTCGGACACGGTCTCCCGGCCGGCGCTGTTCTCGGTGAAGCGGTATCGCATCGCGGCCAGCAGGGACTGCACGTCGAGCCAGCGGCGGATCGGTGGCGCGTCCGAAGTTGCCGGAGTTGCCGCACTTTGCGCACCGGCGGATGATGCAGCTGAGAACAGGGTGAGGAAGCAGAGCGCGAGAGCGCGGCGGCGGTGGTACATTAGCGACACGATACTTCGCATTATGCCTGAGCCACGACGCCTGATCGTTGCCATCACGGGAGCCAGCGGCTCCATCTACGGCGTGCGCCTTCTGGAACGCCTGAAGGACACCGATATCGAGACGCACCTCGTGATGAGCCGGTGGGGCGCCCGGACGCTGGTCCACGAGACCAGGTACTCGCCCCAGGACGTCATGGCGCTCGCCGACGTCAATCATCCGCTCACCGACCAAGGTGCCTCGATTTCAAGCGGGTCGTTCCTCACGATGGGCATGGTGGTCGCACCGTGCAGCGCGCGCACGCTCGCGGCGATCGCGCACGGCCTGGGCGACAACCTCATTCATCGCGCGGCCGACGTGGTCCTCAAGGAACGGCGCAAGCTGGTGCTCGCGGTCCGCGAATCGCCCTTCAGCGAGATTCACCTCGACAACATGCTGAGGCTCTCTCGCATGGGCGTCGTCATTTCCCCGCCGCTGCCGGCGTTCTACACGCGTCCGGCCTCGATCGACGACATCGTCGATCACTCGGTATCGCGCCTTCTCGATCAGCTCGGCATTCACCAGGACACCCCGCGCTGGACCGGCGACATGGCTGCGGCCGCGAGAGACTCCGACTAGCCCGTTTTCGGCCGTCCCGCGCGACGATAACTCGTTGCAATTCCCTCCCAGCGGGGCGGCATATACTTCTCGCCTGCGGCGTTCGCCGTTCCTCCTTGCCAGGCTGGGAGGACATGTTTTCTCTGAGGTTGTTCCGATGACGTATTCGACCCTTGCCCGTGCTGCAGGCGCTTTCGCGCTGGCGGCTGTGATCGTTTCCACGCCCTCCATTCCGGCCGCGCAGGGCGACGCCAACCAGCTGGTGCCGACCGCGGCCTACAAGGACTTGAAGTGGCGCAGCGTTGGCGCCACGCGCGGCGGTCGCGTGACCGCGTACGCCGGAGTGCGGCAACAGCCTCACACCTTCTACTTCGGCGGCGTGGGCGGCGGCGTCTGGAAGACGGACGATGCCGGCATCACGTGGGTGCCGATCAGCGACGGCCAGATCACCGGGACCGGATCGATCGGCTCGATCGACGTGGCGCCGTCGAATCCGAACCACGTGTGGGTCGGCACCGGCAGCGCCGCGATCCGCTCGAACGTGATCATCGGCCGCGGTGTCTACAAGTCGACCGACGCCGGCGCGAAGTGGGAGTTCATGGGCCTCAAGGACTCCGGCCAGATCGGCGGCATCAAGGTCCACCCGTTCAACACCAACACCGTGTGGCTCGCCGCGCTGGGGTCACCGTTCGGTCCAAACGAAGAACGCGGCATCTTCAAGACCACCGATGGCGGCAAGACCTGGAAGAAGACGCTGTTCGTGAACAACGAGACCGGCGGCCGCGACATCGAAGTGGACTGGGAGAATCCTGACATCCTCTACGCGGCGATGTATCGGGGCTTCCGCAAGGGCTGGGACATCATCAGCGGCGGACCGGCCAGCGCGGGCGGCATCTACAAGTCCACCGATGGCGGCGAGACGTGGAAGAAGATCACGGCGGGCCTGCCGTCGAAGTTGATCGGCAAGATCGACATCGACATCGCACGCAGCAATTCCAAGGTCCTCTACGCGATGGTGGAAGCGCCCGGCAACGAAGGCGGCTTGTATCGCTCGAACGACGCCGGTGAATCGTGGGCGCTCGTCAACAGCCAGCAACGCCTCCGCGCGCGGCCGTTCTACTTCCACTACGCCACCGTCAACCCGAAGAACGAAAACGAAGTGTGGGTGAACGAGCTCGGCCTCCACAAGTCGATCGATGGCGGCAAGACGTTCACGTCGGTTGAGACGCCGCACGGCGACAACCACGGCATGTGGTTCAACCCGGACAATCCGAACATCATCCTGCAGGTGAACGACGGCGGCGCCAACGTCAGCCTCAATGGCGCGAAGAGCTGGTCGTCGATCCTTAACCAGCCGACGGCCGAGTACTACATGGTCGCCGTCGACGAGCAGTATCCGTATCGCCTCTACATGCCGCAGCAGGACAACAGCACCTTGATCATCCCGAGCATTCCGCCGGTGTCATGGGGCTTCGAGCACCCGTCGCAGGCGTGGCAGCAGGCATCCGGCTGCGAGACCGGACAGATCTGGCCGAAGAAGAACGGCAAGGTCGTGTGGGGCGCGTGCAAGGGCGAGGTCGGCCGCTACAACACCGACACCGGCCAGGAGAAGCACTACTGGGTCTATCCGCAGAACCGTTACGGTCACGACCCGGACGAAATCAAGTTCCGCTTCCCGCGCCAGACCGTCGTCTACGTCTCGCCGCACGACGAGCGCGTGATCTACCAGGCGTCGCACGTGCTGCATCGCTCGATGGACGAGGGCATTTCGTGGGACATCATCAGCCCCGACCTGACGGCGAAGGAACCCCAGTACCAGATCGTCTCGGGCAACCCGATCACGCGCGACGTCACCGGCGAAGAGGTCTACTCCACCATCTACGCAATGATCGAATCACGCCTCGAGAAGGGCGTGATCTGGGTCGGCGCCAACGACGGCCCGGTCAGCGTGACGCGCGACAACGGCAAGACGTGGAAGAACGTGACGCCGAAGGACCTGGTCGGCGCGCGCATCCAGACCGTTGAAGACTCACCGCACATGAAGGGCCGCGCCTACATCGCCGGTTACCGCTTCATGCGCGAGCACGACCTGAAGCCCTACATCTACCGCACCGACAACTACGGCGAGACGTGGACGCTGCTGACCGACGGCAAGAACGGCCTGCCGATCGATCATCCGACCCGCGTGATTCGCGAGGATCCGCGCCAGGCCGGCCTGCTCTATGCCGGCACGGAATTCGGCTTCTTCGTGTCGTTCAACGGCGGCAAGAACTGGCAGTCGCTGCAGCAGAACCTGCCGACGACGCCGGTGACCGACATCAAGGTGCACAGGAACGACCTCGTCATCTCGACGATGGGCCGGTCGGCGTGGATCATGGACAACATCACCCCGCTGCAGGAACTGGCCAAACTCGCGAATGCCGCGCCGGCAACGGGCGCAAGCTTCGGCTTCAGCGCGCTTGAAGAAGAACAGTCCAAGCTCCCCGCGGTGGCGTTCTTCCAGCCGCGCGAAACGATCCGCTATCGCAGCAGCACGGCGCCGTTCTCGAACGTCGATCCCGAATACCCGTTCCAGGGCGCGCAGTTCGATCTCTGGTTTGCAACCGCGCCGGGCGCCGATACCAAGCTCGAAGTGCTCGACGCCGGCGGCGCGGCCCTGCGCACCTTCAACGTGGCCGCTCCGCGAGGCGCCGGCGCAGCCGGCCAGGAAATGCGCGGACCGTTCTTCCGCGGGCCGCAGGGTTCGACCAGCATCCGCGCCGAGGCCGGCATGCAGCGCATCACCTGGGATCTTCGCTATCCCGGCCCGTGGACGGTGAACAATCCCGCGGGCGGCCCTGGCGGCCCGATGGTGCCTCCCGGCAAGTACACCGTGAAGCTCACCTCGGGTGGCACGGTGATCACCCGCACGCTGGATCTGAAGTCGGATCCCCGCGTGACCGCTGATGGCGTTACCGATGCCGCGATCTCCGAGCAGGTGAAGTTCCAGCTCCAGGTGCGCGATGCGATCAGCGACGCACGCAAGCTCCAGGTCAGCCTCGAGGCGGCAATGCAGAAGGCCGGCTTGAAGCCGCAGTTGGCGGCGGCGCTGCCGGGCGACTCACCGAGCAACACCAAGTACGACCATCCGCTGCAGGCGCTCTATGCGCGGCTGGTCGATACGCCAGGCATTTACACCCAGCCAATGCTCCTCAGCCAGCTCGCCAACATCCAGCGCATGGTCACGCAGGCGGACCAGCGCGTCGGTCGCGACGCGCACGAGCGCTATGCGGATCTGATCAAGGAAATGCAGGCAATCGAGGCGCAGCTCAAGAAACTGTCTGGGTCGTAGGATCTCAGATCTCGTATTTCGGATCTCAGATCGATGTGCGATTTCGGAAGGCCTCACCACCACGCGGATTTCGGTTTCATCGTCGATGTGCCCGAGATCCGCGCGCTGGTTGATGAAACACGCCGGCTGACTACCGAGATCGTCGACCCGAAAGCGCGGGTCGAGGCGCTGCGGCCGGCGTTCGGGAAGCTCCTCGCTGCCGACAACTGGCTGCCAAAGGAATACGGCGAGCCTGATCTTAAGAGCGGCATGGGTGGAGGCATCGGGCAGTACGCTCTCTACCGCGCGGAAGATGGATCGCTCTGCCTGTTCTCGCTCGTCATCCCTTCGGGCTCACAAACGCCGATCCACGATCACCTCGCCTGGGGACTGATCGGCGTGTATCGCGGCATCCAGGACGAGACGGTCTATCGCCGCGCAGACGACGGCCGTGACGAATTCCACGCACAGCTCGAAGTGGCACGGCAGCAGACGGTGAAGCACGGCGAGTTCTATACGCTGCTGCCGCCGCTCGACGACATTCACTACGTGAAGACGGTCTCAGAGACGCCGTCGATCTCGATCCACCTGCTAGCCAACGACACCGCCTGCGTCACGCGCCACCGCTTCGACGCCGTGAGCGGAATCGTCACGCCATTCCGTTCCGGATACAGCAACGCGAAGTGCGCTGAACGGTAAGTACGCAAATCTTGCCTCTTGCGCCGTCCTCAAGACGATGAGACCGTCGTCTTGAAACGAGGTTGCGATGGGAGGAAGAGTCATGAACGAACGATTGCCCGTATGGGGAGAGTTGCCTCCGGACGGCACGGTCCTGACCACCGCCGAATACTTGCAAACGGCTGAATCACTGCGCGTGCAGGAGCTGATCTACGGAACGCTCCGCATCGAGGATTCGCCGCACTTCCGGCATCAGAACCTGCTGTTGGAGCTAGCCGTGCTGATGCGCGTGTTCGTCGGCCAGCACAAGCTGGGCACGGTGTGCATTGCGCCGCAAGATGTCATCCTGGATCCGGCACGAGCGCTGATCGTGCAGCCGGACTTGATGTTCATCTCCAGGAGCCGGTCCGACATCATCAGCGATCACATCTGGGGGGCGCCGGATCTGGTCGTCGAGGTCATGTCGCCGCACCCGCGCATTGGCAGGCTGGAGGAACGCATTCACTACTTCCAGCAGTACGGCGTCCGGGAATGCTGGCTGTTCCATCAACTCTCCAGGGAAATTGAAGTCCTGAGGCTCAGGGAATATGGCGCCGGCGCGCGCCGCACATTCCGCGGCGTTGAGGCGATCGAATCGGAGGTGCTACAGGACTTCCGGATTTCGCCAGAGTTGCTCGCCTGTTGGTAGCCGTCCTTAGTGCCCACCAATCTTGTAGATCAACACGTCGTCATCCTTCGCCAGCAGGCGAATGGATGCGACGTGGTTGAACGGGTCATCAACCGCGACATCCCCCAGCAGCTCCCGCTTGTGGACAACCACGTGGGTGACGCCGAGTTCGTGGAGCGCAATCAACGAAGAGTCTGACGGAAAGCCCTGCATCGCCTGATACGCGCGGTCGTAGGTTGCGGGCCTGAATCCACTGTATCCATTCAGCAGCGGTTTCCAATGGAGCGTTGAATTGACCATGTATGGGCTGTTCAGAAACCACTGCGACGGCATCGGGAATGGCGCTTCCGCGACGACCGCGGCGGGTTCCTTGGCGAGGGCTTCATACGCTGGCGGCACCCGGTCAAACCAGATGTAGCCCATCGGCGCGCGAAGCGCCTCGCCGTTGACCAGCACCAGCATCGCGACGACGGCAAACGCCCAGGCGCGAGATCCGGCCCACGCCCGCCCAAGTGCGGCGACGCCAAACCCGGCGAGGATCGCGACTAGCAGCAGCATCACCTGGCCGATGCGGTGAATGGCTCGGACCATTTGCAGCAGCGGCATGGCCGCGTGCAGCGACGCATAGAACGGCAGCAGTGGCGCGAACGACAACACCACGCAGCCAGCGGCCGCGACCGCGCACATCCTGAAACGCGGATCCCTCCGCTGCTCACGATCGACAAAGGCGAGCGCAACGAGCGTCAACGCCGCGATGCCCGGGAACACGGACGTCGACACGCCCCCGCCGAGCTCCCGGCTCCATGACTCGAAATGCACTCGCGCGCCAGTGGACACGTAGTTGCGCCAGGACGCCGATTCGGCCTCGTCCGCCGTCCTCACAAGATGCTGCGACGTGCTGAGGTCACGATAGGGCGATAGATACGGCCACAGCAGCGCCAGCGCGATCACGGCCGCGGCACCCAGCCTGGTCATCAGCGGAATGCTTCGCCTGATCCACTCACCGGTCCTGGCGAGCAGGGCGATGGCGAGCGCGAACACGGCAAACACCATCAGGTAGATCGAGGCCAGGGCCTGCATCACAAAGCCAAGCGCCAGCCAGATGGCCTCGCGGATGCGCGGCGCCACGATCAAGCGGTCGAGCGCAAACAGCATGAGCGCGAAGAAGCCGGCGTGCAGGAACTGCAGGTGCGTGATGTTGACGAGGGTGTAGGCGTTGAAGGCCGCCAGGGATCCGCCGACCGCCCCGGCTGCCCAGCTGCCGGTCCAGCGGCGGATCAGCAGACAGAACATCCATCCGGTCAGGACGAAGCCGCTGAAGACCGCGACGTTGTAGGCAAGCACCGCCGATCCGCCGCACGCGATCACCGGCAAGGCGAACAACCCTTGCAGCAGCATGGCCTCGGAATAGGCCAGCGTCAGGTGCTGGGGATAGAAGATGTTGGCATCAAAAACGTGGCTGGGGTCTTCGATCAGCGCATGCGCCACCCAGCTGACGGCCCAGGTATTCAGGCCGCCGTCGCCGTCCACCCGCGACCAATGCGAGGGCGCCGCGGCCATAGGCCACGTGTGCAGCGTCGCCAGCGCTATGAAGAGGGCCAGCGACAGGAGAAGCGGACGTGTATGATGGTTAAACACCACGATCAGCGCGATGCCGAGACCAATTTACAACAACATCCTTGAATCCATCGGCGACACGCCGATGGTCCGACTCAATCGCATTCCGAACGGCATTATTGCCGCGGACGTCTACGCGAAGATCGAGACGACCAACCCCGGCAACTCGATCAAGGACCGCATGGCCCTCAAGATGATCGAGGATGCGGAGAAATCCGGCAAGCTCAAGCCCGGCGGCACCATCATCGAAGGCACGTCGGGCAACACCGGCATGGGCCTGGCGATTGCCGCGGTGGTCAAGGGCTACAAGTGCGTGTTCACCACCACCGACAAGCAGTCGAAGGAAAAGGTGGATGCGCTGCGCGCCTTCGGCGCCGAAGTCATCGTCTGCCCCACCGACGTCGATCCGGAAGATCCGCGGTCGTACTACTCGGTGTCGTCACGCCTCGAGCGTGAGACGCCGAACTCGTGGAAGGCCAACCAGTACGACAACCCGTCGAACGCGCAGGCGCACTACGAGCAGACGGGTCCCGAGATCTGGGAGCAGACCGGCGGCAAGATCGACCACCTGGTGGTCGGTGTCGGCACCGGCGGCACCATCTGCGGCGTGGCGAAGTACCTGAAGGAACGCAAGCCGGCGGTCAAGGCCTGGGGCATCGACACCTACGGTTCGGTCTTCAAGAAGTACAAAGAGACCGGGATCTTCGACAAGAACGAGATCTATCCGTACATCACCGAGGGTATTGGTGAAGACTTCCTGCCGCAGAACGTCGACTTCAGCCTGATCGATCACTTCGAAAAGGTCACCGACCGCGACGCGGCGATCATGACCGGCCGCATCGCGCGCGAGGAAGGCATCTTCGCCGGCAATTCGGCCGGGTCGGCGATGGCCGGATTGATCCAGCTCGCGGATCGCTTCAAGAAGGGCGAGACGGTCGTGGTGATCTTCCACGACCACGGCACCCGCTACCTCGGGAAGATGTACAACCCCGACTGGATGCGCGAGAAGGGCTTCGTGGACCCGAAGGGCCTGACCGCGCGCGACTTGGTCGGCGGGCGCGAAAAGGCGCCGCTGGTGACGATCGACCGCAATGACACTGTCGAGAAGGCGGCGCACATCATGACCGAGCGCGCCTACTCGCAGATCCCGGTGACCTCGGACGGCCGCCTGGTTGGTACTGTCAACGAAGGCTACCTGTATTCGGAGATCGTGAAGAACCCGGACGTGGTGCACGGATCGGTCGAGGCGATCATGCAGCCGGCGCTGCCGTTTGCCGACATCTCGACGAGTGTTGAAGCGCTGGCGCAAATGCTGACGCCCGACAGCCCGGCGGTCCTGGTGCGCGACTTCAAGCTCGACGCGACCTACATCATCACGCGCTGGGACATCATCAAGGCGCTCTCGTAGCTCTGTAGAGGCGGGTCTTTAGACCCGCCTGACATCATCGTCCGAGTGCAGTGACCGGTGACACCTTAGCTGCACGGCGGGCCGGGATGTAGCTCGCCAGCAACGCCGCCACTCCAAGGATGATCGCGCTGCCGGCAAACGCCGTCGGCGCGAAGCCCCTCGCCTCCACGAACAACAAGCTCTGAATCGCGCGTGCCGCGGCGGCGGCGCCGATCAATCCCAGCACCACCCCGGTCGCGGCCAGCATCGCGCCCTGCCGCACCACCAGGCCAATTACATTCGCCGGTGATGCGCCGATCGCCATGCGCACGCCGATCTCGGCGATGCGTTGAGACACCGTGTAGGCCATGACACCGTAGACACCCACAATCGCGAGGACCGCGGCAATCGCCGCGAAGACGACCAGCAGGCCCATCTGCAGGCGCGGCTGCGCCACGGTACCGGCCATGGCCGTCTCCATGGTGCGGACGTTCACCAGCGGCTGGTTGGGATCGATCTCTCTCAACGCCGCGCGCACCGACGGCACGATCGCTGTGGGATCGCCGGCCGTGCGTGCGACCAGCGCCACATTGAGATACATGCCGGTCAGGATAGGGTCCGGGAACTGTGAATAGGGCACGAAGAACTCCGACTTGGAGCCCGCCTCGAATGACTGCTTCACATCCCCAACGACGCCGACGACCTCGAGCTGCATGAAGTTCGGATCCGGCTCGGTGCCGATCTGCATGCGCTGACCGAGCGGATCAATCCCTGAAAAATGCTGCCTCGCCATCGACTCGTTGATCACGACCACCGCCGGCGCTCCGGCCTGGTCGCGTTCGTCGATCAACCGGCCGCGCGTCAGCGGCACACCCAGGGCCGAGAGGTAATCGGCTGTCACGGCGCGATAGCCGGCCATCACGTAGTCCTCCGGTCCCTTCGGAGGTGCAAAGGCGCGATTGAAATGAATCGTCGCGCCGGCGCCGGCCATCGGAATCATCGTGCTCACGGCCGCTCGTTCGACGCCCGGCAATGCCCCGACCCGTTCCACGATGCGTTCGACGGCAGCGTTCCGAACGACGGCGTCGCCATGCGTGCGCGGCGAGAGCGGCAGGTTAATGACGAGCAGGTTCGTCGGATTGAAGCCTGGCGAGACGCGCGTCAGCGCGGAGAAGCTGCGCAGCAGCAGCCCGGCGCCGACCAGCAGGACGAGCGCGAGGGCGATCTCCGCCACCACCAGCACCGATCGCATCCGTCGATGACGAATGCTGCTCGAACCGCCGCGGCTCTCTTCGTTCAGCGACTCGCGAATGTCGACCCTCGTCGCCTGCCACGCCGGCACGGCGCCGAACACCAGGCCTGTCAGCACCGAGAGCCCCAACGCGAACAGCGCCACCGGCCAGTCCACGGCAATGACCTGCGCACGCGGCAGGCCGAGGGGCAGCGACGACAGCAACGACACCGACCACATTGCCACGATCAGGCCCAGCGCACCGCCGATACACGACAGCACCAGGCTTTCGATCACCAGCTGGCGAATGATGCGCGCGCGACCGGCGCCGATCGCCACGCGCACGGCAATCTCCTTCTGGCGGCCGACGGCGCGGGCGAGCAGCAAATTGGCCACGTTGGCGCAAGCGATCAGCAAGACCAGGGTGACCGCACCCAACAGCATCAGCAGCGCGGGCCTGACGTTCTGCACCAATTGATCCTGCGCGCGGTTGATGAGCGCGCGCGTGTTCTTGTTGGAATCCGGATACTCCGCTTCGAGCTGGCGCGAGATGATGTCCAGCTCAGTGCGCGCCTGGTCGATCGTGACTCCCTCGTTGAGCCGCGCGATCGGAAAGATGCCCGGATGCCAGCCGCGGTCCTCCGGCAGCGTCGCCGCCCATGGTCCGAACGCGACGTAGAGATCCGCAGGCTGGAACAACTCGAACTCAGCCGGCATCACGCCGACGATCGTGTAGGCGCGATTGTCCAGCAGGATCGACTGGCCGATGGGTGAGGCGCCGCCAAAGCGGCGCGCCGCGAGCGCGGCGCCAACCAGCGTCACGCCTTCAGCGCCGGCCTTGTCATCCTGTTCGGAAAACCCCCGGCCTTGTTCAATGGCCACGCCAAGCAGCGGCAGCAGGTTCGCGGTGATCATCTTCGCCGGCACCCGTTCGGGTTCACCCGAGCCGGTGATGGTCATGCTGGTCGGGCGAAACGCGCCCATCGCCGAGAACGACTTCGCGCGGCTGCGCCAGTCGTCGTAGTTGTAGCGCGTCACCGACGCGTTCGGCAGCTGCGGCGATGTTTCGTTAAGGATGACGATCTTGCCGGGGTCTTGGTACGGCAGCGGCGCCAGCAGTACCGCGTTGAAGACCGTAAAGACCGCGGTATTGGCGCCGATCCCCAGCGCCAGCGTCAACAGCGCGACGACGGAAAACGCCGGGCGAGCGATGAGACTACGAACAGCCAGCCGGAGATCGAGCATGACCAGATCGTACCCCGCGCGGGCCGTCGGGGACGAGCCCGGTGATCAGCTGAGTTCGCGGCCGCGGGTCTCGGGCCCGAGCCACAGGAACGTGATCACGCCGATGCCTCCGGCAATCACGCACCAGAACATCGCGGTCTGCAGCTGCGTGCCCGCATCCGTCATCACGCCAATCAAATACGGGGCGAATGCGCCGATGCCGACACCAACGTGATACGAAAATCCGGTGCCGACGCCGCGCACCTCTGTCGGAAAGCGTTCCGCGAGGTAGCCGGGGACGATGCCCCAGGCGCCCGAGGCGCAGAAGCCAATCAACCAGGCGCCAAGCAGCAGGCCTCCGCTGCTCTCCGAGAACAGGTACACCGGCGCGGAGAGCACACCGGCGATCATGCCGACCGTGGCCGCGCCGCGGCGGCCGCCCCACTTCTCCGAGACCGTGCCGAAGAAGATTGATCCGAGCATGCCACCGGCGTTGAGCAGCAACAGGAACGCCAGCGGCTGCTGCTTCAAGTTGGCGAGCAGGGTCGGATACCAGATCGTCGTCGACTGATACATCCACACGAACGCACCCATCAGGATGGACGTGTGGATCGTGACCCAGCGCAAGTCGCGATCGAACAGGCGCGCGAGCGAGAGACGCGCGGGCTTGCCGGCACGAAGACGCTGCTGCTCGAGCCACAGCGGGCTCTCGCTGACGCGCGTCATCAGATAGAAGATCGCAATGGCCGGCAGCACGCCGGCCCACAACATCAGTCGCCAGGCGCGATCGGGGTTGTCGTTGATCAGTGGATAGCCCAGTTGATAGACCAGCGACGAGAGCAGGAAGCCGGTCGAGTATCCACCCTGCAGGATTCCGGAGGCAATGCCGCGATGCTTCGCCGGCCATTGCTCCAACGCCAGCGGCATGCCGGCGGCCCACATCCCGCCCATGCCGATGCCAAACAAACCGCGGAACGCGAACAGCATCACGTAGCTGGTCGACAGGCCGCTCAAGAACGCGAACCCGGTGTACCAGGCGATGGAAAACAGGATCGGGCCTTTGCGTCCGTACTTGTCCGCGAGGGTGCCGGCTCCGATGCCGCCCACCATGCGAAAGAGCAGGGTGACGGTGGCCAGCGCGCCAGCCAGCGCGAGGTTCACCTCGAAGCTGCGCCGAATGTCCGTCAGGACAAAGGTGATGATGGTGAAGTCAAAGGCGTCGAGGGTCCACGCCGCAAACGTCGTCAGGAAGGTCTTCCACTCCTGGCGGGAAACCTCGCGATACCAAGGCATGGCCGAGATTCTAGTGGCAATGGGTGAATCTGCGCGTCATTACCTGTCACGGGTAGAATGCGCGGATGCAACACGCTCGCGCATTCCCCTTCGTGGCCGTCATCTCGCTACTCGTCCTCTCGACCGGCCTGCAGGCGCAGAAACCCAAGACCCATCGGCTCGAAGCCACACCGTCAACCGTGGCCTACGGCCACTACTGGGCCGAAACCAAGCCGGCACTGACGATTGACTCCGGCGACATCATCGACGTCGATACGCTGCTGACCTCGACGCCTGACCGCCTCGAGAAGTCCGGCGTGCCCGCCTCAGAGATCCAGGCTTCGCTCCGCGCGATCGTCGAGCAGGTCAAGGATCGCGGACCTGGCGGACACATCCTGACCGGCCCGGTGTATGTGAACGGCGCCGAGCCCGGCGATGCGCTCGAAGTGAAGGTCCTGTCGATCGACCTGCCGATTGCCTACGGCTACAACGGCTGCAGCGGGTTCGTGCGCGAGAACTGCGAACCGGGCCGCGGCCAGACGATCATCCGCCTCGATCGCAAGGCGATGACGGCAGCGTTCCTGCCCCACGTGGTGATTCCACTGCGTCCGTTCTTCGGCAGCATGGGCGTGGCACCGGCCGCGGAGGTCGGACGCGTCAGCAGCAATCCGCCGAGCACGCACGCCGGCAACCTGGACAACAAGGAACTCGTCGCGGGCACGACGCTGTTCATTCCCGTTCACGTCAAGGGCGCGCTCTTCGAAGTCGGCGATGGTCACGCTGCGCAAGGCGATGGTGAAGTCGACCAGACGGGCATTGAAACGTCACTGCGAGGCAGGCTGCAGCTGACGGTCCGCAAGGGCATGAAGCTGGCGTGGCCGCGCGCGGAGACCAACACGCATTACATCTCGATGGGCACGGACGTGGACCTCACCAAGGCCACGCGCGTCGCGATCCAGGAGATGATCGACTTCCTCGCAGCGACCAAGAAGATGGACAAGCATCAGGCATACCAGCTCACGAGCCTCGCGGGCGACGTGGCCATCACGCAACTCGTGGACGGCACCATGGGCGTCCATGTGAAGATGCCGAAGTCGATCTTCAAATAGGACCTCCCGCTGATGATGCGCTCGCCCTTGATTCCGTTCGCCATCGCCGCTGCCGTCACGATCCTGATCGGGGTCGGCGTCGCGATGGAGCCCTACTTCGCCGGTGACGTGGCAGTAGCGCGCGCGATTCAATCGGTCTCGCCCGATCCGGCATGGTGGGCGACGCCGATCAGCCGCCTGGCTCCGGCGCCTGGCAAGTATTACGTGATGGTGATCACGGTCGTGGCCGCGTATTTCGTCGGCGGCATCCGCGGGCTGGCGCTCCTGCTCGGCTTCCTGCTGCTCGAACAGTACGGCGCCGAGCACACCAAGGCCTGGTTCGCGCGACCGCGGCCATCCGCTGAGCTGATCAACGTCGTCGGCAGACCATCAGGCTTCAGCTTTCCCTCCACCACGATCACGTTTTTTGCCGTGACCTTCGGCACGGTGGGACTGCTGGCGGCCATGCGTCGCAAGGCGCCGAACCGCGTGCCGGTCATGGTGTTGATGTTCGGGATGCTGGCTGCCGGTTGCCTGGCCCGGCTCGCCCTGGGCGCTCACTGGCCAAGTGACGTCTTCCTGACCGCGGCAATCGTGCTGACCTGGATCTGGGCCACGGCTCGCGTCGTCTTAAGAGCATCTTGAAGATACGCATTGCCGTCCTGGCCGCGCTGGCCGCCCTGCTCGTCGCGGCGCCGGCCTCGACCCACCCGGCCCCGTTCAGCTATCTCGACCTGCACCTCGACGCGTCAGGTCTGAGCGGCACGCTCGTCGTCCATGACCTCGACGCCGCCCACGATCTCGACGTCAAGGACGCAGACTCGCTGCTGGTGCCGGCTGAGGCGGCACGGATCCGCGATGCGCTGGTCGCGCTGCTATCGCCGCGACTGACGCTGACGCTCGATGGCAGGCCGGCAACCATCACCTGGGGCGCGATTGATGTCGTGCCGGACCGCCAGAGCCTTCGCCTCGCATTCACGGTGAGCGACGCGCGGCCGGGCCATGTCGCCCTCAAGGCGTACATCTTCCCCTACGATCCGATCCATCAGACGTTCATCAATGTCTATGAGGACAGCGCGCTCAAGCTGCAGTTGATCCTCGATGCCACGCACCAGACGGCTGATTACTACTCGGGCAGTTCGCAGGGATTATGGGCGGTCGTGAAGACCTTCGTGCTCTCCGGCATCGAGCACATCCTGATCGGGCCGGATCACATCCTCTTCCTGGTCGGCCTGCTGTTGCTCGGCGGATCGCTGTCGCGTCTTGCGCTGATCGTGACATCGTTCACGATCGGACACAGCATTACGCTGTCGCTGGCGGCACTGGACATCCTGTCGCCGTCAGCGAGACTGATCGAGCCGTTGATCGCGCTGACCATCGTCGTGGTCGGCGCCGACAACCTGCTGGTTCTGCGCGCCCGGCAGAAGGCGTCCGCGTCCGAAACGGACATTCGTGCCTGGCTGGCCGTGGCCTTCGGGTTGATTCACGGATTCGGGTTCGCGTACGTGCTGAAGGAATTCGGATTGCCGCAGGCGGCCCTGAGCTGGTCGCTATTCGCGTTCAATCTTGGCGTCGAGGTGGGACAGTTGTTGATCGTCGCGGTCGCGGCGGGAACACTGGAAGTGGTCCGGCGCCGCAGTGAATCCGCTGCGCGTTCGATCGCCATTGCGGGATCGATCGCGGTGATCCTCGCGGGCACCTACTGGTTCATCGAGCGCGTGTTCCTGGTGTAGACATCCGGACCGCGGTCAGCGATCCCATCACGGCGGAAATCGCCACCGCAGCCAGGTGCGCCGACAACACGTGCGCCGGTTCGCTGAAGTGGCAGAACACGCGCCACCCGGCATCCGCGATCAGCCCGGCGCCGGCACCAAGCAGCGCACCCGCGATGGCCGGACGCGTCGGATAGGCGCGTGACGCGAGGATGCTCGATAGCGCCACGACCGGCAGGGCCGTCGAGGCAGAACCCGCGAAGCACATTCCCGCGATGACCCACCACCTGCCGCGTACGAGGATCGGGCTGCCCTCCCAACTCAGGAGCGTGACGGCGGTCACCGCGACCACCGGAACGGCAAGCCAGGTGATCAGGCCGGACATGCTCCAGCCGCGGCCGGGCACCGACTCGCGTAACGCCGCGATGACCATGACAAATCCGACGACGAACTGCGCCGCCGAGACGCCCCACATCCCGACCCAACCGAGCCGGTCGCTGTCCCCTCGCACTTCGAACACGAGCGGCGCCGCCGTCACCGCGATCAACGCCACCGGCAACACGAGCAAGGCGCGACGCCAGGGCGACGGCAAGCGGCGCGTCGGCTGAAAGTCCGAGAGCAGCCGCTCACGAAGTTCGGCCGGCAGGCGCAGCGCGTCGTCCGTCATTCCTCGACCTTGCCGGCGTCCGGTGCCGTCAACAACGAGCGCAGCTGGGCGATGCCGCGGCTGGATCGCAGCTTCGCCGCGGTTTCGGCAATGCCGGCGCGGCCGGCGATCTCCTTGAAGCTGAATCCAAGCAAGTGATGCTGGATCACCGCATCGCGACGTGCCGGCGCGACCTGCCCAAGCGCGCGCCGCACTTCGACGCGGTCAGCAAGCACCGACGCCTCCGCCCTGACCGGCAGCTCGATCTCGGTGACATCGTCAGGCGCCCACGGACGACGTGACAGCGTGCGGCGGTCCATCAACCAGACGTGACGGGCAATCGCCATCGCCCACGGCATGAGCGGGAACGACGGATCGAACGTGTGCCGGGCGCGATGGATCTGCAGAAACGTCTCCTGGACCAGGTCGTCCGCTTTGGCAGCATCGCGGGCGTGCGACAGCAAAAAGCGCCGCAGCGACGGGGCCAGCGACGCGTAGATCTCGTCAAAGGCCTCGAAACGGCCGGACTGACACTCGCGCATCAGCTCCCGCAGTTTCTGGTCATCCAACGCTTTGCCGGCCGCCAACAAACGGTGTCAGGACGGTGGAGATGAACTGATGGATCGGCGTCGGCACGCCGACTTCCCTGCCGATCCGCACAACGGCGCCGCTCAGCCACGGCAATTCGAGCCGCCGGCCGCGCTCGAGGTCCTCGAGCATCGAGGACTTCGATCCGTGCGGAAAGTTCTTGATGAGCGCGAGTGTGCCTTCCATCAGGTCTGCCGGGAAGTGGATCCCCTTCGCCTGCCCGACCGCGATCACTTCCTGGATCGCGGCCATCATCATTTCGTAGGTCTCTGGCGTGCTGCGCACGACGCCCATCGGCGCCCTCGTGACCGTGGTCATGCCGCTCCAGGTTGCCAGCCGCACGAACTTGGTCCACAGGTCGGCCTGCACATCGCTACTGGCCCTGGCCTGGTAGCCCGCCCGGATACCGGCTTCTTCGAACGCGACCAGACGATCGGATCGCCGCCCATCGCGCTCACCAAATACCAGCTGCTGAGCGACGGTGTGGCGAATGTGCCCGGGCTCGTCGATCACGGCAACGATGTACGCCGCGCCGCCGGCCACGTGGTTCACGCCGACGTGCCTGGCGACCATGTCCATGGCGTCGACACCGTTCTGCATCGTGATGACCACGGTGTCCGGGCCGATCAGCGGCGCCAGCGTGGCAGCAGCGGTATCGACGTCGTACAACTTGACGGTGAACAACACCACGTCGACAGTACCGATCGCCTGCGGCCGGTCCGCGGCCTGCACCTTTGGCAGATGCAGATCACCAAGCGGGCTGCTGATGCGCAAGCCCTCGCGCTGCATGGCGTCGAGGTGCGCGCCACGCGCAAGGAACGCGACGTCCTCACCTGCGGCGGCGAGCCGCGCGCCGAAATATCCACCAACGCCGCCGGAGCCGAAGATCGCAATTCTCACAGCTTCACCGCATCGAGGCTGACCACGGGCTCGTCGCCCATCACCGCCGCGTTATGAATGGTTCCGCGCGGGATCTCGATCCACTGCCCGGGACCGAGCACCTTCATGTGACCGCGCACGACGAGGCGGAAGCGGCCGGACAGCACCGCATCGATCTTGTCGACGTCGTGTTTGTGATCGGGAAATATCGTGCCCGGCTCGTAGGTGTACTTCGCAACGCGGTAGCCGAGCGATTCGAGCTTGGCGCGAAGGCCCGCTTCCGTGAGCGGGCCATCGGCGGGATTCCAGTGTTGAGGGGTCATGCGGGAGGCGCGCCGGAAGACGCGCCTCTACTCACTAGTTGGCGGCCGCGTCCGTTGGTGACGCCGGCATGCCGGGCACCGAACCACCGGCGAGTTCCTGGTCGATCATCAGCAGGCCAACACCGGTGTTGCCCGCGAGACGAATGCGGCCCAGCACGGCGCGCGCCGCGGCTTCTTCTTCCATCTGCTCCGTGACGAACCACTGCAGCATCACGACGCCCGGGCGGTCCTTGGCCTTCTCGGCGATCGCGTAAAGCTCGTTGATCGAAGCCGTCACGTCCTGCTCGTTCTTGAGCACGTGCGCGCACAGCGCTTCCGCGGACTTCCACGAGGTCGGCGGCGCCGCGATCGCGGGCAGCACAACCTTCTGATCGCGCTCGACCAGGTGATCGATGATGCGCTGCGCGTGCAGCAACTCATCGCCTGATTGCTTGCGCATCCAGGTCGCGAAACCCGGCAGGTCGTGTTCGTTCAACCAGATCGACATCGCCAGGTATTCGTGCGACGCGCGGAACTCGAGCTTCAGGTGCTCGTTCAGGCCTTTGAGCAGATCTTTGGTCATAACAGGGATCAGGGATCGGGGATCAGGGCGTGATCGTGAACTTCTGCGGGCCGGCAGTGGCCAGCACTTCCGCGCCCTTGCGGGCCGTGACCGTCCACGTGTGCACCTCGGGTTCGAGCGCCACGGTGGCCGGCAGCTTGGTTTCGGTGACGGTGAGCGGAGCGCTCTCCCACACCGTGCGATCGCCAGTGACCGCCACGATCTTGATCACGTAGCCGTCGGCGCCGGCCACCGGCGACCAGCGGAACATGTCGATGTGGCCGCTCATCGCACCTTCGATCGGCTCGACCAGCGTCAGCGTCGCGGCGGGCTTCGGCGCCTCGGCCGGCGCGGCCGCAGGTGCCGCCGCTGGCGCAGCGGCGGGAGCAGGAGTCGCACTCTCGCCACCACCGCAGGCAGCAGTGAAGACGACGGCGAACACGGCAAGAACACAGGCAGTCACGGAACGAATCATGAGCGACGACGTGCGAGCTCGAAGCCCGCGCCTCCCAGAAGAACGAACAACACGGCACCGGTCATTGCCAGCGGCAACTGCCCGGTCCCACTAAAGTACACGCCCGCCGCCATCGACAGCGCGGACAGCGACAACACGCCCGTCACCAGCGCAACCGGCGGCTTGTTGGTAGTCATACCTTCAATTCTAGTGGAGCGTGTCCGCCAAAAGGAAGGTCGCTTCTTACCGGATGCGATCGGACAGCAGCCCGACCGCCAGGGCGTAGGCGTGCGCGCAGTTGTAGCCAAGCAGCGCGTCGTAGTTGCCGTACACGAGGTAGTTCTTCGACCCCGCCCGCATCAATGACGCGTCACGATTGACCTTGGGTAGCGCCCCGCCGGTGACGGTCCGGACACCCAGGGACTGCCACTTGGCGAGCGAAATCGGCACGGTCATCTCGCGCGCCGCGCGGCAACCGCTCTGCCGGAAGCCCACGGATGCCGCGAGCTTGGTGGCGCCGCCGGCCGGCACTTTGACCTCGCGGCCCCATGTCTGGTCGGCCTTCCAGCCGTATGCCACCATGTAGTTGGCGATCGACGCAAAAACGTCGGGTAGCGTCTTCCAGATATCGCGGCGGCCGTCACCGTCGTGATCCTGCGCGTGAGCCAGATAGCTCGACGGCATGAACTGCGTCTGCCCCATCGCACCGGCCCACGAGCCCTTCATCTGGTCGAACTCGATGTAGCCCCTATCCAGGATCTGCAGCGCGCTGATCAATTCAGCCGTGAAGAACGCGCGGCGGCGTCCTTCCCACGCGAGCGTGGCCAGTGCCTGGATGGTCGGGCGCGTCCCCGTGAAGCGCCCGAAGTTCGACTCCATGCCCCAGATCGCGATGATCACGCGGCGGTCGATGCCGTACTTCTTCGCGACCGCGGCAACCGTCGCGTGGTGCTCACGCGCCTTTTCTCCCGCCATGCGCACGAACGCGCGCGTCAGCCGGCGTTGCACGTACTGATCGGTCGTCAACACCGTCTCGGGCTGGCTGCGGTCACGCTCGACCACGATCTCGAGCGGCTCGAGGCCCGTCAGGGCGCGATCGACCATCGCGGCGCTGACACCGGCGGCGAGCGCCTGCTCTTTCAGCGTGGTGAGAAATGCGGAAAATTCTGGACGGGCGTCTTCAACTTGCGCGGACGAGGCGGCAGGGGCAGGCGCAGTGACCTGGCCCCTCACCGGGTAAACGAGGAGGACACACGCGGCGAGCGCGAGGCTACAGCGCATTCCCGGCCGCGCCATCCACGGTGATGGCCTGACCCGTGATGTAACTGCCTGCCTCGGATGCGAGAAATACGACAAGGTTCGCCAGCTCCTCGGGCCGGCCGAGGCGTCCGAGAGGAATGGTCCCCACCGACGTCTTTCGTACATCTTCCACCGATTTGCCGGTCTTTGTCGCCATCGCCGCATCCAACTCGGCGATGCGCTCGGTATCGATACGGCCGGGCGCGATCACATTGACGAGGATGCCGGATGGACCGAGTTCGCGTGACAGCGTCTTCGCCAGCCCCCACACGCCCGCACGCAGCGCGTTCGAGAGCGCCAGGTTCGGGATCGGCTGCTTGATCGACGACGACGCGATCGTCATGATGCGCCCGTAGCCGGACTTCTTCATTTCCGGGACCGCCGCCGACACGATGCGAGTCAGGCTCAGGAGGTTCTGCTCGAACGCCTTCTGCCACTGCTCTTCGCTCATCGCGAGCGTCTCGCCCGCTGGTGGACCGCCGGCGTTGTGGACGACGATTTCGAGTCCGCCGTACGCGGACACCGCCGCATCAACGAGCCGCTTCGCTTCAGACGCGCTGCTGACGTCGGCTTCGAGCGCCGTCACCTCGGCGCCGGTGGCCTTGCGGATCTGCTCGGCGGCGGCGTCGATGCGCTGTTTGTCGCGGCTGCAGATCACCAGGCGGCAGCCTTCGCGCGCCAGGCCCAGTGCCGAGGCGTATCCCAATCCGCGACTCGCCGCCATGACGATCGCGCGCTTGCCCTTCAGACCAAATTCCATGTGTGCGTCTATACCTTCGAGGTGAGCAGGGACAGCCGAGCGAGAATGTCGTCCAGGTCGGCGAGCGTATCGGCGTCCACGGGCGTGAACGGCGAGCGCACTCGCGACGAGGCAATCACCCCGCGGAGATGGTAGATGTGCTTGCGCAGCGCCAGGTTGATGCGCGGCTGGTTCTCGAAACGAATGATCGGCAGGTACTTGTAGAACACATTGGTCGCACCGTCGCGATCGCCGGCCGTGAACTTCTCGAAGATCTCGACGAGGATTTCCGGGAACGCAAACCCGGTCATCGTGCCGTTGGCGCCGTGCCGCAATTCCTCCAGGAACATCATGCCGCCAAGGCCTCCGAAGATCACCACGTCCTTGGACAGTGCGCGGATCTGGGTGATCTTCATCGGCGCCGGGTCGTCCTCGAGCTTGAGGAACGCGAGGCGGGGTGAGGCGGCGGCCAGCCTGGCGATCAGTTCGACACCCATCGTGATCCCGCCGACGGCCGGCGGGAAGTCCTGCACCACGACCGGAATGTCGATCGCTTCGGCAACCGCGAGGTAGTGACGCTCGAGGGCCGCGTCGTTGCTGCGCGCCAGCTTCGGCGGCGCCACCATCACCGCCCTGGCGCCCAGCTGTTGCGCGCGCTTGCTGTAGTAAATGCAACCGTCGGTGCCGGCGTGGGTGGTGCCGACGCAGATCGGGAACGCGTCGCCGGCTGTCTCGATCACGATCTCGGTGACGCGATCGCGCTCCCCTTCGGTCAGCTTGTCGGCTTCGCCGAGCACGCCGAGGATCGTCATGCCGTTCACGCGCGTGCCGCGCGTGAACGCCGTCAGCTTGCGCAGGCTCGGTTCATCGAGCGAGCCGTCCTTGTGGAACGGCGTCGGCGTGATGTTGTAAATCCCAGTCAGGTAGTCGAACATCAATACCTCAAGACCTCAGGACCTCAAGACCTTACTTCGCGTCCGGGAACTTCTCGACCCGATTGATCACGGGTTTCACAGTGCGGAGGTAGGCGTAGATCGCTGACAGGTCTTCGCGGGTCATCCCGGCGTACGAGTACATCGGCATCGGCGTGTTCTGCCGCTTCTCCGCTTCCGACAACGTTGCCGGCGTCTGGTTCTCGAATGCCTTGAACTTGTCGATGAACTGCTGCTCGGTCCAGGATCCGATCCCGGTGTTGGCATCAGGCGTGATGTTTGCCGAGCGCGCGCGATAGCCCGTCTCGACAAACTCCATTCCACCGGCGAAGTCCATGCCCGGCAGCGGCGTGCCCTGACCGTCGATTGGCGTGTGGCAATCACCGCACAGCGCCGCTCTGGTCATGTAGCGGCCGTACGCGACCTTGTCGTCTGGAGACGGACGCGGTTGATGCGTGTTCGGACCAGGAATGGTGCGCACGATCAAGTTGAGCGGAAAGCCCAGCGTCCGCGCCTGCGGGGTGAACTCAATGGCCTTCAGCGACCGGATGTACGCCAGCACCGCATGCACGTCGTCTTCGGACATGGCGCCGAAGTGCGGGTACGGCATCAGCGGGAACAACGGCGTGCCGTCTTTCGACACACCCTGCGTCACCGCTCTCAGTAGCTCGCCGTCGGTCCACGAGCCGATCGCGGCCGGAGTGATGTTCTTGGCGTACAAGTCACTGCCCGGCCCGAGCGGGAACTTGTCGCCGCCCGCACCGATCATCTCGGACTTCAGCGGCCCGGCGAATTTCGACCAATCGCGCTGCGTGTGGCACGCAATACAGCCCGTGACGTGCTCGGCGAGATACTTGCCGCGCTCGAGCCGCTGGGTCGACTTGTCGAACGTAACGGCCGGCGGCGGCAGCGTCGTCGGATAGGCGAAGAGCAAGTAGCCCACGCCGCACAAGGCGACGAGGATGACGAGCGCGACCAATCCGCCGACGATCTTCAGAAGTGTCTTCATGGATATCTATTGCTGCGCCGACGTGGCCGGCTTGCGCTTGGCGCGTTCGACAATGCCGGCGACATCAGCGGCCAGCTTCTTCGCGTCGTAGACAATGCCGTCCTTGATCGTGTACTTGACGCCGCCCACGCGCGCGGGTTGGTTCTGGGCGTTCAGCTTCACGGCGCCGGTCGCGTAGAGCACCTTGAAGTTCTCGAGCGGGTTCTGGTCGACCAGCACCATGTCGGCCAGCAGGCCCGGGCGGATGATGCCGAAGTCGATCGGCTTGCCCTTCGGTTCGCTCAACGTCATCGCGCCGTTGAGCGTCGCCGAACGGATCACTTCGAGCGGATGGAAGCCCGCTTCCTGCAGCATTTCCAGTTCGAGGATGTAGCCGAAGCCGTAGGTCTGGTAGATGAACCCGGAGTCCGAACCGGTGGTGACGCGGCCGCCGGCGTTCTTGAAGTCGTTGAGGAACGACATCCACACCTGGTAGAAGCGCTTCCACTGGATCTCGTCTTCGGTGGTCCAGTAGAACCAGTAGGAACCGTGCGCGTTGCGGTTGGGCTGGTAGAAATCCCAGAGCGACGGCAACGTGTACTTGTCGTGCCATTCGGCGTTGCGCATGCGCATCACGTCGCGGCCGGCCGAATAGATGGTCATGGTCGGATCGATGACGAACTTGCGATCGACCCACTCCTTGATCAGGGCGTTCCACTGCTCGCTGCCGCGCGGATGGATCTTGTCGTAGAGACGCGCGACCTGGCCGAAGCGGTGCTGCTCGTCGTTGTAGTTCTGGTCAACCGGGAACGGCTGGATGACGTTGTCCTTGAGCAACGACTCGAACAGGCCGTAGTAGTGGGTCAGCGTGCCGAGGCCCAGCCGCGACGCATCACGCGCGTTCATGCGGCTGACGCCCATCTGGTCGAGGTGCGCCGTCGAACCGAGGTTGAACTTCTTCGCCTCGTCAAGCAGCGCCGCCATGATCTCCGGATCGTGCGCGCCGAGCTTCAGGCCGTCGACGCCCTTCTTGGCGGCGAAGCGCACCCACTCACGCGCGGTGTCCGGGGTCTGCGGACGGCTGCGATCCCAACCTTCGCCACTGAACGGTCGGTGATACGAGAAGATGCGCGGCGCCACGATCTGGTTCTTGGCCGACAGTTCGCGCTGGCCGAGGTCCCAATCCATGGAGCCGCACGGCACACCGCGGACGGTGGTCACGCCGTGCATCATCCAGAGTTTGTAGACGTACTCGGGGTCGCGGGCCTGGCCGCCACCACAGTGCACGTGGGCGTCAACAAAACCAGGCATCAGATACATGCCGGTGCCGTCGATTTCCTTCGCGCCCTTTGCCGGCCGGCCGCGATCGCTGATCGGCACACCCGGGAAGCCGACGCTTGCCACTTCGGTGATGCGGTTGTTCTGCACCACGACATCCATCGGCCCGCGCGGCGGTGCGCCGGTGCCGTCGATGACCGTGACGCCACGAATCACCAGGCGTTCGAACGGCCCTTCGCCATCGCCCGTACCCCGGGTCGGCGTGGGAGTCATTTGCTGGGCTGACAGTGAGACCGCGGCCACAAGACCTGCGGCCACGCTCAAGAGAATCCGGCGCATCTTCGCCTCCAATGACGGAACTTCCAAGGACGGAAGTATAGCCTGCGAAGCGCGCGGCAGCGTCGCGCAGCGGTAAATTTTCGCTGGCGAATGACGCTAGAAGCGTTGTCGATACCTATTCAGTTCTGAGCGCCGTGATGGGATCCACGCGCATCGCGCGCCTTGCGGGCACGAGGTTGGCCAGCGCCGCCGCGACCAGCATCGCGGTGAGCGCAAATCCCCAGGCCACCGGATCGAACGGCGTGATCCCGTAGAGCAGCCCGCGCAGCACCGACGCCGCGACGGCCGCGAGAATCGAGCCGGCCACGAGGCCGACCGCGACGATCACGAAGCCCTGCCGCATGACCATCGACAGGACGGACCCGGGTTTGGCGCCAAGCGCCATGCGGACGCCGATCTCCCGAGTGCGCCTCGCGACGGAGAACGCGATGACGCCGTAGAGACCGATCGCCGCCAGCAGCGTCCCGAGCCCGCCGAAGCCGGCGGCGAGCATCGCGCCGACGCGCGCCGGCATCAGTGAGTTGCCAAGATTCGCCGCCATGGTGTTGCTGCCCATGAACACCAGGCTCGGCTCCATCGCCAGCAGCTCCCTGCGCATCGCATTCAACAACACCGTGGCGTCGCCGCTGGTCCGCGCCAGCAGGAAGTTGTAACGCGTGCGACGCTGCGCTTCCGCGTAGTAGATGAACGGCGAATCGGCCTCAAGCACCCCGTGCCGCTTGTGATCGCGTGTCACGCCGACGATGCGATACGCGCGTGAGCGCGTGCCCTGCACCACGGTGAAGGTGTGACCGAGCGCCGATTCCTTCGGCCAGAACTTCCGCGCCATCGTCTGGTTGATGACCGCGACGTCCGGACTGCCGCTGATGTCGGTGGCGTCGATCGAACGGCCCTCGAGCAACTGGACACCGAGCGTTCGGAGGTAGTCGGACGAGACCGCCACGTTCTCGATGATCTCGCCGCGCTGCCCTTCGTTGTAGGTGCGGTTGTCGATGCGCACTTCCTGCTGATTGAAGTTGAACGTGAACGGCAGCGTGGGCGACACCAGGCCGGCGCTTGAAACGCCGGGCAGCGCCGCGACGCGCGCCTGGGCCTGCCGCCAGAACTCCGCGGACCGCTCCGGGCTGTACCGCACCATGTCGGTGTCGAGCGCAACCGCGGCGAGACCGTCGACCTCGAAGCCGACGTCCGCGCGCTCTGATGCACCGAGGCTGCGGAGCAGCAAGCCGGCCACCACCAGCAACACGGCGGTAAGCGAGACCTGCGCGACCACCAGCGCATCACGCAGCGCCCAACGCCGACCGGCGACCTTGGCCGCCGGCGCCTCGCCGCGAAGATCGGCGACCAGGCTCGGCGCCGACGCTTTGAGTGCCGGCAACAATCCGGCGAGCACTCCGGTCAACGCCGCCACGAGAATGGAGAACGACAGCACGCGGGCGTCGAGGCGCAGGTCGAATGCCACGTTCACCGGCAGTGGCAACGGCATGGTCTGCAGTCCCTGCACCAGCGCCCATGCGAGGCCAATGGCGGCGATCGCGCCGAGGGTCCCGAGCAGCGCACCCTCTACGAGGAGCTGCTGAATCAATCGTCCGCGGCTTGCGCCGATGGCCAGCCGCACGCTGATCTCACGGCGGCGAGCCGAGGCGCGCGCGAGGAGCATGCCCGCAACGTTGGCGCAGGCGATCAGCAACACGAGGCCGACGACCGTCATCAATCCGGCCGCGCCAACCGAGAGCACACCGCCCGCTTGCGGCACGAGCAGTCGAACCTCTTCGGTCGGCACGGCGGCAATCTTGCGATCCTTGTTCGTCGCCACATGCGCGGCCGAAAGCTGCGTGCCGATCACCTGCACGTTGGCGTGCGCCTGCTCCGCCGTCGTACCCGGCTTGAGGCGGCCCTTCACGAACATCCACCTGGTTCCGCGGCGTTCGAGTTGCGTGTTGCCGGTCGGCGACGGCACGGAATCGGTGATGCCGGCCGGCTCCACTTCCTCGACGTGCACGATCGGCATGAACAGTTCGGGCGTCAATAGCGGCACGACACCCGTGAACGATTCGGGCGCCACGCCGACGATCGAATATTGCATGCCTCGCAACGTCACGCTCTTGCCGACGATCGCCGCGTCGCCACCGAATTCGCGCTGCCACATGCGATGCGAGAGCACGATCACCCTGGCTGCGCCGGGGTCGTCATCAGACGGGACCAGCAGCCGGCCCAGCACCGGCTGCACGCCGAGCATGCTGAAGTAGTTCGAGGTCACGATCTGCCCAAGCGCGATGCGGGACCGGTCACCAAGGCTGAGCGGCGCCATCATCGGGCTGTAGCCGAGCATGTCGCTGAAGACGGTGTTCTGGGATTTGAGATCGAGAAAATCGGGATACGAATTGGTGGCGTATTCCTCGCCGTCCCCGCCAGTCGTGAACACATCGACCAGGGTTTCCGGCTCCGTGACCGGCAATGGCCGGAACAGCAGGGAGTCGACCAGCGAGAACATCGCCGTGTTGACGCCAACGCCGAGTCCAAGCGACAGGATGGCGACCGCTGAAAATCCGGGGCTCCGGAGCATCCAGCGAAACGCGTAGCGTATGTCCTTCAGCAGGGTCTCGGCCATACCGGACACTACGCATGGCGCCTGCGGAAGTTCAGGTCTTTCGGTATCGCCGCCCCGCCAGGCCTGATACCCAGCGCGCAATGCCGTGCGGCATGGCGCCATTGAGCCACACCAGGAAGCGATAGACGGCGCCATTCACCACGACCGATTGGCCCTTCATCACCGCCTCATACCCTTCCGCCGCCACGTCGCGCGCGTCCAGCCACAGGAAACCCGGCAGCTTGTTCATCTTGTCGCGGGTGCCCAGCACGTCGTGAAACTCGCTATAGGTGAAGCCGGGACACAGGGCCGTCACGTGAACGCCTCGTTCCTGACCTTCGGCCGACAGCGCTTCGGACGCTCTGATCAAGAACGCCTTGGACGCGCCGTACAAGGTGTGGCCCGCGGGCGACGACACCATGCCGGCGACAGACGCCACATTGATCACGCGTCCCCAGCCCCGCTCCATCATGCCGGGCAGCAAGCGATACGTGAGGTCGAGCACGGCAGTGACCATGACCTGCATGAACCGCTGGTGATCGGCCCACGGCACGTTCAGGTAGGTGCCGGGCAAGCCGTATCCGGCGTTGTTCACCAGAACATCAATGGTGACGTTGCGGGCCGCGAGTTCCGCGACGATCTTCTGCGACGCGTCGGGGTCGGCCAGGTCGGCGGCAATCGTGTGGGTCGTGACATCGTGCGCCCTGCGCAACTCGGCAGCGAGCCCATCGAGGCGATCCGCCCGGCGGGCCGTCAGCACCACCGCATAGCCCTTGCTCGCAAGCAATTCTGCAAACGCCTTTCCGATACCTGATGAGGCGCCCGTGACCAATGCCGTCTTCCCGCTACCCTCTCGCATGCCCCTGCAGACTGAAGTCTGACAACTCAACTGTCAACTGTGAACTTTCAACTTTGAACTTCGGTATCATGCTAAGACCTGCCCGGAGGACCACTATGCGTTCGCTTCGAATCCTCGGCGTGCTCCTGTCAACGCTGAGCCTGACCGCCTGTCTGAATAGCACCACCCTCGTGAAAGTGAAGGCCGACGGCAGCGGAACCGTCGAGCAGATCACGATGATGAATACGGCGGCGCTGAAAGGAATGATGGGCGGCGGCCAGGGCGGCCCCACCGGGCCGATGATGAACAAGGCCGATCTCGAGCGCACCGCCGAGCGCATGGGCAAGGGCGTCCGCCTCGTCTCCAGCGAACCCGTAAAGGGCAACGCCGGCTTCGAGGGCGTCAAGGCGATCTTCGCCTTTGACGACATCAACCAGATTCAAATCAGCCAGGGGCCGGGCATCGGCGGCAGCAACGGCGCGCGTTCCAGCGAGCCGACCAGCGATGACCCGGTCCGCTTCAAGCTGACGCGCAACGGCGGCACCTCGACGCTCAACATCAACTTCGTCGATCAGCCCGGCAAGGGTCGGGTTGAGATGCAGCCCAATCCCGCCGGCGGTGACGTGCCCGACTTCAGCAACCCGATGATCATGAACATGATCAAGACGATGTTCCAGGGGTTCAAGATCGACGTCGCCCTCGAGGTGGCCGGCTCGATCGTCAAGACCAATGCAGAATACGTGTCGGGCTCGCGCATCACGATGCTCGAACTCGACGTCGCGTCGCTGCTCGCCGATGAGGCGAAGTTCAAGGCGCTGCAGGGCAAGCTGAGCCCCAATGCATCGCTCAGCGAAGTGAAGCCGTACTTGAAGGACATCAAGGGCATCAAGATCGATGGCCCGTCGATCAGCATCGAGTTCAAGTAGGAGTTCGTGGGGGCGGGTCTCGAGACCCGCCTACGCGAAGCAGAGCAGGCGGCCTTCGGTCGAGCCGATCACGATCTTTCCTGACGCGAGGGCCGGTGACGCGCTCAGCGCCGCGCCCTCGTCGTGCTGCCACACCACCTTCCCGCTCGCCAGGTCAATCGCATAGAGCCGGCCGTCGTTCGAGCCGACAAACGCGCGACCGCCGGCGATCGCCGGCGATGAATCAATACGCGCCCGTGTCATGTAGGTCCAGCGCGCCTTGCCGGTCCTGGCATCGAGCGCATGCAGCATACGGTCGCGTCCGCCCAGCACCACCGTGCCGTCCACGAAACAGGCCGACGAGTAGAACGGGAATTTTCGGTCGGGATGTTCGTAGCGCCACAGCACCTTGCGCGCCTGCAGATCGAGCGCCAGCACCTGGTTGTCGAAGGTCCCGAAGTAGGCGACGTTGTTGATGATCGCCACTGACGCCCCGGTGTAGGCGGTCGCCGACGTCGCGAACCTCTCCTTCCCCGTCTTGATATCGACGGAGTGAAACACCTCATCGCAGCCGGCAAAGTGCGCGGCGCCATTTACCACGCAAGGCGTGCCGTGCACGTAGTTCTCGGTCTTGTAGGCCCAGAGCTGCTTGCCGGAGGCGACATCGAGCCCGTAGAGGTTGCCGTCGTAAGATCCCATCAGCAGCACGTCACCAACGACAACGGGCGATGACTTGATCTCGGACTGTGTCTTGAAGGTCCAGAGCGGCTTGCCATCCGCAACGCTGACGGCGTGGACCACGCCAAGCAAGTCGCCGACAAACACGCGGCCGTTCGCGACGGTTGGTGAGGACTCACCAATCGCCTCGCCGGCCTTGTAGCGCCACCGCAGCTTCCCGTCGTTGAGGCCAACGGCAATCAACTCGCCGGTCGCGGTCCCGACATAGACCACATCGTCCACGATTGCCGCGGACGAATCGAACGCTTCGCCACCCTCCCACGCCCACGCCAGCTTCGGGGCTGCGCTGATCGTGGTGGATGAAACGCCAGTCAGCGCGTAGCTGCCGCGAAACTGTGGCCACGCATTCGCAGGTGCTGCGAGAGCAGGCGTCACGCGGGCCTGCGCAAACAAATCGCGCGGAACGATGCCCAGTGCCGCGCAGGTAATCAGAAAGTCTCGACGCTTCATGTCGTCCCCAGGACTCAGGCACCCCAGGCACCTGAGGCACTTTATTTCTTCAGTTGAGCGCCTTCCTGAAGGGCGTAGAGCTGATTGCGGTTCATGATGAACAGCTTGCCGTTGGCGGGCACGGCCGTCGCATAGACCGAGCTGCCCATGTTCATTTCGGCGACCAGCTTGAACGTCTTGCTGTGTTCGACGATCGCCACGTCGCCGTCTTCGTCGCCGAGATAGACCTTGTCGCCGATCAACATCGGCGAGCCCCAGATGGCGGCGAACATGTCGTGGGTCCAGAACGGCTTGCCGGTCTTGGCATCCACCGCGTGCAGGAAGCCGCTGAAGTCGGCGAGATAGACAATGCCATCCTTCACCGCCGCCGTTGAAATCGAGCGGCGGATCTTGTCGAAGTGCCACAGCAGGCCGGTCTGCGTGATGTCGCCGCGCTTGGTGCCGTCGATCGCATACGCATGGCCGACGCCTTCACCGTGCTCCGGATCCTGTCCGTTGGAAATGTAGACCACGTTGTCGACGATCACCGGCGTGCTGATCACTTCGTTGCGTGTCTTGGGCCACACCGAATCCTTCGGATTGGTGTCGAACTCCCAGAGCTTCTTGCCGCTCTGCGCTTCGTAACCGCGCACCCAGCCATCGCCCTGCGCATGCACCACCTGGCGGACACCGCCGATATCACCGACCGCCGGCGTCGACCACTGGCCGTGCAGGACCTTCTCGCCCACAGAAGCGTCTTCCCACTTCAGCTTGCCGCTCTCGATTTCGAGCGCGATGATCGACGGCGCCTTCGGCGACGGCACGTTGACGTGGCTTTCGTCCTGGCCATTGCCGGTCGAGCAGAACAGCAGGCCGGCATCGGCAACCGGCGAACAGTTGGCGAGGTTGTGCGGGAACGCACCAACCTCTTCCAGCATGTCGAACGACCAGATGATGTCCGGATCGTGCTTGCCGGTCAGCTTTTCATCCTTGGTCGGGCCGTCGTTCTCGCCGTCGTGGAATCCTTCAATGTCCACCGCGACGATCGTGCCGCGATTGCTGGTGAAGTAGGCGACGTTGCGGATGACCAGCGGCGAGCTGGCAATGCCCTGGAACGGCCAGTCATTGGCGCGGCCCGACGACAGTTTCTCGAACGTCGCCTGCCACAGGAACTCACCGGTCTCTTCGCGGAACGCCATCAAGACGCCGCGATCGCCGGGCTGCTTCGGATCGCGCATCGCCTCGTTGTTGGTGCCGATCATCACGACACCCCCGGCCACGACCGGGTTGCCGTACGACTGTGAGCCAAGCTCCGCGACCCACTTCACGTTCTTGCCGGTCTTGATGTCCCATGAGGTCGGCAGGCCCTTCATGTCCGAGACCATGTTTCGGCTCGGCGTGCCACCCCACATCGGCCAGTCGGCCGACACCGCGGCCGAGGCCGCCAACACCAACGCCGCAATCGATACGCTTCGCAACATCACGAATCTTTCTGCGCTGTCTGCGCCTTCTGTGGCCATTACTGGTTCCTGTAGACCTTGACGTTGTCGAAATACACGTCCGAGATGCCGTCGGCGTAGATGCCGGGGCTGCCAACGACGTGCGGAATCTTGTCGATCTTCTCAATCGTCCAGGCGTCAGGCTCCGGTCCATCTGCCGCCCACACCTTGCCGCGCACGCGGGCCGTGCCGTCCTTCTGCTGATCGACGCGCAGCTTCATGCGATACCACTTGTCCGGATCCCACTTGAAGTCCACGCGCGCCGTCATTTCATCGGCGGCCTGCCACGGATGCAGTTCCAGCTTCTGGCCGTTGCCGAACAACACCAGGCCATAGCGCTGGTTGATCAGGCCGACGTCACCGCGCTGGCGGCGTTGTTCGCGGCCGCGCACGTCGGCTTCGACTGTCAACCCGGACATCGCCGGCTGACCGAAGAACACTTTGGCGCGACGGCCAACGGTTTCATCGCGCGGACGGACGAGCACCTTACCAACGCCCTCGACGGTCCGCTGCACGACCTTGGTCGGCGCGCCCACCCACCACGACGGCGGCGCTTCGCTCGTGGCGTTCTCGAAGTCAAATGTCCAGGGCGGCGCCTCGATCATGCGCACGCGCGCAGTACCGCTGAGCGTACCCACCGTCGCCTTCACGAATCCCGCCGTCGATCCTGATGTCGCCGCGGTGTAAACACCCTTGGCATCCACCGAGCCGCTCGCTTGATCGACCGACCAGGTCGCCGACGGCTCTTCGCGAAGGAAGTTGCCCTTCGCGTCGAACAATCGAGCCTTGAGAGTCACCGTCTGTCCCGGCGCCAACAGGCTTTCGTACGGGAAGACCTGCACATACGCCGGCGCACCCGGTACACCTTGTGCAGCCTGCGCACCACCCCGTGCACCTTGTCCCCCCTGCGCCCGAACGCGCTTTCCGATCGCATACATCGCATCCATCGACGTCACGTAGACGCGGCCATCGGCCACGATCGGTGAGGCGACGATCGCTTCGGGCGACTGCGGCGTGCCGAGCACATCCTCGTCGAGAACCTCGACACCCCTCGCCGACGGGCGCAGGATGTAGAACTTGCCGTTCTCGGTACCGACATAGAGCTTGCCGTCCGCAAGCACCGGCGAGCCCTTCTGCAAGGTGCCGAGCGTCTTCTCCCACAGGCGCGCGCCGGTCTTCAGGTCGAACGCGCCGACGATGGCGCTGTTGTCCATGGTGTAGAGGCGGTCGCCATCCATCACCGGTGACGCAAACGTCGGCAAGAAGCCGCGCGTCTTCCACTTGAAGGCATCGGCCCCCAGCACGCCCGTGCGCGAGGCGTCGACGGCGGCAATCAGGCCCATCTCGGTGGTGTCGATGTTCTCTTCACCGTGCGTGATGTAGGCGATGTTGTCCTTCAGTAGCGGGCTGTTGAGAATCGCGCGCTTGCTGACTTCGACCGACCAGATCTTCTCGCCGGTGTTGACCTTGAGCGCGTGATAGACGCCGTCGGTGCCGCCCACGAGCAGGGCGCGCACCCCGTCGATCGTGCCGACGATGGGCGTCGAGTAGTTCGTGTCGTAGTGTCGCGATTGAGGCGAGCTGATCCAGATCGTCTGGCCGGTCTTCTTGTCGAACGCGAAGTAGCGGTTGCCGGGCCGGTTGAGATCGCCCCACGCGAGGACGAGCGTGTTGAGGATGACCTTGTCACCTTCGATGATCGGCGACGTGGTGCGTCCGCCGTGCGTCGTCACCGATCCATATTCGTCGGTCAGCGAACGATCCCAGAGGATCTTTCCGTCAGGCGACACGCAGACCAGTTGGGCGGCGACGGTGAACATGTAGATGTTGCCGGTTTCGGGGTCCACCGCGGGCGAGGCCCACGATGCGCGGTGCTGGGGCACGTCGCTGAGGAAGAGGCTGAACTTGCGCTCCCACAGGACCTTGCCGGATTCGGCATCGATGGCGATCAGCCGCTCCTGGGTCGTTGAAGGATCGCCCGGGGTTGGCGAATTGATATAGAGGCGATTGCCGAACGCGACCGGCGCCGAACGGCTGCCGATCGGGATGCGCCAGGCAAGGTTGTCACCCTGCGGGGACCATTTGGCCGGAAGGTTGGTCTCAAGGGAACGGCCGTCGCGCGACGGACCGCGCCACTCGGGCCAGTCGCTGGCCGACACCACGGAAATGGCGCAGGCGGCGGTAAGCGCGCCAAGCAGCGCACGGCGTAGGTGAATTAGTAGTGTCGGGAGAAGTGCCTGATGCATGACTCGCTTACGTGGTCCTTTCGGGTGCCGTTTACGTGCTGTCCGCACGATGCTAGTCCGGTTCGAGCGGGAGCGGAGATCGCGATTTCCGGGCCAAAAATGCTGAACTGCTCACGATTTGCACGACTTTCGCCCAACACGTGGACAAAAAGGACGTCAGTGTCGTATATTGTCATATAGACTACCGAAGAGCGGGATTCGTCCGAAACACAGTACGTCACTAATATCTAACGTGAGACGGACTCCCCCTCCGGCTCGGAGCGCAGGATGAACAGACACTTGTTGGCGGCAATTTGCGGCCTCACCTTGATCGCGAGCGTCGGGCTCGTGGCCCAGCGTGGCGGCTCGATCACTCGGCCCGATTCGGGCCTGATTGCTCCGACGTTCGCTCAACAGTGGCGCCCCGCGAATATGGGGAGCGCCACGAAGATCATCGGGACCGTCATCGATATCGGTATGGTTCCCGTCGCCAACGCGCGCGTCCAGTTGCGCAGCCTCATTAACGGAACCGTCCAGCAGGCATCCGAAACCGACGAAAACGGCGAGTACGACTTCGACGTCGAGGACCCGGGCACGTTTGTCGTGGAAATGGCCCTCACCGACGGCCAGGTGATTGCGTTGAGCAACGCCGGCTCGCTGGCGCGCTTTGAAACTCTTCGCACCGTCATTCAGCTGCCCGGCCGCTGGGACACCGCGATTCGCGGCATCGTGATGCCGCAGAGCGTTGTCAATTTCGTCGGCCTGGGCTCGGCCCAGTCCATGACGCAGGCAACGCTTTCGGCCGCGATCGAACAGAACATCGCTCCCGTTAATTCAGGCGAAGCGGTGTCCGCCTTCACGACCGGCCAATAGCCGTCAACAGTCGTCGTCTCATGTCCAACGAAACACCTCAACTACCCGCGGCACAGGCTCCCGCACCACCGCCTGCCGCATCCGCACCGTCGCCCGCGGCTCCGCAATCGGCGACCAGCGCGGATCCGCACCTGTTCGACCGCCTCTCGGTGCTCTACAAGTACCGCTGGGCCACGATCGCCGTGTTCTCACTCGTCGTCGGCTGGGTAATGGTCGACAGCTATACCAAGATTCCGGTTTATCGCGCGGCCGCACGCGTGTTGATTGAAGACCCGAGCAACGATCTCGCGACGCCCGCGGAAATCTCGCGCAACGTGACGCTGGCCGATCCTGACATGTACCTGCAGACGCAGCTGCGCATCATGCGCGGGCGCGATCTGGCGCAGCGCGTCGCCAACAAGCTCGACCTGACGAAGGTGCCGGAGTTCAACGGCCAGGGACCCAAGCCCACGCAGCTTGCGGTCGGCATTGCGCTCGTGAAGTACTACGCCGCATGGCCGTATCGCCTGATCACCTCGAGCCAGGTTGAAGCGCCGTCGCCAACCACCGACATCGTGTCTGCCAGCGGCTATCCCGAAGCGCTGATCCAGCGCATGAACGTCGCGCAGGTGCGCGGCAGCCAGCTGGTCGACGTGATCTTCGATTCTGCCGACCCCGACTTTGCGGCACGCGCGGCCAACATGTTCGCGGAAGAGTACGTGCAGCACAACCTGTCGCTGAAGGTCGAGAACATCGAGAAGAGCGCCGAGTGGCTGACCGGGGAGGTCGCCAAGCAGGCCGAGCTGATGCGCCAGAGCGACCTGCGCCTGGCCGAGTACAAGGACACGCAGGACGCCGCGTCACTCGACAGCAACCAGAACATCATCGTCGCCAACCTGACCGCCTCGAACGACGCCGCCACCAAGGCGCGCCTCGATCGTATCCAAAAGGAAGGCCTCTGGCGGCAGATCGAGTCGGCGCAGAAGACCAACGACGTCGAGTCGATCACCTCGGTGATCGGCAACCAGCAGATTCAGGGGCTGCGCAGCCAGATCAACCTGGCCCAACAGGAAAGTGCGCGCCTGGCCGAACGGTACGGTGAGCGTCACCCAGACCGTCAGAAGGCCCAGGCAACGCTCGCCAACGCCGAGCGGCAGCTGCAGGATGAAATCCGCAAGGCGGTGCAGAACGCCAAGAACGAGTTCGAAGCGGCGGTCCGGCAGGAACGCGAGCTTCAGGCGCAGCTCAACGAGTCGAAGACGCGCGCGACCGCCCTTGGCCGCAAGGGCGTCGACTACGCAGTCCTGCTGCGCGAAGCGGAGTCGAACCGCACCGTCTACAACCAGCTGCTCACGCGAGAGAAAGAGCTCCGCGTCGTCGCCAACAGCCGGACGAACAATGTGCGCGTCGTCGATCGCGCGCAAGTGCCGACCGAGCCGGCGTCGCCGAATCATCGCCGCGACTGGGCCTATGCCGTCGCGCTCGGCCTGGCGCTCGGCCTGGGCATCGCGTTCGGCATCGATTACCTCGACGACACCGTCAAGACACCGGACGACATCACGCGCCGGTTGAAGCTGAAGTTCCTCGGCCTCGTGCCGATCGTGTCGGGCGAACGGCATCCGCTGATCTCGGGTCCCGTGCCGCACGACTTCGGCGAAGCGTATCGCTCGATCCGCACGGCGCTTGCCGCGCAGCTGCCGGGCACGTCGGCGCGCGTCGTCGCCGTCGCCAGCTCGCAGCCGCTCGAAGGCAAGACGACCACCGCGGTGAACATCGCGATGGCACTGGCCGTGGGCGGCGCGCGCGTGCTGCTGATCGACGCCGATATGCGCCGTCCCAGCGTGCACAAGGCGCTGCGCATGACCAACGATCGCGGCCTGTCGCAGCTGCTGGCCGGCCAGGCAAGGATGCGCGAAGTCGTGCAGCGCACGCACGACCCGAACCTGTTGACGATCACCGCCGGCCGCACGCCGGCGAACCCGTCCGAATTGCTGGCGTCGGATCGCATGCGCGCGCTCCTCACGGGCCTCGAGACCGGTCCGTTCGACTGGATCATTATCGACACGCCGCCGGTGCTGGCCGTGACCGACGCGGTGATTCTCGCGCCACTCGTTGGCGCAGTGACCTTCGTGATCGGCGCCGAGATGACGCGTTGGCGCCTCGCCGAACGCGCGGTTGAAACGCTGCTGGGCAGCAATCCGCGCCAGGTGCTGGCGGTGCTGAACAAGGTGAACTTCGGCCGCAACAAGTACTACTACTCGCGCTACTACGGCCACCAGTACAAGAACTACTACGCTGAATCTCCGGCGGCCTAAACCGTGCAGCGGGCGCTGCTCATCCTCCTCTTCGCGACGTCATACCTGCTGTTTGCAGGCGTGACGTCGTGGGCGTTAGGCGCGCTGCTGGTCGTCGCGTCGCTAACCGCCCTCGCCTCCCCTGCCGCAACGTTCGCCTTTCATCGCCAGACGCGCAGGCTCGACCTGGCGCTGATCATGCTCGTGATCGGTGTCGCCGTACAACTGGTGCCGCTGCCCGCGGGCCTGGTGGCCGCCGTCTCCCCACACTCCGCCGACATTCGGGAGGCGGTCCGCTTTGCGCCGCTCGGCACACCGCCTCCCGCCTATGTGACCCTGTCCGTGAATCCGGATGCGACGCTGTTATCGCTCGGCACCGTTGTGCTTGGCGTGCTGAGCTTCTGGAGCGCCCGTGCGGTCTTCAACGCCGGCGGCGGAACACGATTGTTCTGCAAGGCGCTGGCGTTTCTCGGCGCACTCGCGGCGGCCATGGCGGTTGTTCAGAAAGCGATCGCGCCACGAGCGGCCCTCTTCGTGCTGATTTCAGAAGCCCGCAGCGCCAGCCCGTTTGGCGCCTTTATCAACCGCAACCACTTCGCCGCGTGGTTGCTGATGGTCGCGGCGCCGGTGGCCGGTTACTGCATCGCGCGCATGCGCATTCACCCGACGCGACGGGGCCGCTGGCGTGAGTCGATCGGCCAGATCCTGAGCTCGGGCGCCATCTTCACGGCCATCGCCGCCGTCTTCATGATCGGCGTGCTGCTGCTGACGCTGTCGCGCTCCGCGCTGGCCGGACTCGGCGCCGCCGCGCTGACGGGCTGGCTGCTGGGGAAGCCACGCCTGCAGGTCGAGCGGACGAACGTGCCGGCTGTGCTTGGTTTTGCCGGCACCATCATCGTGCTGATCGTGCTGTTCGTGGACGTCGACAGTTGGGCGTCACGGCTCGAACAGAGCTTCAGCGGCTCCGGCGAATTCGACCGCCTCACCATCTGGCGCGAATCCCTGCCCATCGCCCGCGACTTCTGGCTGACCGGCACAGGGGCAGGCACGTATTCGAACGCCATGACCGTGTATCAACAGACGCGCGTCTGGGTTGGTGCGATGCAGAACTGGGCGCACTTCAACAACGCGCATTCGCACTACGTGCAGATCGCCGCCGAGGGCGGACTCCTGCTGGGTCTGCCGGCGATCTGGGCCTTCTTCTCCACCGCAACGCTGGGCTGGCGGGCCGTTCGAGCCGATAAAGGGGAAATGTTCTGGGTCCGAATTGGCGCCGCGGCCGGCCTGGCCGGACTCGCGGTCCAGAGCATTTGGGAAGTGGCGCTCCTGATGCCCGCCAACGCCGTGCTCGCCGGCATGCTGGCGGGGTTGCTGCTGTATCAACGTGAGCCGGGTGCGGCGCGCGCGGCCGTCATGCCCCAGACGCCGCCTGACCTGACTCCGCCGCCGTTGCCCGTGAGGATGGCCCGCTAGCGATGTTAATTGTCGGACTCAATGCCTACCACGGCGACGTCGCCGCAGCGGTGCTGCGCGATGGCCAGTTGATCGCCGCGCTCGAAGAGGAGCGATTCGCACGCACCAAGCACGTCGCGGGATTTCCCGCCAAAGCCATCGCGCGCGGGCTGGCGATGGCGGGGGCGGCGCCGGCCGACGTGGATCTGTGGGCGATTGCGCGCGGCAAGCGCGTGCATCTGCTGCAGAAAGCGCGGTTCGCGTTGACGCACCGGCCCGGCGCATCGCTGGTGGGCCAGTATCGCAATACCGCCGGCAAGAGCGGACGCATCCCGTCGGTCATCGCTGAGACCTTTGGTCTTCCGCTCGCCGACATCGAACATCGGGCACGGTTCATCGAGCACCACCCTGCACACCTGGCCAGCGCGTTCTATACGAGCGGGATGCAGGACGCGGCGTGCTGCGCCATCGACGGCTTCGGCGATTTCGTCAGCGTGTCGATCGCCGAGGGCCGGCGCGGGCGCATGCGCGTGCTGGATCGCGTGTTCTTTCCGCATTCGCTTGGGATGCTGTATCTCGCGATCACACAGTACCTCGGCTTCAAGAAGTTCGGCGACGAATACAAGGTGATGGGTCTCGCCCCGTACGGCTCACCGGCCCACGTCGACAAGATCCGCCAGTTGCTGACGCTTGACGCAGGCGGCGGCTTCCGCCTGAACCTCGAATACTTCCGCCATTGGTCCGGCGAGATCACGATGAACTGGGATTCGGGTGAACCCGTCGTGCCGGATGTCTATACCGATCGCCTGGTTGACCTCCTGGGGCCCGCGCGCCAGGCCGATCAACCGGTCGAAAGCCTTCACGAGAACCTTGCGGCCTCCGTCCAGCGCGTGTTCGAGGAGGCGGCGTTCCACGTGCTGCGCGGCGTGCACGACCGCGTGCCGTCGGAGTCGCTCTGCCTGGCCGGCGGCTGCGCCATGAACAGCGTGGCCAACGGAAAGATTCGCGCCAACACGCCGTTCACCAACGTCTACATCCAGCCTGCCGCGGGCGACAACGGCACCGCGCTCGGCGCCGCACTCGAAGCGTGGCACCACAGCGGCGATCGCGCCATCAGCCCGCGCATGGTGCACTCGTACTGGGGCACCGAGTACGACGACGAGGAGATCGCGGCGGTGATTCGCGATCAGCGGGTCGTTGAAGACCATCGCTGCACGCTGCTGACCTGTCCCGATGAAGCCTCGCTCTGTCGAGAGACAGCGGCGCGTCTTGCCGATGGCCACGTCGTGGGCTGGTTCCAGGGACGGATGGAGTGGGGGGCGCGCGCGCTGGGCAACCGCAGCATCCTTGCCGACCCGCGCCGCCGCGACATGCGCGACATCATCAACCAGAAGATCAAGTTCCGTGAGCGGTTCCGCCCGTTTGCACCATCGGTCCTGGCCGAATCAATCGAGGAGTACTTCGTCGATGCCGTGCACGACCCCTTCATGATCCAGGTCTATCCGGTGCGGCCCGAGAAGCGCGATGTCATTCCCGCGGTCACGCACGTCGATGGATCCGGACGGCTGCAGTCGGTCAGCCAGGAAAGCAACGCGCGCTACTGGGCCTTGATCGGCGCGTTCAAGCAGGCGACGGGCGTGCCGGTGTTGCTCAATACCTCGTTCAACGAAAACGAGCCGATCGTCGAGCGTCCCGAACAGGCGCTGGATTGCTTTCTGCGCACCGACATGGACGTGCTGGTGATGGGCTCGCATCTGTTGCAGAAGCGCTCATGAGCCGGGCGGCAGGCAGGCCCGTGCGGGTGTGCTATTTCAATCGGTCATACTGGCCGGACACCGGCGCCACGGGGCAACTGCTGACGGAGCTGGCGGAAGACCTGGTCAACGTGCATGGCCTCGAAGTGACGGTCGTCACCGGGTATCCGCTGTCAGGCAGCGGGGCGCTCGCTTCAACCGAGACGCGCAACGGCGTGCGGATCGTTCGTGCGCGTGGCACCACGCTGTCGCAGCGCTCGTTTGCAGGTCGCGCCACCAACTACGTCACCTACTTCGTGTCTGCGGTGTGGACGGCGCTGCGCCTGCCGGCGCAGGATGTGACCGTCGCGCTGACGGATCCGCCGATCATCGGCCTCGCGGCGCTGGCCGCCAGGCCTCGACACGGCATGGTGTTCTATTGCCAGGACATCTTTCCGCAGGTCGCAGGCCTGCTCGAAGACTTCAAGAGCCCGCTCGTCAACGCGGTCCTCGAGCGCGTCAATCGCCTGCTCGTGCGTCGCGCCGCGCGGATCGTCGCGCTCGGCGACACCATGGCGTCCCGCCTGGTCGAGGGGAAGGACGCAGATCGCTCGAAGATCTCGATCATTCACAACTGGGCGGACACGTCGGCCATCGTGCCGTCCGACAAGGTGAACGCGTTCTCACGCGAGCATGGACTCGACAGCAAGTTTGTCGTGCTCCACGCCGGCAACATCGGCCTCGGCCAGAACCTCGACGTGGTCATCGACGCGGCCGCGCTGCTGGCATCGCGGCCTGACATCGTGTTCCAGTTCATCGGCGACGGGAACCGGCGCGCGGCGCTCGAGGAGACGGTGAAGGCGCGCGGCCTTACGAGTGTGCGCTTCCTTCCCTTCCAGCCGCGCGAGCTGCTGCGCTGGACGTATGCTTCGAGCGATGTGTGTCTCGTGTCGCTGAAGCCGGGCCTGGCCGGGTATATCGTGCCGAGCAAGCTGTATCCCATTCTGGCGGCGGGCCGTCCGTACATTGCCGCGGTTGAATCGCTCACGGAAATTGCGGCGCTGACGGAGCGTCACCAGTGCGGCGTGCTGACTCCGCCCAGCGACGGTGCCGCGCTGGCCGCCGCCATCATGCAACTCGCCGATCAGCCACATCAACGGGCGGCCATGGGTCAACGCGCGCGCGTGGCCGCCGAGTTGTTTTCGCGCGACAAGCAAGTGGCCGCGCATGCACAGGTGATCGAGGAGGTCGCGGGCGCATGAAGCGGCTGTTCGATATCCTGGTCGCCGGCACCGGGTTGATCGTGTTTTCGCCCGTGGCGCTGCTGATCGCCCTCGGCATCAAGCTCGAGGATGGCGGCCCCGTGTTCTTCACGCAGGAACGAGTCGGCAAGGACTGCACCGTCTTCACCGCGTTCAAGTTCCGCTCGATGATTGTCGATGCCGAACGTGGCGTCGGCGCCGTCCAGGCGACCGCGGGGGACCCCCGCGTCACGCGGATGGGCCGCATCCTGCGAGCGACCGCCTTTGATGAACTTCCGCAGTTGATCAACATCGTCCGCGGCGACATGAGCATCGTCGGGCCGCGACCGCTACGGCCAGGCGAGGCCGATACCACTGCCGATGGACGGCATCTCCCGCTTGCGGACATCCCCGGCTACGAGCAGCGTCATCGCGTGCGCCCTGGCCTGACCGGCATCGCGCAGATCTATGCACCGCGCGACCTGCCGAGAACCGGGAAGTTCAAGTACGACCTGCTCTACCAGCGACGGGCATCGTTCTGGTTGGACCTGCGCTTGATCCTGACGTCGTTCTGGATCACGGCGCGCGGACGTTGGGAACATCGCGGTAACAAAATTTAATGACGGCTCTAACGGCCTATAATCGAGTGGCACATGCTTGATGTGGCGATTATTGGCGGCGGGCCTGGGGGCCTGTCAGCAGCACGCCGCCTGGCGGAGGGCGGGTGGTCGGTTGCCGTGTTCGAGGAGCACGAGCAGCTCGGCTCCCCCGTGCACTGCACCGGCGTGCTGGCCGAGGACGTCATCGCCTCGCTCGACCTGCCGGCAGAGTCGGTTCTGAACCCGCTCGAAACCGTGCGCTTCGTCGCGCCGGCGGGGCACTCATTCGACTACACCACTACGACTATTGAAGCCGTCGTCATCGATCGCCTGGCGTTCGATGCCGCGCTGGCGGACCGCGCCGCTCGCGCCGGCGCCGCGATCACCCGGGGCCGCCGGGTCATCGGTCTCGAACCCGTGGCGGGCGGCGTCGAGCTCACGTTTGCCGACAACTCAGACCCGGTTCGCGCGCGCGCGGCGGTGCTGGCGTGCGGAGCCAACTATGCGTTCCAGAAACGGCTCGGCCTCGGCATGCCCTCGACGTTCCTGCAGTCGGCGCAGCTCGAACTCCCTGTTGAACGCCCTGGTGATGTGGAAATCCACTTCGGATCGGAGATCGCGCCCAAGGGCTTCGCGTGGGCCGTGCCCGTCAAGCGCGCCTCCGGCAACTTCGCTCGCATCGGCGTCATGGCCGAGGGCGATGCCGGCGCCTATTTTTTGAAGATGCTCGAGCGGGTGCGCGAGCGTTGGGGTGTGAGCCTGCCGGATGCCGTGGCGCCGCGCCGCCGCATGCTACCCCTCGGCAGCGTGAAGCGCAGCTATGCGGATCGAGTACTGGCGGTGGGTGATGCGGCCGGCCTGGTCAAACCGACGACGGGTGGCGGGATCTACTACAGTGTCGTCAGTGGCGAGATCGCTGCCGAAGTGCTGGCCTCGCGGCTGGCCGTGAACGACCTGTCGGCGGGAGCGATGAAGGAATACGAGCTGCGCTGGCGTGCCCGCTTCCAGTCGGAATTCACGGCGCAGCTGGCGCTACGCTACGTCGCCCAGCGGATGCGCGATGCCGATATCGACGCGCTGTTCAGCCTGGCATTGACCGATGGCATCCTGCCGCTCGTGCGCAAGACCGCGCGCTTCAACCGGCATCGCGATTTTATTCTCGCGCTGCTGCGCCATCAGCCGGCGCGGCGCGCCTTGTTCGGCCGGCTCGCCAGCTCGGCGTAGTCAGTCGCGCCCGGCCAGGCGCCGCAACAGATACAGCGACAAAATCCCCTCGGCCACCGCGCGCTGCAGCGCGTAGAAGAGCCCGGCCCGTCCATCGAAGACACCGCCGCGCACGACGTAGCAATACACGAACATCGCCGGCGGCGCGATCACGAACCAGCGGCGAACGCGATCGATGCGATTGAGCGCCACCCCTGGACGGGTCAGCTTTTCGGCTTCGAGCGCCATGTATCGCGACTGCGACGCGATCCAGTGCGCCAGCGGCTTGCGATCGTCGTGGTAGATCGGAGCAGTGAGAGCCCCCACGACCCCGGTCAGTTGAATTCGTTGGGTGTGGCCGTCCTGTTCATAGCGACCGCGGCCACGGCGATACAGCACGGCGACTGGCGGATAGGCCGCGCCGCGCAGTGGACGGCCGTCGATGCAGTATTCAAACGAGGCCCAATAGCCCACCGTGCCGGCATCCGGCTGCAGGGCCTGGATCTCGCGCACCAGCGCATCGCTCAGCACGAAGTCGGCATCCAGGGCGAGCACCCATTCCGTCTGGATGCCGGCATCCTCCAGCCCGAAGTTCCACTGCTCCGCGTGGGTCGTGAATGGGCGCGTGACGACACGAACGTTGGGAAAGGTGGATGCGATGTCCCGGGTGCCGTCCGTGCTCTCGCTATCAACCACCACGATCGACGGCAGCCAACTCAACTGGCCGAGGGTGCGCGCAATGTTCGGCGCCTCATTGCGCGTCAGCACGAGTCCGGTGATGTCGTTCATGCGCGTGCAGCCGGGATCACCGACTGGTAGAGGCGTTCCATTTCCTCGGCCACCACCGGCCAGGCGTAGCGTTCGCGTGCGGCGCGCATTCCGCGCTGTCCCATCTGTTCTCGCATCACAGGGTCAGCAAGCAGGCGATTGATGGCTGACGCGAGCGATAACGCATCACCCTCAACCACGAGGCCGGCACCCGTGGCATCGACCTCACTGGCCAGTCCAACGGCCGTCGAGACCACGACCGGGCACCCTTCGGCCATGGCTTCGATGACGACATTGCCAAAGTTCTCGGAATATGACGGCAGCGCGAGCAAGCGCGCACGCCGAAGCAAGGCGATCTTGTCAGCCCCGTGCACCGGGCCCGTAAAGGTCACCCGCGAACGCACGCCATGTCGATCGGCAATGTTCTGCAGGACTGGCGTGTAGTGCTCCTCGTCGTTGCCGGCAATCACGACGCGGGCGCCAAGTTGAGGCAGCGCGGCGATCAGGCGATCGAGGCCCTTCTTCCAGCTGATCCGGCCAAGAAACAGGACGTAGGGTTCGCCGCTGATGACGTCTTGCATGGCGGGCGAGACATCGGCGCCGGCTGCCGACTCGAATTCGACGCCGTTGGGAATCTCTCGCATGGGTGGCAACGCGAACCCGAACGCGGCGGCTTCGTTCGCTTCACGCCGGCTCGTGATGTGCAACGCCGCGGCCCGCTCGAGGTTGTGACGTTCGATCGCCGCGATCCACAGGCCCTTCAGCAGCGGACTCTTCTCGTTGACCAGATCACGCTCGAGCATCCCTCGCGGTGACAGTACATACGGCACACCGGCTCGCCGTGCCGCCCGCGCCGCCACCCAGAGCGGCCAGAGGAAGATCGCATGGGTGTGGACCACATCGAACGTGGCAACGTTCCGGGCGAGCGCGACGGCAAGATCAGGCGCCCGGTAGATGCGGCGGAATGACGACGACCGGAAGTACCAGACCTTCACGCCGTCAACGTCCACGGGTTGTCCATGTGGCACGTCAGAGTCGTGCTGGCCGTCGACGCTCGTCGTGTAGACGTGCACGTCGTGGCCGCGTGCCGCCAGCGCGCGGCACAGCCCGTGCACCGACACGATGGTTCCACCGTAACGCGTGGCCGGTAAGTACGAGGCCACGACGTGAAGCAGTCTCACTGGCTCCCGACCGCGCGTTGCCGTGTCAACTTGATGGCCACAAACCAGGCGACCAGCGCGTAACTCATCAGCACGAGTTCGAGCATCGATCGCATACCGGACACCAGCACCATCACCGCCAACCCGTAGACGATCGGGTTGGTGCGGAACTCGGCGGTCTCCCTAAGCGTGTTGGCCGTCCTCGCAAGGCGGCCGTGCAACCAGGCCCCGAACACCACGGCGATCCAGCCGAAGCTGAGGTACCACTCGCCGATAATCGATGTCGACAGGCTTACGCCCTTCATGCCGACGATCGTCGGCAGGTCAAAGCCCGGGTCGAGGGGCTTGCCCGGCCAGAACACGCGCGGGATCGGCCGCACGGCGGTGAACCACAACTGCTGGAAACCGACGTGCGGGTGTTCCGAGGGCACGAGCTGGATGACCTGCGAGAGGCGCAGGAAGTTGTCGTCGACGTGCAGGTAGTCGTATTCGGCTTCGCCTCCGCGAAGTGCGAACTCCTCGTAGCCGGTGGCGCGGATGTTGAGCATGAACTGCATGCCGGCGAGCAGGCCGAGAGCCGCGATGCCCGCCATTGTCAGTCTCCTGACACTGAGCGTCTTCTGCGACTGGATCCATACGAGAATCGCCGCGCCGACAGTCACGCCGATGAGCCGGCGGCCGCCGCCCTGTGACAGGAACGCGATCATGATGCCGGACAGCAGGATCGAGAACCACGCCTGCGCGGTGAATCCACGCCGCGCAATCAGCAGCGCCGTCAGGCTGGGCAACACGTAGCCGAAGTACTGCATCTGGTCGAGGAACGCGTCCCACCCGCCGAGCTGGCCGCGTCCCCACGGCGCCGCCCACCGCTGCTCGCCCAGATACGAAAACATCACCGGTATATCGAAGCCGGTGGCGTAGGCGTAGTTGAACATCCCGAGGACGAAGCACAACGGCACCAGGCGGCCAACCGTCTTGGTGTCCATGTCGCGCTGCGCGATGTCCTGGATCACCTTGGGGATCGGCCACGGCTTGCCGGCCACGCCCGCCCACATGCACGCGGCGGAGACACCAATGGCGAGGAAGGCATCGCGAATCGCAGGATCGGTCGTGTCGCTGAGGTCGTAGGCGCCCTGGATCAAGTCGAGCAGCAGCCAGAAGACGTAGCCGAACGCGACCAGGTTCTCGCAGTTCAACAGCGACTCCGATCGCCGGACCGCGCGCGTCACGGGCACGAGCAGGATGCCCGCCGATAGCACCAGCGCCTGCGCAACCAGTGCGCCCTGCTGGGACGGGTTCGGCGGGAAGATCGAGATCGCCAGCAGCAACGCCACAGACGTCGCGGCGAAGCCGATACCTGCTTCGGACTTGCCTCCTATCGGTTCAGCCATTCACTCCTCGACTCATCTCCACCACCGGCAACGGCCAGGCCGGACGCGATTCCCGCATCCGGCGCAACCACGATTCCAATGCGTGCACGCACCACTTGCGATACCACGTGCGCGTCTCAACCGGGGTGCGCGAATCCGTGCCGTCAAACACCCCCTGCCACCCCTCGCTCAGCCACCGTTCCACCGGAAACATGAAGCCGCGTTTCGGCTGCGAGGCGATCCACGACGGCAGCTCCGGCACCGCCCTCACCAGCAGGGACTTCCCGGCGCTGAGGCGAGTCTCCTGCGGAATGGCGTGCACGGTCTCAACCACGGCCGCATCCAGGAACGGCAGCCGCACCTCGACGCCGCGCGACATGCTCATCACGTCGGCGTCGCGCAGCAGCTGGTTGCGCATGTAGCGCGTCATCTCCAGGCGGCAGACCGCATCCTGCGGGGTGGGATCGGCGGCCGCCGCAGCCACCGGCCGCCCGGTCATCGTCGATTCCGGGGCGAAGTGTTGCGTGAGCGCGCGCGCTTCGGCGTGCGTGAAGATTCCCCGGTACGCCTCATACGACGATGCGAGGGTCGGTGGTTGATCGAGCAGGTCACCGATCCGGCGATGGCGTGGATCGGGCAGCGATGCCAGCGCGCGGCCTGCCGCCCTGCGCAGCGGGCCGGTCAACGCCAGTCGTCGATTCCAGGCCGTAAGTGCAGGCACGTCGCGCACCGATGGATATCCGCCGAACAACTCGTCGGCGCCCAGTCCCGACAGCATCACTTTCATTCCGCAGGATTGCGCGAGAGTCGAGACCGCCAGCGTGTTCATGCCGTCGATGCTGGGTTGGTCCATCGCCTTGAGATACTGCGCGAACAACGGCATGGCCGACTCCGCCGTGACGTCACACACGTCGTGTCTGACGCCAAAGTGGTCCGCGGTGCGCCGTGCGAGCGCCACCTCGTCACCGTCCGTCCCCGGCAACGCCATGGTCATGGCCCTGGTCTCGACACCTGGTGTGGCGGCCGCCAAGGCCAGCAGCGACGTGGAGTCCACGCCGCCGCTCAAGAACACGCCAACCGGAACATCGCTGACAAAGTGGTGCTGCACCGAATCGAGCAGCACAGCGCGCGTCCTCGCCACCGCGTCATCGGACGTGATCGCCGGCTCGAACGACAGCTCGAAGTATTGCTGGATGTTGAACTCACCACCTTGCCAGATGGCGAGGTGCCCGGCCTCGAGGCAACGCGCCTCGGCCAGCATGGTCATGGGTTCGGGGACTGAACCCGCTCGAAGGTATTCGTAGACCGCGTCGCCATCGATCCGCGACGACACCAGGCCGGACGCGAACAGCGCCTGAAGCTCGGAGGCAAACACTACGCGCCGGCGATCCACTGAGTAATAGAGCGGCTTGATGCCAAACCGATCGCGCGCCAGCAGACCGCGTTGCTGACGCTCATCCCAGAGGGCAAAAGCGAACATGCCGCGGAGCCGCTCCACGCATCGCTCTCCGAACGCGTCGTAGGCGCGCAGAATGACCTCGGTGTCGGTGCGCGTCTCGAACACCATGCCGCGGCCCTCGAGCTCGCGGCGCATCTCTTGGAAGTTGTAGATCTCGCCGTTGAACGTGATGGTCAACCGGCCGTTGTCGATCGACATTGGCTGCTGCCCCGCCGGCGAGGGATCGATGATCGCCAGTCGCGTATGCACGAACACCGCTGATCCGCGGCACGATGCCCACGAGCCGCGCCCATCCGGGCCGCGATGCGCCAGCGACGCCTCCATTCGCCTCGCATGGTCGGCGAGACTCGCGGCGTGTCCGTCAGCGGTCAGGATGCCCGCGATGCCACACATGACTGGTCGGTGCGCCGATCGACATACCAGCGGCGCTTGCCGGCGCGCGTGGGTTCGAGGTCCTCGACGTATCGGAAGACCGCCGTCGCAAGCGCCGGGTGCACCTGCGCCAGGCGGCCGCGGATGCGGCCCTCGGCGTCCGATCGCGAGTCTTCATCCGCCACCAGGAGGATCTCGATACCGTCATCCGACAAAATCATCTGGATGCCATGGATGGTGGGTTCCTGGTGGACACAGTGAAACACCGCCACGCTGTGGACGTACTCGCCTTGCGCCACTTCGATGACGTCGTTGATGCGGCCGGCCATCGTGTCAAAGGTGTGCACGTGACCGTTGGACAGGCGCTGCGCGCCACTGATCGCATCGCCGACGCGATACCGGATCAACGGCAGGTAGCGGGAGTGCAGGCTGGTCACCAGCACCGGCTCAACCCCGGGATCCCCGGACTCCGGCGCAATCGACTCGACGTAGTTCAGGTCGTCGTACACCTCGAACGGCCCGGCGCCGCGCTTGAACGCCACCTGGCCAAATTCCGCCCCGCCGTACTCCTGCACGACGGGGCATCCAAACAGATCTTCGAGGTTCGCGATGGTGTCGCTGCGAGGCGGCGCCTCCGCGGTCGACAGGACGAAGCGAAGGCCCAGCGCCCTGAACCGATCGCGGTATCCCGCCGTGTAGCGCGCAAACAAATCGAGCACGGAGGCGTAACTGATCAGGCCGATCGGACGGAACCTGATCAGCGCCTCTGCATACGCTTCGCTCGAGGCGCGATCGAGACGATACGCATCAACGCGCTGGTACCCGAGGAACGCGTCGGTCAGCTTGCGCTTGGCGTGATTGAGGCGGCCGCGCCACCCGGTGCCAAGTAAATGTCCGTGCCCCCAGATCAGGAACAGCCGCGACGATTGTGTGTAGCCGAACGATTGCCACTCCGCGAGCTTCACCACCCGCATCAGGTCGCGCTCGGCCTGATCCATCCCGATCTTCAGCGGCTCGCCGGTGGATCCGGCCGTCTTCATGAACGACTGTGGCGCGCGAGAGGTGCGGATGAATTCTGCGGCGCGATCCTGGAGTATTCGGCGCGTCAGCACCGGCATGCCCTGCAGGTCGCTCCACGATTCAATGACCCGCGGGGCGCGGCCGGCCTCGACCAGCCCGCGGTAGTACGGCACGTCGCTCGACGCATCCGCCCATACCGATCGGAGGGCGATCAGTTGATTGGCTGTCCGTTCACCGATGGACTGGTGCGCGAGCGTGAGCCGCCTCTGCTCAGCCTGCCTGAAATGAAAGCTTGCCCGACGCGCGAGCAAGGTCGTCATGCGCGCCGCGCGGCCTTGACGCGCTCGATATGGCCAAGCCACCCGGGCGCGGGGGCGAAATTGAAATTGATCGATGAGTCGCACAGCCGCTGCGACACGCCGTCTACGCTGACCGTCAAGTCCTCGAGCGAGAAGCTCCCCCAGCCCTGACCGAGGAATTCGTCGCGCTTCGACAGCATCAGGATGGCGCCTGGATCGAAGCCCATCATCCAAGCGAGCGTCGTGTCGATCGCGAACGGGTCGCGCCCGGCGAACAGCATGTTGGTATCGCGCCGGCGGGCCTTTAACGGCCCGTCGCCTTCGCCGCTGACGACGCCGTCGACGATCGTCACGGTCTCACGCTGTGGCTCGGCCTGCAGGCGGCCCTGGCGATCAGAACGCTGCAGCACGAGGTTCAAGTCGTAGATCATTCGCCACACGGTCTGGTTGCCGTGCCAGCTGCCGCCGACGACATAGAAGTCCGACGGCATGGCGCCCTGGGAAGCGGATCGCTTCCTGAAGGCGTTGTTCACGTGCTTGACGGCCTTCCAACCCGGCCGGAGCATGTCGTAGGCCACGGTGCCACGAACGAGTTGATACAGATTGTTCTGCACCCAGTACAGCCAGCGGCCTTCATCGGAGTACTCATCACCGCCCCACCTCGGCGAGCCGCGACGGAAGTGTGGCAAGTACGACTTGTCACCGTTGATGCCAACCAGGTTCTTGAGCGCGCCGGTGAGGCCAGATTTCGAGTGCGCTTTCCACTTCGGAAGGTTCACGATCAGGTCCGCATCAAGGACGGACTGACACACGAGATAGCGGTGGTCCCCGCGGCGATGGCCGCCGCGCGTGAGGGATGTATCGTGGTCGTGGATCGAAAACTTGTCGGCCTGGTCGGCGATGGGTTCGAGGTGGCTCTCGCCCTTGAGTTGCACTTCGCAATACCCGGCCGGGTCACCGTGGGGCGCGTCCCGGTCTTCAACGAGTTGATCGCCCACCTGCCGAAATACGATATTCCGCAGGTCGCGGAATGCCAGCCGCCCGGCGAACTGTGTTTCGAGAGGCGCGATCCAATCGGCGAGGCCGGACTGCGCGCACAACAGCGGCCAATCGGCGCGTTGTTCGAGGCAATCGCCAACCGTCACGCGCTCAACTGACGGGAACAACTCGAACGTCGCCCGGACGGTCTCGACGATCACGCGCGCATCGGTGACCAGCGCCGCAATGGGGTACGCGGCGTCGAACTCGTGCATCACCCAGTTCGGCTTGATGACCACCTGCTTCGGTGAGAGATGCCCGGCCCAGCGGCGCAGTTCCTCCCTGACCACCACGCCGATGCGCGCGGAAGCGTTGGTGTGGCACGAGACGAGCGGTGCGGTCATGCCCTGCCGTTGAGCACGCTGGTGAAGCACGAGTGAATGCGTTCCGCCCACGCCTCTGCGGAGAACGGATGCGCCAGGTTGCGGCTGCGATGGCCAAAGGTGCGGAGCCGGCCGTGGTTCTTGTGCATCCACTCCAGCGCGTTCGCCAGCGCGGCCGCGTCGCCGGGCGGCACCGTGACGCCGTTGTAGAACGTCCGCAGCAGGTCCGAGGCCGCACCACAGACCTCCGAACAGACCAGCGGAAGACCGGTGGCGGCCGCTTCGCCAATTGCCACCCCCCACGGTTCCTCGAGGCTTGGCATCACGAACACACCGTGCTCCGCAAACAACTCCGGCAAGCCGCTTGGCTGCACGTAGCCGAGGTCCTTGACGCCTTCCCGCTTGAGCAATCCGGCGTCGGGTCCGAGACCGCAGCAATGCAGCGGCCACGGGTCATCCACGCGGGATCGGTAGCGCTGGTAGGCGTCCATCAAGTACGACAGCCCCTTCTCGGGAACATAGCGGCCGGCGAACAGGAACTTGCGTGGCCATTCCGGCAGCGCGTCCAACTGGGCGCCGCCGCGCTCGCAGAATGAGGTGAAGTCGAAGCCGTACAACCCGGTCACGATCTTCCCGGGCGCCGCATCGAGACGCTTCGCAAAGTCGGCGCTCCTGGCGCCGGCCACCACGATCTTCTCCATGCGCCGCATGAAGGACCGCAGTCGCACCTGGTTCACCCGCTGCTGCCAGGAGCCGGTCCACGGCGTGTCCATGCCCAGCACGAACTTCGCCTGACTCAGCGCGGGATCAAACGCCAGCTGGCGATACTGCGGATAGAACCACCCGCACAGGAACACCACCTCTGGCTGGAGGGCGATCACCTTCGCCGCGAGGTCCGCGTTGGGGGCGACGGCAACCAGCCGCTCGTTCGAAACACCGCTCAGCAGTTCTTCCTGGAACGGCAGATCGCGGAAGTTGAGGTGGAACACATGCATCTGCATGTCGGGCATCTGGTTCAATGCCCGCAGGCAGGCCGCCACGTAGCCCTGCATGCCAGACCAGCAGATGACGGCCTTCATGATGCGCGCGCCGCGTCGTCTCCCGCCGCCGCCCGTTCGACGTGCCGCTCCCAGCCTCGTGGCGGCAGGAAGTCGTGACGGAGCGCGTGTGCGGTCAACGTATTCGTGACGGTGTCGACAGTCACGGGCAACGACTCCAGCTCAAATCGACCCCACTCGATTCCCATGTAGCGCGACCGCTCGTTGATGATCGGCATCAGGTTGGGGTCGAACCCCATGAACCACGCGAGCGTCGCGTCGATGGCGAACGGATCAGTGCCAAACACCAGCCAGTCCATGACGCGCGGTTGGGGGAAGAGCGGGCCTTCGCCCTCGCCGCAAATCAACCCGTCGACAATACAGAAGTAGTGGCGCTGGGCCGTTGGCTGCAGCACTCCGTCACGATCAACGCGCTGCAGGACCATGTTGAGGTCATAGATCATGCGCCAGATCGTCTGGTTTCCGTACCAGCTCCCGCCGCCGACGTAGAAGTCCGCAGGCGGACCTTCCCTGCCCTGCAGCAACGCCGTGCGAAGCGCCTTGTATGCGAGCCATGGCGGACGCACCATCCGATACGCCCACCGCGTGTCTCGAAAGAATTCCCGCAGCGTGTTCTGCGTCCAGTAAGTGAAGCGTCCGCTGTCCCAGTACTCGTCGCCGCCCCACTTCGGCGCGCCCTTGCTGAAGTGCGGCAAGTAGGCCTTGTCGCCGTTGATGCCCACGAGGTTCTTCAGCGCGCCGGTCAGCCCGGTCTTCGAGTGCGTCTTCCACTTCGGGACATTGATGACCAGGTCCGCATCGAGGAACGTGCGGCTCACGAAGTAGCGGTGATCGCCTTTGCGGTGGTTCTCGCGCGTCTTCTCACGGTCGTGATCGTGAATTGCAAACCGGTCGGCGCGATCGGAGATCGTGTCGAGGTGGCTGTGCGATCCCAGCTTCACTTCGACGTAGCCCAGGGGATCGCCGTGTGGCGCTTCATCGATCTGGACCAGCTTGCCGTCCCGATAGGTATACACATCTCGGCGCAAGTCGCGCCAGGCGAGGCGGCTGCCGATCTCCTCGTTCAGGGACTTCATCAACGGCGCCAGCCCGGACTGCTCGCAGAGCTGCGGCCAATCCGCCCGTTGCAGCGGACAGTCGCCAACGGTGATGCGCGCCTGGGGAAACAACTGCGCGGACGCGCGGACGGTCGCGGCAACGACCCGCGCATCGGTCACGAGAGCGGCGATCGGGTACTGCGGGTCGGTCTCGTGCAGGACCCAGTTTGGCTTGATGACGATGTGACGCGGCGAGAGGTGTCCGCACGCGGCGGCCAGTTCCGCGTTGACCAATTCCGCGATACGAGCCGCCGCATGGGTGTGGCACTTCACGGCCGTGTTGGTCATCGGCCTAATGGCTCCACCCCGACCGCACCCGTGACGCGACCAGGCTGAGGATGCGGTCAGTATCCGCATCAAACAGCGGCGCGCCCTTGAGAAACTGGTGTGGCTCGACCCCCTGACCGAAGGTGTTGACCTCCACCAGGCATGGCGTGCCGTTCTCGAGCACCGCGACGTCGCACGACAGCACGTCGAAGTACGGCAGACGGGCATGCACCGACAGCGCCAGTTCGCGCACGCGCGGAAACGACACGACCGTGCCGCCGAATGCGGTGCCGGTCAACGGATGTTTGGCGTGCTTGCGGAACAGGACGTCACACGCAAAGCCGGTGAGCGCGCCGGTATCGATCGACACACCGCACAGCAGACCGCCGGCGTGACCGTTGTCTACGTGGCTGCCGTTGCCCATCCTCAACGTCGCGGCAATCAGCCGCAAGTTGTCATCGAGCCGCCGGGTGACCACACGCAGCGTGTTCAGCGAGCCGGCGTGAAACGCCGCCAGCGAGGCATGTTGGGTCACGCCTTCCTGGATCACGAAGTCCTGCACGTAGATGCGTTCGATATCGGCCAGCGTCAGGGCCGACCGGCCAATCATGATGTTGGCGCCGTGGAACTCCACCCGGGCCACGTTGTTGCCGCTGCCGGTCCCGGAGATCGCAGGCTTGAGGAAGTGCGACCCTTTGTGCAAGGCGAGGTGCGCAGAGACGGCCTCGCGGCGGATCGGCCGATAGCTCTCGTCGAAGTAGGCGCCGTAGATGTTGCGGAGGACGGTGCGCGGGCGCGGCACATCGGCGAAGACGCGGTCCATCTGGTTCTTGTCGTGGTACGCGGCCGATACGTCGCGGCGGCAGAGGAACGGTTCGAGACGCGTACGAAACGTCTCTTCAGGAATGAAGCGCGGATCGACGGCGCCGTTCAGCGCCTTGAAGAGGCGATACCAATCCAGGTTGATGTAGTTGATGCCGAACCCGGACCAATAGCGCTTGATGTCCTGCCGCTCTCGCGCATCGAGACGCACGGCACGACCGTCTTCAACATGCTTCAGCAACGTCTGCAGCCGGCCACGGTACTCCCACCAATAGCGCACCAGCTCGGCGCGTTGGAGCGTCTTGCGCACCAGCGTGTCCTGGTGACGGTGAGGGAGTTCGGGGAGCTTCATTGCGGTCATGCGCGAGCCGTCGCCTCGACGAAGACGCTGTCGGCCACGCCAATCAACGGCCGGAAGCGGCGGCTCACCGACTTCAGGAATTCTGACGCGTGTAACACGCGGCGCAGCGACGGCGTCATCAACGGCTCGTCCGCGCGCTGCAGGCCGATACCGAAGTATCCATCAACATCGAAGCGGACGGGGCCGATAAGCCGCGCGAAGGTGCGGTCCAGCGCTCCCAGCGACCAGTAGCGCACTTCAAAGCCCGTCGCCGTGCGAAAGGCCCTGCGCGCCTGGTGATACAGGCAGCGCACACCAAACCGGGTCGGCATCTGCACGCGCGCCGTCCCGCCAGGCTTCAGAACCCGGCCCATCTCCCCAATCGCCAGCGCCGCATCGTCGTACGAAAAATGCTGCAGCACGCTGTAGGAGTAGGTGACGTCCACGGTGTCGGCGGGTAACGGCAAGTAGCGCGCGTCCGCGACGACATAACGGATCGGAGCACCTGATTGCCGGGCCACGCGGCGAGCCGCCATCACGGCACCGAGCGACGGATCGATGCCGAGGACCTCGTAGCCGCGACGGCTGGCCGCAATCGACCAGCGCCCCCAACTGCAGCCGACATCCACCAACCGCCTGCCCCGCCCGTCGGGCAGCGTCAGCTCAGGGATCGGGTATTCGCTCAAATTGCCGATCAGGTGCTTGTACATCAACCCGTTTGTGGCCGCGACCAGGTAGGCCACGACCGGGTCGATCCGGCTGCCCCTCGACAACAGTTCGAGGACGCCTCGTTTCTCGTCTTCGCTGATGCCGAGCGATTCGAGATAGAGGTCCGGCGCGCGCTGATCAATGCCGGCGCCTTTCGCCCGTTGCAGCGAGGCGTCAGCCAGCACGATCGTCGACGGCACGTCGGTCCGCAGCATCACCGGCACGCCATCGACTACGGGATAGTGGTGTCCGCTGGCGCACACCAGGCCACCCGCTACTTCCGAGAGCGACCGATGGTCGACCGGGCACGCGAGGTTCTTCACAAACCAGGGATCAAGCGGCGTCATGCGGCTTCGATGGAGACGAGCGCTCTGCCGAGCGCGTCAAGGCCCTGCTCCCGCTGAACGCCGGAGGCGCGCGAATAAGCCGCGAGCAGTTCCGGGGCCTGCAGCAGTCGCCGCACCGCATTCGCAATCGACTCGGCCGTCACTTCCGTGAGCACGATGCCGTTGACGCCATCCGAGACCACCCGTCCGCTCGACGGCGAAGCGATGATTGGCAGGCGCCACCCCTGCGCTTCGATCTGCGCCATTCCAAACCCGTCGGAGTGTGACGGGAAGATGAGCACGTCAGCGCTACGGTAGTGCGCCATTACGTCGCTCCGCGATACCGCGCCAAGCCACTGAATCCTGGCGTCCGATGCAAACGGCGCGGGAATCGCGGCGGATCGTTCACCGACCACCGTGAGCGTGACTGGCGAATCGGCCAGCAGCGCCATCGCTTCGAGCAGCGGCTTGATGCCTTTCGCCACCGTCACTTGTCCCACGAACAGCAGCCTGAGGGGACGGCCGGCGGCAAACCGTTCCGGATATTCATGCGGCGCCGCATCGTCGCCATCGGTCTCGTACGCGAGCGGTGCGATCGACAGTTTGCCTGCAGACACGCGGGCCTCTTCAAGACAGCGGCGCGACCATTCCGAATTCACGATGATGTGATCGGCCAATTCGCATTCTTCGCGCCAGTGTTCGAGATAGGCCGCCGGTGGCGCTTGCGGCGGGGCGCCGTACTCCGGCGCCTGTCGAGCCGTCTCATTCACGATGGCGAAGTGACGTTCCCCAGGATCGATCTGCCCGAGCACACACCGGCAGCCTCGCCGCTTCGCATTCCTGAACACCTCGAGCGCGGCATAGCTGTGCGCGAACACGATGGGGCGGCCTGCTATGGCGGCCAGTGCGGAGGCGGCGCGCACCTGAAACCACTCGTTTCGCGCCATGAACAAGTCCCACCCACGCAGGCCCTTCGCGCTCCACAGCAGCTCGTGCGAGATCAACGACATCGTCAGGCCGGTCGTCCTGCCCTCGAGCTCCGGGTGAAACCGCTCGCGGAGACGCCTGGCTCGGCCGCCGGGTAGCGCGTGCAACGGCGAACCGGGTGGCATCCACGCGTCGGTAATGAGCCGCGCCAGCCGACCCTGTCGATGCAACGCTCGCGGCACCGCGTAGTGTTCGCGCGCGCCAAGCTGGCAGCAGACCCACTGTGCCGTCGTGTTATCCGTGGGCACTGGAAATTGCCGGATCGATCGGCGCGGGAACGGGTCGACGCCGCAATGCAAGATAGGAGCGGACCACGGACGCCGGCAGCGGGTTCCGATGGCCACGATGCCGCCAGAGCCGCGCAGGAATCAATGCCAGGCCGGCGATAACGCCCCGCTGACGTCCGTTCCGAATCAGCCATTGAATACGATTGAGGCATTGGCCCACGCCAATCGTCCACAGGAGTACCGGATAACGAAGAAAGGCGAGCAGCGCGAGGTTGGCGATACTGGCCGCGGTGACGTCCGGATCACTGTGCCGCGCAAGATCGGTGTCGTGGAAGACCCGCAGCCACGGCGTGCCCAGGACCTTCCCACCCCTGGCGTGAAGGCGCAGCGCAAAGTCCACTTCCTCCATGTTGTAGGCCTCGGTGAGGGGCACGTAGCCGCCAACTTCGAGGTAGCGCTCCCGCCGATACGCGCAGCCGCCGCCGCTGAAATCCGCGGCCCACTCGCCTTCCGCCCGAGGCGGTTCGATCACCTGGTGCACGTGAAACACGCGGCCGGCGAGCACCCACGCATCAGGAGAGCCGGCAAACAGATCCGAAACGCGCTGAAAGAAATCCGCGTCCATCGGGTACGAATCGTCATCGAAGCTGGCGATGAACGGCTGGGTTGCCGCCGCCACCATCAGGTTTCTCGCGCCGCCAGGGCCGACGTGTTCCTGGCTGACCAGGATCTTCACCCGCGGATGCTGCTCCCGCACCATGTCGGCCAGCACGGAGCCCCCACCATCCACGTGCACGATCACTTCGGCCGGCGGCGGCACGCACGCTTCGATCGTCTTCAGCGTGTGCGCCGTTGCATCACGGCGCTGGAAAGCGGTGACGATCGCCGTCACCGGCGCGGCGGTCATGGGACCGTCCATCCGGTTCGTCGCGCAAAGTCGGATGTGTCCCTGACGGCGATCAGCTCGTGTGCGCCGGCGACCGAGAACGTGGCATCAACGCGGCGCAGTGCACGGCCGTCACCGGCAATGAACGTCTCGAAGCCGGCGTCGCGCAGCAGCGCGATCACGTCACCCATGCCGTGTCCGTTGCGCCGGCAATGCTCGTCGATCAACTCGCAGTTCACGCACGCGGTGCGGCGCAGGACGTCGCGAGCCCCCCGCAGCACGCTCAGCTCGAAGCCTTCGACGTCCACCTTCAGAAACGCAATGGCTCCGCCCGGCAACTCGGCATCGAGCGTCGAACACGTCACCTCGATGGCGCCCGACGTGGTCACACGGTTCATATCGTCGCGCTTGTCGTCGGACATGCGCACGACTCCCGGCTCACTCCCCAGCGCCAGGTTCTTCGGCGTCACGTTGGCGCACTTGTTCAGTGCGAGATTGCCGGTGAGGAACGTGAAGATGCGCGGATGCGGCTCAAAGGCAATCACTCGACCGGCACTGCCGACGCCCTGGCTCAACACGATCGACACTTCGCCGATGTTCGCGCCAACGTCGACCACCGTGTCGCCAGGGCGGCAGTAGTCCCGAAACAGCGACAGGTCGTGAAAGCGGCTGTGGGGATTGATCCACAGGTTTGCTGAGGTGTTGGTGGGATAGAAGCGAAGATCGTAACCGTCGAGCCTGATCGTGAAGAGCGGCGACAACCCGCTCAGCTGAAGCGCGCGGGCCGCGATCAACCGCAACGGGCGTGGATGATGACTGACGACACGGATCCAATGCGACAGGCTCACGACGCGGCGATCCGAATCAGGGCGCGCAGGCGTCCGGCCAGCCGGCTGCCGAATCCATTTGACCGGAAGTGACGCAGGCCCGCAAACAGCCCGCTCACGGTTTCGATCACAAAGTAGGTGACGGCCAGCGCCGCGGCCACCGCCCGCGAGCGCTGCAGCGTGTGGCGGAGGATGCAGTAGCGGTTGTAGAGGTCGTCTTCCGCGACCATGCGGACCGAGGCGCGGCCCGTCGGCGCATGCAGGTGAGCCATGCGCGCGGCGGGACACAACACGAGACGGCCGACACGACCCAGTTTCAACCCGAGATCAACGTCTTCGTTAACGGTCGAACGGTGGAGGAAGAAGTCCGAGAAACCGCCGGCACTCTCGTATGCGTCGCGCCGGACGAGCGTATGACCGGCCCCAAGCCACTCCATCGGAACCGGGCGCGCGGGCACCGGATCGTAGCCAAAGCGAAGCAGCGGACCAATCACCCTGCCCTGCCACTCGCCGTTCGACACGCCGTGCCAGGCGCGGAGATACCACCGCCACAAGGTGGTCGGCGGCGGCCAGTCGTGATTCGAGAAGTCGGCACCCACGGCGACGGCGTGCTCTGACTCGAGGCAGTCAACCATGGCCGCCACGCATCCCGGTTCGGGCACAACGTCATCATCGAGCATCAACAACAGCGAACCGCGCGACCCGGCAATCGCCGCCTTGCGCTGGCGCACTGCGTTGGGCGGATGGACGCGCAGGTAATGCACGTCAAGCTGACGATCGCGCCAGCGGCTGTCGCCGGCCAGCGTCCGGATGGCGTCGCCGTCACTGCCGTCTGCCACGATGACTTCGTCAGGGCGGCGGGTCTGCGCGGCAAGGGCGTCGAACAACGCTGCCAGCGAGTCGACGCGGCCGATGGTCGGCACGATGGCGCTGATGGTGTGCGTCACGCCACCCGCTGCATCCAGAAGCTGCCGCAGCCCAGCGGGCCGCGCGGCCACACGGCCGGCGGCGCCAGTGTCTCCGCATCGTCCCGGAATTCGAGGCCCAGCCAGTAGTTCACCGCCCGCACCGAGAATGCGTGATTGAAGGCCAGGAACGCCTCGAGCAGGTACTGCTCGTTGAACGCGAGGCGCTTCTCCATCAGCCACCCTGCCGGGTAGTCGTGCGGGAAAAAGATGTCGTGCACGTGTATCCAGACGCCGGGCTTCAGGCGCGGCAGGATTTCGAGGAACTCGCGGCACACATCGCCGCCAAACCTGACCGCGTGACTTGAATCGATGAACAGGATGTCGTTGGCCTGCAGTGCATCAAAAGTGGACAGCGGCACGCGCTCGACCGGCTCGGTGATCAGCGTGACCAACGGCATGTCCCTGGTCAGGCGAGGCTGCGGATACGGCTCGATGCAGATCAACTCGCCCTGATGTCCGTCCGACCGATTGCGCTCCAATGCGTGCGCCGCGATGCGTGTCGACATGCCCGAGCCGATCTCGATCACCCGGGCCGGGCGCAGATCCCTGATCAAGGCGAAGTACATCGCCGCATCGAAGCCTGCGAAATACTCGTTGGTGAAGTCGAACGCGTTGGCCTGCGCGATTGCTTCGAGCTCGGTCCGGTACGAATCCCCGAGCCGCCGAACCAGTCGCCGCTGGCCGTCGAGGTCGAAATCGATGGCGCTCGACACGCGGGCGGTGGTGGCCGCGGCAGCACTGATGTTCTGAAAGTCCGGCAGCGGCTCGTAGTAGTGAATCGGCCGGACGTGATACCCCAGCGAGTCCGCAAGCTCGGGCCGCGTGTTCATCAGGAACATCAGGTGCCGGGCAACGGATCGCGGCAGCGCGCCCACGGCCCCCAGCAACACCCGGTCTCGGAGCGACAGCGGCGGGCGGCTCATGCGGTCATCGTTGCAGCCGAAAAGGTCGCATACGCACTCGCGGCTGAAAAGTCGCGGGCCCCGACCTCCTGCGCGCACGCGGCCAGCGCCCTGCGATGCGCGTGATCGCTCGTGAGCCGGCGGATGGCGCGAGCCACCTCCGCACGATCGTCGGTCGCCACCACTTCAGCGACACCGGCATTGGCCGTTGCCCAACGCACCGCGGAACAGTCCGCAGGTCCCGCAATCAGCAACGGCAATCCCACTGCCGTATAGTCGGGCAGCTTGCTCGGAAATCCCATGCGCATGTTGTCCGCGTCTTCGCGGGCAAACGACATCGGCGCAAACAACACGTCGGCCTCGGCGCGAAGGCGCAGCAGCAGTTCGTCGGCCTTCAGCAGCCCGCCCAGCCGCACGTTGGGCAGGTCGAACCCCGCCGCGGCCGCCTGCGGCTGCGTCACCGGGCCAAAGATCAGCAGCTCGTGCCCCTCGGGCGCGATGGCGTGTGCCAGGGTCTTGAGCAGCGCCGCATAGCCCGGTGAATTGATCGAACCCGCAAACGCAAACACCAGCCGCTGCCCATCACGCTGGGCACGTTCAGCAACGCCCGCGAAGACCGGCGCGTCGGCGGATCGATACGGCAGCAGCACCGTGCCGCGGGCACCGTAGCGGCGCTCGTAGTCCTCGACCATGTATGGTGACGTGCAAAATCTGGCCCGTGCCTGGCGATAGACGTGTCCGAACTCGCGATCGACAGCAGTACGCATCGACGCATCGACCACGCGCGGCCAGTCGTCGTGCACGATCAGGTGAAGCGGCAGGCCGGCATCAGCCGCATATTGCGCGGCCGTCATCCAGGAGTAGCCATGAGCCACTGTCAGGACGGCGTCGGGCGTGAAAGTGCCAACCAGCGACGCCGCCCTTGCGGCGCGGCGTCTGGCCCCGGCAAACAGCCAGCGCGAGTACCAGTCATGGAAGCGCGTGTTGAGCAGCCGGGTGTGTCCCACGTGAAGGGTCACGTGCGACACACCGCTCAGCCGACGGTCGGTCCGGGGCGGAAACAGGTTGCCTTCAATGATCTTCAGGCGATCGGCGGGATGCCGCTGCAACAGCCGGTACAACAGCGTCGAGCCGTGATAGCTCGACTCCACCGGCACGTCACCGAGATACAGAAGGCGTGGCGGCACTACTTGACGCGATACACGTCGCGCATCCAGTCGAGCGTCTGGCCGATGCCGTCTTCCAGCGTCACCGTCGTCTTGTGGCCGAGCTCACGGCGGGCCTTGGAACAGTCGACCTTCTTCACGCGGGTCGTCAACATCTCGTCGCCGATGAACTTGACGAGCTTCTTGCGCTGCTTCTCCTTGCCCGTCAGGCGCAGGACGATCTCGGCGCACTCCTCGATGGTGTGGAAGTCCTCGCCGCCGATGTTGTAGACCTGGCCCGGCTTGAACTTGTCGCTGATATTCGACAGCGTGCGCGCCATGTCGGTAATGAACGTACTGGTGCGGCGGTAGCCGGTGTGCACATGAATCGGAATGTCGTGCAGGATGCGGTAGCAGAACAGGCAGATCACCGAGCGATACGGACTGTAGTACTCGCCAGGGCCATAGGTATTGAACAAGCGCACGCGAACGGACTTGGTCTTGTACTGCGTGGCCGAATTGAGGATCTGCATTTCGTTGACCCACTTCGACATCGCGTAGTCGTTCATCTGCTTGATCTCGACCTTGTCGAGCACATCCTCGGACATCACGCCGTCGTAGTCACCGTAGACCTCGGATGACGAGAAGTAGACGGCCTTGAAGCCTTCACGTTCCTGCATGCGCAGGATGTTCTTGGTGCCGACCGCGTTGGTGCGCCACACGTTCTCGTAGTAGTCCTCTCCGTTCCAGCGGCCAAACTCCGCCGCCAGGTGATAAACGACGTCGAACTTGTGACCTTTCGAGAGGCTGCCCTGCTCCCAGCCGCCACCCGTCCACAACCGCTCGACCTGCCGGAACTCGCCGACGTCGCAGCGCGCGTAGTTCTGCTCGCGCGTGTGCTTGTGATCGGCCACAAACACATCGTGGCCGCGCGATCGCAGCTCACGGACAAGGTAGGTGCCGACGGCGCCAACGCCGCCGGTGACGAGGATTCTCTGTTTTGGCATGGTCGGTTCTCTCTGAGGACGGTCGACTTACGGGAACAAGCGAAAACGAATTTCAGCTGCGACGGCGCATCAAGCCCCGGTCAACGCGGCGCAGCAACTCCGCGATCGGCGCCGGAATGCCAAGCCGCTCGAGCCGGCTGAGATTCAGGCGTTTGTGGAGGCGGGCCTCGCACTGGCGCCGGATGTCCGTGAACAGATCGGCGCTGACCGCACCGCGCAGCATCTGCAGGTACAGGATCTGGTCGCGATCCGACGCCGCGCACACGTGATCGATCCAGAAGCCGACCACGTCAATGTTGTGCGCGACACACCAGCCGAGCACCGCTTCCGTCGCCCGCCTGAATTCGCTCATGTCGGGTTGCCACAACTGGCTGCTCAACTGCCAGTCGCCGGTGCGATAGTGGCCCGCGATCCACGGCAGCGTGACCACGCCGCCATGCAGACCCATTTCGCCAAGCATCAACCGGTCATGCCAGATCGGATACGCGGTCCAGTCCCGGCACTTGCGAAACGCGTCGGCACGAAAGATCGAGCCGATGACCGAGTTTGGTGTTGTCACCAATGCCAGCGCCATCCACTCGGCCCGGTCCCACTGGTACGGCTGCGTGAACGATGTCTTCGACGAGCCGCGCAGCAGCCGCCCGTGCGGATGCGTATTCATGGCGCCAGGGTGGCTCTGGCAGATGATCAACGACGAGACCAGCACCGTCGACGCGTCCCGCTCGATGGCGGCCAGCGCGCGGCCGAAGTGACCCGGCGACACCACATCGTCATGTGCAAGGAACGAGATGAATGGCGCCGCCGTGAGCCGCCAGGCCGCGTCCCAGTTTGCAAGGTGGCCGACGTTCTGTGCGTGGCGGTGATACACGATCGGCAGCCGCGTGCGGAAGGCCTCCACCACCGGCGCCAACGGCGTCGGTGACGCATCGTCTGCGATAGCCACCACGTAATCTCCCTGCGCCAGGCCTTGATCGCAGAGGCTGGTCAGCGCTTCGCGCAGGAACTCAGGCTGGTTGTACGCCGGGATGCAGATCGCCAGCTTCGGTGCGCTCATCTGGCGTGCATCCCGAATTCCAGGTCGACGACGCCGCGATACTCCGCCGCGTAAGGCACCACGCCGGGAAGGGCCGGGCGGGCGCCGACCGTCAGCGTAAACAATCCGAGCTGGTCGCCGAAGTGATCGTTCGTCTTGATCCCGAACCCGACCAGGTATTCGCCCTCAACGAGCGGCAGCGACTTGATCCAGCCATGCAGGCGCCTGGTTTCGCCCGCGGCCATGGCGATGGGAAGGCCCACGGACCTCAAGTCGACGATCGCGAGCCGGACTTCCAGCTGCGAGTACACCAACAACGCGAACTCGCTGATCTTCGTCGCCTCGCGCGCCGTCAGTTCGATGTCGAAATCGACAGGGTCACCGCTGGTGACCGGGTTCGGCGACAGTTCGAATCGCGGCAGGTCGAGCGACGGCGTGATCCGCAACGGACCCGATCCGGCGCGCGGCGCGTTGGCCGACGACGACAGGTAGCTTCGGACGCTGGCACCAACCGGACCGTCCGCAGCAACGGTGCCGTTCTGGAGCCAGATCGCGCGGCTGCACAGCGCCTGGATCGCCGCCATGTTGTGGCTGACGAACAACACCGTGCGGCCGCCGCGGCTGACTTCGTGCATTTTGCCAAGACAGCGCTTTTGAAAATCCGCGTCGCCAACGGCCAGCACTTCATCGACGATCAGGATTTCAGGCTCCAGGTGTGCGGCAACGGCAAAGGCGAGACGGACATACATGCCGGACGAGTAGCGCTTCACCGGCGTGTCCAGGAACTGCTCGACCTCGGCGAAGGCGACAATCTCGTCGAACTTGCGGGCGGTCTCCGCGCGCGACATACCGAGGATCGCGGCGTTAAGGAAGACATTCTCCCGGCCGGACAGCTCGGGGTGAAAACCGGTCCCGACTTCGAGCAGGCTCGCGACACGGCCGTTCAAGACGATGCGCCCGGTCGTGGGGTCGGTGATGCGGCTCAGGATCTTCAGCAGCGTACTCTTGCCTGCGCCGTTGCGGCCGATCACACCGACGACCTCTCCTTGCGCGATGTTGAACGACACGTCGCGCAGCGCCCAGAAGTCGTCTACGGTCGTGGCCCGCCCGCGGGCGCCCGTGAACCAGCGGACCGGCGCCATCGCTCCCGAAGCGATCGCGTCGCGAAGCGTCTGGTATCGCTCGGCGCCCTGTCGATGGCGGAGCCGGAACATCTTGCCAACGCGTTCCACCGCCAGCATCGCGTCACTCATCCGTCAGATCGCATCCGCAAAGCCGCGCTCGGTGCGGCGGAAATACCACGTCCCGACGGCAAGCGCAGCCACCGTAAAACCAATGGACGTGGCGAGCAGCATCGGCTCGAGCGGCGTCTGTCCGCCCAACAGCGACCATCGGAAGCCATCGATGATGCCGGCCAGCGGGTTCAGTGCGTATACGCTCCGCCACGCAGCGGGAACCTGTGATGAGGCGAATGCGACTGGGGAGACGAAAAGCCCCAGCTGCATCATGAACGGCACGATGTAGCGGAAGTCGCGGTAGGTGACGGTCAAGGCGGCCATCAACAGACCGAGCCCGAGCGACAGCAGCGCCGCCAACGCGGCGAACAGCGGCAGCGCCAGCACGCGGGCGTCCGGCATCACGCCGTACCACGCCATGGTCGCGGCAAGAAATGTCAGCGTGACGAGGAAGTCGACGAATGCCGCCGCGATGGCGGCAATCGGGATGATCAGCCTCGGAAAGTAGACCTTCGAGATCAGCCCGGTGTTGCCGATCAGGCTCGACGAGGACTCGGTGAGCGCGGTCGAGAAGAATTGCCAGGGCAACACCGCCGCAAGGACCAGGATGACGTCGGGGAACGCGCCCTGCTGCAGACCTGCCATTCGCCGGAACGCGACGAACACCACCAGCGTCAGCAGCGGACGGATCAGCGCCCACGCGATGCCAATGGCCGTCTGCTTGTAGCGGACGGAGATATCGCGCCACGCGAGGAACGACATCAACTCGCGATAACGCCACAGGTCGCGCCAGTAGTGCGTGGCTGCCCGCCCGGGCTCGATGATCAGTTTCAATGGAAGGATGCGCGGCGGCGGAGGCCGCCGCGCCAGTAGCCGGCTTAGATCAGTCGCTGAGCGACCTTGATCACGTCGTTCGGCTTCACGGGATCCGACAAGTCGATGGAGGTCTCAACCTCGCGGCCGTTCTTGTCCTTGCGAATGACCTTGAGGCGACGATACGAACCGCGCTCGGTCAAGCCGCCCGCTTCGGCGATCGCCTGGCGGACCGTCATGCCGGCGCGCAGCACGTACGAACCCGGCGTCTTGACCATGCCGCTGACGTAATAACGCTCGGCGGCAGGAATGATGATCATGTCGCTGTCCTGCAGCAGCAGGTTCGCGGAGAGCTTGCCTTCGCGCAGTTCTTCGAGATTGATGCGCTGCACTTCGGCCCAGCGTGCATCGCCGGTGCTGGCCGGTGCCGACACGGCGGCGGCAAGGCCGTCCTTGTAGCGCTGCACGACGATCATGTTGCTGGCCGACGCGGTGGTCGACCCGGCATTGGCGATGACTTCAAGCAGCGTCATCGGCCCTTTCATCTCGTAGCGGCCCGGCTGGCGCACCTCGCCGAGCACGTAGATCGAACGGCTGCGGTAATCGGCGATCTCGACCGAGACCTGCGCGTTTTTCAGCCACTCGGGCTGCAACGCTTTGGTCAGATCCTCTTCGATCTGGCGCGTGGTCTTGTCGGCCACCGGCACGCGGCTGATCAACGGCATGGTGATGGTGCCGTCGGTATCGACCGTGTATTTGCCGGACAGGCCCTCTTCGTTGAACACCTTGACGGTGATCACGTCGGAGGTGCCGATGACATAGGTGGTGGGTGACTGTTGGGCCGCCACCGCCTGCGGACTGGCGTCGACGGGTACAGGTTTTGGCGTCTGCGCCGGCGCAGCCGCTTGAAAGAACGTCGAAAGGAGCAGCGAAAGCAGGGTGTGCAGCATGATTAGAACGCGAAGATCCACGAGAGAAACACGCGACGACGTTGGTAATTGCGGCTCGAAAACGCTGGCGATCGTCGGCGCGAATACTCGTAATTCACTGCGACACGAGTCCGATTGCGCAGATTATATCCGAGACTTCCGCCGACCGAATCATAGGTGTCGACATGCGCCGGCTCCGTCGGCCGGGCCGAATAGTCGAAGAGAGAACGGCTGACTTTGGCCGCCGCATCCACCTGGCCAAACAGGCGGTGGGTGTAAGTAAGCGACCCAGACGTCTCGACGTAATACCCCTCGGTATTGTCGAGCGAGTATTCCATGCCGCGCTGGGCAATCAGCGTGAATCGTCCAATCTCGGCGAATGGATAGGCCAGCGCGACGTTGCCGAGGAAGCCCCGGTAGGTCTTCAAACCCGGATCCGCAAAGTGAATGTCGCGGTAGGCCGCGGTGACGATGCCAGTGACGACCGCTTCCTGCGAAATGCGGAAGATGACATTGCCCGACTTGGCGATGGAGTTGCGAATCGGCAGGCTCTTGAACTTGTCCTCCTGGTAGCTGCCGAACACCTGCATCGACAGCAGCGGCGTGATGTCGGTCTTCATCCCGAACTGGCCGTTGTATGACTCACGACCCAGGGTGGCCGCCAGATCGATGCCGTCCTGCACAGCGTCCTTGAACTGGTTCGCGCTGTAGATGCCTGACGCATAGAAAAGCGAGTGGGCGCCCAGGTCGAACGCCAGGCCGCCCGAGTATTCCTCTTCGAAACGATTCGGCCGGATATCCACCTCGCCGTTCGGTCTCGTGCGCGTCTGGGTGTTGCCCGCGGCCAGGAAGGGACGGACGCGGCTGAACAGGAAATCGGCGCGCCCTCGCCACGCGTAGCCCACCGAACTTTCGCTGTTGAACTTCTTGTAATACGTGAGGGTGCTGCCGCCGTAGCCGGAGAATCGCACCCACCGCAGCCGCATATAACCCGACAGGTCGGGCGTGAGTGCCGCGACGTAGTCTTCTTCCGGGACCTCTTCTTCGGATTCGTCGAAGACGTTGTCGTCCCAGCCGATCTCGGAAACCGTCAGGCCGGGTGCCACTTTCAGGCGACCGAGACTGATGACGCCGCTGGTCGGTTCCGTGTCGGTCAGGGTTCCCGTCAGCGGCCCCGCGCCGACCGACGATTGCGCGACGGCGATGGCCGGCAATGCGCAGACCCCCATAAAGAGAAGGACGCTCAGGGCTGTCAGTCGGACGGTGATGTACTCACGCATTACTTCGCTCCCGGATTACGCGGCTTTTCAGGCTCGCCGGGCGCAGCCACGAACGTGCCATCGCCCTCTGGATCGATTTCAACCCCGATGAACCGGCCCTGGGCGTCGTACGACGCTCGGCGATCCGCCCGGCCCTTCGAAAACGTCATGTCGAACGCCACCTCGCGCAGCACCGCGCCGTCGTAGCGATCCCACTTGTCGATTAGCCCGTCGCTGTTGCTGTCTTCCTCGATCCGCAGCAGCGTGTCGCCCCGGTAATACTCGTGGCGGTCCATCACTCGATCGCGGCGCGACGAACGCGCAAGGTGCGTTTCGCCGGCCGGCGAGGTGATGGTCCACGTATCTTCGACGCCGTCATTGAGGCTCGCGGTGCCGACCATACTCAGCGCGCCACCGGGGTCGAAGTACTCCCAGCGATCGACCTTGCCATCGCCGTTGGTGTCCGCCTCGCCACGCAGCGTCCGGTTGCCGTCGACATAGGTCCACTGATCGTGCCGGCCATCCCCATTCTGATCCGCGCTCAACCGCACCAGACGACGGGTGAAATCGTCGTAGCTTGGCACCACGCGGCGCGCCGGCGGTGGAGCCACCGAGCAAGCAGGGAGCGCTGCCTGCAAGCATGCAATCAGGATCGCCCACGAAAGTCGAGAATCCACAGCTTCGCCCCGTCGATTACATTACAAAATCGTAATCGAGTCCTGATTTGAATGACTCAATATGACTTTGTGAGTCATTTAAGTCTATCACTCGGGAGTCCCTGCGCCAAATTGTCGGGGGACGATGCAAGGCTCGGCACCCCCGTGCAGCCTTATCGGACCGACACGGGAATGCGGTTAACTTGCACAAAAGGTAAGGGGTTATTCGGGGGGCGTTGACGACGAAGAGGTTGAAGCCGGCACGAACAGGTTACGCACGATAAAGGCAGCGCCCAGGATGGCGACCGCGCCACCCACGCCGATGCCGATTTCCGGGTTTTCACCGGCCACGCTGATGAGCATCATCAGGGCCAGTCCAAGCCCGACAACCACGATGCCGACCGACATCGACCGTGAACCCGCGTTGAAGCTGCCGCGGCGATGGGCATGCTCCGGATCGGAGAGCGGGACCTGGCCACGCTCAATCATGGCCATCCGCTCCTTATGCTGCATCTCGAGCTGAAGCGAGCGCTGCCGCAAGCCCATATAAATGATGAACACACCGGCAAACATGCCGAGAATGAAGACAATCGCGAACAGTTCCTCAGCCTGCATCGTTACTCCAGTCTTTCGAACTGGGAAGATTAGACTCGACGCCAACCGGGATTGTTTCAGTCCAGGCGTGCGAAACAAAACCTGTGACCGCCCGCTCTAATGTTTCCGACGGCGAATGAGCAACTCCGAGCACTTGCTGGTTGAGCGGTGCCGGCAGGGCGATGAAACGGCATTTCGCGAGCTGGTGGATCAGTACAAAGGCCTGGTCTTTGCCCTGATCTCGCGCAGCATTGCCAATCGCGCCCGGGCCGAGGAGCTGGCGCAGGACGTGTTCCTCAAGGTTCACAAGGGCCTGCCCTACTTCCGCGGCGACGCGAAGCTGTCGACCTGGATCTACCGGATCGTCATCAACGCCCTCTCGCAAGAGCGGCCGGAGCTGGCGACCTCGTCGTTGGATGACGACGCCGACGATCGTCCCCGGACGGATCCCGGCGCCGAAGATCGCTCCTTCAACGACATGGTGATGAAGGACCGCCTGCAGAAGGCGATCGAACGCCTGCCGGTACAGTACCAGGTGTTGATTAACGGGCACTACTTGAAAGGCATGCGTTACGAGGACTTGGCCGAGGCGCTCGACATGCCACTGGGCACGGTGAAGACACACCTGCACCGCGCCAAGCGGCAACTGCGCCAGTTGCTCGAAACGGAGTTCCGCTGACATGCGGCCAACCGGAGTTTCGTTCAATGACGTGTGAAGATCTCGAGCCCTTGATCGAGGCGATCGCCGACGATTCGCTGGCGCTGGACGCCGGGCCGCGCGACGCAGCGGCGGCGCACCTGGCGTCGTGTGCGCGTTGCACCCAGCGCCTTGCGACGGCACGGACGATCAACAGCATGCTGGCATCGCGCGACGTGGCGAGTCCGCCGCCATCCTTCACCGCCGCGGTCATGTCCCGAGTGGTGCACGAGCACTGGCGGACGGAGCGCGTCGTGGATCTGGGGTTCAACCTGTTGATGGCCGCCGGCGTCATGGTGATCCTCGCCGGCGCGGCGGGCCTCGCGTGGTCGCTGGGCTTCCTGAGCATCACGATCGATCTCGAGGCGATCTGGAACGCGATCGGATCGGACGTGACCGGCCGCGTGGTGTCGCAGGTCCAGACATTCGTGATGGCCGCGGCGCTGCTCACGATGGCACTGGTCCTATGGTGGTGGGCGGAAGCGGCCACCGACTAGCGGCGCGATTCTCCCATCGAATCTGATCAGCCTGTTACCATGCTCGCGTGCTGACGCGGCCGTTTCTCAAGTGGGTTGGAGGCAAACGCCAGCTCCTGCCCGTGCTGCGCCGCTTCTATCCCGAGAAAGTTGGCACCTATTTCGAGCCGTTTCTCGGCAGCGCCGCGGTGTTCTTCGATCTCGCAGCGAGCGGTGTGATCAATGGACACGGCGCGATCCTCAGTGATGCCAATCCGGATCTGATCGGCTGCTATCGGCGCGTCCAGCAATCGAAGGACGAAGTCCTGGCGCACCTCGAAGTGCTGGCGGCCGAACACGCGGCGCGCGGACGTGCGTGCTACCTGCAGATTCGCGACGAGCGCTTCAATCCCATGCGCCTGGCCTGGTATGAAGGCGGCGCCGATCTCGACAACTACTCCGTGGAAATGGCCGCGATGATGATTTATCTCAATCGCACCGGCTACAACGGCCTGTTCCGGGTCAACGCGTCTGGCGAGTTCAACGTGCCACCCGGGCGCTACGACCGGCCGCGGATCGTCGATCGCGCCGGCCTCGCATTCGCGGCCGCGATGTTCTCGGCAGCCAACGTCCGCCTCGAGCATGCGCCGTACCTCCACGTCCTGCAACGTGCGCAGGCCGGCGACTTCGTCTACTTTGATCCGCCGTACGCGCCGCTGAGCCGCACCGCAAATTTCCGCAGCTACACCGGACGGCTGTTCGAAGCCAAGGATCAGCAGGCCTTGCAGCAGGTCATGATCACGCTGGCGCAGCGCGGCGTGCACGTGCTGCTCAGCAACTCCACGGCACCGGTGGTGACCGGGCTCTACGAGCGCAACGAGCAGGCCGGAGCGGCGGGCATTGCGGCGTGGCGATTTCCGGCGCGCCGCTCGGTCAATTCCAATCCGGAGGGACGCGGCACCATCGAGGAGCTGGTCGTCTCAAACCGCCGGCCGCGGTGATCGCGGCAGGAACGCGGCGGTCGCGAGCACGATCGCAAACGGCTCCACGGTGAACGAGAAACGCGGCATCGAGAAGAACACCATGTGCAGCGCGGTCACGGACAGCAGCGGAATGGCCAGCAGCCAGGCGTCGCGCGTGCGAAGGACATACAAACCGGCGAGCGCGGCAACGAACAACAGGAAGCGAACACCGATCGACGCGCGGGCCGCGAACGATCGCGGATTCGCCGGCGCGCCCGCGTCGGGCCACGGCCCCCACATCTCCCACATCGAGAGCAGGCGAAGCTTGACGAACGTCACCGGCTGCTCCGCGGCGAACGTCACGTAGGCGCGGAGAGGGTTCGCGCGGTCTGCGTCGGTGAACTGCGTCAGCGCAAAGTCCCGGCCGCCATCCTCGGGCATTTGCGTCGCCAGCAGGAAGTTGCCACCGAGATTCGCCGGTGGCGCGATGATGCCCGCGCCGGTCAGCGCCGCCTCGGCGCCGAGCACCAGCGCGAGTCCGACTGCATATTGCGCGGCCGCGGCGCGCCCCTGCACGCGCCACGTCCAGATCGCAAACAGGCCGGCCGCCGGCACCAGCGTCGTCCGCAAGAGCACGGCGGCGTAGGCCAGCGCCCCGGCCGTCATTTCCCGACGCGCCAGCAACGCGACGACCGCCGAAACGAGCATCGCGGTCGCCGGCGCTTCCGTGAGGATCTGCCGCGTGTAGTTGATTTGGTTGGGCCAGATCGCCAGCAGCGCCGCGGCGGCCAGGCCTGCCCGCACCGACACCGTGCGGGCGCCGATGAAGGCTACGAGCGGCACCGCGAGCGCGCCGAGCATCACGTTGAGCCCGACGAGCGCCGCAGGCGCGGCGGCCTCGCCGACCACGGCGCGCACCGCCACGATCACCAGCGGATATCCGTTGGGGAGATACGCCATCGGCTGCCCGTTCGAAATGGCCGACGCCATATCGAAATAGGCCAGCGTGTCGGTGTTGTACCAGCTGAATTGCCAGGCGGCGAAGACCCTGATCAGCACCGCCACAGACGTCAGGGCTCCCAGCACGCGTTGTTCGGTCGCTGAGAAGGTCATGAGTACCGGAGGCGCCACCGCGGGAGCATGATATCGCGCAACCGTGCTAGCCTTGGCGTCAGCCGAGGCGCGAATCCGACGCGCACTCTTCACACTTCATGGCCCACTTCCAACAGCTGCAATTCGTTGCCATGGCCGCGCGGCACATGGCATCGGACTGGTCTGGACTCTCGGTGGTGGAGATCGGGTCGGCAGACGTCAACGGAACGATCAGGCCGTTCTTTTCGGGCAGTCATTACACCGGCGTCGATCTGACCCAGGGTCCTGGTGTTGACATCGTCGCGTCCGGGGACACGGTGGCACTGCCAGACAACGCCGCCGACCTGGCCATTTCCTGCGAGTGCTTCGAGCACAATCCGAAGTGGCGTGAGACCTTTCTCAACATGCACCGGATGACCAGAGCCGGCGGCGTCGTCATCGTGACGTGCGCTTCGCGCGGGCGGCTCGAGCACGGCACGGCACGGACCACGCCGCATGAATCGCCCGGTACCAGGTCAGTCGGATGGGACTACTACCGCAATCTCAATCCAGACGATTTCACGCGCCAGCTCCAGCTCAAGAACCTGTTCGACGCGTACGCGTTCTTCCGGAATGAAGTGTCGAAGGACCTGTATTTCGCGGCGCGTAAAAAGGGGGGGGCCTCGCGGCCGCTCCGACTGGACTTGCCGGCGCTATGGGCTGAGCTGAGGGCAGCCAACACGCTGGTCACGCCTTGCCAGGGCGGTCCGAGTCTGCTGCGCACGTTGCTCGACATGCCTGTGGCGTGGGCAGAGCGGCGACTGCCGGACCCGGTCTTTCAGAACTTTGTCCGCCGCTGGACCCAACTGGAGAACACGCTGCGCCGGCGACCAGGGGGCCGCTAGCCGATGGCGGTCCGTGCTACCCTTGAAAGGTTGTTCGGCGCGCGAAAGTGGCGGAACTGGCAGACGCGCCGGTCTTAGGAGCCGGTGGCCGAAAGGCCGTGTGGGTTCAAGTCCCTCCTTTCGCACATATCCAAGAGATCCATGAAATCAGAAATTGTCGACGTGAACGAAACGCGCCGCGATCTGACGATCGAGGTGCCCAGCGCAGTTGTTGATGAAGCGATCGGCCAGGCTGCCGCAAAGATGGGCAAGCAGGCACGCATTCCCGGCTTCCGTCCCGGCAAGGTTCCGGTCACGGTAATCCGCCAGCGCTTCAAGCCGCAAATCATGCAGGACGTCGCGGAGCACCTGGTCTCAAAGGCCGTGGGCGAAGCGCTCGTCGAAAAAGGTGTCGAGCCGATCAGCACGCCGGACATCAAGGACCTCGTCCTCGAAGAAGGCAAGCCGCTCACCTTCAAGGCGTCGTTCGACGTGGTGCCCGGCTTCGATCCCGGCGACCTCACCACGATCGAAGCCGTTGAACCGTCGCGCACGATTGAGGACGACGTCGTCAACCAGTCGCTCGAACGCCTGCGGGATCGCAACGCCCGCTACGAAGCGGTCGAAGGCGGCGTCGTCGAAGCCGGTCACACCGTGGTCATGGGCCTCGAGCGCCAGGGCACGGACAAGGACGGCAAGCAGGGCGATCTCGACAAGCACGAACAGGTCAACATCGAGCTCGGCGCGCCGTCGAATCCTCCAGGCTTCGACCAGGAAATCATCGGCATGACGCCGGGCACGTCCAAGAGCTTCACCGTGACGTATCCCGACGACTACACGATTCCCGAACTGGCCGGCGGCAAGGTGAACTACACGGTCAACCTGAAGGAAATCAAGAAGCGCGTCGTGCCGGCGCTGGACGACGAGCTGGCCAAGGATCTCGGCGATTTCGAGACGCTCGACGCGCTGCGCGCGGGTGTCCGCGAAGACCTCGAGCACGAAGCCATGCACGCGGCGGAGCGCGCCCTGCGTCAGGAGGTGCTGAAGCAGCTTGCGACGCGCGTCCCGTTCGCCGTGCCCGAGTCGCTCGTCGAGCGCGAGATTGATCGCCGCCTCGAGGATTTCGCGCGGCGCTTGATGGATCAGCGCATCGATCCGCGCCAGGCGAATATCGACTGGAACGCGTTCCGTGACGGACAGCGCGCCCCGGCCACCGAGGCCGTCGCGTCGGCGCTGGTCCTCGACGAAGTCGCCAAACGCGAGCAGATCGCGGTGAGCGAAGAGGACCTCAACGCCGAACTCGAGCGTTACGCGCAGCAGACCGGCCATAGCGTGGCCAGCATCCGCGCGCGCCTGGAAAAAGACGGCGAGCTGGGACGGCTCGCGGCCGGGTTGCGCCGCGAGAAGGCCGTCACCCACGTTCTATCGAAGGCCCAGATTAAGAAGAGCTGAGTTTTCAACAAGTTAGAGAACGTCCGCCGGTGCTCGAGACGAGCATTGGCGGGCGCCATCGGCCCACCTGACCAAACGGGTATTGCACCTCCGGGCCACCTAAGCCGATAACTAGGAAGGATAATAAGTAGACATGAGCGTCTATCAGAACCAACTCGTGCCGATGGTGGTCGAGCAGACCAATCGCGGCGAACGCGCCTACGACATTTTTTCGCGCCTCCTGAAAGACAACATCATCTTCATTGGCACGCCGATCGACGACACCATCGCCAATCTCGTCATCGCGCAGATGCTGTTCCTTGAAGCCGAGGATCCCGACAAGGACATTCAGCTGTACCTCAACAGCCCGGGCGGGTCGATTACCGCCGGGCTTGCCATCTACGACACCATGCAGTTCATCCGCCCTGACGTGCAGACCATCTGCATCGGCCAGGCCGCGTCGATGGCGGCGGTGTTGCTCGCCTCAGGCGCGAAGGGCAAGCGCTATTCACTGCCGAATTCACGCATCCTGATTCACCAGCCGCACATGCAGGGGCTGGCCGGTCAGGCGACAGACATCGATATTCACGCCCGCGAGATCCTGCGCATGCGCGAGCGGCTGAACGAAATCCTGGTGCATCACACGGGCCGGGAGATGACGCGGATTCAACAGGATACGGAACGCGACTACATCATGGGTCCCGAGGCCGCCGTCGAGTACGGAATACTTGACGATGTGATTCGGAAACGGGTGTAACCTAGGTATACGGATGGTCAAAAAAAGCGGCGACGGTGGCGAAATTCTGCGCTGCTCGTTCTGCAATAAAGATCAAAACGACGTCCGCAAATTAATCGCGGGCCCGACGGTCTTCATTTGCGACGAGTGCGTCGAAGTCTGCAATGACATCATTGCGGACGACAACCGCTTCGATAGCCGGGGGACGCGAACCTCGCTTCCCTCGCCTCCCGAGATCAAGAAATTCCTGGACGAGTACGTCATCGGCCAGGAAATGACCAAGAAGCGTCTCGCGGTCGCCGTCTACAACCACTACAAGCGGCTCGAGATTCAGAAGCAGCCGCGTAGCCGTCACGACGTCGAGCTCACCAAGTCCAACATTCTCCTGATCGGGCCGACCGGCACCGGCAAGACGCTGCTCGCGCAGACGCTCGCCAAGTTGCTGTCGGTGCCGTTCACGATCGTCGATGCGACGACGCTCACCGAAGCGGGTTACGTCGGTGAAGACGTCGAGAACATCATCCTCAAGCTGCTGCAGGCTGCCGGTGGCGACATCGAGAAGTGCCAGCAGGGCATCGTCTACATCGACGAGATCGACAAGATCGGCCGCAAGGACGAGAACCCGTCGATCACGCGCGACGTGTCGGGCGAGGGCGTGCAGCAGGCATTGCTGAAGATCCTCGAAGGCACGGTCGCGAACGTGCCGCCGCAGGGCGGCCGCAAGCATCCGCACCAGGAGTTCTTCCAGATCGATACGACCAACATCCTCTTCATCTGTGGCGGCGCGTTCGTCGGCCTGGATAAGGTGGTGGAACGCCGCATCGGCAAGAAGACGCTGGGCTTCAAGGCCGACATCAAGTCGCAGAAGGGCCGCGACGTCGGCACGATCCTGGAGCAGGCGGAGCCGCAAGACCTGATCAAGTTTGGCCTGATCCCGGAATTCGTCGGCCGCCTGCCCGTCATGGGCACGCTGCACGAGCTCGATCGGCCCGCGCTGGTGCAGATCCTCACGCAGCCGCGCAACGCCATTACCCGCCAGTACCAGAAGCTCTTCGAGTACGAGAACGTGAAGCTGCGCTTCACGGATGATTCGCTGGACGCCATTGCCGAAATGGCGCTCGCCCGCAAGATCGGCGCGCGCGGCCTGCGGATGATCATCGAAGACCTGATGCTTGACCTGATGTACCAGATGCCTGGACAGAAGAAAGCGCGCGAATGCGTCATCACGCGCGAGATGGTTGTCAGCAAGTCAGCCGGTCTTGAAGTCATCGAAAAGGCCGGCTAACACCGGAAGCCGTGAGCCGGGGGCCGGGACCCGGTTGAATGACGCAGTAGCGGATCCCGGTTCCCGGATCCCGGTTCCCGTCTAGTTCCTTATGGTCGAAGTCTACGAGACACTCCCAATCGTCCCGCTGCGGGACGTCGTGGTTTTCCCACACATGATGATGCCGTTCGTTATTGGACGGCCGTCATCGATCCGCGCCCTCGAGCACGCGCTCGGCAAGGACAAGCGGATCTTCCTGGCGGCGCAGCACGACGCGTCGACGGACGATCCCAAGGCGGAAGACATCTACACGATGGGCTGCGTGGCCAACGTCGTGCAGAGCCTGAAGCTGCCGGACAGCAACATCAAGGTCCTGGTTGAAGGCGTCGACCGCGCCCGCGTGATCGAGTGGAAGGAAGACAAGGGCTTCTACCGCGTGGTCGTGAAGGTGCTGCAGCGGCAGAAGGACACCGCCGGCGACGTCGAACAGACGATGAGCCGCGTGGTGACGCTGTTCGAGCAGTACGTGAAGCTGTCGAACAACCTGCACTACGACGCGATGATCGCCGCGGTGCGCGTCGATGACCCGGGCAAGCTCGCCGACACCATTTCGGCGCACCTGCTGGTCGGCATCGACGAAAAGCAGAACCTCCTCGAGATCGTCTCCCCGCTCGAACGCCTCAATCGCATCGCCGGCATTCTCGAAGCCGAAGTCGACAAGCTCCAGGTCGATCGCCGCATCCAGTCTCGCGTCAAGAAGCAGATGGAGAAGGCGCAGAAGGAGTACTACCTCAACGAGAAGATGAAGGCGATCCAGAAGGAACTGGGCCGCAAGGACGACAAGGGCAACGAGGCTGAAGACCTGAAGAAGAAGATCGAACAGGCGCGGATGCCGAAGGACGTCGAGGAGAAGGCGATCCAGGAATTGAAGCGCCTCGAGGCCATGCCGCCGATGTCGGCGGAAGCCACCGTGTCGCGCAACTACCTCGACTGGCTGATCGCGGTGCCGTGGCACAAGAAGACCAAGGAGAACCGCGACCTCAAGAACGCCGAGGCGGTGCTCAACGAGGACCACTACGGCCTGGAGAAGATCAAGGACCGCATCCTCGAGTTCCTCGCGGTGCGCGCCCTCGTGAAGAAGCCGAAGGCGACCATCCTCACGTTCGTCGGACCTCCGGGCGTCGGCAAGACCTCGCTCGCCAAGTCGATTGCCCGCGCCATGAACCGCAAGTTCGTGCGCCTGTCGCTCGGCGGCGTGCGCGATGAAGCCGAAATCCGCGGTCACCGCCGCACCTACATCGGCGCCTTCCCCGGCCAGATCATCCAGATGATGAAAAAGGCCACGTCGCTCAACCCGGTGTTCCTGCTGGACGAGATCGACAAGATGTCGATGGACTTCCGCGGCGACCCGTCGGCGGCGCTGCTCGAAGTGCTCGACCCCGAGCAGAACAACACCTTCGCGGATCACTACCTCGACGTCGAGTACGACCTGTCGAACGTGATGTTCATCTGCACCGCCAACGTGCTGCACACCATCCCCCAGGCGCTGCGCGATCGCATGGAAGTGCTGCAGCTGGCCGGCTACACCGAGCAGGAAAAGATCGAGATCGCCAAGCGCTTCCTGGTCGCCAAGGCGATCGAAGGCGCCGGCCTCACCGACAAGAACATCGTCTTCGCAGACGATGCGGTGCAGGCGGTGATCCAGCGCTACACCCGCGAAGCGGGCGTCCGCAACCTCGAACGCGAGATCAGCTCGATCTGCCGCAAGGTCGCGCGCAAGGTCGTCGTCGACGGCCCGGAGACGTTCGAGACCATCACCGCCGAGAAAGTCACCGAGTACCTCGGCGTCCCGCGCTACCGCCCAAGCGTCGCCGAGGAGCAGAACGAAATCGGTGTCGCCACCGGACTGGCGTGGACCGAGGTCGGCGGCGAGATCCTCGTCACCGAGTGCACCTTGATGCCCGGCCGCGGCCGCTTGATGCTCACCGGCAAGCTCGGTGACGTGATGCAGGAATCGGCGCAGGCCGCGATGAGCTTCGTGCGCACCCGCGCCGAAGAGTTCGGCATCCAGAAGGACTTCAACCGCAAGGTGGACGTGCACGTGCACATCCCCGAAGGCGCGATTCCGAAGGACGGCCCGTCCGCGGGCATCACGCTCGCCACGGCGCTGATCTCGGCGCTGGCGCGCGTCCCGGCCCGCCGCGATGTCGCCATGACCGGCGAGATCACGCTGCGCGGCAAGGTGTTGCCGATCGGCGGCGTGAAGGAAAAGCTGCTCGCCGCGCACCGCGCCGGCGTGAAGACGATCATCGTCCCGAAAGACAACGAGAAGGATCTCGCGGACATCCCGAAGAACGTGCTCGACGTGCTCGACATCCACATGGTCAGCCACATGGATGAAGTGCTGAAGATCGCGCTCGATGGCCCGCTGACGCCGATTCCTCCGACGCCGGAAGCGGACTTCGAGGAATCGTCGGATGCAACGACGCACTGAGACTGTTTGAAGGTATCAGCGGAGTTTGTCACTAGCGCCGCCGGAGCCGAAGGGCTCCCCAAGGACGGCCTGCCGGAAGTTGCCATGGTGGGCCGATCCAACGTCGGCAAATCGTCCCTGATCAACGCGCTCGTCCGGAAGAAACTGGCCCGCACGAGCGCCGCGCCCGGCAAGACACGCCTGGCCAATTTTTACCGGGTCGATGCCCCGCCGCGTCCGCCGTTCTACCTGGTGGACCTGCCCGGCTTCGGCTACGCGCGCGGCGGTGACAAGGCGCGCGAGGAATTCGACGCGCTTGCGGCCGCGTACTTCAACGCGCGCGTCAACGATCCGCGGTTTCGCGGCGTCCTGGTCCTCGTCGACAGCCGGCATCCCGGCCTCGACAGCGACCGCATGACGTGGAACTGGCTCGAGCGGGAAGGCGTAGATAGATACGCCGTGGCAACGAAGGTGGACAAACTGACGCGTGCCGAAAAGCACCGTCATCTCGGTGAACTGGAACGGATTTACTCAGGCCCGGTACTGGCCGTCTCGGCCCAGACCGGTGAAGGATTGGACGAACTGTGGAAGAAGATCGCAAGTCAGATAACAAGGGCGCAGCAGTAGCGGACTCTGTCTCTGACGCGGCCCCCGGCCGCGTGGGCGCCTCCGGCGCCGCCGCAGCCCCCGCGCCAGCCCACCAGGAAGCCGAAAAACTCGACCTTTCGACGCTCAAGGACCTTTCGACCACCGCGTTGACCAAGATCGCGCGCGAGCTCGAGATCCCCGGCGCGACCGGCATGCGCAAGCAGGAGCTGATCTTCGAGATCCTCCGCGCGCGCGCCGAGAAGGCGGGCCTGATCTTCTCTGAAGGCGTGCTCGAAGTCCTGCCGGACGGCTTCGGCTTCCTTCGCGCTCCCGACTACAACTACCTCGCCGGCCCCGACGACATCTACGTCTCCCCTTCCCAGATCCGCAAGTTCGACCTGCACACCGGCGACACCATCTCCGGGCAGATCCGCTCGCCGAAGGAAGGCGAACGCTACTTCGCGCTGATCAAGGTCGAGGCGATCAATTTCGAGCCCCCGGCCCGCGGCAAGGAGCGCGTGTTCTTCGAGAACCTGACGCCGCTCTACCCGCAGGAGCACATCCGCCTCGAAGCGGATCCGGAAAACCTGTCGACACGCGTGATGGACCTGATGACCCCGCTCGGCAAGGGCCAGCGCGGCCTGATCGTCGCGCCGCCGCGTACCGGCAAGACCATGCTGCTGCAGTCGATCGCCAACGCGATCACGACCAATCATCCCGAGGTCTACCTTATCGTCCTGCTGATCGACGAGCGCCCGGAAGAAGTCACCGACATGCAGCGCTCGGTCAAGGGCGAGGTCGTGTCGTCGACATTCGACGAACCGGCCCAGCGCCACGTGCAGGTCGCTGAAATGGTGATCGAAAAGGCCAAGCGGCTCGTCGAGCACAAGAAGGACGTCGTCATCCTGCTGGATTCGATCACGCGTCTCGCCCGCGCCTACAACACGATCGTCCCGACCTCGGGCAAGGTCCTGTCGGGCGGCGTCGACAGCAACGCCTTGCAGCGCCCGAAGCGCTTCTTCGGCGCGGCCCGCAACATCGAACAGGGCGGCTCGCTGACCATCGTCGCCACCGCGTTGATCGACACCGGCTCGCGCATGGACGAAGTGATCTTCGAAGAGTTCAAGGGCACCGGTAACTCGGAAGTCCACCTCGACCGCAAGCTGGCCGATCGCCGCGTGTTCCCGACCATCGACATCCAGAAGAGCGGCACCCGCAAGGAAGAGTTGCTGATCGCCAAGGAAGACCTCAACCGCGTCTACGTGCTGCGCCGCGTGCTGACGCCGCTGTCGGCGGTCGAAGCGATGGAGCTGCTGCTGTCGAAGATGAGCAAGACCAAGACGAACAACGAGTTCCTCTCGGCGATGCAGCAAGGCAAGTAGGCCAATAGGTAGATAGGCCGATGGGCCAATAGGATTTCCGTCCTATTGGCCTATTCGCCTATTAGCCCATTGGCCTCTACAATGGTCGAATGGCCCGGTCGTCCATCGTCAAGGTTGGCTTCTCACAAATGGCGTGTGGCGAGGATCCGAAACGGAACCTCGCCAACCAGCTCACGCTCGCGGAGCGAGCGTTAAAAAATGGGGCCAAGATCTTCTGCACCCAGGAGCTGTTCAAGTCCCAGTATTTCTGCCAGATCGAAGACCACCGGTTCTTCGCGCTCGCCGAGACGATCCCCGGACCATCGACAGACGCGTTTTCCAGGCTCGCCAGGAAATACAAGGCCGTGATCATCGCGTCGCTGTTCGAGCGCCGCGCCGCGGGCGTGTACCACAATACCGCCGCGATCATCGACGCCGATGGCTCGCTGATGGGCGTCTACCGGAAGATGCACATCCCCGACGATCCGCTGTTCTACGAGAAGTTCTATTTCACGCCCGGCGACACCGGCTTCATCGCGTGGAAGACCAAGGTCACGACCATCGGCACGCTGATTTGCTGGGACCAGTGGTTCCCGGAAGGCGCGCGCCTGACCGCGATGCAGGGCGCGGAGATTCTGTTCTACCCCACCGCGATCGGCTGGCATCCGTCAGAGCGCAAGCAGTACGGCAAGGCGCAGCACGACTCGTGGGAGACGATCATGCGCAGCCACGCGATCGCCAACGGCTGCTACGTGTGCGCACCGAACCGCATCGGCCACGAGATCATCAGGGACACCAAGGGCAAGCCGGTCAACAAGGACGGCCTGGTGTTCTGGGGCCAGTCGTTCGTGGCGTCGCCGGACGGCCAGGTCGTCAAGCGCGCCTCGATCGACAAGGAAGAAGTCCACGTCGTCGACTGCGATCTCGATCGCGTCGAGTTCAGCCGCACGCACTGGCCGTTCCTCCGTGATCGCCGCATTGACGCCTACGCGCCGCTGACGAAGCGATTCAACGATTAAGCCAGGGCCGCAGATGGCGCAGAAGGTGCTCAAGCCGCAGCAGGCACAGAAAGCTCAGAAATATCGAGGGACGCCGCTCAGCCACGGATTTTCGTTTCCGCCGGAGTGGCATCCTCACAAGGCGACTTGGATTAGCTGGCCGCGGCCTGAGGGGATCTCATTCCCGGGCAAGTATCAAGAAGCTCGCGAAGACATCGCCGAGTTGATCCGCGTCCTGGTCACGTTCGAGGAAGTGCACCTCAACGTCCCGAACGACAACTACGAGATCATCGTGCGGGCGTTCCTGATGGCGCGCAAGATCCCGTTGCGCCGCGTGTTCTTCCACCACATCCCAACCAACGAAGCCTGGGCGCGTGATCATGGCCCGGCGTTCGTACTGCGCACTCGGCGTGGAAAGACCGAGGCCGCGATCGTCGACTGGGGCTTCAACGCGTGGGGCGGCAAGTATCCGCCGTGGGATGCCGACGACAACGTTCCGACCCGCATCGCCGCCGAGCTGAGGCTACCGGTGTTCTACCCAGGCATCGTCATGGAAGGCGGTGCGGTGGATTTCAACGGCGCCGGCACGGTGATGACGACGACGTCGTGCCTGTTGAACAAGAATCGCAACAAGGGATTATCAAAGACGCGGATCGAGAAGTACCTCCGCGACTACTACGGCCAGAAGCACGTGATCTGGCTGGGCGAAGGCATCGAAGGCGACGACACTGACGGCCACATCGACGACCTGGCCCGCTTCATCGACGCGCGCACGATCGCGATTGCCGTGGAGACCAATCGCCGGGATCCCAATTTTGCGATCCTGCAGAAGGCTCGCCGCGCGCTCGACAAGCTGCGGGATCAAGACGGCAATCCGTTCACCATCGTCGAGTTGCCGATGCCGAAGCCAATCGCCTACGACGGACAGCGGGTTCCGGCGACGTATGTGAATTTCTATTTCGCCGGCGGGAAGAAGAACCCCGCTCTACTGGTTCCGACCTTCGGCCAGGCCGATCGCGACCACCAGGCGATCGCGACCCTCCAGCAGGCATTGCCCAATCGCAAGGTGATCGGCGTCGATTGCCGGAAGCTGATCTGGGGCCTGGGCGCCGTGCACTGCTTTACCCAGCAACAACCCGCGTTCTGATTCACCGCCATGGCGTTGACATGAGAAAACGATGAAAGTATCGTTTTGCCATGCCCTCGACCATGGTGCAGATCCGGAATGTGCCGACTGACTTCCACCGTCGCTTGAAAGCTCGGGCGGCGGTTGAGGGTATGTCGATGTCGGACTACATCCTGCGGGAGGTGGGCAAGGCCCTGGACCGGCCGACGCGACAGGAGGTGCTGTCGCGCTTGCGTGGACCCGCGCCTCGCACGTTGCGACGCAAGCCCGCTGACGTGGTCCGCGAAGAACGAGACAGCCGGTGATCGTGCTCGATGCGTCCGCTGTCGTCGAGCTCTTGCTCGATACGCCTGCCGGGCGCCGCGTGGGAAGCCTGCTCGAGAATCCCGCCACGGGCCTGCATGTCCCCCACCTGCTTGACGTGGAGGTGATCAGCGTCCTGCGCCGCTACGCGCGGGAAGGCCCTATCGACGATGGTGAGGCTGAAGCCGCGATCGAGGACCTGTTAGCCCTCGACCTGCAGCGCCACTCTCACGAGGGATTGGCTGAGCGGGCCTGGGCTCTTCGGAAGAACATCACGGCTTACGACGCCATGTACATCGCGCTTGCTGAGGCGCTGGGTGCCACGTTGGTGACCTGCGACGCCAAGCTGGCAAAGGCGCCGGGTATAAACGCAACGGTCAAGGTCGTCAAATAGCTGAGCCAATAGAGTTTAGGGACACGTCGACGCCGCACAACGGCCGATCAGGGCGTGATATCATTGGAGTTTCGTTTCGTTGCCGGTAAGTGGCCAATGCAGAAGTGGGCGGGATTCACGCCCTAGACCTGATTGCCCGGTCCCGGCGGAAGGACCCGATCGTGAAGCCCAATATTCATCCCGAGTACGCCGAACTGACCGTCCATTGCGCGTGCGGCGCCGAGTGGCAGACCCGCAGCACCAGCAAGGAATTGCACCTGGACGTTTGCTCCAACTGCCACCCGTTCTTCACGGGCCGTCAGAAGCTGCTGGACACCGAAGGCCGCGTCACGCGCTTCACCAAGAAGTTCGGCGCACAGACCTCCGAGCAGCGTAAGACCGCAGCCAAGGCCGTCAAGGACGCGACCAAGGCCAAGACCGCGAAGAAGGCGTAAGCCTTCGCGAATCGCCGGCGCGCGTTGCCTTACAACGGGTAAGACAACGTCGCGCCGAGCACCGTCACCAGCACAATCACCACCGGCGTCAACACGAGCGCGACGATAAAGGTGTAGCCCATCACGTCGCGCGCCCGCAGACCGAGCATCCCGAGTGTCGGCAGCATCCAGAACGGCTGCAACAGGTTGGCGATCGCCTCACCGAGATCGTAGGACGCCACCACCCAACCCAGGTGAACCTTCAGTTCGTGGGCGGCCGCCATCACATACGGCGCCTCGATCACCCACTTCGATCCGCCGGAGGGCACGAACACCCCGAGCACCGCCGAATAGATCGCCACCACCGCGGGAAAGCTGTATTGGGTCGAGATGCTGACAAAGGCATGTGCGAGCCGCTCGTTGAGGTGTGTCGCGGTGATGATCGCGGCGATGCCGGCGTAGAACGGGAACTGCAGGATCACCCCCCACACGGCAGGCGTCGCCGACGCCACTGCGTGCATCAACCGCGCCGGCGTGCGATGCAGCAGGATGCCGGTGACCAGGAACGCAAAGTTGATGACATTGACGCTGAGCGCGTTGATCGGATCAGCAGCGCGTCCGAAGTAGCGGACAAGAAACGTCACGCCCATCGCCACGATCAGTACGTTCAGCAACGGTGAGTGTTCCAACCACTGGCCGGGCTGAACTGGTCCAGTCACCCTGCGTGAGGACGGGTGCCCCTCTTCATCGCCCAGGTCCACACCCAGCATCGCCGCTGTCTTCGCCTTCGATGCCGGCGGCGTCGCCAGCCACATCACGGCGACGACGATGATGATTTCGATTACCACGGACGCCAGGCTCTGCCAGAGGAAAATCGTGTGCGCGAAGGGAATCATCCCGTCAGGCACCAGCCCGCCGGCGGCAACGATGTCGCGAATGCGCGGCTGCAGCGCTCCAGGCGTCGCCATCTGCAGCGCCGCCGATCCACTAAGCCCCTGCGCCCAGATGCTGCCGAGGCCGAGCATGCTCGCGGCCGCCAATGCGCGATAATCCACGCCCGTTACGCGGCGCGCCACGGCCTTCGCCAGCACAGCGCTGAAGATGAGGCTGAAGCCCCAGTTGAACCACGACGTGAACAGCGCGAAGAAGGTGACGAGCGCGACGGCGCCCTTCGGGGTCTTCGGCCAGCCGGCGATCGCGCGAATCGCCGCGCCCATCGGCGCGGATGTCGCCAGCACGTGGCCGGTGATGATGATCAGCGACATCTGCAGCGTGAAGGGGATCAGGTCCCAGAAGCCGCCGCCCCACGCGTCGACGACCTGCCCTGCTGACGAGGGCGTCCAGATCAGCGCCGCCGCAAACACGAGGACCGTGGCGAGGAGCGCGAAGATGAACGCGTCAGGAATCCACCGTTCGGTCCACGCGGTCAGGCGCAGCGCCGCCCGTGCGACCAGGCCAGGCTTATCGTCCACGCGCCGAATTCTAACTGTTAATTGAGGGGCAGCATGGCCGCGGTGTTGTACCGGGCCAGCTTGCGTTCGATGCGCTCGAGACGGTGCTGCACGCGCGTCCGATTCGAGACGCCGTCAGCGAGCAGGTCAAGCGCGTGCTGGCGCGCCGACTGCAGATCCTTCAGGCGATGCTCATGATGGATCGCGAGTGCTTCCTTGGCCTCGCGGCGCAACGCCGCCGCGCAGCGAGGCAATACCGACAGTTCCTTCCAGGCTTCGGCGGCTTCGTGCGGACGACGATCGCGGCGGCGAATCCAGGCCAGCCGCCGGAGCGCCTCGGCATGCAGTTCGGGATCGGAGCCCACGCGCTTCACGAACTCGATCGCCTTGAGCAACGACGCCTCGGCGTTGTCGTGGGCGCCACCGCGTTCGTAGACGCGAGCCAGGCCGTAGGCCTCCTGCGCCGAAGTCGCAGCCGAGGGGCCATGATTGATCAACACGATCGCCCGCGCCAGGACCGCCGCCAGCGAGATCAGGTCGAGCCGGTTGTGCTCCATCACCGCTTCGAGCGGGCGGGCATCACCGCTGCGCACGTAGTTGAAGAAGCGCGAAGGAATCTCGTAGCCAGGCACGTCGCCGACCCGGTGCAGTCCGGCAATGTGCTTCTCCAGCACGCCGAGCGTGCAGGCCGAGTCATCATTGTCCGGGCCAATCGCCACTGGTCGCTGGCGCCACAGGCGGCGCGCGGCATGCAGCATGTCGAGATGCGGCACCGCATCGAGCGGGCACGGCACGCGATGAAACATGAATCGCGTCTCGATCAGCGGCACGTCGAAGCTGCGTCCGTTATAGGTGCAGACGGCGCCATGATCCCTGGCCCATGACTGCAGCTCACTGAGCACCGCGCGCTCGTGCTCGAAGCCGGGCATCAGGAACTGGCGCACGCGAATCGACGTGCCCTCAATTGAGGCGCAGCCAATCAGGAATGCCTGCGTGCCGGCGCCGCCGAACAGGCCCGTGGTCTCCAGATCGAGGAACAGCATGCGGGCTTGTCGCGGGGGCGCTTCAGGCCCGCCTGCAACAATGCCTTTGGCCGACGGCCACGCCTGCCCCATCACTTGCAACGCATCGGTGCCACTGGTGATCGTCGACACGATGTCGCCGATCGCCATGTGGCCATGGCGCATATCAGCGGTGTACTCACGATCGACGACGACCACCGAGCCGTGGGCGTGCTCGACGAGGGCGCCGCCAAGTTCGAGCGCCGCGCGAGCGTAGTCCGTCGACGAAATTGCCGGATGAGAAGCCGTCTGTAGCGGCTCTTCTTCAGACGCGCCTGCCGGCGCGACCACAGGAACCGCCGAGGGCCTGCCCTGAGTGGAGTCGAAGGGCCGATGATTCTTGACGATCTCGCGAAGCCGATCGAGCGTGGCCATTAGAACGGCACCTCCTCGATTGCTTTCGTCGCTCCCCCTGGGATCGCGGTGTCTGAACCGGCCAGCAGATGCTGCAGGATGCGAAGCGCGGCCGCCTTCGACAGCGGACCGGTCTCACCGATCGGTCCCACGCACATCGGGCAGCCGGTTTCGCAATCGCAGCCGGCGATCAACGCGCTGGTCTTCTCGAGCAGTTCCTTCTGCATGCCCCACAACGGGGCGCTGAAGCCAATGCCGCCAGGATAGGCGTCGTAGAGGAAGATCCGCGGTGTGTCGTCGCCGTCTGTCTCTCCGGCATTGACCGACAGGCCGATGTCCCGCGCGTCGCACATCAACAACAACTGCGCGACCTGCTTCATCGCAAATGCCAGACCCACCACGCCATCGCGACGATCGTCTGCCGCATACGGCAGCGCGTTCATGACCTGCAGCGGGATCTCGAGCCAGTACGACGTGGTGTGCATCTGCTGCTCTGGCAGATCGAGCTCGCCGGAGCCGACGTTTTCGTTGGTCTGGAAACGAATCTTCTTGAAGCCGACGACGCGCGAGACGACGTGGACCTCACCGTGAAGTGAGACCTTGGGCGCGTCCTCCGCGAAACGATCGAGGATGGTGACCTTCGTATACGTGATCGCCGTCGTGTAGTAGTCGCAGTCCACTTCGCGGACGTGCGCCTTGCGGCCAACGAAATCGAGCTCCTCGACCTGGAAGATCTTTCCTTCGACCATGTAGATGGCCTTGGGATGCAGCGTCGAGAGCGCGCTGGTGAAATCGGTCTCGCCGATCACCTTGGCCTCGCCCGTGTGATCGGTGATGACGAAGTTATCGGACGAGATCGACCGGAGGCTGACCGCGTTGGCGGGATACGACTCGGACGTCCAGTGCCACTGCCCTTCCGCATCGTCACCGCCCGACCGGTGCACGAGGCCGGACTCTTGAAGGATCCCGAGGACGTCCTGCACGTTCACTTGCCCGTAACTCTCCTCGGTCGTAAACGGCAGCTCGAACGCCGCGCACTTCACGTGATCGACGAGGATGTGCAGGTTGTCCGGATTCACGAGGGCGTGCTCCGGCGAGGCGTCGAAGAAGAACGATGGATGACGCGCCACGAACTGGTCGATCGGCGCGCTCGAGGCGACCATCACCGCCGCCGATTGCCCGCTTCGTCGTCCGGCGCGCCCGGCCCGCTGCCAGGTGGACGCGATCGTGCCGGGATAGCCGGCCATCACGCACACATCGAGCGCGCCGATGTCGATGCCGAGCTCGAGCGCGTTGGTGGAAACCACGCCGCGCACCTGGCCGGCCCGCAGTCCCTTCTCGATCTCCCGGCGCCGCAGCGGCAGGTAGCCGCCGCGATAACCGCGGATGCGCTCGGGCATGCCGGGCACATCCTCGAAATCCTCTTTGAGATAGGTGGTGAGGATCTCCGTGGAAAGCCGGCTCTGCGCGAACACGATCACCTGCAGGTTACGGCGCAGGAACTCACCCGCCACGCGACGCGACTCGGCGATATACGAGCGGCGAATGCCCAGCTCACGATTCACCACTGGTGGATTCACGAACACGAAGAACTTCTCACCCCTCGGGGCGCCGCTCTTCTCAACCAGCGCGAAGGGTTTCTCCGCGAGCCGCTCGGCCAGCTCCGCGGGATTGGCGATCGTCGCCGACGAGCAGATGAACTGCGGATTCGATCCGTAATGCCGGCAGATGCGTTGTAACCGGCGCAGCACGTTCGTCAGGTGGCTGCCGAACACGCCCCGGTACGCGTGCAGTTCGTCGATGACGATGAAGTCGAGATTCTCAAAGAGCTTCGCCCAGCGCGGGTGATGCGGCAGGATGCCCGAGTGCATCATGTCCGGGTTGGTCAGGACAATGTGCGCGCGGGTACGAATGGTGCGGCGCGCGTCCTGCGGCGTGTCGCCATCGTAGGTGTGCACGCCGATGCCTTCGCCGCCAACCTCGCCGATTGCATTGGCCAGCTCATGCAGCTCCGCCATCTGATCCTGCGCGAGCGCCTTGGTCGGGAACAGATACAGCGCCCGCGCCGCGGGATTCTTCAGGATGCGATCGAGTACGGGCAGGTTGTAGCAAAGCGTCTTACCCGACGCGGTCGGCGTTGTGACGACGACCTGACGGCCGGCCGCAACATGGGCGTACGCCTCGGCCTGGTGCGTATACAGCTGCTGGACACCGCGGGCTTCGAATGCAGCCTTTAGCCGCGGATCGATACCGTCCGGGAACGGTGCGTAGACGGCCTCGACCGCAGGCAGGCGGCGGACCGCCGTGACGACTTCGTCCGGGGTATCGGGCCGGTCGAGTTCCTGGCCGGAATTGAGGACCGAGAGCGCGTTCTGGAGCGCGGCCGCAGACTTTCTGGCCACAGAAGGCACAGAAGGCTCAGAATTACGTGGAACGGGCAGAGCCATGGTGTAACCGTGTGCAATGCTACACGATCAACCACCGAAAGCGAAAGTCCGTCGAAGCTACTGCTTGATCAGGACCACGCGGCGGTTACGGGCGCGGCCGTCTTCGGTCGTGTTCGGGCCAACGGGCTGGGTATCACCGAGTCCCGCGATCGTGAGCCGGGCCGCATCGATCCCCTTGCCGGTCAACCAGGCGGCAACCGCCGCCGCGCGCGCTTGCGACAAGGTGAGGTTCGCGGCCGGCGTACCGACGTTGTCCGTGTGACCTTCGATGCGCAGCTTCCAATCCGCATTCGCCGTCAGCACCGCCAGCAGATCGCTGAGCACGGCGTCTGACGCCGGCGTGATCGTCGCCTGGCCGGTGGCGAAGGTGATGCCGTAGACATCGAGCTTGCCGCTCTTGGCAATGGCGTCCGACATGGCCTGGGCGCTGGCCGTCATCTCCTGCGCCATCTCCTTGACCAGCACCGTCGTCTGCTCGTAGGTCGGCAACTCGTTGAAGTCGTTGAGCTGCACAAAGATCCACTGGGCGCCCTTCTGGACGGTAATTGCGACGCGTTCCGCGTTCTCGTGGCGGCCGCTGAACACTGTCTTATAACCGGCCTTCCCGAGTGCGGCTTCGAGGTTTCGCTGCAGTTGCAGGTGCGAGACGTTTGCCGGGCACGCAAACTTCGCGTGATCGATTGCGCCCTCCAGTGACTTGGCCTCTGCCGCCTTGTTGATGATCACGTCGAAGGCGTCGAAATCCTTTTTCTCGCACTCGTAGATCTGGCAGCCGGTCATGCGCGACACGAGCGGTGAGGGCCTGCAGCCCTCCACATCGGGCTGACCCGGCTCCTGGGCCCACACGGGCACGGCGGTCAGTGTGAGGGCGACGACAATCGAGGCACGGAGGGCTGGTCGACTCATAAAGGCCGATTCTAGCAGGCGCGATGTGTCTTGCTCCTCCCCAGTCAGGGGGATACGATGCACGCCACATGGCAACCCTCGTCCGTAGACTTGGCTTGTGGAGTTCGATCGGCCTGGTGATTGGCATCACCATCGGTGGCGGCATCTTCCGGACGCCGGCCGGCATCGCGACCCGCGTGCCGGAACCGATGCTGATGATGGGCGTCTGGATCCTCGGCGGCCTCATCGTCCTTTGCGGCGCGCTGGCATTTGCCGAGCTCTCGGCATCGATGCCGGAGACGGGCGGCATGTATGTGTACCTGCGCGAAGGCTGGGGGCGGCCGTTCGGCTTCCTCTACGGCTGGGCGCAGCTGGTGCTGATCCGCGCCGCCGCGCTGGGCGGCATCTCGTCGGTATTCGGTGAGTATTTCCTCAGGGTGGTCGGCGTCGACCCGGCGATGCATCCCGACTGGGCCGACTATCTCGCTGCGGGAGCCATCGTCTTTGCAGGCGGCATCAACATCGTCGGCGTGCAGTTCGGGGCGCTGTTTGCGGGCATCTCGACGATCGCGAAGTTCGGCGCGCTGACGCTGCTCGTGTTCGCCTCCTTCCTGATGGGTGGCAGCGTCGGCGCCTCGTTCGACAACTTCTCGTCGACCGGCGCCACGGTTGATGCCGGCGTGTTCGGCCTGGCGCTGATTTCGGTCATGTGGGCGTACGACGGATTCGCCGACCTGACGTTCGCAAGCGGCGAGGTCAAGGATCCGCAGCGCAACCTGCCGCGCGCGATCATCATCGGCACGCTGCTGATCATCGCCATCTACCTGACGGCCAACGCCGCGTATCTCTACATCAATCCGATCGGCGTGATGGCGAAGTCGCGGCTGATATCGGCCGACACGATGGGTTCATTGTTCGGGCAGGTCGGCGTGTCGTTCGTGTCGGTGATCGTGATGATCTCGACGTTCGGATCGCTGATGGGCAGCATGCTCGCGTCACCCCGCATCTTCTTCGCGATGGCCGACGACAAGCTGCTGTTCGAGCCCATCGCGCGCGTGCACCCGAAATGGAAGACGCCATACATCGCCATCGCGCTGGCCTGCGTCCTCGGCGTCGGCATGGTGATGACACAGACCTTCGAGCAGTTGACCGACACCTTCGTGCTGGCGATGTGGCCGTTCTACGCGCTCAGCGTCGCGGCGATCTACACGCTCCGCCGGTCTCAGCCGAACCTGCAGCGCCCCTACAAGGTGGTTGGTTATCCGTTTGTGCCGGCGGTGTTCATTGCCGCGGCAATCTACCTGGTGGTGAACGCGCTGATCACGGATCCGAAGTGGACATCGATCACGTTCGGCGTGGTGCTGCTCGGCCTGCCGGTCTATTACGCGTTCTTCAGCAAACGTTCGACGTAGGTTCGACAATCGTTCGGCGAACGTGCGTGGAACCACCGTCGAACGCGCGTCGAACGACCGTCGAACGACCGTCGAACGCGCGTGTTAAAACATCCTCGACTGACAGCCGTCCACGACGACGGTGGTGCCGCTGATCCAGCTGGCCTTCGGCGACGCGAGAAACGCGATCGCGTTGCCCACCTCCTCCGGCTTGCCGAAGCGGCCGAACGGCAATTCCTGCGTGATGAACTTTGCGATGCCTTCTGGATCGGACTGCTGCCGCTTCCACCACGATCCGCCTTCGAACAGGATCGAACCGGGCGCGACCGACACCACGCGAATCTGATCCTTTGCCAGCTGCAGGGCCAGCGACTTGGTGAGGCTGATCTCCGCCGCCTTCACCGCGTTGTAGGTCATGCGGCCGCCTGACTCGCGGCCGAAGATCGACGACACGATCACGATCGACCCGCCCTGCTTGCGCAGCAACGGCGTCGCGAGACGCGACATGCGGATCGCCGGGAAGAGTGTCTGGTCGAACGCTTCCTGCCAGTCCGCGTCGGTGGTCGCTTCGAGATCGGCGCCGCGTGCGAGGCCGATGTTGTTGACCAGGACGTCGAGCCGGCCAAACGTGGTGGCTGCAGCATCCACGACCTTCCGCACGCCGGCTTCGGTGGAGAGGTCCGCAACGACGGGCACGACGCGAGCCCCGGACGCCGCTGATGCCTGAAGTTCTGAGGCCGTCTTGTTGAGCGCCTCTTCTCCTCGCGCGCAGATCACGACGTTCGCGCCTTCCGCCGCCAGTGCCTTCGCCGCGGCACGACCAAGACCGCGACTGCCGCCGGTGACGATGGCAGTCTTCCCTGTCAGCTCTAAATCCATACCAGCCCTACCCGCCCTACCGGCCCGTGAGGTCGTTGAGTTTCCAGTCGAAATCGTGGAACGCCATGCGGAAAGTGTTCTTCCGCAGGAACTCCTTTTCGTTCGGCACCAATTGCTGATCGATCAGCGCGAGCACGGCGCGCTCGAGCGGGCTGCGCGCCGAATAGATCTCGGGCGCGCGTCCGGCCAGCGACTTCGTGAACACGTCTTCCCGCCACGAGAACAGCGGATTGACCGAGAGCCGTTCGTTGGCGATGTCCACGAACACGAGCTCGCGCCGGGTCACCAGCTCCTGCTGCATGGTCTCGAGCTGCGCATCGAGTTTCTCCGGCGTGTACACTTCGCTCTTGAGGCGGGGACCACCGGTCGCACCGCGGCTGAGCGCGAGCAGCGCCCTCGCATCATTAAATGCCGGGATGACATCGCGCTCGATCGCATCGAGGGTCAGCGTCCGGCCACCGGCGCGAAACGCGCGTCGCTCGAATGCGCCGGCCACCTGGCGAATGCTGTTCGCGGGATAGTCCGCCGACTTTCCACGGATCGGATAGTTGTCGATGACGTTGCGCAGGACGAACGCGTTGTAGGCGTTGATCCAGTACGCGAGCTGGCGCTCGCGCGGCCACGACGCCAGCGACTCGGCGGAGACGTCGCCAAGCGCCTGCACGTAGCGATCGAACTTGGCGCGTTCGTTGCGGAGGGCAAGGTAGTAGACCAGGCCGTCGCGCACATACAGATCGAGGATCTCATCGAAGGGCCGGTGAATACCGTCGACCGTAGACGGACCGGATAGCTGGGCCGCAGAAGGTACAGAATCTGAAGCCGCAGATGGCGCGGATTCTGTAGCCGCAGAAGGCACAGATAGCGCAGAAAACAATGCCAGCCCGGCAATTGCGGCCGCTGCCGAATTCTTCATCTCTACAGAGTAGCGAGGAATTGGGTCAGTGCGTCGTTGAATGCTTCCGGCTGTTCGAGATTGGCGAGGTGGCCGGCGCCGGGGACGATGACGAGCTTGGCGCCGGGGATGGCCGAGGCCATCTTGCGTGACTCGTCCACCGGGATCATTTCGTCTTCTGCGCCGGTGATGACCAGCGTGGGCACCGAGATCGTGGGGAGCATCGGCGTCGAGTCGGGCCGGTGCATCATGCGATGGATGGCGCTGCGAATGGCCGTGGGCGACTGCTGCTTGATGAGCCGGCGCACCGTGCCTTCCGCGGATGCGTTGGTGTCTTTCGTGGTCTGGCCCAGCATCTTGGGCATCATCTCGCGCGCCACGCCGGAGGGCCCCTCGCGATCAACCAGCGTCAACATATTGCGGCGATTAGCGCGCGACTCTGGTGAATCGGCGCCGGCGCGCGTGTTGGCGAGGACCAGGGCTTCAACGATCTCGGGCTTCGATTGAAAGAGCGCCAGGGCGGCGTAGCCTCCCATTGAGCATCCACCAATCACCGCGCGGGCAACGCCGAGCTCCTCGAGCAAATCAACGACATCGTCTGCATAGTCGCCGATCGAGAGCGCGGCAATGGAATCGAGTTCCGTGCTGCCGCCAAAACCTCGAAGGTCTGGCGTGATCAGTCGCCAGCCTTTCGGGATGGCGCGCATTTGCGGCTCCCACAGGTTGGCGCCGATCGGAAACGCATGCAGCAACACCAGCGCCTTGAGCTCGTTGTGCTTCGGCGCGGAATCGAGATACGCGATGGTCCTGGAGCCAATATGGCAGTACTGACGTGTCACGGGGTTGGAGGATTGTAGTTCAGATTTCGATCGCACCTCCGAAGGACTTCAGGTGATCGCGGAACGTCACGCTCGGATCCGCGTTCCGCTTTGAGACATACGCATCAAGATCGAGCTGATTTCGGAGCAACTCACCTTTCATCAAGCGCACCGCCTGCGCGCCTTCGCGTTCGGCAATATTTCTGGCGGTTTCGATGATGCGCGCCAAATCTGTCATCGCCACCACGACCACACCGTCATCGTCCGCAAACACGAAATCCTCCGCGGTGACGGTGACCTTGCCGATGTTGGCCGCAAGCAGCGCGGTGTCGGCACGCTTTCGTAACTCGAGTGGGCCATTCGGGCAGGTGCCCAGACTCCAGACTTTTGCGCCAAAGGCAAGAATGGCCGCCGTGTCGCGATGCGTGCCCCAGCAGACGGTTCCGGCCATGCCGCTCATGAACGCTTCGCCGACCACGAGATCGCCGATGCATCCTTCGTCGGTCCGGCCCCCGTTGTCGATGACGAGCACCTCACCCGGTTGAGCCATGGCGATGGCTTCCAGGAACACGTCGGTGCTGCCGGCATGGCGCGCCGGCCGTGCGGGTCCAGCGGCCTTCGCGCCGATGATGTTTGGTTTCAGTCCCAGCGGGCCAACGCGCACTGGCAATGACAATTGCACGCAGGCATCGGCAACAAACGGCGTGGTCCAGTCGAACCCGACGAGAAGATCGCTCATCCGCTAATCATGTCGCCGCACTGGCGACATATCAACGTCGCCATTTCCATGGACAGCCCATCTGTGGAAGAATTCGCCTCCCATGTGGCGCGCGCTCTGCTACTTCTTCACCGTCGCAGCGGTCCTCGGGCTGCTGTCGAGCATTCGTCCCGCCATTGATCCTCGTGAAGAACTCGAGGTTCACACCGGCGAAAAGGAAGGTGGGTTCAATCAGCCGGATGCCGCGGCCTGGCACGACCTGCAGCGCCGCATGCCACCTGGCGGCGGTGACCTGCCGGCGATGTACGAACGCGCCACCACGGCCATGTCGCGCCTCAACCGCTTCGCATCACGCATCAACCGGACACTGCCCTTTTCGCAGCCGGCCGCGCGCGTGTGGATCGGCGACGATCGCCTCAACAGCGCGACGCGCGATCGCGTCAACGCCGCACGTATCCTCGATGCGTGGACGCCGCTTGGTCCGGGCAACATTGGCGGCCGGACCCGCGTGGTCCGCTTCCATCCCACGACGCCGACCACGCTCTTCGCCGCAGGTGTCTCAGGCGGAGTCTGGCGCAGCGACGACGATGGCGGATCGTGGCGGCCGACGGGAGACGGGCTGACCAACATCAACGTCAATTCGATGGCGATCGATCCGCGCCGCCCGAACGTGATGTACGTCGGAACCGGCGAAGGCTACTTCCGCGAGGAGATTCGCGGCACGGGCCTGCCGCTGCGCGGCGGCGGCGTGTACGCGAGCACGGACGGCGGACGCAGCTGGCAACAGCAGCCCGCGACCGCGAACACCGACTTCCAATGGGTCAACGATCTCGAACTGGGCGTGGCTGACTCGCAGCGTGTCTACGCGGCGACGCGAAGCGGCGTGTTCCGCTCGCCTGATGGCGGCGCGACTTGGACGCGCATTCTGAGCACCACCGTGCGCGGCGGCTGTCTCGACCTGGCCATCAGGCCCGATCGCGACGAAGACGTCCTGTTTGTCTCGTGCGGGTCGTACGAGCAGGCCACCGTCTATCGCTTCCCTCGCGCCGCGGATTCCGCCGTCAGCGAGACCGTGCTGCGCGTCGAGCACCAGGGCCGCACCTCACTGGCCATCGCGCCGTCGAATCCCAACGTCATCTACGCAATGGCCGCCAGCAACGACGGCGGGCCGGGCGGCAACTATCGCCAGGGGTTGCTCGGCGTATATCGATCGACCACCGGCGGAAGCGCCGGCTCGTGGGACACGCGCGTCACCAATCGTGATGCGAACAAACTCAACACGCTGCTGCTGACCAATCCTTACGGGGCCACCGTGGGCGACTGCAACCCCGGCCTCGCGAACGATTTCACCAACATGGGTTGGTATATCAACGTCATTGCTGTCGATCCGCTCGACTCCGAGCGCGTGTGGGCGGCCGGCGTCAGCTGGTTCCGATCCGATGACGGCGGCCGCAATTGGGGCATGGCCGACTGGGGTTCGTCGGGCGTGCCCGCTTACACCCACGTCGATCAGCACGCCATTACGTTCCACCCGCAATACAACGGCACCACCAACCAGGTGGCAATGGTTGGCAATGACGGTGGCGTGTTTCGCACCACCACGGCGCGCGGCGACACCAAGACGGGGGCGCAGGCGCCGTGCTCGTCCGGTGCGCCCAACATGACCTGGGCATCATTGAATCGCGGATACGGAGTGACGCAGTTCTACCACGGCACCGCCTTTCCGGACGGCACCACATACATCGGCGGCGCGCAGGACAACGGCACGATCTTCGGCCGTGATGCCGACGGCCCCGAGGCGTGGCGGCCGGTATTCGGCGGCGACGGCGGATTCACGGCGGTCAACCCTCAGCAGTGGAACACGTTCTTCGTGGAATACCAGTGGGCCAACCTCCGTCGCACGACCAATGGTGGCGGCGCGCTGACGACGATCACGGCAGGGCTCGACCCGGTGCGGTCGTCAACCCTTGGCCCGGAAGCCAACTACCTGTTCGTGACACCGTTCACGATCGATCCAGGCACCCCAACCCGTTTGTGGCTGGGCGGCGAATACCTCTATCGCACGACCAACTCCGGCACCTTGTGGTCGAAAGTTGGCGCGGCGATGCGCGACTCCGGCCTGGTGAGCGCACTCGCCGTGCGTCCTGGTGATTCCACGCATCTGGTGGCCGGCACGCACAAAGGCGACATTCTCTCGTCGCGCAACGCCACGGCCGCCGTCAACGCCATCAGCTTCACCACTACCCGCCCTCGCGACGGCTGGGTGACGTCCCTCGCGCACGACACGCGAACCGCGGGCGTGGTGTATGCGACCTACGGCAACTTCGGCGGCCACCACGTGTATCGCAGCGTGGACTTTGGCGAGACGTGGACGGCACTACCCGGCAGCGGCGACGGCGTCCTGCCGGATGTGCCGGTCCATTCAGTGGTGGTTGATCCAGACGATTCGCAACGCCTCTATCTCGGCACCGACCTCGGCGTCGTCGTGTCGGTTGATGGCGGCCGTACCTGGATGAACGAAGAGACCGGCTTCGGGCCGGCCGTGACGATGTGGCTGCAGATCGTGCGCGCGACGGACGGCAACAAGTACCTGTTCGCCTTCACGCACGGCCGCGGCGCCTGGAGGGTGAGACTTCCGTAGAGTCACAAGTCGAAAGTTTCAAGTTTCAAGTTGAGTTGACTCACCTCTTCTTGCGCGTCCGTGTCTCGTCTCCAAGGCGCTGCCTCATATTCAGGATGATGGTCGCGAATATCGCGGAGAGCTGACTGGCCTCCGACTCCAGGTTGAGTTGCTCAACCTTGGAGGCATGGTCGAGCGAGCAGACGCGAATCTTCATCAGTGCTGCCTTCGATTCCTTGGCTTCGCGCAAAGCAATTCCCATCTTGCTCAGAAAGTCTGCGTCACTCGACCCGCCATCTGCTTCGATCAGATTATTGGATGTCCCATCGGCGGCGCGCACGAGTTGGTTCCACACCCGCGAGCTGGGCAGACTCGAGAATCGCCTCGGGCAGCTCTTGAGAACGTTGTTGGTAAAGCGCAATGCCCGCTCTTGAAGAGCTAGCGTCCGTCGTCGTTTGACGGAGGGTTCCTTCATGCCCTCCCTTGCTGCAATCAAGGGACCGACGACATTCCGGCCGTTTCCGCTCTTGCGCGGGGCTCAGTACGAAGTTTTCGCTGCGGGAATGCGCCGAGAACAGCGCAGAAACTCCAACTCAGACTCCAACTCAGACTTCAACTCCGACTTCAAACTCGGAGTCAACTTGAAACTTGAAACTTTCGACCTAAAACTTCCCGACAGTCGCCAGCACCAGCTCCCCAAGATCTTCCGCCTTGCGGTCGCCGACACCATAGACGTGGCGAAGTTCTTCCTTCGTCTTTGGTTTCGACCGCGCGATCTCGCGCAGCGTCGTGTCGTGGAAGATGACATACGGCGGCACGCGGCGGCGGCGCGCAATCTCCATGCGCAGCACACGCAGCTCTTCGAAGAGATCGCGATCGACGCCGTCCCAGCCCTCGGTCTCGACACGGGCCCGCTTCTGCGACCGGCGATCCGGACGCTTCAACCGCGCCAGCGACAGCTCGGGCGCCGCGCCGGCGTCCTTCAGCAGCGCCAGGCCATCCGCCGTGATCTGCAGGATCGGATACTCGTCGCCGGCCTGTTGCAGCATTCCGTGCGCGAGCAGCTGGTCGATGTAGCCGCGCAGCTCGTCGATCGTGGCGTCCTTCATCAAGCCGAACACCGTCAACTCGTGATGACCACGCGACCGCACCTGTTCACTGTCGCTGCCACGCAGCACGTTGGTGACGTGGGCGGCACCAAAGCGCTGACCGACCCGGGCCACGCACGACAGGATCTTTCTGGCGACCGTGACCGTGTCGGGCACCGCCTCGAGTTCGCCGAGGCAGTAGTCGCAGGCGCCGCAATCGTCCTTGGCGAACGTCTCGCCAAAGTAGCTGACCAGCCGCTTGTGCCGGCACCCGACGCTCGCCGCGTAGCGCTCCATGTCGCGCAGCAGCGACTTGCGGGCCTCGGACAGCTCGCCGTTCTTCTCGAGCATCATGCGCCACTTCAAGAAGTCGGCGCCGGAGGCGATCAGCACGCACTCGGCTGCGAGTCCATCACGGCCCGCGCGGCCGCTTTCCTGCTGGTAATGCTCGAGCGACTGCGGCGCACCGGCGTGAATCACGAACCGCACATCCGAGCGGTCGATGCCCATGCCGAACGCCACCGTCGCGACCATCAGGTCGATCTCTTCGTTGAGAAACGCGTCCTGGTTGCGGTGCCGCTCGTCGTCGGGCATGCCGGCGTGATACGGGCGGGCGCGCCACCCGGTGTCCTGCAGCCACTGCGCGAGCGCGTCCACTTCCTTGCGCGAGGAACAGTAGACGATGCCCGCCTGTCCCCGATGGCGTTCGAGTACATCGAGGATCTGCGCCTTGAGCGACGCGCGCGCCAGTACGCGATAGACCAGATTCGGCCGGTCGAACGATCCGACCAGCTCGGTGGCGTCGCGCAGGCCCAGCTGCGCGATGATGTCGCGCCGCACGCGGGCCGTGGCGGTCGCGGTATACGCATGCAGGCTGATCGACGGCCAGCGCTCACGCAGGCGGGCCATCTGGCGGTACTCGGGACGGAAATCGTGTCCCCACTGGCTGATGCAGTGCGCCTCGTCGATGGCGACAAAGCTGATCGGCCGCGACGAGAGCAGGTTCTGGAAGCCGTCACCGCCGTCGCCGACCAGCCGCTCGGGTGCCACGTACAGCAGCCGGTATTTGCCGTCGCGAATGCCGCGCGCCACCTCGCTCTTCTGCTCCGCCGGCATCGAGCTGTTGTAGCAGGCCGCGGCCACACCGTTGCCGTTCAGGGTGTCGACCTGGTCCTTCATCAACGAGATCAGCGGGGAGACCACGACGGCAAGCCCGTCGGTCATCAGCGCCGGTGCCTGGAAGCAGATCGATTTGCCGCCGCCGGTCGGCAGGACGAGCAGTGAGTCACGGCGAGCCAGCACCGCGTCCATCGCTTCGCGCTGCAGCGGACGGAACGAACGATAGCCCCAGTACTTCTCGAGAATTTCGGAAAGATCAGCCAACGACGATTTCTGAATTCGGATCGGGTGGATTTCGAACTATCTGATGATTCTAGATCCGAATTCCACTCGATCCGAGATCCGAATTCGTTCAGTGGCAGACGTTCAGGCCACGATCCAGCACGTTGCCGTTCATGTCCATGAACTGCCACTCGTAGAGAGCGGGATCGAGCTTGAGGCGGAGCATGCCGTAGTTGGGGATGAACACCTCGGACTGCAGGGCGGTGCGGGCGCGGTTATACAGCGACGCTCCGCCCGTGCCAACCGTAAACTGCCGGATCCCCTTCGCATCGTCACGCCGCTGCGAGGCATCGACTGGGCCGATGCGCTCGTAGACGTGATCGTGACCGGCAATCACGACTTCGGCGCCAAGGTTGTACATCAGTTCCCACATGTCGCGCAGCGTCGGGGTGGGTCCGTTCGGCCCCGAACTGTCGAAGGGGTGATGCATGACCGCCATGGTGCAGCGCGTCGGCGACTGTTGCATGACGCCCCGCACGTAGGCGTACTGCTGCGAGTTCCGGCCATGGGGCACGTTGGTGTTCAGCATGAACACCGTCCACTCGGCGGCGCGGAAGCTGTAGTAGCCGAGGCGATTCGGACCGCTGCGGTCACCGAAATAGGCGAAGTACGGATCGGCGCTCGCCGACGCAATGTAGTCGTGATTACCCGGTGACGCGCGCATCCGATGCTTGAGGCGGCCAAAGCTCGGTTCGAAGCACTGCTTGAAGTCCTCGAGCGTGCCGTTCGGATACGCCAGGTCGCCGGCCAGCAGGATTTCTCCGTCGAAGCGTTCGAACAGTCTTGCCAGCGGTCCGAGCGCGGGTGATCCGCACCATCCGGTATCGCCCAGCACATTGACGAACGTCGACGTTGGTCCGGGAGCGGGCGTTACGGGTGGTGTCGTCGGCGTGACTTCTGCTTGCGGCGTGGACGTTGTCGGTGCTGGTGAAGGCGTGGCGACGACGGGGGTGGATTCCGCCACTTGTTGTGGGGCGGTTGGCGAGCCTCCGCCGCACTGAGTCACAGCCAGTGCGCACCATGAAAGGAGCGCCGTCGCGAGCACCGGCCGGAGGCGGAGGGCCATTCGTTGAGCTGTCAGGGCCTACCCGGTTGGGGCTTGCGTCCGATAGAACCCTATAGTCAATATTGTCCACTGTGGCTAGCTCAAGCGCAACACGGCTGTTACAGGCCGCCCTCGTCTGTTTGCTCTGCTTTGCACCGGTTGTGGTCGGCGCGCAGACCACCGCGGACCTCTTCAACAACTCGACGCTCGGCCGGGTCGATTTGGAACTCAATTCGGCGGATTGGGCCAAGCTGAGGGAAAACTTCCAAACCAATACGTACTACCCCGCCGACATGATCTGGAATGGCCAGACGGTCCGCAACGTCGGCATCCGCTCGCGCGGACGCGGCTCGCGCAACGCCAACAAGCCCGGCCTCAAGATCGATTTCGATCAGTATTCGAGCGGCCAGACATTCCTCGGCCTCAAGTCACTGGTGCTCGACAACCTGACCCAGGACCCATCGGGCATCCACGAGACAGTGTCGATGGCCTTTTATCAGCGGCTGGGCATTCCTACACCGCGCGAGACGCACGTCAAGCTGTACGTGCGTGGCCAGTACGTGGGCCTCTATGCGCTGGTCGAAGCGGTGGACAAGGATTTCCTCGCCCGCATCTACGGCGCAATCGGCGACGACACACAGAACGACGGCTGGCTGTATGAGTTCGTGTGGCAGGAAGACTGGCGCCTCACCGACCTCGGCTCCGATCTCGCCCCCTACAAACTGCGCTTCGACGCCACGACGCACGAGTCGGAGACCGATGAGAAGAAGTACCGGAAGGTCCAGGAGCTGATCACGCTCATTAACCAAACGTCCGAGAGCCAGTTCTTCAACACCATCAACCCGCGTTTCGACATTGCCGGCTTCATCCGCTTCGTCGCCGCGCAGGCGTTCCTCGGTGATACCGACGGCTTCCTCGGCTCGTTCGGCATGAACAACTTCTACCTGTATCGCCTCGAGAACCAGGATCAGCACGTGCTGATCGCGTGGGACACCGACAACACGTTCTGGGGGCCGACGTTCCGCATTGCGCCGGATGTCTCGAACGTGCTGATGGCGAAGTTGATGCGCATCCCGGAATACGAAGCGCTGTGGTACTCCGAGCTGGCACGCGCCACGCAACTGGCCGAAGCGGACAACTGGCTCGACACCGAGATCATCCGCAACGTGCAGCTGATCGACGCGGCCATGCGCGAGGACACCAACAAGCCCTACTCCACCAGCAGCTACGAAGGTGAGTCCGGCGAGATGTTGTCGTTTGCGCGCGAGCGCATTGCGTATGTCAAATGCGCGCTGACCAGCGGCGACGCGCGCTGCGGCGGATAGCAGGCCTACAGGCCGACAGGCGAACGGGCCAGCGGCAAGCGCTCGTCACTGCCAGCCGCGACTCATCCCAAATCGATTGACGGCGGGCCCGCTCCCCTTCAAGGTGGCGGGCATGAAAACACTATTCCTCGCGGGCGCGATGACGCTTGCCGCCGTGTCTTCCTCTGTTGCCGGACCCATGACGCCCGGCGACCGGCAGCGGCTCGTCGCGCACCTTGAGATGACGGAAGCCTGGCTCGACAGCGAAGTCGGCACGCTTTCCGATGCGCAGTTGAAGTTCAAGATGACGCCGACCAGTTGGAGCGTTGAAGAAGTGGTGATGCACCTGGCGATCGCCGAGCCGCAGTACTGGAGCCAGTTCAAGGAGTCGCTGGCCAAGCCCGTGCAGCCTGACTTCAAGCCACAGGCCACCGACGCCGGCATGCTGTGGTACGGCATCGATCGCACGCAACGCACCACCACCGGTGAAGCGCGCGTGCCGCGCGATCAGTTTCCGACGATGAAGGCGTCGCTGGCGTCGTTCAAGAAGCTGCGCGCGGAGATGATGAAGACGGCAAAGGAGTCGCAGGACGACCTGCGCGGACGGCAGTTCCTAACGGCGAGCCAGGACCTGTATCAGTGGTTCCTGATGATCTCGACGCACTCGCAGCGGCACATCATGCAGATCAGGGAAGTGAAGGGGCACACCGGCTTTCCTAAAAAGTAAAAGCGGGGCTTTCGCCCCGCCTCTACCTAGTCAGCCTCTTACAAGCGTTCTACAAACGTTCGAAAGACGTTCGGCGAACGTTCGTCGAACGATGTCGAACGAACGTCGAACGTCCGTCGAACGTCCGTCGAACGATCGTGGTTAGGCGCAGCCGCTCGTCGTGCCGCAGTTGCTGCACTTGTAGCAGGCACCGCTGCGAACCATGATCGAGCCGCAGGTGGTGCAGGGCGGCGCGTCTTCCTGGTTCTGGATGGTGCTGAGCGACGAAGGCACCACGACACCGGTGGCGCTCACCTTCGCGGTGGGCGACGGGGTCACCTTCGGAGCAGGAACGGCCGGCGCCTCCACCGCTTCAACCACGGCTTCATCGCGGTTGTTGACGCCGGCGCGATACTGCGCCTCCGGCGACAGGAACTTCGACGCCATCCAGCGGAAGATGTAGTCGACGATCGACTTGGCGAAGCGCACGTCGGCGTTCTTGGTCATGCCCGAAGGCTCGAACCGGACGTGGCTGAACTTGTCGACCAGGGCCTGCAGCGGCACGCCGTACTGCAGCGCGTAGCTGATGGCCTGCGCGAAGGCATCGGCAAAGCCCGAGATCGTCGAGCCTTCCTTCGCCATCACCAGGAAGATTTCGCCCGGCATCCCGTCCTCGAACAGGCCGACGGTGATGTAGCCCTCGTGACCCGAGATGTCGAACTTGTGCGTGATCGCCTGGCGTTCATCCGGCAACTTGCGGCGCGCCGGAGCGCGCTGGGCCAGCGCCGCGGCCACGGCCGCCTTGACGGCGTCCGAGGTCGACTCGTTGGAGAGCACGCCCTTGGCTTCGATGGCCGCCTTCGAGGTGTTGAGCGGCTGCGTGCGCTTCGAACCGTCGCGATAGATCGAGACGGCCTTGGCGCCGAGACGCCACGACTCGAGATACGCCTGTTCGATGTCCTCGACGGTCGCATCCTTCGGCACGTTGACGGTCTTGCTGATCGCGCCGGAGATGAACGGCTGCGTGGCGCCCATCATCTTGATGTGGCCCATGTAGTGGATCGAGCGCTCGCCCTTCTGGGCCTTGAACGCGCAATCGAACACCGGCAGGTCGCGCTCCATCAGGTGCGGCGCACCTTCGATGGTTTCCTGTTCGTCGATGAACTTGACGATGTCGGCGATCTGCGCCGCGGTGTAGCCCAGCTTCCTGAGCGCCATCGGGACCGTCTGGTTGACGATCTTCATCATGCCGCCGCCGACCAGCTTCTTGTACTTGACCAGCGCGATATCGGGTTCGACGCCGGTGGTGTCGCAGTCCATCATGAAGCCGATGGTGCCGGTCGGCGCGAGCACGGTGGCCTGCGCGTTGCGGTAGCCGAAGTCTTCACCGAGCTCGACCGCGTCATCCCACGCCTGCTTGGCGCCTGCGTAGATGTCGTCCGGCACGTGCTTCTGGTTGATGTCCTTGATCGCGTCGCGGTGCTTGCGCATGACGCGCAGGAACGGCTCGCGATTGATGTCGTAGCCGGCAAACGGACCGCCGTGATCGCGGGCGATGCGCGCCGACTGGGCGTAGGCCTCGCCGGTCATGATCGCCGTCAGGGCGCCGGCGTAATCGCGGCCGGCGTCGCTGTCGTACGGCAGGCCGCGCGACATCAGCAACGCGCCGAGGTTGGCATAGCCGAGGCCGAGCGGACGGAACGCGTGGCTGTTCTTCTCGATCGCCTTGGTCGGGTAGCTCGAGTTGTCGACCAGGATTTCCTGGGCGGTGATCATCACGCGGCACGCCGCGCGATACGCATCGACGTCGAACTCGCCGTCTTCCTTGAGGAAGGTCATCAGGTTCAGCGACGACAGGTTGCAGGCCGAGTCGTCCAGGAACATGTACTCCGAGCACGGGTTGCTCGCGTTGATGCGGGCGGTGTTCGGGCTGGTGTGCCACTCGTTGACGGTGGTGTCGAACTGCATGCCCGGATCGCCGCACACCCAGGTGCCTTCGGCAATGGCGCGCATCAAGTCGCGGGCGCGATAGGTGTCGACCACTTCGCCGTTGGTCACGGCCTTGGTCTGCCACACACCATCGTCGAGCACCGCGCGCATGAACTCGTCGTTGACGCGGACCGAGTTGTTCGAGTTCTGGAAGAACACCGAACCGTAGGCCGTGCCGGTGAACGAGCCGTCGTAGCCGGCATCGATCAGCGCCCAGGCCTTCTTCTCTTCTTCAACCTTGCAGTTGATGAATTCGAGGACGTCCGGGTGCTCGGCGTTGAGGATGACCATCTTCGCCGCGCGGCGCGTCTTGCCGCCCGACTTGATCACGCCCGCGAAGGCATCAAAGCCCTTCATGAACGAGACCGGGCCCGACGCGGTGCCGCCGCCGGCGAGCAGTTCCTTCGACGAGCGGATCGCCGACAGGTTGCTGCCGGTGCCCGAGCCGAACTTGAACAGCATGCCTTCGGTCTTGGCCAGCGACAGGATCGAATCCATCGTGTCATCGACGGAATTGATGAAGCAGGCCGAGCACTGCGGCGCCTTCTCGAAGCCGCAGTTGAACCACACGGGGCTGTTGAACGCCGCCTTCTGGTAGACGAGCAGGTACTTCAGATCGTCGCTGAACGCCTGCAGTGCGGCATCCGACGCGAAGTACTTCTGCTTGCGCGCCCAGTCGGTGATGGTGTTGACGACGCGTCCGATCAGCTGCTTGACCGAGCGCTCGCGCTCGGGCGATCCGACGTGACCCCGGAAATATTTTGAGACAACGATGTTGGTCGCCTGCTGCGACCAGGCCTTCGGCATTTCCACGCCGCGCTGTTCGAAAACAACGGTGCCCTTTTCGTTGCCGATAATCGCATCACGAAGCTCCCATTCGACTTGATCGAACGGGTCGATGCCTGCTGTTGAGAAAAATCGAGGGAACTCCAGGCCGGGGGAGGCCTGTGCCTTGCGGCGTGTTTCCACCGACTCGTTAGTACCTGACGACGAACCAACGGTCTGTCCAGCCGGTGCAGCTGACAAACCCTTCTGGGAAGCGCCTTCCTGCATGCTTCTTCCTCCGCATGGCGACACACCCCTCCCCTAGAGGGTCAATCGCCCTATCTGATTTCACTATCGAATTTTGGCTAGTACGCGCGGGTCTGGCTATTTAACTCGCTCTAACTAGTTCACTTCAGCGTGCGAGCTGCTCAATCGTCCGGTTGCTGGGAAGCTACCTTACGACCGAAAGCCAGTATCGCGTGCGAAGGTCAATATGCGCCTGTAACTATTTGTTGTCAAGCAGTTAGAACACTACATGTTGCGCTTTTTTATTAGGTCGTCCGCAATATATCGGTGTTTTTGGCCGAATTCGAATGATTCGCCATATTTTCGCTTAACGAGAATTTTTCGAAGTTATGACGCTCACAAACCCACCTCGCTAATCCGGCTCGAGTGTAAGGACAAGCGGTTCTGCGCACTTCTGTCCTTTACGGCGCTTCCAAATACTGCGCACTACTTCACTGCGCGTTTTGGCTAGCGTGGTTGCCCCGTCAGCCAGTCCTCGGCGGATTGCTCGTCCGTGAAGATCTCAATCGTGATCCTATCCGCGACCAGCAGTTGAATCTGTCGAGCGATGCCGTACGGCAGGCCTGGCGTCGCGAGGTAGGCGCGCTGTAACGGCCACCCCCCGTCACGGATGGCCGACTCGACCACCCTGGTCATCTCCGCGTACATGGGAAATCGTCTTAACGACCGAAGATCAATCAACGCCCGCGTATCCTTCGCAAGGATGCCGGACTCGATCGCCGTCTTGCGCCACACGTGTTGTTCCTCCACGCTTGGCCATTCGTCGACGATCGTGATGCGCAACACGGCTGGCGCGCGAGTGGCGTCAACGAAGAACGGCATAAGAAACCTCTAAGCTTTCGGCTCTAGTGGTAGCGCTGGCTGGTTTCGGCTGAAATGCCCTAACGGACGAGAACGGCCGCCATCGTGGCAGCCTTGTCGGCGAGCTTGCCCGCGAAGACCACGTTCCGGCCCTTCAAGGCATCCTCCGCCTGATTGATGAAGCGCCTTGCCGACTCGTACTGCGTCTTCCCGTCGGCGTTCAGCGAGGCGGGATTGACGCGCGACAGGTCCCTGGCGGCCTTCGCCAGCAGGTCTCGGATCGCGACGACGGTCTGCGCTTCAGAACCCGGCGTGGGCGTGAGCGTCAGTGACGGCGCCGGCGGACGCGCGATCGCCTCTACGGGCTCCGGAGCGGCCGCCGCCGGTTCCGGACGCTGCTCGGGACGAGAGGGACGCGCCGGCGGCTTGGCAGGCACGGCCGTATCCGCAGGCGGCGTGGCGACGATCGGCTCCGGTTCGAGCTGATATTGGGCCACCACGCGCGGTGGCGGCGGCGGCGGATCGAGTTGCGGCAGCGCGGCAGGCTCCGCCAGCACCTGTGCCTTGGCGGCACATGCGCCAAGCGAGGCCGTGAGCACGAGGATCGCCGCAACACGCATCGGCATCATCTTAGATTCGCTGCGGGCAGAACGACGATCAAAGTGGTGCCCACCCCAACTGTGGATTCCACGTCAATCTCGCCGTTGTGAATCTGGACCGTGCGGTAGACCATCGACAGCCCCACGCCGGTACCGCGCTCCTTCGTCGTGTAATACAGCTCGAAAATCTTCGTCAGGTTCTCCGGCGCGATGCCGACCCCTGTATCTTCGACGCGCACGCTGACACGGCGGTTTGGCAGCGCCGCGCACGACATCGTCAGCCGGCCGCCCCTGGGCATGGCCTGGATCGCGTTCTGCGCGAGGTTCAAGAACACGTCGCGCAATTGCGCCGCATCCCCCTGGACCTCGAGCAGGGCATCGGTGCAGCCGCGCGTGATCGACACGCCCGCGCGCTGTGCCTCCGGCTGCACGGCGTCAATCACACTCCCCAGCAACGGCGCGATCGCCACGGGACCGAAATTGACTTCGTCGGGCCGGACGAATTTCAGGAAGCCCTGGATGCGCTCGTCGAGGCGGCGGATCTCCTGCCCGATGACGTCGACATGCGTCGACGCGTCCTTACCCTGCGCCAGCTTCTGCTTCAAGAGCTCGAGATGAATGGTCATCGCGTTCAGCGGATTCTTCATCTCGTGGGCGACACCGGCGGTCAGCCGCCCCACCATGGCGATGCGCCGGGACAGCTCGGTCAATTGCGCCGGCTTGAGGCCGTCGGGCGCCGCCGCACGCAACTGCGCGCTGACCTGGTCGAACACATCACCCAGTTCGCGGAACTCGTCGTCCCGCAAATCAAGCGTCGCGCCGAGATCGCCGCGTCCCAGGCGCGACAGGCTGCTGCGAATCACGTGCATCGGGCGCAACACCACCTGCGCCAGCAGCAGCGACGCGACAATCGCGGCCAGCAGCGCGATCGCCGCCGCGATGGCCGACGGGCGCAGCGATTCGTTGAGATCGCTCTGCACCAGCGCCGTGGTCAGGCCGATGCGGATCTCGCCGAACGGCGTGTCGCCGAGCGCCATCGGCTGCGTCCACTCGATGTTGTTGTTGCCGGCATAGAGCGCGCGCAGGCGCGATACGCCGTTGAGCGCAATCAGGTCGTTCAACTGCGGACGGCGCGGCACGGTCTTCCCCACCTGACCGGGATCGCTCGACGCAATCACCACGCCGGTGGGATCGACGATCGACGCATCAAGCGTGTCGGCCGAGTACAGGGCGGACTGGAGCGCCGACTGCACGTACTTGCTGGAGCGCACATCCGCGTAGGCGGTCTCGGGCGTGGCAATGGCCGCCGCGGCCTGGGAATATACCGAGCTGGCAAACAGCTCGAAGCGGCCGCGGCTTTCGGCCAGCAGCACGCCGGCGGTGTTGATGAGGTGCAGCAGGCTCAGGGCGATGACGATCAGCGCCACCATCAAGGTGACGCCAAGCACCTGCTTCTGCTTCAGGGACAGACGCATGGAAGTGAGAAGTGAGAGGTGAGAAGTGAGAAGTGAGAGGTGAGAAGTGAGAAGTGAAGAAGTGAGAAGTGAAGAAGGGAGAGGTGAGAAGTCAGCAGCAGGATGGCGTACCTCTCACTTCTCACTTCTCACTTCTCACTTTCGAGCGTCTCACTCTTGAACCGATTCAGCTTGTTATGGAGCGTCTTCAACGAGATGCCCAGCATTTCGGCCGCGCGCGTCTTGTTGCCGCCCGCGGAATCGAGCGTGGCCATGATCAGCTTCTGTTCCGCTTCGTCGACCGTCATGCCGGGCGCGATGGTCACGCCATTGGCGGGTCCCGCTGCCGACGCTGCCGGCGACGGCACCACACCGAACACCGGCAGGTGTGACGGCTCAATCGACTCGCCGCGCGCCAGGATGGTGGCGCGCTCGATCACGTTGCGCAGCTCGCGCACGTTGCCCGGCCACTCGTACTGCTCGAGTTGACGCATCGCCGCCGGTGACACCGTCTTGATGCTGCGGCGATCGCGCGTATTGAACTCGTCAACAAACGCCTGGATCAGCAGCGGCAGGTCGTCCTTTCGCTCGCGGAGGGGCGGCAGGGAGATCGTGAACACGTTGAGGCGGTAGTAGAGGTCTTCGCGCAGCCGGCCGTCGCGAATCGCCGTGACGGGATCGATGTTCGTCGCGGCGAGGACCCGCACGTCCACTTCCTGCTCGGTGCGGCCGCCAAGGCGCCGGAACTTGCGCTCCTGCAGGACCCGCAACAGCTTGACCTGCGTGGCCGGCGTCATCTCGGCGATCTCGTCGAGGAACAACGTGCCGCGGTCGGCGAGTTCGAAGCAGCCGGCCCTGCGGTCGGTCGCGCCGGTAAACGCACCCTTCTCGTGACCGAAGATCTCGCTTTCGAGCAACGTGTCAGGAATCGCGGCGCAGTTGAGCGCCACGAACGGATGTGAGACGCGCGGACTCAGCTGATGGATGGTCTGGGCGACGAGCTCCTTGCCCGTACCGGATTCGCCGAGGATCAGCATCGACGCCGGCGTGGGAGCGGCCTGTTCGAGCACCTGGTAGAGCGCGCGCATCGCGGGACTGTTGCCGATGATCCGGCCGAAGCGGCCGCGATCATTCAGCTGGCGGCGCAGCGCCTGGTTCTCGCGCTTCTGCGCGTTGATCTCCGCGAGCCGCTCCAGCAGCCGCTGCAGCTTGTTGGGATCGAGCGGTTTGGTGAGGTAGTCCTCCGCGCCGGTCTTCACCGCCTCCACCGCGGTATCCACGGTGCCCTGGGCGGTCAGCAGGATCACCTTGATGTTGTCGAGCTCAGGCTGAAGCGCCTTCAGCAGTTCGATGCCGCTCATGCGCGGCATGACAAGATCGGTGACGACAATCGACGGGCGGAACGCGGTCACCTTCTCGAGCGCGTCGGCGCCATCGGACGCCTCTTCGGCCGTGAAGCCCCACGCGCGGACCAGCTCGGTCAGCCCGCTGCGGGTGGCTGGGTCGTCTTCGACGATAAGGACACGTTCGGCAGTATGCGGCTCGCCCACTTTTTTTAATCTATCATCGGCCACAGAAGGAGAAGTAGCCGCAGATCGGGCAGATCACACGAATTAGTAGCCACAGATGGCACAGATGACACAGATTAAGGGTTCGTGACCGACGCGTCCATTGATGAGGTCGTCCAAACGCCGGCGGCCCCGAAACATCGCTCGCAGTGGCAGACCTGGGCTGAGATCCTGCTGTGCTCGGGCTATCCGACACAGATCGTGATCGGCGCGGTGCTGGTCGCCGCGGGCATGTCGCCGGGCACCTCTCCCGAAACGCTGTCGCCGCGCTTCGTGTTCGCGCTCTCGCTGATCGACACGGTGGTGTTGCTGTCGCTGATCGTCGTGCTGCTCGTGCGGCGCGGGGAGCGTCCGCTGGACGTGTTCTTCGGCGGCCGCCCCGCCTTCCCGGAGATGGCGTTCGGCGTCTTCACGGTGCCGTTCGTCTTTTCGGCGGTGCTGGTGCTGATGGTCAGCATCATGCGGTTCGTGCCCCAGCTCCACAACGTGCCGCAGAACCCGCTCGAGAATTTTCTCGGGACGCAGGTCGGCGTGTGGATGTTCCTGTTCGTGGCGATCGTGGCCGGCGGCGTCCGCGAAGAGCTGCAGCGCGCCTTCCTGCTCCACCGCTTCAAGCACGACCTCGGTCAGCCGTGGATGGGGCTGTTGATTGCGAGCGTCGCCTTCGGCCTTGGCCACACGATGCAGGGCAATGATGCCGCGATCGTCACCGGTGTGCTCGGCGCGATCTGGGGCGCGATGTACCTGGTCCGCGGCAGTGCGCTCGCCTCGATGGTGAGCCACTCGCTGTTCAACAGCGCGGAGCTGCTGAGAATCTTCCTCCGCTGACAGTCCGGCGAGGACGGGCGATCTACCGCTGGACGATCACCACGTCGGTCCGACGACGCAGGTCTGAGACCCAATCCGCGATCAGTTCCGCGCGGCGTGAGACGACAAGCCGCTCGCGGATGACCGGGGCGGCCTGCTCGAACGACATTGACGTCTTGTCGAACTCGGCACGCGCGCGCGTGTAAGCCTGGGCGATGTCGGTGTCGGTCGGCGTGCTGGCGGACGCAAAGCGCTGCGCCAGGTAGGCCTGCGTGCGGAGGTCGTCTCGCACCCAGGCTCGCAGGCGCGTCTCGGTGAAGCCATGCATCTCCAGCACGCGGCTCATCGGGGTCGAATCCGCAAGACCCTTCTGGATCTCTTCAAGCCTCGCCTCGACGGCGCTCTCTGACGGCGGCGCCGGCGCGTAGCGCTGCACTTCGCGCAGGATCAGTTCGCGATCCACGAGGCGCGCGGTCACGCCGGGAATCGGATCGGCGGATCGATCGGCCGGCACGAGCCCCAGGGCCATCGCGGCGCGAGCATCGCTCAACGTGATCGGCTGCCCGCCGACCAGGGCCAGCGTCCGGTCGAGCAACTCCGGCTGCTGCGCGAGAAGAAGCGCAAGGATCACGATCATCAGAACGCCTGCCCCAGTGAAATGTGAAGCACGTTCGAGCGCTCGCGCCCGCCGGTCAGCAACAGTCGCGTGCTGAGCTTCCAGCCCCAATCGACGCGCAGCGGACCGATCGGCGACCGATAGCGGAAGCCAAGTCCACTCGAGACGCGCAGCTCGTCGAGACGGATCTCGGTGGCGCGCCTGAACACGTTGCCGGCGTCGGTGAACCACACAAACTGCAGGTTCTTCCAGTATGGCGCGCGCAGCTCGAGGTTGAAGATCGCCATGCCGTTGCCGCCCTGCGGGAAGCCCTGCGGATCGAGCGTATCGATCGTGCCAAGGCGATCGAGCGCGAAGCCGCGGACCGTGGTGTCGCCGCCGGCGAAGAAGCGCTCGCTGGCAGGCAGCTCGCGAATCTCGGTCGGGAAAATCTCGGCGGCGCTCACGCGACGCGCCAGGTCGCCTTCGCCCGCCACCACCGCCGCGCCGCCAGGGCCCTGGCCGAGCCGGGCAATCTCGAGTGGCGGCGGCACATCCTGCTTGAAGCCAACGGCGACGCCGATGCGCGCACCGGCGGCGAGCACGATGCCGCGGCCCGGCAGGCGGCGGTAGATAAAGCCCTGCGCGAACGACTTCGCGAAGCCAACTTCCGATCCGTAGAACCGCGCCGCCACCGACGCATCGAGACCGATGACCGATCCGCGCTGCGGATCGAGCACGTCGTCACGTGAGTCGCGTAGGAGGGCCCCGAAGAATTTCGACAGCTTGACCTGCGGGAACAGCCGGTCGATCAGCAGCTGATCCTCGGCGCCGATCTGCTCGCCGAACACTTTCGTGTAGTCATAGGTGTACCGGCCGGTAACCGTGAAGGCGCCCAACTTGCGCGCATAGTCCGTCGTGACGCCCTTGCGATTGAAGCTGAAACTGGTGCGGCGCGTCTGCTCGAGGAAGGCCGTGAACTGCGCGTCGCCAGAAGTGCCGTAGGCACGAGGCTCACGGAAGGTAAACAGCCCGCGGTAGTCGTTGAAGCCGTAGTCACCGGTCTGATCGGGATTCGCCGGATCTTCGGCATCACGACGCAGCGTCACCCGGCCGAACAGCGTGACCGAACGGTTCTTGCCCCACAGATTGCGGCGGCTGATGCTGAAGAATCCGCGCGGGCCAATATCGATCCTGTCTTCCGCGCCGCTGCCATCCTCCGCACGTTCACCGATGCCGCTCACCTCGACGCCGCCACCGTAATCAATCGTCGTGGTGTCCGCCTCCTCGACATCGACGAGGACGTCGCGCAACAGCGAGCCGGTCCGCGGCAGTTCGGAGATGCGCACGCGCCTGAACAGGCCGAGCGCCGCGAGCCGCCGCTGGCTCTCGATCATGGCGTCGTCGCTCATCGGCTGGCCCGGCCGGATCGTGAGTTCCCGCTCGATGAGCCTGGTCGACACTCGCGAGTTGCCATTGATCAGCACGCGATCCACTGTGACCTGGTCGCCCTCGCGGATCGTCCACGTGAGGCCAACCATTTGCTGGTCGGGCGCGAAGGACAGCTGCGAGATCACCGATACCGACTGGAACCCCTGGTTGCGGAACGCGCGCTCGATGGCGTCGCGATCGACCGACAGCTGGGGACGGTAGAAAGGCTTGCCGGCCTGCAGGCCCATCTGTTCGAGCAGCCGCGCCGTCGGGATCGACGTGTTGCCGGCCACTTCGACGCCGCTGACGATCGTCTGTGGTCCCTCGAGGATGTCGAAGCGAATGGCGACCGGGCGATAACTGACGCCCGCGGCGGTCGCTTCCGGCAGCACCTGAATGTCCGGACTCACCGTGGCCTGCGCGAAGCCGCGCACGCGATACAGCTCGCTGATCGCCGCGGACACCAGCCCGACACGCGATTCCACGAACGGATCCCCGGCCTTGATCTGCAACAACGCCGCGAGATCGAGGGCGGTAATCCGGCTGTTGCCCTGGGTCGTGACGGATTCGATCCGGTGCAGCGGCCCTCGCGCAATGGCAAAGGTCAGCGTCAGCTCGCCGGCCTTCTCCTCGCGGGTGTAGGGAGCACGCGCGTTGCGATAGCCCATGGCGCGCAAGGCGTTCTCGATGGAGATGCTGGCATCTTCGAGAAGATCCTGGTCCACGGAGCGCTCCGCACGAATCGGCACGAGATCTTCGAGATCGCCTTCCGGCAGCGGATCACCCGTGACCACGAGGTTGACGTGCGGCCCTGCGTCGACAGCTACCGTCACCGACACTGCGCGACTGTCTGCAGACGGCAGATGCGACACGCGAACGCGGGCCTGGTAATAGCCACGGTCGCGGAGCGACTCTTCGTATGCGGCGACACGCTCATCCAGCGCGACCTGGTCGAAGGGCCGCCCGGTAACCAGACGCAATTCGCGGATGACCGCCGCGTCGTCTCCCATCGGGGCGCCGGTCACGTTCGCCTGGCCGACCGCGATGCGCGGCCCGGCATCAATGCTCAGGATCAAGTCTGCATGCTCGGGGGGGCCGCCCTCTTCGAGCCGCGGCAGCACCGTCGCATTGGGATAGCCGCGCTCCGCGTAGAAAGCCTGCAGCCTGCCGACCATATCAGGGACACGGTTGGCGGACGGCCTGGCACCGAAACGATCGGCGAGCTCGGCACGCACCTCGGATGCCGACAGCTCAGCGTTGCCCGTGATCCGGACGCGCGTGATGCGCTGCACGGGCACCAGCACCCATCGCAGGGTCACGCCCTGCTCGGTCGGAGAGCTCAGCACGCGCACGTCTTCGAAGCGGCCAAGCCCGACGAGGTGATCGATCGTGCTTCGCACGTTGCGCATCACCAGCGGTTCGCCGACGCGCGTCTCGATCAGCTCGAGGACCGCGACTTCCGACACCGGAACGCCGGCGATGTCGACGCGCACGTCTGTGATGGTGCGGCCCAATTGCCTGGCGGCAGCGGGAATCGGCGCCAACAGCACGACCGCGATAACGATGGCCTTAAGCATCGGCGCTTTCTGAGCCCCCTGTGGCCATCAGAAGGCGTGCCTCTTCCGGACTTCGAGCGCGTAGGTGCGGTCCTCGTTCTGGGACAGGACCCACGACAGCGTCTCGCTCTCGTCGAATTCGAGCAGGATGATCTGGTCGCGCGTCGTCGAGGACAGGCTGCGCGCGTAGGTCAGGAAGATGCGGTTCGAGATGCGCTTGCCGATGGTGACGCGCGCGCTCGGGTTGAGGCTGAGCGACGTCGACTGCTGGTACGGATCCGACAGCAACGGGGTGATCTGGAACGTGTCCACGCCGAAGGTCTGCTCCACCACGCGACCGACTTCCTGCGATAGCGCCCCCGTGAGCGCACGCGTGGCGCGCGCCTCGACGAGGCGCTGCTGGCGTTCGTCAGGGCGCTGCAGCCCGGCCAGCTCGACGTCGCCGCTTGGCGCCTGGTCGGAGAACAGCAGGGTGAGAATGTCGAGGGTCTGCAGCGGCGGGTCGGACGTGAATTGCGGCTGGAGCCGCTCCGTCGTGCCGGCCATGCGCATCGTTACGCGATAGGTCTGACCAGGCACGCGCACCCGCGTCTCCGCTTCGATGTCGAAGAAGGGCTGGATGCGGTTCGCGTTCGCAAAGTCGAGGCTGCCGCGCGTAACCAGGTAGCGCCGGCCTTCGAACTCCACCTCGCCGCGGTCGATCTCCACGTTGCCGAACAGCAATGGACGGTCGAGCGAGCCGCGCATCGTGAGGTCCGCGCTGGCCACAATGCGCGCCTGGTCGTTGTCGATGCTGAGCGTCGACGGCGCGATCAGGCGGACATCGAAGCGGACGTTGGAAGCCGCAGCCACCTGCCCTTCGACCGTTGGAATCGGTGCGTCGCCGCCCGCGAGGCCGCTGAACAATCCTCCAGAGGTGCTAAAACCACGGGTCCACGTGGCGCGCTTGACGTTGACGGTGCCGGTCACGAGCGGAGTGGCCGCGGGCCCTTGCAGCGCCAGGTTTGCGTCCACCACCGAGCGCATGCCCTCGGGATAGCGCAGCGCCATGTCTTCACCGGTCACGGTCACGTCGTATTCGCTCAGTTGATACGCCGACAAGCCAATCCGGCCGCCGAAGCGAACGGTGCCGCCGCCCAGCCGCGCGGTAATCCCGTCGAGGCGCACGCCACCCACGTCGAAGGTCGCGATGCCGTTCAACTCTTCGAGCGCATGCGGGAACTGCAGGCTGCGCATGCGGCCGTTGGTGAGCAACGCGTTGCCGGCCACCACCGGCGACGCCGCGGTGCCGGAAATACGGGCGCTCACTTCAGCGCGCCCCGAACTGCGAATGTCCGGCAGGAAGCCCTGCAGGACCGCCAGGTTCGCCGAACCGTTGGCCTGCAGCGCCAGCGACTGGTCGACCAGCTGCACGGTGCCGCTCAAGTCGATCTCGGTGTCTTCCCCGACCATCTTGAGCGCGTCCACCTGCAGCACCTGCTGCTCCACGCTGACGCGAATTGGCGACTGGTTGCGGAGCCGATAGTCGAGCAACGCCACATTGACCTGCTCGACGCTCGTGTCGATCCGCAACGCATCCGGGTTGTAGAGTTCGCCAACGACGCGAATGGTGCCGCTCGCCACCGCCGATGCGAACGGCGAGAAGGTCGGCTGCACCACGCGCAGGTACGGATCGAGCGAGGTGTCGGTGATGCGGAACGACATCTCCGCGTCCATCTCGTCGTTCAACTCCACACGGCCGGTGCCGGAGACGGCAAGGCGCGGGGAGGCCACTTCCATCTCGTAGGTCATCAACAGGCCGCGAATCGACAGGCGGCCCGTGGCTTCGCCAACGCCTTCTTCTCCGAAGAAAAGATCGCTGGCGCTCCATTTCACGTCGTAGCGCGGCTCGAGGAACGTACCTGACCCGGTGGCGGTGAACTCGAGCGATCCAAACAGCGACGGCAAGTCGGGATACGCCGTCAGCGTCAGCGTATCGACCGCGAGATCGCGACCCGCGACGTCGAACGAATAGGTGCCGGCCCAGTTGACGAACGCGGCACCGGTGACGGAGCCGCCGCCCTTGGTCATCTCGATGCCGTTGAGGCGAACGCCGACGCCCTCGAACTGGAGAGAGGCCGACGCTTCCGAGAACGGTTCGTCGTAGGCGATGCCGCGCGCGATGGTGAGGTTGCCGAAGCCGTGGGGACCTTCGTAGTCGCCGTACAAATGGAAATCGCCGGTGACCATGCCGTCGACGTCGTAGTCCTGCAGGTCGAACGCTTCGCGGTACTGAAGGAGCGGATACTCGGTCGCGCTGATGCGCGCATCCATTTGTTCGCCGCCGTCGGCACGCGGATAGCCGAGCGAGAACTGCCCGGTGATGTCCATGCGCGCCTGGCCCTTGCGGATCACGGAGCGGCTGATGTGCGCGTACGAGTTCTCGACCACAAAGTCGCCGTCGACGTCACCCCAGTTCACGTCCCACGCGTACATCTCGGAACCGGTCAGGCGTCCCTCGATTCGCGGCCGCCGGAATGACCCGAGCAGCACGCCGTCGAACCTGCCGACACCGTCCATTTGCACCGCTTTCGTCGGCGCATCGAACATCGTCATCAACCCGGCCAGGAAGCGATCGGCTTCCTGCCAGTTACGGCTCGTCAGCCTGAACGGCATCTTCGAGCGGTCCCCGTACGCCGTCGCGCCCTCGAAGCCAATGTAGGTGTGCTCGGTGAGCACGCGGCTCGGCTCGAAACGAATGGCCTCCGGATCGTAGGTATAGGTGATCTCGCCGCCGAGGGCGACCGGCGCGAGCGGCGTGTGCTGGCTGAACGGTCCCTCGATCAAATAGCGATCGCGCGCCTCCGCAGCCGCATCCGCAGACAACTGCGGCCCCTGGAAGGTCACCGGCGACGAGAACGTCGCGGTGCCGGAGCCCGCGCTCTCCGCGTAGCGGCCAATCGGCCACTCGATCTCGTGGTGTCCCGTGGCACGGCCGGCCAGGCGCATGCCCTTGGTTTGATAGAAGTTGCTGAGGGCCGTCAGGTCGACATCGCGATAGGTGACGTCGAAATCACCGTTGGGCCGCTGATTGGGCTTGCCAAGCGGCGCCATCAGGAACGTGAAGTCCGCTTTGCCGCCGTAGAGATCGCCGCTGGCGCGCGTGACCTCCATGCGGCTCCGATCCCAGAACACATGGCCGCGCAGATTGGGGAAGCGGTGGTCGTTGACGCCGGCGAGGTCGCTGCGGAAATCGCCTTCGAGTTCGCGGCCGTCCTTGAACATGTGGAAGGTGCCGTCAAACACGCCCTCGCCAAACAGCGTGAAGTTGTCGCGCGCGAAGAAGATCTTCTGCTGATTCGGAAACTGCACGCGCGAGTGGATCTGGTAAAGCTGTTCGGGAAATCGCGGGAGGTCGATCACGCCGGTCATGTCCGAGACCATGCCATCGGTGAGCAACTGGATCTTGTCGAAGACAATCTTGTTGTCGACGACCTTGAAGTCCGCGTCCATGTGGACGAACGACGGCTCGTACTTCTGGATGTAGAGCGTGCCGTCCTTCCATTTCAACTGGCCGCGGTACTCACCAGCCTTGGTCGCGGTGACCTCGAGGTTCGGCGCCACCATGAACCAGTCGGAGCCGTAGTCGTTGATGATCAGCTCGCCGCGGTGCGCGCGCACGTACTGCATGGTTGCCACGACCAGTCGCGGACCGGTGCGGGGCGGACGCGGCGGGCCAGTCAGCCGCGGGAACGTCTGGCGGCCGTCCGGAAATGATTCGACGATCATCCTCCAGTCGGTCATCTCGATGGAATCGAGCAGCACCTCGCGATGCAGGAGGGCGCTCCAGGTGAGCGACACTTCGATGCGCTTGGCCTCGAGCCAGTCGGGCTCGTTGGGATACATGCCGCCGATGCGCAGATTCTCGATGACGAACTTGCCGCTGCCGAGGTGGATCCCGAGCCGGCCAACCGTCATCTTGCGCTCGAGCCACCTGCCGCCCTCGACCTCGAGCCACGATTTCGCCAGCGGACCGAGATCGAGCGTCAGGATCGAGACCAGGAGCACCGCGACCGTCACACCAATGCCCACCGCAAACCTGCGGCCGTAGCGGTACAGCCGGCGGCCCGTCGCGCCGACGACGGCGCGCGCCCGGGCCAAGCGGCTGATGTCCTGTGGTGCGTCTTCGGTCATCGCGGGGTCGAGCTATTCCCTGCTACTCAACGAGCACGAGTACGGCGCCGGCATCCACCGATTGGCCTTCCTTCACGGCCACCTCGCGCACCTTGCCGTCGCGCGCGGCGCGCAACTCGTTCTCCATCTTCATGGCTTCAACGACCACGAGACCCTGGCGGGCCTTGACCTCGTCGCCAGGCTTGACCAGCACGCGCACAACCTTGCCCGGCATGGGCGCGAGCAGCCGCTGCGGTCCGGCTCCGTGTGCGCCGCCGCCTTCCTTCTTCTGACGGCCAAACGAACCCGCCGGACGGATCTCCAGGGGAATGGTCCGCCCATCGAGGTGCACGTCGAACTCGCCTGCGGCAGGCCGCGCGGCAAATGATGCGTCCACCGATGTCGTGGGCATTGCGCCGCCTTCGGGTTGGACGAGCATCGAGATGACGGTCTCGTTCACGCGGCGCGCATCGACGACGTGCGTCCGGCCGTCGATCTCCACGTGCAGCATCGGACCCTTGCGCACAATGCCCACCGTGCGCACGCGATCACCAATCGCCACGTCGAAAATCATCGCATCGCCTCGATCCTGCCGGCGTCACGCCATCGGCTCGGCGCCACGGTGGCGGCTGCGCCATTGGCCGCGGGCTTGGTGAACAGGTGCACCGCGGCAGCGATCGTCGCCAGGTCCTCATGGGTCGGCTCGATCGACTGCAGTGGCCCCTTTCCCAACCTGCGATCGATGAAGCCGGTGTCGAAGCGGCCGGCCTTGAAGTCTTCGTCGTCGAGGATCCACTGGAAGAACGGGATCGTGGTGCGAATGCCGCGCACCTGGTACTCGGCGAGCGCCCGGCGCATGCGGCGCATCGCGTGGTCGCGATCGTCGCCCCACGTGATCAACTTCGAGATCATCGGGTCGTAGAAGATCGGCACCTCGCCGCCCTCGTAGGCGCCGCTGTCGTCGCGAACTCCTGGCCCCTGCGGCACGCGCAGCCCCTGGATGCGCCCGGGTGACGGCATGAAGTTGTTGTCTGGATCCTCGGCATAGATGCGGCACTCGATCGCATGGGCTTTCGGCGCCAGCAGCGCCGCCGGATCGAGGTCCAGCCGCTCACCACGCGCGATACGAATCTGCCACTGCACCAGGTCCACCCCCGTCACCATCTCGGTGATCGGATGCTCGACCTGCAGGCGCGTGTTCATTTCGAGAAAATAGAACTCACCATTCTCGTCGAGCAGGAATTCGATCGTGCCGGCGTTGGTGTAGCCGACGCTCTTGGCGACCGACGCGGCAGCCGACGTCATGCGCTGGCGAATGTCGGCCGACACCGCCAGCGACGGGCTCTCCTCAACCACTTTTTGATGGCGGCGCTGGATCGAGCACTCGCGCTCAACAAACGGCAGGACGGTCCCGTAGTGATCGCCAAGCAGCTGCACTTCAATGTGGCGCGGCGCCATGATGCGGCGCTCGAGATACACCGCGCCGTCGCCAAACGCCGACTGTGCTTCCGAACGCGCGGCGCGCAGTGCGCCAGGCAGGTCGGCCTCGGCCGCGACCATGCGCATGCCCTTGCCGCCGCCACCGGCAACCGCCTTCAGCATCAGCGGATAGCCGATCTGCTTCGCGACCGCAAGGACCTCGGCGTCGGTGGCTTGATCACTGAGCGGTTCTTCGGTACCGGGCACCACGGGGACGCCGGCCTTGATCGCCGCTTGCCGGGCCGCTGTCTTGCTGCCCATCAAGGTGATGGCTTCAGGCGAGGGACCGATGAACGTCAGCCCCGCATCACGGCAGGCCGCCGCAAAGTCTTCGTTCTCAGCCAGGAAGCCGTAGCCAGGATGCACGGCATCAGCGCCGCTCTTCCTGGCGGCATCAATGATGGCGTCGATGCGCAGATAGCTCTCGCGCGGCGCGCTTGGGCCAACCGGCCAGGCCTCGTCCGCCATTCGCACGTGCAGCGCGGCGCGATCGCACTCCGAGTAGACCGCAACGGTGCGGATACCCATGTCCCGGCAAGCGCGGATCACGCGCACCGCAATCTCGCCGCGATTGGCGATCAGAATTTTTTTCATCAGAGCGAACCGCTTATAAGTCTACTACTTACAGCTATTCGCGGGTGGCGTGAACGATGAATCTCTGGGGTGCGGAGCCGACGTAGTAGAACGGGTAACAGGTGATCAACGTCAGGCTGGTCTCGGACTGGCGCTCCAGGACCGACAGATCATCAGGGTCGACGATCGCCGTCTTCGTCACCCGATACCGGAACTCGTCCTTCGTGGTCCGGAAGCGAATCTCGTCGCCGACCCTGACGTCCTTGAGTGGACGGAACAATCCGTCGCGGTGGCCGGCCATGGCGCTGTTGCCCGCTTCCCACGGCATCGGCGTGTCGGGAAGATGCCCCACAGATCGCTTGAGCGTGCGGTCGTCGTCTCCTTCGATCACCGGTGTGGACAGTTGCAGCCGGGGCACATCGAGCATGCCGACCAGTCCGCCCGCCGACACCTTGACCGGCGCTCGCTCCAGCTTCGCGGCGTGCTCGAATGCGGCGGTCTGCTCGGCCTGGAACCGGCGCGCCTCCACAGACTCGTAGCCGTATACGCCCAGCGTGCCGATCCCGATGCCAAGCAGCAGCCACTCCAGGCAATGCAGCACCCACATCGCGGCCGGCTTCATTGGCGATCCCCGTCCATCTTCTCGAAATAGCCGTCGCGCGTCCGCACATTGAGCGGGCGTCCGTCTTTCGATCGCACGTAGACCTTCACATTGCGACGACGGCCGGCAGGCGCACCATCGTCCCTTGTTGGCACATAAGCCAGCGTGTAAGCATTCCGAATGTCGCGCGCGATGCGCTGGAACGCTTCCGGAATGTCGTCGGCGCGCCGCGGCTCGAATGACTCCCCGCCGGTCGCGCGCGCCAGGGCTCTCAACAGGCGCGGATTGCCACCCCGAATCAACGGATCGATCAGCGCCACGGTGTAGACCGTCGCGTCAGACTCGCGCACGCGCTTCAGCACGTCATCGCGTCGTATCTGGCTCGCATTGTCGTCGCCATCGCTGACGACGATCAGGACCTGGCGGGTGTGCCGGGCCTGCTCGAGCCGCGAGACCCCTGCGGCAAGGCCGTCATAGATCGCGGTCATGCCACGCGCGACGATGGCCGCGGACATCGAGCGCGTAAACACACCGCCGTCGATTTGTTCAACCAGCGACGGCCCAAAGGCGTGCCGGACGGCTTCATTGAAGGTCAGCACGAAGATTTCATCTTGTGGCTGGGAATGCCTGGCGAACTCGGCCGCCGAGGCAATCACCCGCTCGCGGCTCGGCCGCATGCTGTTGCTGTTGTCGATCAGGAAGCCCACTGAAGCGGGCACGTCGTCGGTCGAGAACATCTCGAGCGTCTGCGGCTTCGCGTCGTCGATCACGGTGAACGCGTCTTTGGTCAGGCCAGTGACGTACCGCCCGCCGCGATCGCGAACAGAGACGTGGAGGACGACGAGTTCCGAACTGGCGCGGAACACGGGCTGGGCGGGTGGGGCTGGTTGGGCTGGTAAGGCCGGTGAGAAGAACACGAATACCAACACGCTGGCTACCAGCGCGGTTACCGTTCGTCTCACCTGCCCTACCCGCCTCACCGGCCCTACCCGCCGAGGTCCGAGGTAACTACCGGCGCGCGCGGCGCAGCAGGCGGCTGCCCACGATCGAGCCAATGCCAATCAACGCGAGCAGCGGCAGTGCGCCGGCCGTGTTGGGAAGATCGGTGCGCGCCTCGCGCTCCGGTGCGGGGGCGGGCTCTGGCGCCGGGGCGGGCATGGGTTCGGCAACCGGCTCGGTGCGAGCCGGCTCACCGGTGATTGCACCAACCGGTTCGCGCTGCGGCGCGGGCTGCTCCACCACGGCGGCCTGCGTGTGCGCGGCCGATGCGTCAGCGGTCACGGTCGCGTCGGTGTCGACACCGGTGCGGTCAACGCGGCTCAGCTCAGACGATTCCTCTTCGGTCTTCGTCGTCAGCACTGACTGGCCCGTGCGCGCGGCGATCTGCATGGCCTGCGAGCGCGGGTAGATGAATTCGTGTCCAACCGAGTTGCCTGGGTAGAACCAGATCTTGATCGCGTTGGTGGTGGCGGCGCTGGCCTGTGCCGGCGTCTCCATGAAACGCACCTGCGGATCTTCCGACGGGCGATCGTTCGAGTAGTACGGGATCGCCATCAGGGTCGCGTGCAGTTGCTTGCGGTCCTGGCTCATGACTTTCACGATGTGGCGGTTGCTGTTGCTGTCCATCAACTGGAACAGGTACGTGCCGGCCGGTAGCGTGGTCTTCGGCAGTTCAACCGCCTGGCTGAACGTGAAGAACGTGTCCTGGTTGCGGGGCCCGGTCTGCGCGCCCGCGTTCACTGAGACTGTCACCAACGCTGCGGTCATGCATGCGAGGGCGACCTTTCGAATCGACGTCATCTATCCTCCTCCTCGGCGCACGCATGTGCTGCGCTTTCCCAAAGCCGAGTCCTTGCGTCTGGTAAGAGCAAGGACGCGGCCAGTTCTCAAAGGGAGATGAACGCGGAATCTGGCAGGCGGGTGCGTGAATTGGGAACGCACGGCGAACAGGTACGAAGGACGGGTGTGAAACGCATCGCAGCTGAGCGATGAGTAACCGCGCGCGGCCCGATCGCCACGCGCGGCATGGTCGAGCCGTCAGGGCATGCGCATCGTTTCGTCGAAGGTGATCGTCACCGCAGCCTTGTCGCCGGGGATCACCGCGCGCGGAGCGCCGTTCTCGGCGTGAATCGAGATCGGCGAACCGCTTGGCGGCGGCTCGTTGCCGGTCATGACGCCCTGCTGATCGAAGGCCACCGCGATCCATACCTGGCCAGGCGTCACGTTCGCAAATTCCGCGACCGCGCCGTTCGTGTCCAGTGCGACCTGGTCAACGGGCTGCGACCCCGCACCAATGTTCGGAGTGTCGAAGATCCACACCCAGAGCTTGTGCGACGCGTCGACCGTGCCCTTCCCCTTGTAATTGACGGTGACCTTGACGCTGCCCGCTGCGACTCGAGTCGCCACCGGGGCATCCGTGCTGGCACCGAGCGGCAACCCGCCGCTTATCATCAGCGCTGCGACAACGACAGTCAGGACTTTCTTCATGAACCGCTCTCCTTGTTGGCCGTAACTGCCTTGATGAGACGGCAACGGCTGCAAGAGCGTTCATCGCCGGCTGGCGGACGGCCGGGCGGATCGTTCGAGCGGCGGAAATCCAGGCGCGGGTGGATGCAAAGGGCCGAGCCGGTGCCTCCCTACTCGTCGAGGAGGTAGGCGTCGAAATCCGCGCAGACGAAGGTCGGCGGTGTCGCGAGCTGCGCAAAATGAGAGGACTGAAAGCTGGTCGTCAGCGCGACGACGCGCATGCCCGCGGCGTGCGCCGCCTCGATCCCCATTGGCGCATCCTCGAACACCAGGCAGTCTTCCGCAGGCATGCCCAGGCGGCGGGCCGCTTCGATGAACACGTCCGGCGCCGGCTTTCCGCGAGCAACCTCATCGCCGCGCACGATCACCGGAAATGCGTCCACCAGGTGGAGTTCCGCCAGCGTGTGCGTCACGTTGAGTTTCGGCGCGGACGTCGCCAGCGCCATCGGCACGCGCTCCGTATTCAGCCGCTCGATCAAGGCTGACAATCCCTTCATCGGTGACAACCGGCCCTTGGAGAGTTCGCGATACAGGCCTTCCTTCTCATGCTCGTAGGCCAGCCACTGGTCGCGAGAGACCTCGCGATTGAAGAGGATGGGGAAGATCTCGCTGTTGCGGCGGCCGTCGAGCCTGGCGCGATCGGCCTGCGTCAGCGGTGGCAGCCCGTGCCGCTCTGCAAACACGCCAAAGGCTTCAGCGTGCAGGTGCATGTTGTCGACGATGGTGCCGTCAATGTCGAAAATGACGGCGCGGGGAGCGAATCGAAGCGGCACACCTGATTATCGCAGGCGGCGCGTATAATCGCGATGCGAAGCTTCCGTGATTCTCCGTAGTCACAATGAATGGGGACGGCTGCGCTCGGTGATCGTCGGCCGGGCCGACAACGCGCGCGTGCCGATCGACGACATCAGTCTCCGCGCCGTCAATTACGGCGGCACCGCGGTACGCCAGATCGCTCACGGCCCCTACCCCGCCCACATCATCGACGAGGCCAACGCGGACCTCGAACATCTGTGCCGGGTGTTCGTGGATGCCGGCGTCACCGTCTACCGTCCCGACCCGCCGCAGACCGATCATCGTCACGGCGCAGGCGGCTGGCAAAGCGACGGCTACTATGCCTTCTGTCCGCGCGACGGGCTGCTGGTTGTCGGCGACACGGTGATCGAGTCGCCGATGGTGTTGCGCGCGCGTTATACCGACGCGTTTCCCTATCGTCGCCTGCTGCTCGAAGCGATGCGCGACGGGGCCCGATGGATCGCCGCGCCGCGTCCGCAGCTGCCGGACGCCGGCTACGACGAGCATGCCGACCAGGATCACAAGAGCCTGCGCAACCTCGAGCCCGTGTTCGACGCGGCCAACGTACTGCGCGCCAACAACGACCTGCTGTTCCTCGAAAGCAACAGCGGCAATCGGCTGGGCGCCGAGTGGCTGCAGCGCACGCTCGGCCCCGAGTACCGCGTCCATTTTCTCCAGGGTCTCTACAGTTACATGCACCTGGACAGCACCATCAGCCTGCTGCGGCCAGGAGTCGCGCTGCTCAATCCCAGGCGGCTCAACGAGAACAACCTGCCGGCGTTCTTCAAGGGCTGGCGCCTGCTATGGTGTCCTGAGCCGGTCGACATCGGGTTTCACCCGCCGTACGAACATGCCAGTCAGTGGGTGGGCATGAACCTGCTGATGCTGGATGAGCAGACCGCGATCGTCGAGCAATCGCAGACACCGCTGATCACGATGCTGGAAGCGGAAGGGTTCAGCGTGATCCCGGTGCCGATCCGCCACGCCCGGACACTCGGCGGCGCGGCGCACTGCGTCACGCTGGACCTCGAGCGCGACTAGCGCTGCTCGAAGCCGACCACCGCGCGTGCTTTCCACGCGCGCCAGTGACGTCCGGCGGCTCTTCGCAATCGAGTCCGGCGGTTGAGTGGCACAGGTGGTTGTGCCTTCAGCCGTTGTTGCTCGGCGGCAATGTCGCGGTCGGGTCCCCAGGCAGGCGTGACATCGCCAAACGACAGCGCCGGATAGTCTTCGAGAAAGTTCTGCTCACCGGCTTCAGCGATCGACCAGATCGCGCTGTCGTCCAGGGCGCCGATGCGCGTGCGATACGACCCGTACCACTGATGCCACAACACCGGCTCGCGGTCGTCCCTCAGCAGGTTGCCGATGCCGTATCGCGACGCGTGGAAGGGGCGCAGGTAGCGATGCACGCGCAAGCGCTGCCCGATGCCATAGTCGAAATCGAAATGGTGTGCGCCGGGAGTCGGCTGGCCGAACACCCCGCTCAATCCCCACCGCGACCTGAACGCCTGCCAGTCAAACAGGATGAAGTTCGACGCCGTCTGACCAGGCGCAAATCGCAGCCACCCGTTGTTGTCGCCGAAGGCGCTGGCGGCAGATTCAGGCAGCCGGATCCGCTCCTCGATACCAACCAGGTCGTAGCGCCCCTCCACGAGTCCCGCCATCAGCCCGTTGAGACTCGACAGCAGCACGGCATCGTGATCGATGAAGCAGGCCAGGCGCGTGGTGCAGCGCTGCAGCAATCGCAGGTAGGCGTCCGTGTAGCCGCAGTCCTCGAGCCAGTATTCGATGTCGAATTCGCGGCGAAACTCCTCCATTTCGTCGCGTCCGCCACCGCGCTTCGATACCAGGATCGGCGCCGACGGATGAAACCGGCGCAGCGCCCGCAGATGAATCCGCATCATCTCCGAGCCCGACCAGTACGGTGTCAGGAACGTGACCATTTTCTGATGAACCATCCTGGCACGAGCCAGTAGACCGCCCAGAGCGGGTGGATCCGCAGGCCTTCCTTGATGTAACGCCACGCATCGCCCTGTCCGAACAGCAGCCGGCGCACACCGAATCCGAACAACACTCCCGCGCCCTCACGAGTGGCGCGCGCATCGATGTCGGGGAATTCGGCCTGATACGGGCGGACGATCTTCACGCACTCCCACACGAACTCATCGCCGTCCTTCACCGACTTGCATCCGTCGTGGTGGCGAATGACGGCAACCGGCACGCCTGGCGTCACGATCGATGTCACGCGCAGAAAGCGGAGCGTGAATTCGTAGTCCATCAGGAAGTGCAGCGACTCGTCCACCGGCCCCACCGCCGCCAGGTGCTTCGACGGGAAGAACATCCCCGGTCCGCCATGGTGTTCGGTGTCCCACCATTGGGCGTAGGCATGCAGGGTGTGGGGGACCGGACGATGAATGTCCTGGCGAGGATCACCTTCGACTGTGCGAACGACGTCTCCGGCGATGACCGCTTCGGGATGTTGCGTGTGCCACTCGGCAACGGTCTTCAGCGCGTCCGGCAGCAGATAGTCATCGGTGTCGAAGTGATTGAACAGCGATCCGCTCACCCTCGCCATGCCCTTGTTGATGGCGTTGGACTGGCCGCGATCGGGCTCGGACACGCAGTACGCCAGCCACGGCCGATACCTGTCGATGATGTCGAGCGTCGCACGGGCACTGCCGCCGTCGATGAGAATCAGCTCGAGATCGGGGTAGCCCTGGAGCAACACCGACCGCAGCATCTGCTCGATGAAGGCGGGGTGGTTCAACGACGCCACCACGATGCTGATGCGCGGCCATGGCGCGCCGGCGGGCGTCCGTTCGGGCAGCGGTGCCGACGCCGTGGTCCACGGCCAGCCGGTGCGCCCCTCGGGCGGTGGCGGCAAGGCGTCGAGGCCGGGACAACGCATTGCGTATGATACCTGTGCAGCACCACACGCCTTCCATGACACCGCTACCAGTGATTCGTGCCTCCATGAGCGGCGGCCTCGCGCGCATTCGCGATGGGCAGGCACGGCTGCTCGTGGCGGGCGCGCGGCTGGCACACAACGCTCGTCTCGCGGCCGCCGCCGCGGGACTCGGCCGGCGGGAAGTCGCCGTGGTCGCCGCCGGTGATGGCTCGAAGGCATCGGGGCTGTTCTCCGAAGTGGCGAGCGTCATTGGCCTGCTGGACGACTTCGAGCGGCGCCCGCAGCAGTATGGCGGTGTCCGTGTGTGCTTTGATGCCGGCTTGTACTTCGATGCCGGGTTCGGAGCCAACTGGTGGGAGTACTACTTCGCGCCGGTTGTTATCGGCGACCCGGACGGTCCACGGCGGGTCCTCAGCCACTACTTTCACGACTTCTGCGCACATCGCGTGGAACGCGGACTCGCGCGTGACCGCGCCGCGGAACTGGTGGAGCGCCACATCGCCATCAAGCCACACGTCCGCGCCATCGTCGACGCATTCGTCAGCGCCAATTGGACGCGCCAGGTCATCGGCATCCACTATCGAGGCACGGACAAGTCTGTCGACGCGCGTCGCGTGCCCTACCAAGAGGTCGAGCGCGCGGTCCGCGAGCGGATGCACACCGCCAGGGATCATGTGCGGTTGTTCGTGGCGACCGACGAACATGCCTTCGTCGCATACATGTGTGACCGCTTTCCCGGCCAGGTGCTGGCGCGGGACATGTTCCGCTCCTCCGACGGCCGCCCGATCGACGTTGTCAACGACGACGGGCCGCACCAACGCGGGTTTGATGCGGTCGTCGATTGCCTGCTGCTCTCACGGACGCACACACTCGTTCGCACCGCGTCCAACCTTGGGCTCTTCGCCACGTTCTTCAATCCGCGAATCCCCGTGTGCCTGCTCAATCCGGAATCATGAGCAGCCGCCCCCCTGCCGCGCGCGCCGCGGCGTTCGCTGCCCGCCTGGTCGATCGCGCGGCCTGGTATTCGGGCGGCATCGCGGAGAGCTCCAGGCTGGCAGTCAGGACGACGATCGCCAGAGCAGGCTTGCCGGTCACACGCGAGTATCTCGAGTTGGGCTGCGCCACCGGCAACGAGGCGTCCGGATTGTTTTCGGAATTCACCGCGGTGCTGGGTTGTCTGCACCACTATCAACATCACCGAGACATCTACTGCGGTATGCGTGTCGATTTCGGAGCCGAAGGTCTGTACTACGACGTCGCCCGCGGCAGAAACTGGTGGGAGTACTTCTTTGAGCCAGTGGCCCTGGGCGATGCGGCGGAGGGCAGGCGCCGGCGCGTGCCGCTGTGGCAACACGACGCGTTTGCCGAAGGAGTTGAGGCCTCGCTCTCACGCGAGGACGCGGCGGCGGTCATCTACAATCATGTTCGCCCGCGTCGGGTGGTCCTTGACGAGGTCGATCGGCTCGTCGCCGCGCAGTTTACGGGAGCTCATGTCATCGGTGTGCATTACCGGGGAACGGACAAATACGAAGAGTCGGCGCCGGTCGACCTTCCGCGGATGATTGATGCCATTCAAGGAGCCGTCGCCCTCACCCCGCAACCCTGGAAGATCTTCGTCGCCACGGATGATCAACCGGCGCTCGACGCGCTGGTCGCCGCGTTTCCAGGGCGTGTCGTCGCAGCCGATTCCGAGCGCTCCAGCGACGGCTCGCCGGTGCACAAGCGCAGCGGTCAAGGCTTTCGCAGGGGTCTCGAAGCCTGCGTCGATTGCTTCGTGCTGTCGCGTTGCGCGCACCTCGTTCGGACCAGCTCCAACCTCGGCCTGGTCGCGACCTACTTGAACTCCGCGATGCCGGTGACGCTGGTCAAGGCGCGATCATGATGCGGTGGCGTCCGGCGCTTTTGATCGCCGCCAACACCGCGCTGTTGATCGTGCTGGTGCAGTGGGGCGTCCACGGGGCGCTCTTGACCTATTACGCACTCGCTCCGCGGCTGCTGACCGCGCAGCCGCCTGAATATGCGTACTCCGCCCTCCCGCAACTGTCTGCCGATGAGGTCCGAGACCTGTGGCGTGACACGGCGTGGTTACCGTTTCGCTTCGCCGGTGGCGCAGGGTTCGTGCACGGCCAAGAGCATTCGAGGTTCGTGAATGTCGATGCCTACGGTATCCGCTCAAATGGGAGCGCCCCACGCTCCGTCGATGCACTCGATGATGGTACCTGGTTGTTTGGGGGCAGCACGTCGTTTGGCTTTGGCGTGCCGGATCACCAGACCATCGCCGCGTACCTCGAGCAACGCCTGGGCGCCCCGGTGCTCAACCTCGCTGTGCGGGGGCATGGCAGCACGATGGAGAACCGGCTGTTTCGCTACTACCTGCGTGCCGGGCATCGGCCCAAGCAGGTCGTATTCCTGGACGGCATCAACGAGGTTTGCGAGCCCGACCTGTTCAACCCGCAAATGCAGCGGCTCATGCAACGAGCGCAGGATGGCTACCGGTGGGAGTTCGGCGAGCCGGTGCTGTTTGCCGTCAAACTGCTGAGGGAATGGGTGACGAAGACGCGGCGCGACGACAACGAAGAGGGGCCTGAAGTCTCGTTGTCTTGCCATGGTTTCGGCCGTGACACGCCGCTCCGCGATATCGTGGGTCGCGTTCTGGCGGAACGCCGCGCCATTTGCGCGCTGGACGCGATCACGTGCTACACGTTCGTCCAGCCATTCGGCGGGGTCCATGGCCCGCAGGACGACAGGCGGTTTGCCAGCAGCCGGGAAGGCCTCGAAATGCAGAACCTGTACTCGCACCTCGCGCCAGTGTGGACCGCCCACGGCGCCATCTTCATCACGCACGCATTCGAGGGCGAAGCGTCGGGGATGTGGGTCGATCCCACCCACTACAGCCCTCGTGGCAACAAGTTAGTGGCAGAAATGATCTACCGCCGCCTTCAGAACACGACGCCATGACCGCCGTGCGCACTACCCTTCGTGTGTCCGCCGTCACCGCGCTCGTCATGCTCCTGGTCGAACTGATCGCGCACGCGGGGGTCTTGGCCCATCAATCGCGCAACGCCGTCACCTTCGAGTCTCTGGCCGCACCGGTCAAGGAGAACTACGCTCACATGCGCCCGGCTGATGTCGAGGAACTCCTGCGCGACACCGCCGCATCCCGATGGCGCTACGAACCTGTGGCCGGACTGGTGGTGGAACAGCAACACACTCGTTTTATCAACGTCAACGCCGAGGGCGCCCGTTCGAACGGCACGGGATTCAACGCCATCGACGGCGCGATCTGGTTCTTTGGCGGAAGCACGACTTTCGGGTATGGCGTGGCGGACAACGAGACGATTCCCGCGTACCTTGAAGCGCGTTTGCAACGCCCCGTCCTCAACCTGGGCGTACCAGGGCACTATAGCGTTCTCGAGACCCGCCTGCTCAGCCAGTACCTTCGCGTTGGGTACCGTCCAGCGCTGGCCGTGTTCCTTGATGGTGTCAACGAGAACTGTGAATCCGACATCGCCGAGGCGGAACTGGGTGGTCTGGTCGCTCTTTCACAAAACGGTTACTGGTGGCAGCCGGCACGGCCGGTCGTGGTCGCCTCGCGCCTCTTGCTGGCAAAGGCGGCGCGACTGGCCGGATGGATCGACAACGACACCAACAAATTGGAGTTGACGTGCAGGTCTGCGGGACGGGAGTTCCCGCTGGCCAGCATGACCTCGCGCTCGCTCGCCGAGCGCGCCGCCATTTGCAGACTTTACGCTCTCGAGTGCCGGACGTTTGTCCAGCCGTTCGCCGGAATGCACGGCCGCCATGAAGTGCCGGCCGATAACTTCAGCGCGGTCTATCTGCGCGGCTTGTACGAGCATCTCGAGCCCGCCTGGAGACGCTCGAACGCGACCTTCGTCACGATGGCGCTGGATTCGCTCCAGCATCATGCATATGTGGACGACGTGCACTACAGCGCCGCGGCGCACCGTCTGCTCGCGGCGGCAATTGCTGACCGCCTGTCAGTCACCGTCGACCCGTAATCCGTCGGCCGGCGGCCACACCTCCTCCCGCGCGAAGCGCGGCGCTCGGTAATTTGCCGAGGGCACGTTGAAGATCATCGACGTGTAGTGCGAAAAGCCCGACCACCAGTCTGCCCACGTATTGATGTGAATATTGAAACTCGACCGCTTCAACAAGCAGAGATCCCTCGCCACGGCTTCGGCTCCGCCGAAGGCGCCATGCTGCGACTGATGCGACATGGCCGGCAGGCCGTAGCGTCGAGATAACAGCGACTTCAGCACGGCGCTGTCGCTCATCACCACCACGGGTGATGGCCCGACCAGCACATCGCGTTCAAGAATCGTCGACACCAACCGCACGGTCTCATCCGGGATCGCCGCGGCGGGATCCGAGAAATATCGATCGCCGCACCTGATGTTCACCACGCGATATCCATGGCCCGAGCTGAGCTCGGTAACGGCTCGCTCGATCTCGGGCACAAATCGATAGAACGGCGCCATGAACTGGCGGGTGCGAAGCGGCAGGGTCACGCGGTTCCACGCGCCCATGTTCGAGCACACATGCAGCACGCCGCGCTCCGCGCGCTTCAACGCAGCCAGGTCGGCCTCGAATGGCTCGTCGTCTTCGAAATACTCGGCGGCATCGGCGATCGACTGCGGATCGCCGGCAAAGAACACTGACGGATCCTGCTCGATGACGTGGGCGAAGCCGGTCTGGCTCACGTCGAGGCGCAGTTCGATGCCGGTTCCGTCGAGCCGTTCCAGCAGGTGGCACGCGCCGCGCACGAAATCGCCAATCCCGGGAGGATGCCCGCGCCAGTGCCGCGGCGCCTTGTAGGTCTGCGCGACCAGATTCGTCATGCCATGAAGGCGCGAATCGTGTCGCAGATCATCGACACCTGGTCGTCCGCCAGGTTCAGCGACGATGGCAGCCAGAGACCGCGTTCGGACGTGTCGACCGCTACAGGAAACGCGCCTTCGCGGGCAAAGGCCGGCTGCGCATGAAGGGCTGGATAGAACGGACGGCTGCCGATGCCGGCGGCCTTGAGATGCTGCATCAACGACGCCTTGCGATCGCGGTCGACAAGCACATCGACAAACCACGGCGTGACCTGCGCAAGATCCGTCGTCGGCACCGTGATGCCGTCAATCCCTGCCAGCGCATCTCGATATTGCGCAAACAACGATCGCTTGCGTGCGATGATCGCGCCGATCCTGTCCATCTGCGAATTGGCGACGACCGCCTGCAGGTCGGTGAACTTCAGGTTCCAGCCGACGCTCAGGTAGTGGTCGCTGCCGCCTTCACGCCTGCCAAAGTCGCGCAGCAGGTGCATCCGCCGGGCGATTTCGTCATCACCGGTCAGCACCGCTCCGCCCTGCCCCGTGGTCACCAGCTTCTGCGAACTAAAGGACAGGCAGCCTGCGTCCCCGAGCGTGCCCAGGTGCCGGCCGTCAATGGACGAGCCGAGTGACTGGGCCGCATCCTCGATGATGCGCAGGCCCTTCGCGCGCCAGCGATCGAACTGCGCACCGAGAGCGGCAGGGGCGCGGCCATTGAGTGAGACGAACATGACGGCTCGCGTGCGCGCCGACAGCGCTGCGTCAACACTGCCGGCATCAAGACACAGCGTCCGTGGTTCAATGTCCGCAAACACCACGGTAGCACCCGCCAGCATCACCGCCGTCGCGCTCGCCGCCATCGTGAAGTCCGGGACGATGACTTCGTCCCCAGGACCGATGTCGCATGCCTTGAGGGCGAGAAACAGCGCGAGCGTGCCGCTGGGCGCAGCCGTGCAGTGCGTGGCAGCGGTCAGAGTGCGCAGCCGCTGCTCAAACGCCCGAGTTTCCTTGAACTCGGTGAGCCAGCCGCCAGATTCGAGGTAGCGCCGTGCCGCCTCGGCTTCCGCCGACGTGATCACGGGCTCCATCTGAGGAATGAACGTCACTGCGCCGCCGTGGATGTCAGGGACTGTTGATACCACTCGATAGTGCGCTGCAAGCCTTCGTGCAGCGAGACGCGCGGCTGGAAGCCGAGTCGTGCTCCGGCTCGTTCCGTTGAGGCCATGCGACGATCGCCGCCGCCCTTTGATGCATCAAAGATGATGCGGTGACGGAAGCCGCACAGCGACGCGATACGCGCGACCAGGTCTGCAATCGAGACTTCATGACCGGATGCGACGTTGACGACATCGGGCGGCTGCAGCCGCGCGCCGGCGTCGAGAATGCCATCGGCCAGATCATCCACGAACAGGAAGTCCCGAGTGGGCGTCCCGTCACCCCACACCACCAGGTCTTCATCGCGCAGGCACTTGACGATCGTGGACGGGATGACGTGCGCCTGGGCGCCTGCGAAGTGATCGCCGGGACCGTAGGCGTTGGCTCCGAGCACGGTGACCGCCGGCAGGTTGAATTCGCGCTGATACATCTCGGCGAGATCGATCAATTGCCGCTTGGCGAGCGCGATGCCCAGGTAACCGGTTGCGACGCGGCCATCGTGAACATGCTCTTCGCGCATCGGCAGCGGCGTGTCCGATGGATACGCCAGCAGGTTGCCCACGCCAATCAGCTTGTGGACACCGGCTTCGCGAGCCGCCTCGAATACGTTGAGATTGATCAACGAACAGTCTCGATACTGCGACGCCGGATGGGCTTTGCTGTAGGCCACACTACCGGTCGGGGCGGCGAGGTGTATCACGACCTGGCAGTCCCGCGTGGCGTCGCGCGCGTGGTCGAGGATCCGCAGATCACAGGTCTTCGATCGGGGCACGACAATGCTGGTGTCACTCACGCCGGCGCGGCGCAGGGCCCTCACGACGGCGCTGCCGACGAACCCGCCGCCGCCAGTGACCAGCACTCGCTTGCCGTGCCAATACGCGCTCATCGACATGTCACTTCTCAGCGCAGCGTGACCACGCGCGCCATGGGGGAACCGGATGGCGGCGCGGCCCACTCACGCGAGGCGACCGCATATAGTCGATAACCCGCGGCGATCGCGGACAGCACCTGGGTTGCGTTCAGGGGCGCCACGATCGGCTCGCCAGCGCGGCGCCGCCGCCGGGCCACTCGCGACCACAGGAAGCGCGCGATATCGGCGCGATGCCGGGGAAACTGGCTCCACGTGAACAACGTGTATGCGACCGAACCCCGCAGATCGCGACACCGCTTGGCGCGCCTGAGCGGAATGTCAGCCGGCACCGGATGTCGAACGATAGCCGCCGGCGCATGCACCACCTGGAAACCGTCCGAGATCAACGACATGAAGGCCACGTGTTCGTCGCCGCTGTCGATCACGCAGCCGCGGCCGATGCGCTCGTCGAAACGGACCACGGACGTCAGCAACTCACGACGGAACATCATGGTGTTGCCGTCGCCAATGCCTCCGAAGCACGCCAGCGCGAACCATCCGTGGACGCTGCGATCGAAGCGCCGATGCGGGCGCGGCGCCACTTCACCGATTGCCTCATGCCCGCTCATGTGCAACGAATCGCCGACGGCCTGCATGTAGCGGGTGCGGCCGGCGACCGCGCCGACGCGCGGATCCTGGAATTCGCGGACCAGCGCGTCCAGCCACTCCGGCTCGGCGATCGCATCATCGTCGATGTAGGCGACCAGTTCGCCGCGGGCCGCGCGGGCGCCAAGGTTGCGGGCGCGTGTCAGGCCGGGGACCGCTTCACGAATGCAGGACACACCTTGGGTGCGGCAGATGTCGGCGGTGACATCGCCGCTGCCGTTGTCCACGACCAGCACGTCGAAGTCACGATACTGCTGGTCGCGCAGCGCCGTGAGGCACTGCTCGAGCTCTCGCGGACGATTGCGGGTGCAGATGATGACGGTGACGCGCGGCGTCATGATGCGTATTCGCTCGGAGTGTAGCGGTACGTGACAACGGCGGCAAGGTCATTGCCGCCGTCGTGGACTTGCAGGAAACGGGAGGAGCCGTTCAGTGCAATGACCTGTTAGGTGACGGTCACCGTCACGGTTGCGGTGGCGGAGCCACCCTTGCCGTCGTTGACCGTGTAGGTAAAGGTCGTGGTGCCCTTGTAGTTCGACTTCGGCGTGAACTTGATGGTCTTGTTCGAGTTCAGCGTCAGCGTGCCGTTCGCGCAGCTACCGATGCTCACCGTCAGGACGTCGCCGTCCGCGTCGGTATCGTTGGCGAGCACGTTGATGGTCACCGAGCTGTTCTTCCTGGTCGACGCCGAGTCATTGACGGCGACCGGCGCGCGGTTCGGCTGCACCACCGTCACGGTGAAGGTGCTGAAGCCCGTCGCGTTGTCGACGTCCTTCACGGTAACGGTCACCGTGTAGACGCCGGCGGTCGTCAGCGTGCCGCTGAACGTGCCGGCCGAGTTCATCGAGATCCCCGGGGGGAGGCCCGTCACCGAGTAGGTGAGCGCGTCGCCATCGAGGTCGGAGCCGACCGCCTGCGCGGCGCCAGACTGGCCGACGTTCGCGGTGATGTTCGAGGTCGTAATCGTCGGCGCGTGGTTCTGAATCGTCCACACGAACGTGTCGGTGCCGGTCGCGTTTGACGGGTCCTTCACCGTGACGGTCACGGTGTAAGTGCCGGTCACGGTCGGCGTGCCGGTGATCAGGCCGGCGGCGCTCATTGAGGTGCCCGCGGGCAGGCCGGTCGCCGTGTAGGTCAGCGCGTCTCCGTTGGTATCGGTGCCCGTCACCTGCACGTTCACCGCGACCTTCTTATAGTCGCTGCGATCCGGGACCGCCACCGTCGGCGCGGTGTTCGCAGGCGCGTTTGTCGTCGAGCAGGCCTCGAACTGCAGCTTGCCGAGCTTGAACGAGTCGTTCGTGCCGTCAGGCCGTGCGGCAATCACGAGGACGTTGCCGGTCACGTTGCCGCCGTTGAACTCGACCCAGCGCGTCGTGCTGCTCGCCGAGTCAACGGCTTCCGTCATGGCCAGGCCGGACAGGAAGGCGTCGCTGAGCGTCTGATGGTTGTTAAACGGGTCGGTCTTCGTGCCCACCCACACCGTGACGTCCCCGTCGGTGCCGATGTAGTCGAGGTACGCCTTCGTCACCTTGACCGGCTTCGAGAACTCATACAGGACGTAGTTGACGCGATCGCCAACGTTGTCGACCTTGTGGCTGTCGTCGACGCCGCTGCCCTCGCTGCCGTCGGTCACGCCGAGGCCCGGCGAGAACGCGCCGAGGAACGCCGTCGTCCACGCGCCGCTGCTCTTGGTGCGGGCGAAGGCCGAGACCTTCACCGAGACGTCACCCTGGGTGAACGTCCGGAGGTTCCCAGCCGTGCCCGAGGTCGACGAGTTGCCGGTGGTCACCATCGTGCCGGCGACGCAGGTCGGCACCGTGGGACCGGCCGGGCAGCCAAGAAGACCGGTGTTGACCGTGCCCTCGTGGAAGTTCAGGTTCAACGACTCGATGATGCCGTTGAGCGTCGAGACCGTCATGCCGCTCGGCAGCGAGCTGGTCGAGCCGCCAAGCACTGCGTTGGCGGTGGCAAGGATCTGGTTGACCGACTGGTTCGCGAACGGACCAGACAGCATCACCAGGTCGCCAAGGCCGGCCTTCAGCACTCCGGCATTCGAGTAATCCACCGCGAGGCGCAGCGCCAACACCTGCGCTGCGAAGTTACCCGCCGACGAACTCGTCGGGTTGACGGCGCTGGCGGTGAGCACGGCGGGCGTGGCCCCCTGCGGCAGGAACGCGGTGATGGCCGAGGCGCTCGTGAACTTCAGCGTCTTGGTGCCGCCGATGATCACGAAGCCGCCCGGGTAGACCTGCGAGAACTTCGAGGTCATCAACTGGCCGGGGGCGCCGCTGCCGCCCCAGCCGCCCTGCGAGTAGGTGACGTAGCCGGCCAGGTTGCAGGTCGGCGGCAGCGCGAGCACCGTGATGGTGACCGTCGCCGTGTCCGTGCCGCCCTTGCCGTCGCTGATCGTGTAGGTGAACGTCGTCGTGCCGGCGAAGGACAGCGGCGCCGTGTAGGTCACCGTGCCGTTGGCGTTCAGGACCGCCGTGCCCTGCGCGGGCTGCGTGATCGCGGTCACCGTCAGCGTGTCGCCGTCCGGATCCGAATCCAGGTTCAGGACGGTGATGTTCACCGACTGGCCCTGGTTCACGGTCGCGACATCATTCACCGCGTCCGGCGGACGGTTGGTGTTGGTGACGACCCAGTTGAACGTGTGCGACGCGGTCAGCGTGCCGTCCGACACGGTGATTGTCGGGTTGTAGGTGCCAGCCGTGTTGTAGCCGAGCGTGCCGGCCAGCGTGCCGGTCGCCGGGTTGATCGAGATGCCCGCCGGCAGGCCGGTCGCCGTAAAGGTCAGCACGTCGTTGTCCGGATCCGACGCCGTCGTGGCGTAGGTGACCGTGTCACCTTCCACGTTGGTGCGGTTCGGGTGCGTAACCACCGGCGGGAAGTTGACGTTGCGCACGGTGATCGTGACCGTCGCCGTGTCCGTGCCGCCGTTGCCGTCACTGATCGTGTAGGTAAACGTCGTCGTGCCGGCGAAGGTCGACGGTGCCGTGTAGGTGACCGTGCCGTCGGCGTTCAGCACCGCGCTGCCGACCGCCGGCTGCGTGATCGCCGTCACCGTCAGCGTGTCGCCGTCCGGATCCGAATCCAGGTTCAGGACGGTGATGTTCACCGACTGGCCCTGGTTCACCGAGGCCGCGTCGTTCACCGCATCCGGCGGACGGTTGGTGGCGGTGACAATCCAGTTGAACGTGTGCGACGCCGTCAGGCCGCCGTCCGACACGGTGATCGTCGGGTTATACGTGCCGGCCGTGTTGTAGCCGAGGGTGCCGGTCAGCTGGCCCGTCGCCGGATTGATCGAGATGCCCGCGGGCAGGCCCGTCGCCGAGAACGTCAGCACGTCGCCATCCGGGTCCGACGCCGTCGAGAGGTAGCTCACGGTGTCGCCTTCAGCGTTGACGCGATTGGCGTGGAACACCGTCGGCGGGAAGTTCACGTCGCCCACCGAGATGGTGACCGTCGCGGTATCGGTGCCGCCGTTGCCATCGACGATCGTGTAGGTGAAGGTCGTCACACCAGAGAAGTTCGCCGGCGCCGTGTAGGTCACCGTGCCGTTGGCGTTCAGGACCGCCGTGCCCTGCGCGGGCTGCGTGATCGCGGTCACGGTCAGCGCGTCGCCATCAGGATCGGAATCGAGGTTCAGGACGGTGACGGTCACCGACTGGCCCTGGTTCACCGATGCCACGTCGTTCACCGCGTCCGGCGGACGGTTCGTGTTGGTGACGATCCAGTTAAAGGTGTGGGCCGCAGTGAGGCGGCCGTCCGACACCGTGATGGTCGGGTTGTAGGTGCCGGCCGTGTTGTAGCCGAGCGTGCCAGTCAGCTGGCCGGTCGACGGATTGATCGAGATGCCCGGAGGCAGGCCGGTTGCGCTGTAAGTCAGCGCATCGCCGTCGGGATCCGACGCCGTCGTGGCGTAGCTCACCGTGTCGCCTTCAACGTTCGTGCGGTTCGGGTGGAACACCGTCGGCGGCATGTTCGCGCCAACCGTCCACACGAAGGGCTTGGTCGCGCACAACAGTGCGTCGCAGACCGCCACGTTGATGTTATAGACGCCGGCCGAACCGGGGCCAAACGTGCCCGAGATCACACCGGTGGACGAAATCGTGAAGCCCGGCGGCAGGCCGGTCGCCGTCCAGACCAGCGTGTCGCCATCCGGATCGCTTCCGGAAACCGCATACGAGGCGGAGTCACCTTCGCGGTTGAACTGGTCCACCGGGTTGACCACCGGCGGACGGTTGATGTCGCGCACCGTCCAGAGGAAGGTGGTCGACGCCGCGAACTGACCGTCGGTGACACGAACAGTGATGGTGTAGACACCAGCGGACTGGAACGAGAACGTGCCGGAGATGGCGCCGGTCGCGGGATTGATCGAGTGCGTCGCCGGCAGCGTGCCGGTCATCGTGTAGCTCAGCGTATCGCCATCGGGATCGACGCCGGCCACGACGTACGACACCGTGTCGCCTTCATTGCTGAACTGGTCGACGCTGTCGATCGTCGGCGGGCGGTTGATGCCGTTGACCGTCCACGTAAACGTGGTGCTGATCGGCGTGCCGAGCAGGCTGTCGCGGACCGACACCGTCACCGTGTAGACGCCTTCACCAGTCGGCGAGATGACGCCGCTGACAAGACCGGTCGGCAGCATCACAAGACCCGGCGGCAGGCCGGTCGCGCTGTAGATCAGGACGTCGCCTTCCGGATCGGTCGCCGTGGCCACCATCACCGGGGCAATGCTGTCGCCCTCCATGTTGGTGCGATCCGGCGCGCTGATGGTCGGTTGCGAGTTGCGCTCGAGCACCGTCCAGATAAATGTGTCGGAGCGCGAGACCGCCCCCTTCGTCACCGTGACGGTCACGTTGTAGACGCCGGCCGCGTCATACGCGAGCGTGCCGGTCACCTGGCCAGTCGTCGGGTTGATCGACATGCCATGCGGCAGGTTCGTCGCGCTATAGGTCACCGCCGCGCCGCCGGGATCCGACGCGACGACGCTGATGTTGATGACGTCGCCTTCGTAGTCGGTGCGATCCGGCAGGGCCGTGATCGTCGGAGGCGCATCGGTGATCGTCCAGTTGAAGGTCTCGAACGGCAGCGGCTGCGCGGCCTCGGTATCACGCGCGCGGATGACCACGGCGTAGACCTGCGGTCCAGCGGTATACGACACCGTGCCGGTGATCAGGCCCGTCTCGGGATTGATCGACAGCCCAGGCGGCAGGCCTTCGGCTTCGAAATCGACGTCGTCGCCGAACGCCAGGTCTGGATCGCTCGCCACGATCTGCAGCGGCGTGATGGTGTCGCCTTCGGCATTGGTCTTGTCGCCCGGATCGATGATGTCCGGCGGCTGGTTCACGTTGGTGACGTTGAGGGTGATCTCATACAACGTCGCCAGACCGATACGCGGCTGCGCACCAGCGCACACGACCGGATGATCGTTCGACGTCGCCGCACACTCCGACAGGCCGACGGTGATGTTGTACGCCGGTTCGCTGTCCATCGGGAACGTGCCCGAGATGATGCCGGTGGCCGGATCAATCGCCACGCCGGGAGGCAGTTCGTAACCCAGCGGAATACTGCGGCCATACGCGGTCCAGAACACGGTGTCGCCATCCGGATCGAAGCCGGCGATCTGAATCGGCGTCATCGGCACGCCTTCGGTGATCGTCGGAATGGCGTTCGGGCCGAGCGGCGTAATCGTCGGGTGGCGGTTGACGTTCAGCACCGTCCAGGTGAAGTTCACCGAGCTGGTGGCGGCGCCGAGAGTCTCCGTGAGGGTGATGTTGTAGACACCGGCCGCATCAAACAGCAGCAGGCCGCTGATCTGGCCCGTGTTCGGGTCGATCGACGCGCCCGGCGGCAGGTTCGTCGCCGAGAACTGGTAGCCGGAACCGACCGACTGGCCCACCGTAAACGTGTTCTGGTCGCCTTCGTTCGACTGGCGATCGATGACGCGAACGATCCGCACCGCCGTCGACTGCCACGCCGACCACACGTTGTTGTTGTCGCGGGCGCGGTACTCGATCGTCGACTCGCCCTCTTCGGGGAGTTGCACCGTCACCGATTCCGAGGCCGAGGTGCCCGAGAAGATCACGGGGGGAATCGTGTTGCCCGAATCGTTGGTGCCGGTGATGCGGTACTCGAGCCGCTGCACCGCGTCGTCATCGGTCACGTTCAACGTCAGTTCGGTGACCTGCGGACCGTAGACCGGCGTCCAGCCGGACACCTGGGTGGCCGGCGACTGCGACGTGGTGATCACTGGCGCGGCATTGTTCGCCGGGCAGTCGCTCGCGGTCACCAGACCGAACGCCGACAGGACGTCGTTCGTGGAGGTCGAGGACGCGCTCGCCACGATCTCGATGTCACCCAAAGCGTTGGCGGCCATCGTGAGCGGGAACGTGTAGGTGGCAACCTGCCCGGCCTGCATCGGCGTCGCCGGGTAGCTGTCTGCGGGGACCGGCGTGACGCCAGTGACCGCCGTGCCGCCGACCGTCAACAGCGGCACGACATTCGCCGCATCGGGATGCCCGGCGGGCACGGTCAGGCTGACGCGCACCTGGTACGGAGCGCCGGCACATACGGTGTCGACCGGCAAGCCGCCGTCGTCGAGCACCTGCATGTTGTAGACGACGAGGTCGGCCGTGCGCAGAATCCACACGCTCGGCGTGCTGAAGTCCGAGACCGCGATCGACGCGGTGAGCGGGTCGATCGAGATCGAGAACGGCTGCGGGTCCACCGCCGGCACCATGCGATCGATGTTGGTGATGAAGTCGAGCGTGTTGGTGTTGAGATTCGGGCGGTACACCGCAATGCGGTTGTTCAGGTCATCAGCAACCAGCAGGCGTCCGCCGTTGGCGTCCGGCCAGAACGCCAGGCCGAACGGCTGCGCGAACTCTTCGACGCCGTTGTCCGTCGCGGGCGTGCCGAAGCGGAAGCGGTGCGCGAAGCCGTTGGTCGAGTCGTAGACGTTGAGGCGTTCGGTCAGCGTGTCCAGCGTGTAAAGGTTGCCGACACTGTCGAACACGACGCCGTAGATTTCACCTGCGACCACTCCGACGCCGCTGCCTTCGGTGCCGTTCAGCACGACAGGAGTGCCCGAGTATTCGCCGCCGCTGAACGTGAACGACGCCACGTTCCTGAAGGCGAGGGCCGCGCCGTTGTTGCGGCCTGCGTTCGTCCAGCCGGCCGCAAACGCGCCTGCCAGCGAGAGGTTGCCGCTCGCCAGCGTGAACGACGCACCGGGGCCCATCGCCACGCCGTTGATCAGCGGGTAGGTGTCGTTCGGCGTCGCGTTGGGGTTGGCGAGGCGCAAGGTGAACAAGTGCGCGCCGGTCGTGTCGAACGCCAGCACGCGCGGCTGCGACAAGTCCGAAATCAGGATCGCGTCGGCGCCGTTGACCGTCGCCTTGGCCATCTCGTTGACGATGAGGCCGAACGCAGGCGCCCCGACCGTCGTGATGTCGTTCCAATCGCCGCCGGAGACATCAACCGCCGCCCACGTCGTGGTGTCGTATGCGACGACCTGCTGGTTGCCCTGGTCAGCAACGAACAGCGTGCCGCCAACGAAGACCGTGCCCGCCGGATATCCTCCGGCTGACGGCAGCTCCTGCCGCACACCCCACAACTGCCCCTCGTGCTGAGGGTCGAACGCGCCGAACTGCGCGAACATCGTGGCCGCGGCGATCGCAACTGCCGCAACAGTGGCGATCAACACGCGCGCGTGTCGTTGAACCAAACGGGGGAATGAGCAACTCATCTAAGCTCTCGACTAACGAGGGTCACGACTAGGAGCAAACGTTCAACTTGTAAGAGCAAAAACAAAACTGCACTCTGCATGTGTCGCTCAGCGCGAACAAACTGTCATATAGAGTCATGCAAAGTATGGGTGATTTCTAACGCTCGCGTCAAGCGTATATAGAGGAGCGTAAGAGTCCGATGCGGGCCGCCCATGTATCAAAATAGAGCAGGCTTGCACGCCAATGGATGAGCTAAGTGCCTAAAGCGTTGATTCTGAATGCTCAACGGGGTGTCCCGTTGCTGCACACGCTACTCCTGGACGACGAAAGCTGCCCTTCCTGAATCGGCGATCAGGCGCCCTTCCTTCAATCCGACGATTCGCCAGTAGTAGGTTCCTGGTTCAATGCGGAGCCCGGCGGGCCAGGGAGTGGACGTGGTCTTGATGCCGGTCTGATCAAACACCGCGATCTCGATCTCGTTCTCGACACTGACCGCGTAGCTGTCGACGCCGTCCACGGCAGTCCACTCGAGCTTTGTCGGCAGGGGGCCGACGAAATCGCGACGTGGCGTCACGTGCTCGATCCTCTCCTTCTGGATCTTGGCTTCTGTTTCTGGCGCCGCCTCCGGCGGCGCGCAGGCGAGGCAGAGAACCGTAAACAGAACGAGTGCGAGTCTAGAGCGGAATGTTGCCATGCTTCTTGGGTGGGTTCTTGTCGCGTTTGTGATCGAGCGTCGACAGCGCCTGCACCAGCTTGGCGCGAGTGGTGCGCGGCAGGATGACTTCGTCGATGTAGCCGCGTTCGGCCGCGACGTACGGACTGGCAAAGCGCTCGCGGAATTCCGCGATCTTCTGCGCGCGCATCGCCGCCGGATCGGCGGCCTTCTCGATGTCGCGCTTGTAGAGGATGTTCACTGCGCCTTCGGCGCCCATCACGGCGATTTCGGCGCTTGGCCACGCGTAGTTGAAGTCGGTGCGGATGTGCTTGCTCGCCATGACGCAATAGGCACCGCCATAGGCCTTGCGCGTGATCACGGTGATCTTCGGCACCGTCGCTTCCGCGAACGCATAGAGCAGCTTGGCGCCATGACGGATGATGCCGCCATACTCCTGCACCGTGCCGGGCAGGAATCCGGGCACGTCCTCGAACGTAATCAGCGGAATGTTGAACGCGTCGCAGAAGCGGACGAAGCGCGCGCCCTTTACGGACGCGTTGATGTCGAGCGTGCCGGCCAGGTAGGCGGGTTGATTGGCGACGATACCGACCGGACGGCCGCCCAATCGGGCGAATCCCACGAGGATGTTCTTCGCGTAGTGCTGGTGCACCTCGAGGAAGTAGCCCTCATCGGCGATGGTGTGGATCAGGTCCAGCATGTCGTACGGCTGGTTGGGCGATGCCGGCACCAGCGAATCCAGCGCATCGTCTTCCCGATCCAGCGGATCTTCGGTGGCGCGGCGCGGCGGGTCGTCGAGATTGTTGTCGGGCATGAACGACAACAGCTCGCGAATGAGCGCGATGCACTCGGCATCGTCTTCGACGGCAAAATGCGCGACGCCGCTCTTCTCGTTGTGCGTCATGGCGCCGCCAAGCGCTTCCTTGGTGACGTCCTCGTGCGTGACGGTCTTGATGACGTCCGGACCGGTCACGAACATGTAGCTGCTCTCCTTCACCATCACGATGAAGTCGGTGATCGCCGGCGAGTAGACGGCGCCGCCCGCGCACGGCCCCATGATCGCGGAGATCTGCGGCACCACGCCCGAGGCCATGGTGTTGCGCAGGAAGATGTCCGAGTAGCCGCCGAGGGACACGACGCCTTCCTGGATGCGTGCACCGCCCGAATCGTTCAGGCCGACGATCGGCGCGCCGTTGCGCACCGCCATGTCCATCACCTTGCAGATCTTCGCGGCGTTGGTTTCGGACAGCGAACCGCCGAACACGGTGAAGTCCTGCGCGAAGGCGTAGACGACGCGGCCGTGAATGCGGCCGTGGCCGCTCACCACGCCGTCGCCCGGGATGATCTGCTCTTCCATCCCGAAGTCCTGGCAGCGGTGCGTGACGAGCTTGTCGACTTCCTCGAATGTGCCGGGATCAAACAGCCGCGTCATGCGTTCGCGCGCGGTCAGCTTGCCCTGCGCGTGTTGTTTCTTGAGCCGCTCTTCGCCGCCGCCAAGCTCGGCGAGTCGTTCACGTTCCTTGAGTCGTTCGATGGGATCCATAAAGATCGGCGAACCTAAAGGTTCGCCGCTACACAAGGATTGGACAACGTGCCGACGCCTTCCACCTTGATCATGATGCGATCGCCCGGCGTCAACGGACCCACGCCAGAGGGCGTGCCGGTCGTGATGATGTCGCCCGCATTGAGCGTCATGAAGCGCGTGACGTGCTCCACGAGGTACGGCACCGGGAAGATCAGCTCGCGGGTGTTCGAGTTGTGGCGGCGTTCACCGTTGACCCACCCTTCGACGCCCAGCTCCGACGGGTCGAGGCCGACGGCAATGCACGGACCAATCGGGCAGAAGGTGTCGAAGCCCTTCGCACGCGAATACTGCACGTCCTTGACCTGCAACTCGCGCGCGGTCACGTCGTTCAGGCACGTGACGCCGAGCACGTAGTCCATGGCGTCGGCGGCCTTCACGTTCGAGGCACGCTTGCGAATCACGACGGCCATCTCGGCTTCGTGCTCGATGCGCCCGGCCCACGACGGAATGTGGATCTCATCCTCAGGACCGATCACGGCGCTCGGCGGCTTCAGGAACACCAGGGGCTCGGCGGGGAGCTTCTTGTTCATCTCCGCGGCGTGGTCCTTGTAGTTAAGGCCGATACACACCACGATCGACGGCGTCACGGGCGCCAGCATCTTGTGCTGGCCCTCGGGCACCGCCTCACCGACGGAGTACTGCCCGAACACGTCGCCCACCATCCACGACATCTTGCCGTCGCGCTCGACGGCGTAACGGCCGTCACTGCCCTGCTGAATCTTGTAGATGCGATCCATCATTCCCCTGTAGGCCCGTAGGCCCGTAGGCCCGTAGGCCTGTTCGCCTGTAGGCCTGCCCTACTGCCTGGCCGTTTCTTCCGCGCGATTCGACTGCGCGCTGACATTCTGTGGCACCGCGCGATCCACCGCCACCACCGCGTAGACGTACCGCGTCCCCGGCCTGACGCTTTCGTCGCGATAGGACGTGACCGTGACCGGCTCAGTGGTGATGGCTTGAAGTGTGTCACCTGGCGCCTCGCCGCGCAACACGATGTAGCCGGCAAGATCGCCTTCGGTATTCGGGTCCCAGATCAAGTTGATCACACCCGAACCCGCGATGGCGGCCAGCGAACGCGGCGCCGCGGGCGGGAACGTGTCCTTCGCCGTGATGCACGTGGTCGGCGAAGCGGGCCCGATCACCGCAACGCCGAAGACCTGATCAACCGGGCGCACGTTGAAGCATCGCTCCACACCGAACGCGACGGGCCTGATCACGAACTCCGGATCGGCAAGCGGCGCAGGTGTCAGCGCCACCGGGGCCGGTGATTCAAACGGCGAGGGCGATACCGGCGCGACCGGCGCATCGGGTGACGCCGGCGACAGGTTCTTCGGGGTGACGTCGTAAACGTGGTACGTCGTCGCCTGGGTGTTGAAGCCCAGCGACTTCGCCTGCAGCGGTGGCAAGGGTGGCGGCGCGGGCGGCGGCGCGTTCGCCGGCGCCGGCGCGGGTGCGGGCTTCACGGTCGGCGGTAGCGGCATCGTCGCGGTACGCGCGTCTGCCGGCGGGGTCCACGTGATGCTGAGTTCGGTGGCCGTGTGCGTGATGACCGGCGCTCCCGGCGCAGAGCTCACGGGCTCGAGCGGCACGGACACGGGCGCAGATGGCGTGCTCTCGCGGCCACGCGAGCTGAGGCCGATCACAAAGTAGTGACGGCGAGGCAATTGCGTCTCCGGCGGCGCGACCAGCGGACCGAACGGCTCCGCACTTTCCTCGGGCTCGACCGGCGCCAGCGCCTTTTTGTTCACCGGCAATTCGACGGCGATGCGGGCATCTGCGCTCAGCGTCTCCTTGAGAGAGATCGTCGCGCCCTGATCGACTCCCGGTGGTAGAGGGACGGGCGGCGGAGGCGGGACGCCTTCCGGCAATGGCGGCAGCGGCGGCAGGATCGGTCGCACCGGCAGCGTCGTCACCAACGTCGCCAGTTCGCGCTGCTCTTCCGTTTCTGGCGGCTTCGCCGCTGTTACGGCGTAGACCTGCAATTCGCTGATCGACGCCGGCTTCTGCCCGTCGGCGTTCGTGGACGGCACCGCAAACGCCAGGAACACGTCGTCGCCGACGCGCTGTGGTGTCACGGTCGTGACCGCGGCGGGCACACGCACGAACGGGGCGAGCGGCGGGCCCTTCTTCCCACACGCGACGAGGCCGGCGCAGGCGACGGCCAGCAGCACCACCTTCCGCATCAGAGGATGTATCGCGACAGGTCTTCGTTCTTGACGATGTCGGCCAGCATGCGGCGGACGTACGGCGCATCGATCGTCACCGATTTCTCGGTCAGGTCGGGAGCCTCGAACGACACTTCGTCCAGCAGCCGTTCCATGACGGTGTGAAGACGACGTGCCCCGATGTTCTCGGTCCGCTCGTTGACCAGCGCCGCGAACTCCGCGATGGCCGCCACGCCATCTTCGGTAAATTGCAGGTCGACACCTTCCGTCGCCATCAGCGCGATGTACTGCTTGATCAGCGCGCTACGCGGCTCCGTGAGGATGCGGACAAACTCCGCCTGTCCGAGCGGCTCGAGCTCGACGCGGATCGGAAAGCGACCCTGGAGTTCGGGGATCAGGTCCGACGGCTTCGAGACGTGGAACGCGCCGGCCGCGATGAACAGGATGTGATCGGTCCGCACCATGCCGTGCTTGGTGTTGACGGTCGTGCCTTCAACGATCGGCAGGATGTCGCGCTGCACGCCTTCGCGGCTCACTTCCGGCCCCTGGCTGCCCTCGCGCCCGGCGATCTTGTCGATCTCGTCCACGAAGATGATGCCCGCCTGCTCGACGCGCTCCACCGCCGCACCGGCGACGGCCTCCATGTCAATCAGCTTCTGCTCTTCCTCGGCGGCCAGCCGTTCGCGCGCTTCGGCCACGGTGACACGACGCCGCTTCGAGCGGCCCTGGAACAGTCCGGGCATCATGTCGCGAAGGTTGACGCCGACTTCTTCCATCGACGAACCGGTCACCAACTCGATCGACGGGAACGACTTCTCCTGCACGTCGATTTCGACCATGCGATCGTCAAGCTTGCCGTCGCGCAACTGCTCGCGCATGCGCTGGCGCGTGCCGCTCATCTCGTCGCGAATGCGTCCGGGATCTTCATCCGGCGCGGCGGGGCGCGGCGGCAGCAGCAGATCGAGCAGCCGCTCCTCCGTATTGAGCTCCGCCTTGCCGCGCACTTCCTCGATGCGCTCTTCGCGCACCATGTTCACGGCAAGCTCGACCAGGTCGCGCACCATCGACTCGACGTCGCGGCCCACGTACCCGACTTCGGTGAACTTCGACGCTTCCACCTTGATGAACGGCGAATGTGCCAGCTTCGCCAGCCGGCGCGCGATCTCGGTCTTGCCGACGCCGGTCGGCCCGATCATCAGGATGTTCTTGGGCGCGACGTCCTCAGCAAGATCCTCGGGCAGCTTCTGGCGGCGCATGCGGTTGCGCAGCGCAATGGCCACGGCGCGCTTCGCCTTGCCCTGGCCGACGACGTATTTGTCGAGTTCACCGACGATTTCGCGCGGAGTGAGCGAATCGACGTGGGTCTCGGTGCGTTCAGGCAGTGAGATCGCCATTACAGCTCTTCGATGGTGAAGTTGGAATTGGTGTAGATGCAGATCTCGGCGGCGACGGTCATCGCGTGCTGCGCGATGTCGCGCGGCGCCATCTGCGTGTGCCGCGACAGCGCCTTGGCGGCCGCCTGGGCAAACGCGCCGCCGGATCCAATACCGATGATGCCTTCGTCCGGCTCGATCAAGTCGCCCGTGCCCGACAGCAGGAACATCGACTTGCGATCGAGCACGACCAGCATCGCTTCGAGCCGGCGCAGCGCGCGGTCGGTGCGCCAGTCCTTGGCCAGTTCGACCGCGGAGCGTTCGAGGTTGCCGCGGTATTGCTCAAGCTTCGACTCGAACCGCGCGAACAGCGCAAACGAATCGGCCGCCGAACCGGCGAAACCGGCCAGGATGTTGTCGTTATAGAGGCGGCGAATTTTCCGCGCCCCCTGCTTGACCACAGTATTCCCGAGCGTCACCTGGCCGTCACCGGCCAGCACGGCGCGATCGTCCCGGCGCACGGCCAGGATCGTGGTCGCGTGGAAGGATTCCATCCACTTAGTCTAATGCGATAGGATGGTTATGCCGACGCCGCGTTGCCAGCGCGCTTTAGGAGTACACGTATGAAAATGCGTGTCGTTGCGATTCCCCTCATCGCGGCGATCTGTTACGGATCACCGGCGGTGGCTAGCCCTACAACTGAAGAACAGATGGTCCGTGGCCGAGGTGCGCGCGATCGCAATGGCGGTGGCGATGGCGGTTCCGCCCGCGCGGGCGGCGGCGACCGGCGCCCGGGCGGCGGTGAACGCACCGCCGAACGGCGCGGCGGGGACAACCGCCGTGACGACGGCGGCCAGCCGCGCACCAGCGTGGCGCGCCGCGGTGACGATGATCGGCGCGAAACCAGCAGCCGTGAAAGCGACCGGCGTGACAACGACCAGCGCGGCAACGACCGGCGCGACAACAATGGCCGTGACGGTAATCGCGTCGACCGCGGACCGCGCGTCGTGTATCGCAATCGGCCTGACATCCACATCAACTTCGGCGGCTCACCGTATCGCAGCGGCTATCGTTACTACACGCCGGTGCATTACGACCGCTGGGCGCGCTCCTACTATCACTGGAGCCCGGTCAGCTACCTGCCCCTGTCGCTGATCTACGGATCGATCGGCTTCTCGAACTTCGGCGTCTACGGCGGATGGGGCAATGCGTATCCCTACGATCCGTACGCGTACTCCTACGGGTCGCCGTGGCGGACGTCAGGCTACGACGTCGGCGGCGTGCGACTGAAAATCAGCCCGCGTGACGCGCAGGTGTTCGTGGATGGCTACTACGCGGGGCTCGTCGATGATTTCGACGGCACGTTCCAGTCGCTGCGGCTCGAGGCCGGCGGCCACAAGATCGAGGTCCGCATGCCTGGCTTCGCAGACATGGAGCTGGACGTTCACATCCAGCCCGGCCGCACGATCACGCTGGCCGAGGTGATGCAGCCGAGGCCCTAACGCGGTTCCAAGGGTGCCACGGGTTCCAAGGGTTTCGTTCTGCCGGGGTTTCAAGGTTCGACTCGCTTCGAAACTTCTGGAACTCCGCCGGAACGATGCCTTTGGAACCATGGAACTATTGGAACCGCTGGAACCTATTTCTTGTTCGCAAAGAAATAATAAATCGGCAGTCCGAGCCCGATCACGAGGAATCCCCAGGCAGACGGTCCAACCGCTCCCCCCTGCGTGAGCGGCTTCACCAGATCCGTATACAACGCGTTGGCGAGGATGACGAAGCACGCGATCGTGAAGATCGCCGGTGCAATCGGATAGCCCAACGCCTTGAACGGACGCTCGGCGTTCGGCTCGCGTTGGCGCAAGACGAACAGCGCAAACACCGCGACGCCGAGGAACAGCGTGATCGAGAAGCCGGTATAGGTGAGCAACGCGTTGCCGCTGCCGGTGAGAATCAGCAGGGTCGTCCACAGCGTCTGCGCGACGATCGCAAACGCCGGCGTCTTGTAGGTCGGATGCACGTTGGCCGCCGAATTGAAGAACACCTTGTCTCGGGCCATCGCGAAGTAGACGCGCGGCCCGGCAAACGTCATGGCGCTGTTGCCCGCCAGCAGGCTCACGATCCCGACGATGCCCATCACGTTGCCGGCGCCTGAGCCCAGCAGCCGGTCCGCCACGACGTCGAGGACGCTGCCCTGCAGCGCCGCAAGCTCGGTGACGGAGAACACGTAGAGATACAGCAGGTTCACGCCAAGGTAGACGGCGATGACCGCGATCGTGCCGATGGCGAGCGACAGTGGCAGGTTGCGGCCCGGGTTCTTGACCTCTTCCGCGACGTACGCCGACGCGTTCCAGCCTGAATAGGCCAGCATCACGGGAATGAAGGCGAAGAGCCAGTTGCCGGTCGTTACCTCGCCGCCCGACGACGTCACGTTCGTAAACGCACCGGTGCCGAACGCGAAACCCGCAAGCACGAACAACAGGAACGCCGCGACTTTGAGTGCGGCAAGCACGTTCATCATCACGCGGCCTGGTCCAACGCCGCGAATGTGAATGAAGGCCAACGCCCACACCGACGCGATCGACACCAGGGAGTGCGTCGAGATCGTGAGCGGCACCAGGGGAAGCGGGATGGTCAGGATCGGCGTCGAGTCATCGACGCCGGGAATGAATCGCGCGAGATAGATCGGAATGAAGAACGCGTTTGCGGCAATGGCGCCGGCGAAGCCGGCCACGAACGACGTCCACCCGGTGAGAAATGCCGCGACGCGTCCGTACGCCGCATCGAGATAGACGTATTCGCCGCCGGCCTTCGGCCGCAGCGCGGCAAGTTCCGCGTATGCCATGGCGCCCGCGAACGCGAGCGCTCCGCCGGCGAGCCAGAGTCCCAGGTAGGCCCAGGGGTTCGGCACCAGGCCGGCCATGAAGGGCGGCGCAAAGAGAATCGTACCGCCAATGACGTTGGAGACGATGATCGCCGCGCCGTCGAGCGGTCCGAGGCGGCGTTCGAGAGTAGGCTGTGCCATCGGCACGGATTATATAGGTGCCAACGGCGCGTACGGTGCCTGGTGTGACTAAGGTGCGGAAGAATCAGCCGAGCGCGTAATCAACTGCCGCTGGATCGGGTACTCCGCGAGCTTGGCCCAGACCTTCGACCCGCGCTTCAAGTAGATCTCGACCTTGGCATCCACGAACTCGCGGTTCTGCAGCATCTGCATGCGCGGTTGATCGCCGGTGTAGCCGAGGGTCGAGCGCATCACGAGGGTGTTGGTCGAGGCGCCGGCGGCCAGCTCGGGATCGCGCGGAATGGCCCAGCCGAAATACTCGCCCCACATCTCCTGTTCGCCGACGCGACGGAAGATGGCGTTGATCTGAATCGACTTGAGCGGCTGATCGCTCTTGTTGCGCAGCTTCATCGAGACGCTGGGCACGAGCTTGTTCTTCCCACCCTCGATGATCCCGTCGTCAAACCAGCCAGTGACGACATCGAGCGGCTCGAGGGCGGCGACGGCATCGGTGGAGGATCCGCAGCTGACGGAAAGCAGCGTGGCGAACAGGATGACGGCAATTCGAGGAGCCATACGTGAATTGTAAGACACCGGTTTAAGGAATTCGGATCTCGGATTTCGGAAATCGGATTTGAAGCCTGAAAATCCGAAATCCGAAATCCGAAATCTGCATTCCTTAAAACTGGCTCATCTGCACCCTGCGGCGCACTTCGTCGCGATCGATCTTGCCGGTGCGATAGAGCTGCAGGTCGCTGCCCTTGATGCGGTAGATCATCGTCACCACCTCTTCGAGGGGGTCCTGGGGCGCGAGCGAATCGCGGCCTTCGTCATCACGGGCGGCCACGGTGAGCCACTGGTCCGCCGACAGGACCATCGGCGTGCTGTAGTCGATCATCGCGTCGACCAGGGCGCGGGTGACCGCCTCGGTGTAGGCGCGATTCGGATCCTTCGCCCACGGACTGTCTGGCGACGGGCCCGCCGCCGCAGGAGCCGCAGGCCCAAGGCCGGCCGCGGTCGCGGCACCAACTGCGGGCATCGATCGATCGGAGACGACCACCCCGGGGGTGACGGGCTCGTTGGTGCGCGGACGCGTCGCGGCGCCCTGGCGTTCGAGCTGGCGCACGGCTTTCTCCAGCGATGCGCGCGTCGCCGGATCGGTTATGCCGGCCATGGACTTGCGGATGTCGTTGATGGCGGCCTCGTTGGCCGCGTCTCCCTGGTCCATCATCATCCGCAGGCTCCACATCATGCTCTGCCGCATCATCGGCACGCGCACGTCGAAGAACACACCGTAACCATCCAGATGCACGCCGCGGGCACGCGCGTCACCCTCGAGCATGAAGACGCCGGGCATCACCGACAGGATCTCGCGATTGAGCTGCTTGGCGCCGTAGTCCACGGCCCGGGCCAGCGCGCCCTCCATCACGTAAATGTGATGACGGATGTCGCCCATGTTGATCGGGCGTGGCGGCGCCGGCGGCGGCGCGATGGCTGACGGCGCCTGCGGCACCGCGGGTGGGGGCGCATCCTGCGCGAGGGCGGGCGCAGCGAGCGCGACGAGAACCAAACAGGACGTAAGCAGTGTCTTCTTCATGGCTATTGCTGTGGAGTTCCGGAAACACGAATGACGTTGTTGATCATCTGCCGCTGGCGCAACAACTGGCCGTTGTAGTCGTCAAAGCCCTGGCTGATCTTCATCAGGTCGGCGCGGCGCTGCATGTTCATATCGCTGGCGAATTCCACGAATCGGGTGGCGAGCGCACGTTCGTGGCGCTGCTCCGCTTCACTAATCAGCTGCTGCACGCGGCGAAGCGTGGCCTCATCGGCAGAGGCGGCGGACGCCACGCGCGGCTGTTCGTCGCGCGCCGTGCGAATTTCCGTCCGCAACTGCTGCTCGAGCGAGACCAGCGCCGTTTTCCAGGCCTCGTCCGACGGCGCCGCGGCCGGGGTGGTCGCGACGGGCTGTGCCTGCGACATCCAGCCCGTGCTCACGACGAATCCATCGGGCCCTGATCGCACCTGGAGGTTGGCGATGGAGAGCCCCGCGGCCACTACCAGGACGGCCGCGGCGGCCTGCGCCCACACGGGCACGGTGTTCCACCAGCGCGCGGGCCGCAGCACGTTCGACGCCGGCGCCTGCGATCGCTTCACGATCTGAAAGTCGAGCTCCACGTCAGGAGGCGTCCAGAGTCCCAGCTCGGATCGCACACCGCCCAGCGCCGTCACTTCAGCCGCGCAGGCCGCGCAGTGCGCCAGGTGGTCGTCGACCGCCTTGCGCGCCTGCGCATCGATCTCGCCGTAGAGATACGAGACGAGGGTGTCCTTGTCGTCACACGTGAACTTGATGCTCATGATCTTTATTCGTTGCCCCGGTAACTCGTCATGCCCTGGCCTTCCAGGTGCTTTCTCAGCACGCTCAGTCCCTGGTAGAGCCGCGTCTTCACGGTGCTCAGCGGACAGCCCTGCAGATCAGCAATCTCCTGGAACGTCAGGCCGTGATATTCCTTCAACACAATCGCGGTCCGTTGTTCATCGGGCAGCAGCTTCATGCCCTCCGCGACGATCCGGCTCATCTCGTTGCGGGCAACGAGGTCCTCGATCGATTCCGCGGGGCCTTGCTCCGACGCGAGTTCGACGACATCCACGCCTTCGGGCATCTCGACAACCGGGGTCCGCTTCTTGCGGCGGATCCAGTCGCGGCAGAGATTCAGCGCAATTCTGTACAGCCAGGATGAAAATTTTGCCTGGCCCTTGAATCCTGGGAGTGCCCGAAAGGCCCGGAGGAAGGTCTCCTGGGCGACGTCCCGCGCGTCCTCATCCCTGCCAATGACCCGGTACGCCAAGGCGTAGATCGGCCGTTCCCAGCGCAAAACCAGCTGGTTGAAGCTATCCACGTCGCCAGCCATGGATCTGGCGACGAGCTCCTCGTCGGTCGCTACCATTTCTCCTTAGCCCCGCTACCGGCGGGGAGATGCGATTCGTCTTACGAAAACGTGCTCGCTATTGTCTAAGACTCCGCCCCCCGGCCGAAAGTCGGTGGCAGAAACTACAAAATTCGGGCGCAAAGCTTGAGTGAAAGGCGAACCAAGCCCCATCAGCTGGGGTAAGATACCGGTTTCAGAGACACTTAGTGGGCGTGAACTTTCCAAACGACGAAATCTTCCTAACGACAGAAGAAGTCCTGGAATACCTCCAGGTCAACCTTCGGACCGTGTACCGGCTGATTAAGGCCGGGAAGATTCCCGCCGTCCGAGTGGGCCGCCAATGGCGGTTCCGCAAGCGCGACATCGACGCCTGGCTGGACACCCAGCGGCCTCGAGGCGAGCGCGCGACGGTGGCACCCGTGGCCGATCGGCCCCAGGCGCGCGATGGGTGCAGCCGGGTCCTGGTCGTCGACGACGAATCCAGCATCCGCGAGTTGCTGCAGAAGACCCTCGCCCTCGCGGAGTACGACGTCGATACGGCGCCGGACGGACGCGCGGCCCTCGAGCGCTTGCGGCTTGGCAACTACGATTTGCTGATTGCCGACCTCAAGATGCCCGGCATGGACGGCCTGACGCTGATCCGTGAAGCACGGCGCCTGAAGGCGGATCTGCCGGTCATCATCATCACCGGCTTCTCGACCGAATCGAGCGCCATCGAAGCCGTGAACCTCGGCGTTGCCGGCTATCTCACGAAACCGTTCCGCGTGCCGCAGGTTCTCGCCGCGGCTGCGCGTGCGTTAGGCGAATAACAATCGAGAGGTCTTGAGGTCCGCAGTCTTGAGGTCTTGAAAAGACTTCAAGACGGTTTTCTTTTGAGACCTTAAGACTTCAAGACCTCAAGACCTTCCCGTGCTCCAACTCCAGGACGTCACCAAGGCATTCGGCGACAAGACGCTGCTCGAGCACGTCACCTGGCAGGTGGGCGATCGCGACCGCGTGGGCTTGTGCGGCCCGAACGGCGCCGGCAAGACCACCCTGCTCAAGATGCTCGCCGGCTTCGATGAACCCGATAGCGGCGTCATCCAGAAACCCAACGCGTTGACGCTCGGCTACCTGCCGCAGGATGGCCTGTCGCACAGCGGCCGCACGGTGCGCGATGAGGCCAGCCTCGCGCTGAAGGCGCTGCTCGACCTGAAGCACGAGATGCACGCGCTCGAAGAGAAGCTCGGCGACGCGTCGATGAGCGAGGCCGAGCACGACGCGGTGCTGGCGCGGTACAGCGAGGCGCAGGATCAGTTCCGGCTGTCCGACGGCTACCAGATCGAACTGAAGGTGGCCACCGTGCTGCGCGGTCTTGGCTTCGATCCGCAGGCACAGGAGCAGATGACGGACCACCTGTCAGGCGGCTGGCAGATGCGTCTCGCGCTCGCAAAGCTGCTCTTGAGCGAACCAGACCTGCTGCTGCTCGATGAACCGACCAACCACCTCGATCTCGAAGCCCGCAACTGGCTCGAGGAGTACCTGGTCGCGTATCCGCACTCGGTGATTCTCGTCTCGCACGATCGCTACTTCCTGGACGCTGTCGTCACGCACATTGCCGATCTGACGCTGCGCAAGATCACCGAGTACCACACCAATTACACCAAGTACCTCGAGCAGCGGGACGCGGCGATGGAACGGCTGCGCGAGGCCAAGCGGCGCCAGGACGAAGAAATCCAGCGCGTCGAGGAATTCATCAACCGCTTCCGCTACCAGGCCACCAAGGCGGCGCAGGTCCAGAGCCGCATCAAGATGCTCGAGAAGGTCGAGCGCCTCGAGGTGCCGCCCGAGCGCAAGAAGATCCACTTCAACTTTCCCGCCGCGGTGAAGAGCGGACGCATGGTGATGGAGTTGAAGGACGTGCGCAAGGCCTACGGCAACAAGGTCGTGCTCGACCACGTCAATCTCCACATCGAGCGCGGCGATCGCATCGCGCTCGTCGGCCACAACGGCGCCGGCAAGTCGACGTTGATGCGCATGCTGGTCGGTGAAGAAGCGCCGGACAGCGGCACGCGCACCGAAGGTCACCAGATGGTGATGCAGTACTTCGCCCAGGACGAAGCCACGCGCCTCGATCCGAAGCTCACCATTCACGAAACGATGTCCGCCGATTCGCCGCACACGATGATCCCGGCGATCCGCAACATCCTTGGCGGCTTCCTGTTTTCGGGCGACGACATCTACAAGAAGGCCGGTGTGCTGTCGGGCGGGGAGCGGACACGCCTCGCCGTGGCGCGCATGCTGCTGCGCCCGTCAAATACGCTGCTGCTCGACGAGCCGACGAACCACCTGGATATCGATTCGAAAGAAGTGCTGCTCGACGCGCTCGTCGATTACGGCGGCACGCTGATCTTCGTCTCTCACGATCGCTACTTTGTAGAGCGCCTTGCAACGAAGATTATTGAAGTGGGAGACGGGAAAGCGGTCGTCTACCCCGGAACATACGAATCGTTTCTTTGGAGCAAAGCGCAAGGCGAGGATCAGGCTGGAAAGGCTGGCAAGGCCGGTGAGGCTGGTAAGGAAAGACGCTCTGCCCAACCCGCCCAACCCGCCCCACCTGCCCAGTCCTTCGAGGCGCGCAAGAAAGAACAGGCCGAGAAGAACAAGCGTGAGCGCGCCTTCAAGGCTCTGAAAAACAGGGTCGCCGAACTCGAAGCCCGAATCGCCGAGCGCGAGAAGACGATCAAAGAGGTCGAGCAGACCATGGCGGCTCCCGATTTCTACAACGACCACGAAAAATCGAAGCCAGTCCTCGCCCAGCATCAGGCCCTGATGTGGGAAGTTGGCGAGCTCCTCGGCCAGTGGGAGATGCTCCAGAACGAAGCCGAGCAGTTCAGCGATCTACGCAATTCGTGATCTGGTTACGTTTTTGTAATCAACCCCACCAGTAGGGCATAATCCAAATTCTGTAATCGCAACGACTTAGAGCGTTAAGTCGCGGCGACCGCGGGGGGCACGGGCTTTGCTCAACCCGGCTCGGCCACATACTGATGCCCAAATCTGCCGAGAAGACGCAGCGTCTCGCCGACGTGTTCTTCCGCCACATGGTGGGAAACATGCGCAATGGCGTGCTGGCCATCGACCGTGCCGGCGGCATCGTCCTGCTCAATGACGAGGCGCGCCGGATGTTCAGGCTGGCCGCCGGGGATGTGACCGGCCAGCCCTACGCGGACGTGCTGCACGAGCACCCCGACATCGTTCGCGTACTCGGCGGCGCGTTCGAACTACAGGCCCTTCCCAACCGCGCGGAGCTGCGCCTGAAGTCCACCGATACGGTGATTGGGTACACCCTGTCGCTGGTGCGTGACGATCGCGGCGAACCGGTCGGCGCCGCGCTGTTCTTCAAGGACCTCACTCACGTCGAGCAGATCGAGGAGCGCGAGCGCCTGCGCGACCGCCTGGCCGCCGTCGGCGAGATGGCCGCGGTGATGGCCCACGAGATCAAGAATCCGCTCGCCGGCATCGAGGTCCTCGCCGGTCTGCTGCGCCGCAAAGTGCCGGACAACGCGGAGGCGCTCGGTCTCGTCAACGACATCATCGGCGAAGCCAAGATGGCCAACGCGATCGTCCAGGAAGTGCTGGCGTTCGTGCGACCGGTGCGACTGCAGGTCGACCGCACCTCTCTTGGCGATGCCATTGCCGGTGCGGTGGGACTCGCGGACAGCAAGGCCACGCGCGGCAGCATCCTCGTCGACGTGCAGTTGCCCCAGACGTTGCCGACCCTCGGCGCCGACCAGTATCAACTCACCCAGGTGTTCTGCAACCTGCTCATCAACGCCTACGAAGCGCTCGAAGGACGCGGCCGCGTTGAGATCAAGGCCCAGCTCGCCAACACCGCGTCGGAAGGGGCGCTGCTCCCCGACGGACACATCGCGGTGCCGACCGTCCTGGTCGACGTGTCGGACGACGGACCCGGCATGCCGGCGGACGTGGCGGAAAAGATCTTCAATCCATTCTTCACGACGAAGGCGCAAGGGTCGGGGCTCGGCCTGGCGATCGTCCGCAAGATCGTGGACGCGCATGAAGGGCGCATCGACATGACGACGGCCAACGGTCGCGGGACGAAGTTCCGCGTCACGTTGCCGGTGGAACCTCACAGGCCAACGGGCCAGCCGACCAGGCCATCAGCACACCAGGGATAAAGGACACGACATGGCGCGGATTCTTGTAGCGGACGATCACGATGCACTGCGGCGCGGGTTGGCACTGTCGCTGACCACGGCCGGGCACGACGTCGACGAAGCCGGCAACGGCAACGCCGCGCTCGAGCGGTTGCACGAGGGCTACTTCGACGTGGTCGTGAGCGACCTCAAGATGGGCGGCTCCGACGGCCTCGACGTGCTGCGCACCACCAAGACGCTGCACCCGTCAGCGTCGGTGATCCTGATGACCGCCTTCGGCTCGGTCACCACCGCCGTCGAGGCGATGAAGCACGGCGCCTTCGACTACGTGCAGAAGCCATTCGAGCTCGAGGAGATGGAAGTGAAGGTCGAGAAGGCGCTGGAGCTCAAGCGCCTGCGCAACGAGCTCGACTACCTGCGCAACGAGCGCCAGGAAAACTACGACTTCGACAAGATCGTCGGCGGCAGCGAATCGCTCGGCCGCGTCCTTGGCGTGGTCCGCAAGGTGGCCAAGAGCAACTCGACGGTGTTGATCCGCGGCGAAACCGGCACGGGCAAGGAGCTGATCGCCGGAGCGATCCACCACAACTCGCTCCGCGCCGCCCGCAACTTCGTCAAGGTGAACTGCGCCGCGCTGCAGGAGAACTTGCTCGAATCGGAACTCTTCGGTCACGAGAAGGGCGCGTTCACGGGTGCGGATCGCCAGCGCATCGGCCGCTTTGAACAGGCTGATGGCGGCACGTTGTTCCTCGACGAGATCGGCGATATGAGCGCGAGCACGCAGGCGAAGATCCTGCGCGTGCTGCAGGAGCACGAGTTCGAGCGCCTCGGCGGCACCCGCACCATTCGCGTCGACGTGCGGCTGATTGCGGCCACCAACCGCGACCTGTCGGCGATGGTCGCCGCGGGCCAGTTCCGCGAAGACCTCTACTACCGCCTCAACGTGGTGTCGGTCGAAACGCCGCCGCTGCGCGAGCGCAAGGATGACATCCTGCCGCTGGCGATGCACTTCTGCCGCCGGTTCGGCAGCGAGCTGAAGAAGCGGCTGGACGGACTCGACAACGACGCGCAGAAGTTGCTGGTCCGCTACAACTGGCCCGGCAACATCCGCGAGCTCGAGAACGCGATTGAACGCGCGGCGCTGCTCGCCGAATCCGCGGTGATCACGTCCGGTGACCTGCGCCTCGGCGACTTCGCGCCGGCCGGCTCGGGTTCGAGGGATTCGCAGAGCGTGGTGAAGATCCCGCCGACGGGCATCGCGCTCGAAGACATCGAGCGCCAGGCGATCACCGAAGCGCTGAAGATGGCGAACTGGGTGCAGAAGGACGCGGCTGAGCTGCTGCACATCAGCCCGCGTGTGATGAACTACAAGATCAAGACGCTGAATATCGAAATGCCCCGCAGGCGGATGCTGGCCCAGTCGGCCTAGTCACGGCATCCGCCCTGGAACCAAGGCACTGTACGCACTGCAGGCACTATAATTTCGCGCCATGAGCCCAGTCTCACGGCGCGAATTTCTTTGTACGGGTGGCATCATCGTGGCGGGCACGTTCGTGCCCGACTGGACGGCTGCCTTTCAACCAAGCCCATCCGATGACGCCAGGCGCGCCGAGGTCGCGGACACCGCGCTGGCGCACGCCACGAAGCTCGGCGCGTCGTACGCCGACATCCGCATCAATCGCTACCGGCGCGAATCGATCTCGACTCGCGAGCAGCAGGTGCAGAACGTGCAGCGCTCGACGAGCTACGGCTTCGGACTGCGCGTGCTCGTGAATGGCGCCTGGGGATTCGCGGCGTCCAACATGGTCGACCCGGCTGCCGCCCGGACTGCGGCGGAACAGGCCGTGGCAATCGCCAAGGCCAACGCGATCCTCGCAACGCGAAAGGTCACCCTGGCCAACGCCGACAAAGTGGTCACCACCTGGAACAACCCGATCAAGAAGGATCCGTTCGAGGTGCCGCTCGAAACCAAGATCGCATTCCTGCTGCAGTTGAACAAGACCGCGCTCGTCCCCGGAGTATCGTTCGTGACGTCGCAGATACTCTTCGCGGACGAACACAAATACTTCGCGTCGAGCGAGGGGTCGCGCATCACACAGCGCCTCGTGCGCACGTATCCGCAGTTCCAGACCACGGCCACCGATCGCGCCAGCGGCGACTTTCAGACTCGGGGCGTCGTGGATCGCGCCAAGCTGCAGGGCTACGAATACGTCGAAGACTATCCGTGGATGGCCGATGCCGAGAAGGCCGGACACGAAGTGGTCGAGAAGCTGAAGTCCAAGCCGGTCGGCTCCGGCCGGTACGACATCGTTGTCGATCCGTCGCAGCTGTTCCTCGCGATCCATGAATCAGTCGGCCACTCCACGGAGCTGGATCGCTCGCTCGGCTATGAGGCGAACATGGCTGGCACGAGCTTCGTGAAGCCGACCGATGCCGGCAAGCTGCGCTTCGGTTCACACATCGTCAACCTGGTCGGCGATCGCACGCAGCCCGGCGGCCTCGCCACCACCGGGTATGACGATGAGGGCGTGCCGGCGGATCGGTGGCACATCGTGCGCGACGGCATGTTCGTGGACTGGCAGACGACGCGCGAACTGGCGCCGCTGGTGGGACAGTCGAAGTCCCATGGCTGCCTGCACTCCGACAGTTGGTCGAGTGTGCCGTTCCCGCGGATGCCGAACGTATCGCTGCAGCCGGCGGAGAAAGATATCACCCTCGACAATCTGTTCGCCGATATCAAGCGCGGACTGTTCATCGAAGGCCGCGGCGTGTCGTCGATCGATCAGCAGCGTTACAACTTCCAGTTCGGCGGCGCAGTGATCCGTGAGATTCGTGACGGCAAGCTCGGCGCGATGGTCAGGGACGCCGCGTACCAATCGCGCACGCCGGACTTCTGGGCATCGTGCGACGGTCTGGGCGGACCATCGACGTATCGACTATGGGGCACATCCGCGGACGGCAAGGGCGAACCCGGACAGACCAATGCCGTCAGTCACGGCTGCCCGCCGGCGCGCTTCCGCAACATCACCGTTCTGAACACGGCGGCGGTCTAATCATGCTGACCAGAGAAGCCGCCCTCAAGATCTGCGAAACCGTCCTCGAGCACGCGAAGACAGCAGGCGCGGAAGATGCGCAGGTGTCGCTCGCCAACACCGCTGAATCGCATGCGCGATTTGCGGACAACCGGGTCACGACCAGCGGACGCAGTGACGATCTCGACATCACCGCCACGGTGTGGGTCGGCCGTCGCCGCGGCTCGGCCACCGTCAACGACTCCAGCGAAGCGGCGCTGAAACAGCTCGCCGGCGATGCCGTGCAGATCGCGCGCGTCTCTCCGGTGCAGCGTGAATATGTGCCGACGCTTGGCGCGCAGGAATACGCCACCGATCGAGGCTTCGCCGCATCAACCGCCGATGTCGATGTCACCGCCCGGGCGCAGGCGCTGCAGGGAATCCTCGACGCGTGCCGCGCGCAGAAAGTCACCGGTGCGGGGTTCCACACCGCGCGTGCATCGGCGACGGCCACGGCCACCGCGAACGGCAATCGCCGCTACTTCAGGAACACCCGCGCCGACCTGAGCGTGACAGCGCGCACGCCTGATGGCACGGGGTCTGGTTACTACTCCGGTGATCACTTCGACCTGGGCAAGCTCGATGCGCAGCGTATCGCCACCGAGGCCGTCACCAAGGCGGTGCGCTCACGCAATCCACGACCGATCGAGCCGGGCAATTACCCTGTCATCCTCGAACCGCAGGCCGTCAGCGACCTGATTGGCTTCTTCACGGGCAACTTCGACGCCCGCACCGCCGACGAGGGCCGCAGCGCGTTCTCGGGCAAGGACGGCAAGACCCGCCTCGGCGAAGCCATGTTCAGCGAGCGGCTGAATTTGTACAGCGATCCGATGCACGCCGAACTCCCGGCCTCCCCCGCCACCAATGAAGGGGTGCCGGCCTCGCGGCTCTCGCTCGTCAAGGCCGGCGTGATCGAGAACCTGACCTACTCGCGGTACTGGGCACAGGAAAAGAAGCGCGACGCCACACCGGGACCGGTGAACTTCATCCTCGAAAGCACGCAGACGCCATCGACGATGGAAGACCTGATCAAGGGAATGAAGCGCGGCCTCTTGATCTCGCGTTTCTGGTATGTGCGGCTGGTCGATCCGCGAACGATGGTCCTGACGGGTCTCACGCGCGACGGCCTGTGGTGGGTCGAAGACGGCCAGGTCAAGCACCCGGTGAGAAACCTGCGTTTCAACCAGAGCGTGCTGGCGATGCTCGCGCCCTGGAACGTCGAGGCGATCGGGCGATCGGAGCGCCTCGCGCCGTACATGGTGCCGGCCCTGCGCCTCGGCTCGTTCACGTTCACGTCGATCTCTGACGCGATCTGATGCGGGGAGGGCCGGGCTGGTCCGCCGCTTCGAGTGCAGAAGACGGTCTCGCAATCGGCGTTCATTGAGGCGGCGGGCCTGACGATCAGTTGCTGACCAATCTGACCGTCGCCGACGTCACCGTGACCGAACGTGGCGAGGCTCGCCAGGTTACAGGCGTCACTCAGCAGCCTCACGGCCAGAATGAAGGAGATGGCGGCCCCTGGCCGACGATCACGCTCAGACGGGCAGCTTGAGCGTGCCGACGTGCTTCTGCGCGATCGGCGACAGCACCGATAGCGCGTAGGTGATCTTCAATACGTGCAAATAGCTGCGATGGCTGGTGTGGGCCCAGAACACCGCTGTCGTCAACAGAAACGCCACGATGATCAGCATCACCAATCCATGCGCCGGGTCGGCGTTCCGGCTCCGCCAAAGGGCGACAATCGCGGCGGCGTTGATGGGAACAAAGATGAGGGAGTAGAGGAACTGGATGGGCCACGGCCGCATGGGACTCAGCCACCCGCCGACCGACAGCAGCACCTTCTTCACCGTCCTCCTCACGGTGTCGAACGGATGTGATCGGATGTAGGCGAGCGCGATCAGGCCCAGCGCGCGATCGCGCGCGACCGGCTGGTTGGCGAGTCGGTCAATCCGCGCCAGCGTCGCCGGATCCATGGCGGCCCAGAGTCGGCCTTCCACCGCGTCGATGCTGCCGTCCGGAATGACGTCCTCCACCAGGTCGTTGTGCGCCACCCAGAGGCTGAGACCGGTTTCGGTCGTGAGGACCGGCGCGCCGACGACGTAGGCGTTGCGAGCCACCCATCCGCCCACCAGCAGCACCACTGGAAGGATCACGGCACATTGCACGTGCAGCCGCCGGCGGTGATGGACGGCGGCCCAAAGCACTGCGACCATCGCAATCGGCAACATCCGGGCCGTCGTCAGGACCATCAGCCCGAGCGTGATGCCGGCCGCCAGCGCCCACTCCACTCTCCTGTCAACCGTCGACCGCAACAGAAGCACGACCGCCAGCGCGAACACGGCGTTGACGATCACCGTGTCCTGGAACGCGGGGCCATGGATGATCGCGTAAGGGTTGGCGGCAGCGACCATGGCCGCGAGCAAACCGATGCGGCGGTTGAACAGGTGCGCGCCGATCGGATACGCCATCACCGCCGTCGCCGAACCGACGAGCGCATGAAAGACGATCAACCAGGGATACACGGCTCCGGCAGCAAGGAATGGCGCCACCACCAGAGGAAACAACGGCATGCGGACGGCGCATTCGAAATTCGGCGCCATGCAGAACCCGCCGCCGCTGACCAGCGTGCTCGCGATCTCCGCGTAGAACGCATAGCCGTCATCAACGTAGTCGGGACCTTTGAGAAGACCGGCGATCAGTCGAAAGCCAAACGCGACCGCGTAAACGGCGAAGAGGGTAAGACCAATGCGCGGATTCGAACGCACGATGCAGCATACGGCTCAGCTTCAAAACGCCACAGGCCGTAATTGAACTCGCGCGCGTATACAGTGTTGACCGTATGCGCAGCACGTCGTGGAGTCCTAATACGCGATGGCGTAACAGTCGCGTCGCGGATCGGCACCGGCGATGCGATTGCCGGTCGCAGGGTCGATCATCACCGCCGTCGCACAACCCGACATGCCGAATTGCCGCAGGCGGCTCACGTCGTGGCCGCGCGCTTTGAGCTCGTTGTAGATCGCGTCCGGAATGGCCGCCTCGACGTTCAATTGATTGAAACCGGCGGTGTGCGGCCAGAACGATCCATAGAAATGCATCGTCTGGACGCGTGGACGCTCGAGCGCGCCGTGCAGGTTCGGATACCAGTCATCCCAGAAGTCGACGATGCTGAGCAGCGCCTGCAGGATGGTTTGATCCTGGTTGTCACCGCCTGGTGTGCCAAGACCCATCATCGGCACATCGCCCTTGAACACCATGCTTGGCGTCAACGTGTAGCGCGGCCGAGCGCGCGGACGGATCTGGTTGGCGTGCGTCTTGTCGAGCCAGAACTGTTCTCCGCGGACACTCATGCCGATGCCCGTGTCACCAAGGATCACGGCGCCCGGGACCCATCCTCCGCTCGGCGTCACGTCGAAAATATTGCCGTCCTTGTCGATCACCGCCATGTGGGTCGTATCCTTCACGACCTCCGGCGTATTGACCTCATCACCGCTCTGCGTGCGCGGAGTGGCGCCGTCAGCGACGTTCGCCTTCCAGAATTTCCACTCCTTGACCTTCGAATCAAACTTCGTTGGGTCACCGGCAATGAACGACGTGGACGCCTTCTTCGGATCGATCAGCGCGGCGCGCTCCTTCGCATACGCCTTCGACAACAGGCCTTCGGCCGGGGTCTGCACGAACGCCGGGTCGGCATAGAACGAATCGCGGTCCGCATATGCGAGCTTGAGCGCTTCGGTGACGGTATGCAGGTAGTCCGCACTCGCGTAGCCCATGCCGCGCAGGTCAAAGTTCTCGAGGATGTTCAGCGCCTGCAGCAGCACCGGTCCCTGGCTGCCGAAGCCGTGCTTGTAGACGGTGTAGCCGCGATAGGTTGTCTTGGCTGGCTCTTCGATCCGGGCGAAGTACTCGGCAAAGTCGCTCTTGTCGAACGGCGCGCCGTGCTGCTGCAGGAACGCCACCATTTCGGTGGCGATGTCACCCTTGTAAAACCGGTCGCGGGCGGCGGCGATCCCGGCGGCCCGGCCGCGACGCTTCGCGCCGCGCTCGGCTTCCACCATGCGCTTCAGCGTGCGCGCGAGCGCCGGCAACTTGATGGTCTCGCCCGGCTTGTAGGCCGAACCGTCCGGCTTCAACCAGTAGGCCTTGTTGCCCGGCCAGCGTTCAAAGAACTTCAACTGCCGTTGGATCGCCTGCGCCGTGCTGTTGCGCATCGGGAAGCCGTTCTCGGCGTAGGCGATACCTGACGCCGCGACGTCCTCAAAACTCATCGTGCCCCACTTCTCGAGCACGGTCAGCGCCGCATGCAGCGCGCCTGGCACGACGGCTGGATCGAGTCCGGCCCCTTCCAGCGACTTGTTGCGCGACAGATACCAGTCCACATCAACGGCCTTCGGCGCCCAGCCCTGGCCGACGATCGACGTGACCTTGTTTTCTTTTTTCGGATAGACGAGCACGAGCGCCTCTCCGCCGAGGCTGTAGAGATCCTGCTCGAGCACGCCGCCGGCAATCAGCGAGGCGACGCCGGCGTCAAACGCATTGCCGCCCTTCAACAGGATGCTGAAGGCCGCCGCGGTGGTGAGGGGATGCCCGGTGGAGACGCCGCCGGTCGGGCCGACCACCGCGGGCCGCAGTGCGGAACCCGCGGGTTGTCGATCCTGAATCGGAACTTGCGCTGTCAGGGGAACCGTCAGTAGTAACGCTGTAAGAATCGCAACTCTCACGGTCCCCTCCTGTTGCCCACCGTAGCCTTGGCCGTAGGTGGGATGGCCCGGAGGCCAATCGGCCTGTGCTACTTCTCGATCGTCGCCTTCTTGATGAAGTCCAGGCGCGGGAACGCCTTCGTCAGGTAGCGGTTGCCGTTGTTCTGGATCTGCATCTGGTCGGGCTCTTCGCGGTACTCCGCGTTGATCTTGTCCACCGCCGGCATGCCGACCGTCACTTCGCCGAACGGCATGAAGGTCTTGTCGAGGAAGGCATTGGACTTGAAGTTGATGAACACCTGCGTCGAGCGCGAGTTGGGACCGCGGTTCGCAAAGGTGATGTAGCCACGGGCGTTGCTCTTGACGCCGGCCGGATCATCCTTCAGGTTGGCATTGGCCCAGTTGCGCTGGATGTCGGGGTCGCCGTTGATGCCGAACTGCACCATGAAGTTCGGGACGACACGGAAGAAGCGCTGGCCGTCATAGAAGCCGTTCTTCACGAGGTTATAGAAACGATCGGCGCCGATCGGGGCCCACGCGCGGGTCACGGTGACAATGAACTCGCCGGCGCTGGTGTCGAACTTCACCTTGTACGTGGCCGGTGCCTGCTCGTTGAGCGAAGCGGGGTTCATCAGCGAGGGCTTGCCGGTCTGGGCAAACGAGTTGGCTGCGAGAGCCAGGCTGCCAACCAATGCAAGAGCTGTCATTACACGGTTCATCGAAATCTCCTTGAAGTCCTGCCTCGACACACGGCCATGGTCATTGCCGCAGGCGTGGTCGTGAGCCTCTTATTATGGCTGCGAAGCGGGCGCCGATGAAAGCGGCACGTCGAGAACCGACCGAACGGCCTTGATCAGCGTCGAGGGCGAAAACGGCTTCGATAGCAGGGTGGCCTCGCGCAGGTCGTTCGGCGTCACCACGTCGGCGGCGTAGCCGGACACGAACAACACCTTGATGCCGGGCCGCATGGCGCGCATCCGCTCGGCCAGATCGGGGCCCTTCATGCCGGGCATCACCACGTCGCTGATCAGCATGTGGATGGTGCCCTCGTACGCCGCCGCCACGGCGAGCGCCTCCTCCCCACTGGGCGCCGACAACACGTGATACCCGCGGCGCTCGAGCGTTTCGATCGTCAGCTGCCGCACGCCGTCTTCGTCCTCGGCCAGCAACACCGTCTCGAGCACGGTCGCCTTGGGAGCGTCGTTGCTCATCGCCGGCGTGGGCGGCGTGATCGCCGCGGTGTTCGCGCGCGGCAGCAGCAATTCGATGGACGTGCCATGGCCCGGTGTCGACAGCACGCTGATGAATCCGCCGCACTGGCGCACGAACCCGTAGACGGTGGACAACCCAAGGCCCGACCCCTTGCCCGCCGCCTTGGTCGTGAAGAACGGCTCGAACATGCGCGTGCGCGTCGCTTCGTCCATCCCGGAGCCGGTATCGGTGACCGTGATCTGCACGTAATCGCGTGGCTTCACGTCGATGTCGTGGCGGCGTTCACCATTGGGGCGCGGCGCGTTGCGCGAGTCGATCTGCAGCGCGCCGCCGTTGGGCATGGCATCCCGCGCGTTCAGCGCGAGATTGAGGATCGACTGCTCGAGCTGCGCCGGGTCGGCCATGATCGGCCACAGGTCCTCGCCGGTCTGCGTCGAGACCTTGACGTCCTCGCCCACCGCCCCACGCACGAGCGGCAACAGGTTCCCGAGCAACGAGCGGAAGTCGAGCGGATCGCTGTGCAGCATCTGCCGGCGGCTGAACGCGAGCAGCTTTTGCGTGAGCGCCGCGGCGTTTTCGGCGGCGCGGCGAATCTGGTGCGCCTGGTCGCGAATCGCGGAACGCGGCGGGGCGTCCTCCTGGATCATGCTCGCGTAACCGAGGATGGCGGTCAGCATGTTGTTGAAGTCGTGCGCCACCCCACCGGCAAGCTTGCCGATCGCTTCCATCTTCTGTGACTCGGCGAGCCGGCGCTCGAGGTTGCGCTGCTCCATCTGCAGGTCTCGCTCGCGCTTTAGGATCAGCCACCCGACGATCGGCACTGCGACCAATAACGTGGCGGTCAACCCAAGTTGTGCCATCGCGGGACGCCGGATCTGGCCGGACACCAGCGCGGCACTGGCCGACGAGGCAATCATCCACGTCTCGTCGGCAACGCGAAATTTCGCCCAGGCGTGGAGGCTACGGGCCTCGCTGCCCTCGAGCAGCTCGCTGCCGTATTCGGACTCGTGCTGGTGGGCGTCTCCGCGCGAAAACGTCGGCGGCGACTGGCCCGGGCCCAGCCGCATGCCAAAGCCGGGCGTCGCCAACCCTACCACCATCGCGCTGGTCGCCAATTCACGGCGGGCGGGATCGAGATACGTGCGCATCAGCCGTTCAAGGTCGATGACCAGCGCCAGCACCCCGTTGAAGTCCCGCGGCGGGTCGGGTAGCTGTGCGCTTGGTGAATTCCGCCAGATCGGCACCACCATCGCGCGTTCCGTCGGCGTGCTCCGATCCCACGACGCTAGCATGCGCACCTGGAGCGCGTGCTCCTGGTTTCGTCCCCAACTCCACAGCTCATCGCTCTGGTGCATTGGGGCGCCGTTGACCAGCAATTCGCCACTGGTCGACCAGACAAAGAGACGTCCCTCCCGATCGATACGCACGACGGAACGGATGCGGCCGCTGGCTGCGCCGGCAAAGGCGGCCGCCACGCGCTGTCCAAGGTACGGAACGTCCAGGCTCTGCACGCTCGGCAGGCTCGAGAACTGGCGCAGCTGAGCGGACACACTCTCGAGTTCGGCCTGGACACCGACGGCGGCGGTGCGAACCGTCGCCAGCTGCTGGTTAGCACTCTGCGCCACGGCATCGTCAACCGCTGAGCGGAATATGACGTAGCTCAGGGTCCCGACGAGCACAATCGCTGCAACGGTGCCGATATAAATGCCACGAGTGACAGCCGACAGGGGGTACGGCGCCATGAACAAAAGGCTACTATATCCGCTTCGGACGCGGGTCCTGAGCGGATTTCACCGCCGAGCCAGCGCGGCAACGGCCTCCTGTGCAGCGAGGCGGAGTGCGGTTGCGCTATGCGCAACACCGGGCGGAACCGGAGCAGGTGGGGGTGCTTCTCCGAAGATCTGCTGGTACGCCACAAGCGCCACCAGGTAGGTGCCGGCGGGCGACGGATGAAATCCATCTGGGCCGTAGAGCGGCAACGAGGCATCACCCTTCCAGGCCGCGCGCCACGCGTCGCCCGCAGGTAACAGCAATCCCTTCACCTCGTCTGCCGCCGCCCTGTATGACTGGCTGACACCCGGGAAATCTCCGCGCCGGGCGAGCGAGGGCCAGACCATATAGAGGGCGGTGCGTGCGCCGGCCTTTCTGATCTCGGCATCGAAACGGCGCACGTAGCCAATCAGCAGCCGCCGCGATTCGGGCAATGCCGAGGGACCTTGCTGTAACACCACGACGTCCCAGCCACGCGCGATCTCCCGCTGAGCGCGCCGTTCGTTCCAATGATCTTCGAGGCTGTAGTCGGGGACGGCGATGCTTTCACACACCGCTCGCCTGCCGGCCGCGCGCGCCATGGCACACACCATCGCGGGCAGGTCGTTGGCGTAGGTGAGACTGTTCCCGATGAACAGGATCCGGACTGGCGCCGGCTGATGGGCGAGCAGAACAACGCCGAGCAGCAGCGCCCGGAGCATGGCTTACGGCGTGCGGACGGTGACCGTGACGCCGATCCGATCGGGCTCGCGTCCGGTGTATGCGACCGGACCCGACACCGGCCAGCTGCCGCTCACCCAGGGGAAGGGATTCGAAACATCGACCCAGAAGAAGCTGATGTTGACGAGGCGATTGATGTCGAGGAACCCGCGCGCGATCATCAGGCGATCCTTCTTGCCCATCGACACGCCATACAGGTTGTTCAGCGTCAGATATTGAATGAGGCTGTCGTCGCGCGTGAGCTCTTCGCGGGTGAAACTGCCGCCGACGTGGACCTTGCCGCGCACCGGGACGTCGAGTTGTGCGCCCATGTAGTACCCGGGCTTCTCGATCGGGCCGAGCGTCGGAATGCCCACCAGTTCACCGGACGTGATGGTCGGCCCCCACTGATACTTCGCGTACTCGCCGAATGCCGAGAACCACGGCAACGGCGACACCTTCACGCTCACCACCAACGCATCGTCATTACGCTTCGATGCCCAGTAGCTTGGCAACCGTTCGACCTTCGAACCGGTGTAGCCCTTTTTGTAGGCGACGCGCGCATCGAGCTGGCGAACCGGCTGCAGGCGCGCCGAGGCGACGACGGTGACGGCGCTGTTGGTGTCGAGCGTGCGGTTCACGAAGTAGAACCAGTCGTAGTCCTTCTCGCGATTGCCGTCACCGAGCACCGCCATCAGGCCGACGTCCACGACCGGACGATCGTTGCGAGCGGCCGAGAACGCGATCATCGCTCCGTAGTTGGCCTCGGCATTGAGGCGCGTGATGCGCGCCATGTCCTTAGCGGTCGAGGCACCAACCTCGCGAGGCGCGAAGCCGATCGGCAGGATGAAGCGGCCACCGCGGAACGACACGTTCTTCGACAGGCCCCAGTCGATGTAGCCCTCGCGCAGGATGCCCTGCTGCGTGATGTAGTCGAGTGAGAACGTGTTGTAGGTATCAACACGCTTGAGGCCGTCCTCTTCGTCGCACTTGACGATCGGTCCTGATGCCGCGAACAGGCTCGGGTCGTTCGGAAAGAAGAAGTCCTTCTCACCGCAGGCGGGACGGGATGCCGTTTCGCTGACCGGGTTCACCGACACGAAGTAGCGCACGCGATCGGACACCTTGCCGCTGAGGCTCAGGATCGCCATGCCGACGCGGCCCTGCTTCTCGAAGCCCAGCGCGGCCTGCGCGCCGTCGTGCGACCAGCCTGTAACCAGTTCGCCGCCGAACTTGTAACGCTCACTTTGATCGAACCTGAATCCGAACAGGTTGACGGAACCCGCCTCGAGCTCGTCCTGGGGTGGCGCCGTTTGCTGCGCGAAGGCCGGTGCGGAAAGGATCACGAGGAGCGCGACGAGTGCCGCAGAACGCACGAACGGCACGGAAACTGATCGGGTATCGGGCACGTGCGAACGATTCTACTCGGACTTCCCCGCCCGCGGATGCGATTTGCGATAGACGTCGATCAGTTGAGCCGCGTTGACGTGCGTGTAACGCTGCGTGGTGCTCAGCCGCGCGTGGCCGAGCAACTCCTGGATGGCGCGCAGGTCAGCGCCGCGCTGGAGCAAGTGGGTCGCAAATGAATGGCGCAACGCGTGGGGACTGATGCCCATGCGGGTGCTGCACTGCGCGACGTAGCGGCGCAGGAGACGGTCAACCGATCGGCCGGTCAGGCGCGTGCCGCGGCTGTTGATGAACAACGGATCCTGTACGACCTTGGACTTCTTCCGGCTCCCGGATCCCGGCTCCCGGACGCCCAGACGAATCACGGCCCGGTCCTTCATCCACGCCTTGATGGCGCTCAACGCGCTCTGGTTGAACGGCACGAGCCGTTCCTTGCCGCCCTTGCCCATCACCCGGATCATGCGGCCGCTCAAATTGACGTCTTCCAGGTCAATGGCAACCAGTTCGCTCAAGCGCAGGCCCGAGGCGTAAAACAGCTCGAGGATGGCGCGATCGCGGCGGCCGAGCGGATCGCCGGTGTTCGGCGTTTCGATCAGGCGTTCGATCTCGGGCTCGGACAGATGCGTCGGGATCGTCTGATCACGCTTCGGCGCCACGGCCATCGCGGTCGGATCGTGCTCGATGATCTCTTCCCGGCGCAGGTAGCGAACGAACGTGCGGAGTCCCGACAGCTTGCGCGCCACCGACGAGCGCGCCTTGCCGGCGCGGTTCAGGTCGGCGATGTGGCCGCGAACCGACAGCATGTCGAGGTCGTCGGGCGCAAGCTGCGACATTTTCTTGCCGGTGTTGCTGGCGACCCAGGCCAGGTACTGGGTCACGTCGCTGTCGTAGGCGCGCACCGTGTGCGGCGACACGTGGCGATTGAGCTTCAGGTAGGCGAGAAACGCTTTGAGGTGTTCGCGCATGGGGGTCAACGAACCTAACGGTTCGTCGCTACAGGCTCGGCGCGACCGAGCCGGGTCCAGGCATCCAGATCCGTGAGCGCGCGCTCGGCGATCTGCAGCTTCTTCTGCATCTTGTCGCGCGGCGGATTGTCGAGCGGCGGCATGATGCCGTGCGTGATATTGGTCGGCTGGTAGGTCTTCGGGTCGGCGTGCGACACGTAGTACGCCAGGGAGCCGATCGCAGTGGTGCGCGGCGGCGCCTGCGGTGCTTCGCCCTTCGCGATCGCGGCCGCATTGCGGCCGGCGATCAGACCCGATGCCGCCGATTCCACGTATCCCTCGACGCCGGACACCTGTCCCGCAAACAGCAAGTCGGCGCGCTGCCGCGTCTGCCACGTCGGCAGGAGCACCTTCGGTCCGCAGATGTAGGTGTTGCGATGCACCATGCCATAGCGAACGAACTCGGCGTTCTCGAGGCCGGGGATCATTCGCAGCACGCGCGCCTGCTCGCCCCACTTGATCTGCGTCTGGAAGCCGACCAGGCTGAAGTGATCGCCCGCCAGCGTGTCCTGCCGCAATTGCACGACCGCGTACGGCAAGCGGCCGGTGCGCGGATCCTTCAGGCCGACCGGCTTCATCGGACCAAAGCGCAACGTGCCTTCGCCGCGATGCGCCATCACCTCAATCGGCAGACAGCCCTCGAAGAACTTGGTGTTGTCGAAATCGTGAACGGTCGCTGACTCGGCTGCGATCAACGCCGCATAGAAGGCGTCGTACTCATCCTTGCTCATTGGACAATTCAGGTAGTCGCCCTCGTCCGATTGTTCAAGAGCGGCGCCGGGTTCAGGGCTCCAGACATTCCGGCCCCAGCGGGACGCCCGGAACACCTTCGACATGTCGATCGATTCGGCGAGCACGATCGGGCTGATCGCATCGTAGAACGCAAGGTGCTGCTCGCCGACCATCTGCTGGATGCTCTGCGACAACGCATCGGATGTCAGCGGCCCGGTGGCGATGATGACCGGCGACCATTCAGGACCGGGGACCGCGTGGATCTCTTCACGCGAGATGCGGATGCGCGGATGGGACCGCACCGCGCTGGTCACCGCCTCGGAAAACACGTTGCGGTCCACAGCGAGCGCGGCGCCCGCGGGCACACGCGCGGTATCCGCCGCGCGCATGACGACCGAGCCGAGGCGGCGCATCTCTTCTTTGATCAGGCCGACGGCGTTGTCGACCTTGTCGGCGCGGAAAGAATTGCTGCAGACGAGTTCGGCGAGATTCTCGGTCTTATGTACGGCGGTCGGCCGGACAGGACGCATCTCGTGAATGGTCACGTCCACACCCAGTTCCGCCGCCTGCCACGCCGCCTCTGAGCCGGCCAGTCCGCCGCCGATGATGTGAATCATATGAAGTGAAAAGTCGGAAGTGAGAAGTGAGAAGTGAGCCTCTCACTTCCGACTTCTCACTTCTCACTTTACACGGTTCTTGTCTTCCAATGCCCGCGACGGAACATCACGGCGCTGATCACGGCCAGCAACGAGAACGCCGCCGTCATGGCGATGAACACACCGGCCGGCCCCATCTCGACGTGAATCGCCAGCAACCAGGCCAGCGGAATCTGGAACAGCCAGAAACAGAACAGGTTGATCCAGGTCGGCGTCCACGTGTCGCCGGCGCCGTTGAACGATTGCGTGAACACCAGGCCGTAAGCGAAGAACACGAACCCGGTGCTGACGATCCGCAAGCACGAGGTCGCAAACGGCGCGACCGAAGGGTCGGTGGTGTAGATCGCAACGATCCAGGGTGCCAGCCCGACGAAGAACACGCTCACGATGCCGAGGACGATCGCGTTGTACTTACCGGCCGTCCACACCGCTTCTTCGGCACGCGCCGGATCCTTGGCGCCGAGCGCCTGACCCACCATCGTCGCCGCCGCGTTGCTCAGGCCCCACGCCGGCAACATCACGAACATCACGGTGCGGATGCCGATGGTGTAGCCCGCCAGCGCGTCGCTGCCGAACATCGAAATCACGCGCACCAGGCCGATGTAGCTCGACGTATCGATCAGGATCTGCAGGAATCCGGAGCCGCTCAGGCGGCACACGTTCCACATCACCGACGGAATCAGCCGCAGGTGGCGATGCGTGAGATGCACGCGGCTGCGGCCGGAGAACATCATCCACAGCTGCATCACGACCGCCGTGCCACGACCGATGTTGGTGCCGATCGCCGCGCCGGTGACGCCGAGTTCCGGGACGGGGCCGATGCCGAAGATCAGGAACGGACAGACGACGATGTTGATGATGTTGCCAAGCCACAGCATGCGCATGGCGATCGCCGGATCACCGGCGCCGCGGAACACCGCGTTGTTGAGGAACAGCAGCGTCACGGTGGCGTTGCCGAGGAACATCACCTCGGTGTAGCCAAGCGACGACTCGATCATCGACGGCGTGGCGCCCATCATGCGCATCAGGCGCTCGGCGTTGACGTAGCCGAACACGCCGACCGCGAGCGCCACGATGAGGCCAAGCGCGATCGCCTGGGCCGCAGCCTGCGCCGCGCCGTCCTCGTCCTTCTCACCAATGCGGCGCGACACCACCGCCATCGCGCCGATGCCCAGGCCAAGCGCGACGGTGTAGACGATCGTCATCATCGACTCGGTGATGCCGACGGTCGCCACCGCGTCGGAACTGACGCGCGACACGTAGAACACGTCGACGACGGCGAAGAGCGATTCCATCGCCATCTCGAGGACCATCGGCACGGACAGCATCACCAGGGCCGGCCCCACCGGGCCCACGGTGTAATCGCGGTCCGACCCACGGACCGCCTCAACGAGAAGAGACCACCAACGTTTCATGACCCTGCGATTCCCAATCCGGTCGTCTCGACCGGATTGCTCACTCAGGGCAAGCAGCGCGCGGGAACGACCTGAAATCTACTAGTTGGAGCGCGTCGAAAGGAACTCAGCGGTGAGCCGGCGCAGTAGGCCGATTGAACCAAGCACCGCGACCAGGTTTGGAATCGCCATCAGCGTGTCACCAGGATCGCCAGCCCGGCGGTCGCGACGCCGGCGATGTTGCCGACGCCGACGGTTGACGCCAGTGCCGTCGCCACCGCCTGGAGGGGCGACACTTCGCCGGCACCAGAGCTCTTTTGTGTGAGTTTGCCGAGGACTTCCCGCAGCGCGAACGGCAGGTAGCGGAACTGCACGCCGCCGGTCAGGATTGTCAGGAGCAGACCGGTGCCGACGAGCAGCACGATCATGGGCCAGCCCCAGACGTACCCGTTAACCCAGCCGTTTGCCGCGGTAATCGTTTCGATCATTCCGACGGCATTATGACGCGGTTACGCCGACTTCTTCTTCGGCGCGCTCTTCTTCTTCGGCGCGCTCTTCTTCTTGGCCGCGGGTTTCGCGGCCTTGGCCTTCTTGGCCTTCTTCTTTCCGCCCATGCCAGCTCGTGCGTTCAGCAATTCGACCGCAGCGGCCATGGTGACGGCCTCGACCTGCGTGCCTTTCGGCACCGAGGCGTTCGTCTCACCGTCGCTGACGTACGGACCGTAACGGCCGTCGAGGATCTTGACCTCGGCGCCAGACTCGGGATGCTTGCCGAGGTTCTTCAGTTCCTTCGGCGCCTGGCGGGCGCGGCGCATCGATTTCTTCGGCTGGGCCAGCAGTTCCTTCGCGCGCTCCAACGACACCGTGTAGACATCGTCGGTTTCTTCCAGCGACCGGAACTCCGAGCCCTGCTTCACATACGGGCCAAAGCGGCCCAGGTTTGCCAGGATCTCCTCACCGTTATCAGCCACGCCAAGCTCACGCGGCAACGACAGCAACTTCAGCGCGATTTCGAGCGTGATGCTGTCTTCGGTGTTGTCTCGGCCGAGCGATGCGCGGCGCGGCTTGATGTCGCGATCCTCAGGCGTCTCGCCGAGCTGCACATAGGCGCCGAAGCGGCCGTGCATCACGTAGACGTGCTGACCGCTGGCCGGATCGACCCCGAGCGACTTTGGCCCTTGTGCCTTGGCCTTCAGCAGGGCGATCGCCTTCTCAAGCGTCAGGTCGGCGGGCGGAAGATCCTCGGGCAGCGAGGCGCGAGGACCGCCGTCGTTCTGGTCGCCCATCTGCAGGAACGGACCGTAGCGGCCGATGCGCACGCGAACCGGGAGGTTGCTCTCGGGATCGCGGCCCAGTTCGATGATCGGGTACTCGATCGACTGGCCCTTGTCTTCAACCAGGTGCTCGAGACCGCGATGCTTCGTGTCGCCGCGATAGAACTCGGCGAGGAACTGCAGCCAGTCCTTTTCGCCGTTCGAGATCTTGTCGAGGATCTCTTCCATTTCAGCGGTGAAGCTGAGGTCCACGTAATCAGCAAAGTGATTGCGCAGCAGGCGCGTCACGGCGAACGCGGTGAAGCTCGGCACGAGGGCTTTGCCCTGGCGCGAGATGTAGCCGCGACGCTGGATGGTGGCGACGGTTGGCGCGTAGGTCGACGGCCGGCCGATGCCCTCTTCTTCGAGGCGCTTCACCAGCGACGCTTCGGTGTAGCGCGCCGGCGGCGAGGTCTCGTGCCCCTTGGCGTCGAGGCCGAGGAGGATCAGTTCCTTGTCGAGCTTGTCGGGCGACCATACCTGGTCGCCGACCGCGAGCTTCGGCAGGACCGTGTCCTGGTCGGCGAGTTCCGCTGTCGGATCGTCAGAGCCTTCGACGTAGGCGCGGAGGTAGCCGGGGAACTCGATCGCCTTGCCGCTCGCGTTGAATGTCGCCGGCGCGCCATCGTTGGTCTCGCCGGTGATCTCTACGGAGGTGCGGAGCATCTTGGCGTCCGCCATCTGCGAGGCGACCGCGCGCTTCCAGATCAACTCGTAGACCTTCAGCTCGTCGGACTCGAGGATCCTTTCGAGCGACGCCGGCGTGCGATGGAAATGCGTGGGACGAATCGCTTCGTGCGCTTCCTGCGCGTTGCGCACCTTGGTCTGGTACTGGCGCTGATGGTGATACTCGGCGCCGTACAACTCGTTGACCGCGGTCGCCGCTTCCGCCAGGGCCTTCTGGCTCAGTGTGGTCGAATCGGTTCGGTGATACGAGATCACGCCTTCGAGTTCGCCGCCGCCGAGGTCCATACCCTGGAACAGCCGCTGCGCGATCTGCATCGTCCGCTCGGATGAGAAGCCCAGCTTGCGGTTGGCCTCCTGTTGGAGCGTCGACGTGGTGAAGGGCGGCGAGGGCCGCTGCGTGAAGGGCTTCTCTTCAACGCTGGTCACGGTCCACGGCAGGCGGCGCATCAGGTTCTCGCGCAACGACTGCGCATCCTTCTCGCCGAGCAGCCGCACCGTGTTCGATTCGAGCTGGCCCTTGCTGTCGAAGTCCTTGCCGGTGGCGACACGCTGCCCACCGACCTTCGCCAGCGTCGCGGTGAACTCCATCGACCCGCCACGCAGCTTGGCTTCGAGATCCCAATAACTCGCGGCGCGGAACGCAAGGCGCTCCTCTTCCCGCTCCACGATGACGCGGACCGCCACGCTCTGCACGCGACCCGCGCTGAGACCGGTCTGCACCTTTTTCCACAGCACGGGTGACAGGGTGTAGCCGTAAAGACGATCGAGGATGCGACGGCTTTCCTGCGCGCGCACGAGGTTTTCGTTCACATCGTGCTGTTCGGCGAGCGCGGCGTTGATCGCTTCTTCCGTGATTTCGTGAAAGACGATGCGGCGAACCTTGACCCTGGGCTTGAGCAGTTCCTTCAGGTGCCAGCTGATTGACTCACCTTCGCGATCAGGGTCGGTTGCGAGAATCAGCTCAGATGCGTCCTTCATCGCGGCGCGGAGGGCCGTGACGTTCTTCTTCTTGTCAGCGGGCACGACGTAATACGGCGTGAAGTCACCGTCGGTATCAACCCCGAGCCGGCCCCACGGCTTCTTCTTAATCTCTTCCGGAACTTCGGACGCTGACTCCGGCAGGTCGCGAATATGTCCATAGCTCGCCTCGACCCGGTACTTGTTACCGAGGAAGCGGGACAAGGTTCGCGCCTTGGCCGGCGACTCAACGATTACGAGTGGAACTCCCGATTTCGCCATTCGACTTTGCTTTACACCTTACTCCGGGTTCGGACGAACCGCCCAGATCCAATCCGTTGGATTTCGCCGGTCAGCTCCCATTCCAGCAACCGTGCGAGCGCTTCGCCGGGTGGAATCTTCATCTCGCTTGCGACGTCATCTACCGTAAATTCAATAACTTGCGAGCCTTGACTCACTGGGCTTCGGCGAGCCAGGCCGGGATGTTGAATCCCCAACTCTTGCAGGATATCGACCGCAGACTCTACAAGCTTTGCCCCGTCCCGCAACAAAGCATTCGCGCCCCGGTTGATTCCCCCCACGATCGTTCCGGGGACCGCCATGACATCCCGCCCCTGATCGGCCGCCAGCCGCGCCGTAATCAGGGAGCCACTTTGCTCACGCGCCTCGACCACGACCACCGCTTTGGAGAGGCCGCTGATGATGCGATTCCGCCTCGGAAAGTGCCAGTCCTCCGGCGCCGCACCCAGTGGAAACTCGGTGATCAGCAGCCCCTTGGCCGCGATCTGCTCAGCCAGATTCGCGTTCTCGGCTGGATACACACGATCGATACCGGTGCCCAGGACGGCGATCGTGAAGCCACTGGAGTCGAGTGCGCCCTGGTGAGCGGCCGAGTCTACGCCACGCGCCAATCCGCTCACGACCACGACACCAGACCTCGCGAGATCGGCGGCAATCTCCCGGGCCGCAACGAGGCCTTGTTGAGATGCAGTGCGGGCGCCAATGACGGCGACCGCAAGGCCAGCCAGCGCGCGCCGGTCACCGCGCACCCAGAGACACTTGGGAGGATCGGGAATTTCCGCCAGGAGCGGCGGGTAATCAGAATTGCCGAGATGGATGCAGTCCATGCCGAACGCCCGGCAAACTGCCCCCTGACCGACGACGACAATACATCAAATCCGGGAACCGGCAACCGGGAACCGGGAACCTGAGAATGACGGAATGTTCACTTGCCCCCGGCGGAGAGAGGTGACTATAGTGGCCGTAGAAACCCATGAGATCCCGCCATCTGGCGCTCGCGATGTTCGTGGCCTTGGCGTCGGCGTCCACCGCGTGGGCCGATGCGCGAGGTCAGGCCAAGGAACAGGTCGAGTTCGGCATCCAGGTGGCGCAGCGTGGTCTGTGGAAAGAGGCGATCTATCGTTGGGAACGCGCCGCCCAGCTTGATCCCACTTACGCCGCAGCGTTCAACAACCTCGCCGTCGCCTACGAGCATGAAGGCCAGTTGTCGAAGGCTCGAGACGCCTATGAAAAGGCGCTTGCGCTCGATCCCAACAATGCGCTCGTCCGGCAGAACTACGATCTGTTCAAGGAAATCAATGACCGCGCGACTCAAAAAGACGGTCGCTAATCGCACGGCCGGAGGCCGGGCAAGGACGGCGCTGCTCGCATTGGCGCTGGCCGCGGTGAGCGTGGCGTGCACGACGTACACCGAGATCCCGATCGAAACGCCGATCCAGCCCAAGCTGGATATCACCGCGTTCCAGCGCATCTTCATCGCCGGCTTCATTGCCGGGGCCAATGAAGATGTCGACGCCAACATGGAGACGGTGCGCCTGCTGCGCAGCCAGCTGCGCAACAAGGGCATCATGCGCGTGATCGACGCCGACACGCTGCCACTCCTCGAAGTCGCCAAGCAAAGCAGCGGAGAGGCCACGCCCCCGGTACCCGATCAGCAGGCGGTTGCGCCGACGCAGCAGGACCAGGACAAGCAGCCGGTCATCGCCGACGAAAAGGACCTCGAGCAGTACCAGCACATCTTCGCGAACGTCGCGTACTGGAAGCGCATCGGTGAGGAGTACCAGCAGCCGCTGATCGTCACGGGCGCGGTGTTGTTCGCCCCCCAGCAGCGCTCGGGCTTCGTGCAGCGCGAACAGGAATCCTACGACCCATTCGGCCGCCGCATCGTCGTGCCGGTCCGTACCTACATGGAGCGCAAGGGGTTCGTCCTCCGCCCGACCTTCATCTTCATCGACGGCCGGACCGGGGAAACGCTCCACACTGAGACATTCCGTGAAGAGATTCTGTATAACGCCAGCCAGCAAACCCCGGCCCTGAGCTCCTACTTCGAGCTCATGGATCGCCTGCTCCCGGCGTTCCTTAACACGTTGAGCGCGCAGAAGATAAAGGGAACCAGGACGCTTCTCAAATAGGTAAATAGGCCAATGGGCCAATAGGCAAACAGGGGCTGTTTCCGACCTATTGGCCCATTAGCCTATTGGCCTATTGGCCTGTCCGCGTGTTATCCTTACAAGTTCCTTAGCAGCGGAGAAACTACAGTGTTTGCAATCATTCAGACCTCAGGCCGCCAGTTCCGCGTTGAACCGGGCGCCGTCATCGCCGTCGACGGCCACAACGCCGGCGAAACGGGTGGCGAGGTGTCGTTCGACCAGGTTCTGCTCGTCAGCAACGACAACGGCGACGTCACCATGGGTGCCCCGTTTGTCAGCGGCGCCAAGGTGCTCGGCGTAGTCGGCGAGCTCGACAAGGGCAAGAAGGTTCGCATTTTCAAGAAGAAGCGGCGCAAGCAGTACCGTCGGACGAAGGGACACCGCTCCCTCCTGACTCGCGTTCGCATCACTGACATCCAGGTGTAAGCGATGGCAACAAAAAAAGGTCAGGGATCGTCGCGCAATGGCCGCGACAGCAACTCGCAGCGTCTCGGCGTGAAGCGGTTTGAGGGCAACCTCGTCACCGGCGGATCGATTCTGGTTCGCCAGCGCGGCCGGAAGTACCAGCCCGGGCTCAACGTCGGCCTCGGCAAGGACGACACGTTGTTTGCGAAGGTCACCGGCAAGGTGAAGTTCGAAGACCACGGCTCGCGCGGCCGCCGCATTTCGATTCTTCCTGTTGAGTAGCCGACAGTAGCAAGTAGCAAGTAGTAAGAAGCAAGAAATGCTTCCTGTCCTTCTTGCTACTTGATACCTGCTACTTGCTACTAACCCATGCAGTTCGTCGACGAAGTCGACATTCACATCCAGTCCGGTCACGGCGGCAGCGGTTCACTCAGCTTCCGTCGTGAGAAGTTCGTGCCTCGTGGCGGCCCTGACGGCGGCAACGGCGGACTCGGCGGATCGGTGTACGCGGTTGCGGATCCGCATCGCAACACGCTGGTCCACTTCTCCTTCAATCCCGACTACAAGGCGCAGCGCGGCGGCAACGGCGCCGGCAATCTGCGAAGCGGCCGCAACGGCAAGGATCTCGACATCCCTGTACCCGTCGGGACGCTGATCCATCGCAAGGATCCGGAGACCGGCGAGCTCGAACAGGTCGCCGACCTGACGACGGTTGGCCAGCGCGTGTTGCTCGCGAAGGGCGGGCGCGGTGGTCTTGGCAACGCGCACTTCGCCACCTCCACCAATCGCGCGCCGCGCAAGGTGCAGCCAGGCGAACCCGGCGAAGAGTTCGACCTGCATCTCACGCTGAAGCTGCTCGCCGACGTGGGGCTCGTTGGCTTCCCGAACGCGGGCAAGTCCACGCTGATCTCGGTGATCTCCGCGGCACGTCCCAAGATTGCCGACTACCCGTTCACCACGCTCACGCCGAACCTTGGTGTCGTCGCGCTGAGCGGCGATCGCAGCTTCGTGGTGGCCGACGTGCCCGGCTTGATCGAAGGCGCGCACGAAGGTCATGGCCTTGGCCACCAGTTCCTGCGCCACATCGAACGCACGAAGGTGCTGATTCATCTCGTCGACGTATCCGGCGCCTCGGGCCGCGACCCCGTCGAAGACTTCGACATCATTTCCAAGGAGCTGAAGCTCTATAACCCGGAAATGGTGGCCAAGCCGCAGCTCGTCGCCGCAAACAAGATCGATGCGGTTGATGACGTGAAACGCGTCACGGCACTCGAGAAGCGCGCGAAGAAGCTGAAGCTGCCATTCTTCAAGATCTCCGCGGTGACGGGCGAAGGCACCAGGGAATTGATCGAAGCCGCATGGCCGATCATCGTGAAGGGCCGTGAGGACGACCTCAAAGCACTCGAGCTCGCTCGCCTGGAAGCCGAAGAGGACTTGTCCTCCGTAGCCCGGAGGACGAAGGAGGAAGAACGCCAGGTCCCGGCCGATTACAACCCGGCGCTGATGCCGACGCTCCGATCGGGCAAGGCCAGCAAGAAGCGCCGATGACACCCACCTCCGCGGTTCCCGCTACGGTGGGTAAACTCGGAGTGCTCGGCGGCACGTTTGATCCGATTCATCTCGGACACGTGGCGGCGGCAGAGGCCGCGCAACAGGCGCTCGGCCTCGACGAAATCGCCCTGATCCCTTCCAGGATTCCACCACATCGCTCGACCCAGACCACCGCAAGCGCCGCGGATCGGTTCGCGATGGCGGAGCTGGCGGCCGAAGGCCGCGCCGGATGGTCGGCATCGTTTCTCGAGATCAAGCGCGAGGGGCCGTCCTACACCTACGACACGCTGATTGAACTGCGCGCCTCGAAAAGATCGCAGATTTTCTTCATTACCGGAGCCGATGCGTTCGCGGAAATTGCCACATGGTCCCGGTATCCGGCCGTCCTGGACCTGGCGAATTTCGTGGTCGTCTCCCGGCCCGGAATCACGCTAGACTCATTGCGTGAGCGTGTTCCGTCAGCCTTTGACCGTTCCTCGACTGCGCAAACTCGCGTGATTCTCGTCGAAGCCCACACTCCCGACGTTTCTTCCACTGACATTCGACGCCGCGTTCGCGCAGGAGAGCCGCTCTCCGGTCTTGTGCCGCCTGCCGTGGCGGACTACATCCAGGCCCATCGTCTTTACCTCGGTCAATAACTTGCATGGCAAAAACCACCAGCCAGCGGACTAGCAGCACTACGAAGAAGACCACCACGAAGAAGGCGGTCAGCAAATCGGCCGCAGCGCCGAGAGCGGCGGCGCCCAAGGCAGCGGGCGCTCCCCGCCTGCCGAAGCACGTCAGCGCGGCGATCGAGGCGGCGCAGGACAAGAAGGCCACCGGCCTCGTGGTGCTCGATCTCAAGAAGGCGGGAGCGTTCACGGACTACTTCGTGATTTGCTCGGCGGCCAATCCGCGGCAAGTGCAGGCGATTGCCGATGGGATCGAACAGGCCCTCAAGGGCCAGAAGCAGCGTCCGTCACTGGTGGAGGGCTACGCCCGCGCCGAGTGGATACTGCTCGACTACTTCGACTTCGTGGTCCACGTCTTCTCGAAACACGCCCGCGACTTCTACGGCCTCGACCGGCTCTGGGGCAGCGCCACGCGCCACGAATTCCCAGACGTCGCGTAAGCAGGCCATCGGGCCAACAGGCCAACGGGCCATCCCGCCTTCGCCAAGGCTACGGCGGGCAAGCAGGGCGTCGTGACGGTTTGGCGTTCCCTCGCGAATCAGTTTCTCTCTGCCTTTTTCGAGCCGCCGTGCGCCGGATGCCGGCAGCGGCTGCGCCACCCTCTTGAAGGCGCTGTCTGCGAAGACTGCTGGGCGAGCCTGCGACTGGCGCGGCCGCTCCACGAACACTTCCCTTCCAATCACGCGGTGTCCTGGGCGTGCGCCGTCGATCATTACGAAGGGCGGATGAAAGAGATTGTGCACGCGCTCAAGTACGAGCGGCGTCGCACCATTTCTCCGCGACTCGGCGTGTTGATGCGTGAGCAGTGCAGCGATCTGCTCATCGACGCTGACATCGTCGTGCCGGTACCGCTGCACCTTCGACGCGAATACGAGCGCGGTTTCAACCAGGCAGAGGACCTTGCGCGGCACCTAGGGCTGCCGGTCGCCAGACTGCTCCGCCGCGCAAGGTACACGCGGTCGCAGATCGAACTGCCGAAACATCAGCGGCAGGAGAACGTGAAGGGTGCGTTCGTGATCGACGAGCCTAAAGGCTCGTCGCTACAGGAACTCTTGTGCGCGAAAGGGTTCCCCCTGGGGAGCGCTTGTAGCGACGAGCCTTCAGGCTCGTCGTCGCTGGTCGTCGTCCTCGTAGACGACGTATCGACGACGGGTTCGACGCTCGACGCGTGTGCGCGAGTGTTGAGGTCTGCTGGAGTGAGAGAAGTGCGGGCGCTTACAGCAGCCCGAGTTGACCGCGCACGGCGGTAAGCACGGCGTTCGACACGCTGTCCTTGTCCTGCTCGGCGTCGACGCGCGCCCAACCACCGGCTTGAGCCTGGCGAACGTAGCTCGCGCGGACGCGTTCGAGCAGCGGCATGTCGCGCTCGAACTTGTCGCGATCGGCCTTCTTGCGCGTCAGCGACACCGACGGCGCCATGTCCATGAACAACGTCAGCGACGGTTGCGGCAACGGACGCTGAATCTCGGTCAGCCACTGCGTGTCCACGCCTTGGGCTTCACCGTAGGCGATGCTCGAGGCCAGGTACCGATCGCACACCACCATCGTGCCCGCGGCAAGCCAGTCGATGATCCGCTGGCGGAACTCGAAGCGATTCGCGATGTAGAGCAACTGCAACGTGTCGGGCTGGTAGTCGCGCTCGCCTTTCAGCGCGCGGCCGATCTCTTCGCCGATTGCGGTCGTGTACTCCGGGAAGGTCAAGAATTCAGCAGTGCGGCCGGCGGCGCGAAACGCGCCGAGCAATCGCTCAGCCTGCGTCTGCTTGCCGCTCTGATCCAATCCCTCAAACGCGATCAAATGACCGCGCTGGCCTGCTAGCCCGCTAGCCTGCGGGCCTGTCAGAGTCATTCTGTCTCCAGTGCGAGCAATTCATCCAGCGTCTGACGACGGCGGATGATGCGCCACGATTCGCCATCGACCATCACTTCGGGAGGCAGCGGGCGTCGCAGGTATGTGTGGCCCATCACCGCGCCATAAGCGCCGACGTCCCGCACCACCACGAGATCGCCGACTTCGACGGGCGGGAACTGGCGGTCGCGGGCGTAGGCATCAGTGCTCTCACAGATCGGTCCGACGATGTCGACGGGCTCGTCGGCACCGGCGCGGCGCAGCAGCGGCTCGATGCGGTGAAAGGCGTTGTAGAGCGCAGGCCGCATCAACTCCGTCATGCCGGCATCGAGCACGATGAACCGCTTTGCGCCGGGGAACTGCTTGACGTCAACGACCCGCGTCAGCAACACGCCGGCCGGCCCCACGAGGATGCGGCCGGGTTCGATGGCGACCTTCAGGCCGCTGCCGCGCGTGGCAGTCACGAGCGCGCGCACATACTCGGCAGGGTTGACGACCGGGCCGCCGTCGTACGAAATACCGAGGCCGCCCCCCATGTCGAGGTGCTGGAGTTCGATCCCGTCAGCGCGCAGGTCGCGAGCGAGCGCGACCACGGCTTCGGCGGCGCGGCTCAACGGATCGAGCGTGGTGATCTGCGAGCCGATGTGGACGTGGGCGCCAACCGGCAGCAGGCCGTGTCGCGTCGACATCTCGCGGAACAACCCCGGCGCCTCGTCAATCGGCACGCCGAACTTGTTCGACTTCAGGCCCGTGGAAATGTGCGGGTGGCTCTTGGCGTCGATGTCCGGATTGACGCGGAGCGCGACGCGCGCCTTCACGCCTTGCGCGATCGCGCGCTGATCGATCCGGTCCAGCTCGCCAGGAGACTCGACGTTGATGGCCAGCAGCCCCAGCGACACGGCGCGATCGATCTCGGCGGCGCTCTTGCCGACGCCGGTGAACACGATCTGATCCGGGCGGAACCCGCAGCGCAGCGCGACGTCGATCTCGCCCGGCGAATTCGCATCCGCGTGGCTGCCCAGTGACTGCAGCAGGCGCACCACCGCCAGCGACGAATTGGCCTTCATCGCAAAGTGGATGGCGTGCGGATAGCCGTCGAAGGCGTCGTCCAGCGTCTTGTAGGACGCGCGGATCGCGCCGGCGTCGTAGACGTAGCAGGGCGTTCCGGCGGACGCGGCGACATCGCTCAGCAGCGCCGTGCGCGTATTCGAGGGTAGAGAGGGAGTGGTGGAGGCCACTCCCTTCATTCTACCGTTTGCTTACTGCGAAAACCCCTTGGTCAGGCCAATGCCGGTCAGGCTCCAGTTCACCACCTTGACCGGAATGGGCTGCGGTCCGGAGGGCGGAGGCACAAAGCCTGGCGTGTTGCAGGCCAGGGTCACGTCGACGGCTTCCGAAGGCTGCAGCGGCGGATCGAGGTCCTTCCCGATGATGCCCGTCAGGCCCAGCGGAATTCGCACCACGCGATCGCTCTGTCCAAACGCGAATACTGGGAACGTTACTGGGCGGCTGTCGACAAAGAATGAGCCGACACGACCTGCCACCGTATAGGTGAGCGAGCAGGCCGCTCCAGACGGACTCGGCCCCGTCCCCGTCGTCGGATTACCGGAGTTGAACTCCAACGCAAGGTTCGCCCAGACCATGTAGCTGCCGAATCCGCTCGCGACGTTTCCGTTGGTGAGCACAAACGGGGTGGCGCTCAACAACGCCGGGCCATTGGCGGGATCGGAATGATCGCTGTCGCCGGTGACACCCGGCGCATCCAGGCCGGGCAGGCCCTGGGCTCCCTGCGGGCCGGCGGGTCCCTGGGGGCCTTGCGGTCCCGTGGCGCCAGGGGCGCCAGGGGCGCCGGCCGCGTTCCACGTCACCAGCGTTTCCTGGGACTTGCACGACTCGGCGGCACTGATCAGGCGGAGATGACCGGCTGGATTCGCGCAGGCGCGAATGGTGGTTTGCGCGTGCGCCGGCACCGCAAGACCAGCGGACAGGCACACAACGGCACAAAAAGAAGCGGCAACACTCTGGATACGCATCACGGGGGCCTCCTGTATGGACACGCTGTTCAGACGGACCCAGTACGTGAATTCCCATAGGAAGCGGGATGGTATGATTTCGAGTCGGGGACGAACCGCTCCCCATTCACTGCGACATGCCTGACCCTGCGCCGGTTTCAACTGATGCCATTGATACGCTGATCCAGCGATGCCTGGGCGGCGATCAGACCGCATGGGAAGACATTGTCCGGCAGCACCGCAGGAAGGTCTTCAACATCGCGTACAAGTTCACGGGCCGTCATGACGAGGCCGAGGACCTGACTCAGGACATCTTCCTCAAGATCTTCAAGTCGCTGCACACCTTCGACCGCCGCGCGAACTTCCAGACCTGGCTGGTGAGCGTGAGCCGCAACCTGTGCATCGATCACTACCGCAGCGTCCGCAAGGAGCGCGAGACGATCGATCGCGACGTCGATGCGGGCGAGCTGACGCCGGCGGCGCCCGGACAGAGCGCCTACCAGGCGCTCGAGCAACGCGATCGGGTGGACCTGCTGCGCAAGGCGATGGCGGAACTGCCGCCGACCCTGCGCGAGGCGGTGGTGAAGCGCGACATCCAGGAACTCTCCTACCAGGAGATCGCCGACCAACTGAACCTGCCGGAAGGCACGGTGAAATCCCGCATCAACCGCGGCCGGACGGAACTGGCGCGGCAGGTGCAACGCATTCGAGCTGAAGAAGGGACCGAGTGATGAATCTCACGACTGATCGCGCGCAAGGCATTGCCATCGTCCGCGTCGGGGAGACGCGGCTGATGTATCCGTTGCTCGCCGACTTTTCGGGCGCGGTGATGTCGCTGCTCACCAGCGGCGACAAGAAGGTGATGATCGATCTCTCCAAGGTCACCTATGTCGACTCGGCCACCATCGGCTGCCTGATGGACCTCTACCGGCAGACGACGGCCGCCGGCGGCGAGTTGCGGCTCGCGGGCGTCAACAAGCGCGTCGAGACCATGCTGACCATGACCGGCGCGCACAACTTCCTCAAGATGTTCCCGGATGAGGCCGGGGCGCTGCAGAGCTTCGGGGCGTAAGCCGCAGATGGCACAGATGACGCAGAGGGATCACTTGTCATGAGGACCATCAAAACGACGTCCGGCGCCGAGATCGTGCTCGACGGCGACCTGCTCGCGGTGCTCGAGGCGCTCTACCACGAGGTCACGGCCCGCAAGGAGCTGGAGCGCTCGTTCGAAGACATGAACCGCGAGATCAACCACCTGATCGACCAGTTGACGGATGACGAACGCCGCTCCTACCTTGCGGAGAGCCTCTTCCTGAACCAGGTGAAGTACGAAAACGACAAGCTGGAAGCCTACCTGCGAAAGCTGGGCAAAGCCTGATGCACCTATTGGCCCATTCGCCGATTGGCCTATCGGCCTGCCATGTCTGAGAACTATCTCGCGACCCGGTACCGCTGCTCGTGGCCGTGGGAGATCGGCGTCATGCTGTGCGACGGCCGCATGGTGTGCGGCTGCGCCGATCCGTATGCCAAGCGCGTCCTCGGCGATGCGCGCACCTCAACGATCGCCGATATCTGGACCGGCCAGGTCGCCTCGCAACTCCGCTCGGACTTGAACCACGGCGGCTCGAGCTTCTGCGGCGATTGCCCGCTGAAGCTGCCGATCGGCGCCAACGAAATGCCGCCGCAGCGCGACCTCAACGTCCCGAAGATCCCGAAGCGTCTCTATATCGAGTGCACCGCGGCCTGTAACATTTCCTGCAACCAGGCGATCTGCGCGCCGGAGACCGGCATCACGCGCACCCGCCAGGCCGGCATGCTCGACTTCGATCTTTTCAAGAAGATGATCGATGAAGCGGGCCCCGAACTCGGCCGCATCGACTTTTTCAACTACGGCGAAGCGTTCCTGCACAAACGCGCGGTCGAGATGTGCGAGTACATCAAGGCCAACTACCCGCACATCTACCTCTACACCAGCACCAACGGGCTGGCGTTCACCGAGGAAAAAGTGCGGCAGCTCGCGCGCTCGGGTATCGACGAGGTGACGTTCTCGATCGACGGCTCGTCACAGGAGAACTACGTCAAGTACCGCCAGCGCGGGAACTTCGACAAGGCGATCGCCAACCTGCGGGCGTTGCTCGACGAACGCGCCAGGAGCGGCCAGGACACACCGTTCGTCAACTGGCGCTACATCCTGTTCAAGTGGAACGACTCGGACGAAGAGATGGGCCGGGCGCGGGCGATGGCCAAGGAACTGGGCGTCGACCGGCTGTGCTGGGAGATCACCGATCATCCGGAGGATTCGTTCTCGCGCCGCTTTGCGCCGTCGTCTCCAGACTACGAATTGATCCGCAATGAAATCTGGGACAACAGCGGTCTCGGCAATGCGATTCCGGGCGCAACACCTCGCGCCGAGATCTTCGTGCATGCCGTGCTGCCCGACCTGCCGTTCATGACGCGCGCCGCACAAACGGTGCCGGTCACCGCGCACGTGCGCAACGTGTCGGGCCGTCCGTTCCGCGCCGCCAGCACGCAAGGTGACGGCCGTCGCGTCGTGCGCCTCGGCGCGCAGCTGACCGATGATCGCGGCACGGTGATCGATCGCGACTACGCGCGCGCATGGCTGCCGTCGGATCTCTCACCGGGCCAGGGCGCGGATATCCGCATCGACGTGCCGGCACCGGCGACGCCTGGGAAATACGGCTTGAAGTTCGATCTCGTCTGCGAAGGCATCGACTGGTTCGAAACCTGCGGTTCACCGACAATCACTCGCGGGTTGTGGGTGCGCTAGGTGCGCCAGGTGCGCCAGGTGCGCCAGGTGCGCAAGGTGCGTTTATGAAAAATACATTTTCTGTTCTCGCGCTCACCATCTGCTTTACTGCGGTCACCGGCGCTCAACAACAACGCGCCGCTGACGGCGTCAACATCAACGACTTTGGCGATCCGCAGTACTCCACGTTTTCGCTGTGCGCGATCGATCCGGCTACGGGACAATCCGGCGCCGGTGTGACGACGCGCGTGCCGTTCGTCGGACGCGCGGTGCCGCACGTGCGCGCCGGCGTCGGCGCCGTCTGCACGCAGGCGTCCACCGAGGTGACCTACGGGCCGCGCGGGCTCGATCTCATCGCCAAGGGCGTCGAGCCGGCCGCAGCCATTGCGCAGTTGTTATCGACCGACGCGCAGCGTGAATCGCGCCAGCTCGCGATGATCGACATGCAGGGCCGCTCCGCCGCCCACACCGGCAAGAACAACAATGCATGGGCCGGCAGCAAACAGGGCAAGAACTACACCGTGCAGGCCAACATCATGGTTGGGCCCGAAGTGGTCGAAGCGGTAGCGGCCACGTTCGAAGCCACTGAAGGCAGCGGCATGCCGCTCGCCGAACGCATGATCCTCGCGCTCGAAGCCGGCCAGTCGAAGGGCGGCGACTCGCGGTGGGGCAACCTGCAGTCCGCAGCGATCAAGATCGCCGACCCCAACGATCCCGGACGCGGCGGCGATCACATCACCCTCGCGATCGAGGTCGGCGAACACGCCGAGCCCGTCGGCGAGATGAAGCGCATCTACTACACCACCGGGCGCCGCCTTGGTTACCGTTCGTTCTCGCGCGTGGAGGGCCAGGACGTGATCGAGCTGAAGCGCATGCTGCACACGCTCGGCTACTTCCGCCCGTCGCTGGCGACGTTTCCGGATGCGCCGCCAAACGCGAACTCGCCGAAGATGCAGGAACTGCGCAAGACGAATCCTGCCGAATACGAGAAGGCACTCGCCACCTCGAAGCAGCAGTCGGCCAGCTACACGCGCGACTACGCGGTGTTCGACGAGGAGGCCGTGGCCGCCGTCGACAAGTTCCGCGCCGACAAGAAGTTGAACTACTCGGGCAACCCTCCGGGGCTTGTCGATCAGCGATTCGTGGACGCGTTGCGGGCAGCGTATTTTGAGAAGCGAAAGTCCGGAAATAAGTAGACGCGACCTGTGGTTGGCGGCGGCCATCACCGTCGCCACGCTTGCGTTCTTCGTCGTCACGCTCAGGCCGGACGTCGGCGGCACCGAAGACTCTCCGAAATTCCAGTTCGTCGGTCGCGTTCTTGGAACGTCGCACTCGCCTGGCTATCCGTTCTATGCCATGGCGACGTGGGCGTTCAGCTACGTACCGGTCGGCAATCTCGCATACCGCATCAACCTCTTCTCGGCGGTCTGCGGCGCGCTGTCGTGCCTGTGCATCTTCCTGACGGCCAGGCGGTTGAGCGTTACGCCGTTGCTGTCGGCTGCTGCCGCGCTCGCAGCCGCAACCAGTTATCCCGTGTGGAGCAACAGCGTGACGGCCGAGGTGTATACGCTCGCCGCTGCGCTCTCAGGGCTCGCCGTCTACTGGGTCATCGCCTTTGCCCAGACAGGCACGCCATGGCGGCTCTATGCCGCGTGCGCGATGTGGGCGATGGGCTTCGGCAATCACGTCACGATCGCCGGCATCCTGCCCGCAGCGCTGGTCTACGGTGTCTACAAGAACCGCGACGTCCTCAAGCCTCGGATCGCGCTGACCGCGGCGGCCATCGGCATCATGGGCGTGCTGCAGTACGCCTTCATCGCGATCCGCACCCTGCAGGGCGCGCCCTATCTCGAAGCGCGCGCCACCACGGTGATGGGCGTGTTCGACGTGATCATCGCTCGAGACGTGTCGTGGGCCCGCTTCTACCAGGCCCAGTCCACGGTGGCGGCGATCGAGGTGCCGATGTTGCTCAACGGCCTTCGCGTCAACATGGGCACGATCGCGATCATCCTGGTGCTGGTCGCCATCGTGATCGGCATTCGCCGGCGCAATCCCGAGGTCCTCCTGATCCTTGGCGCCGCCGGCGGCACGCTCGCCTTCATCGCGAACCTGTGGGGAGACGTGGTCGGCTTCATCACCCCTGTGTGCGTGCAGTTGTGGCCGCTCGCGGCACTCGGCGTGCAGTGGGTGGTGACAGGCCTGCGGGCCCACAGGCCTATAGACCAACAGCTGGCGCTTGCCGGTGTCGCGGCCATGCTGGTCCCGATCACCAATGTCATCAGCATCAATCCGCGCATCGAGTTGCTTCGCACACCGGGTGAAGGTCCGGGCGTGCGCGCGCTCTACGCGAGCCTGCCTCCCAAGGCGGCAATCGTCGCCGAGAACTACTGGCTCGCTCGCCTCGTGAACTACATGCACTTCTCCGGCGAGGTCGTGCCGGATCCCAATCCGAAAGTGCTCGACAACGACGCCAACGACGTCAGGGCGGCCCTTGCCGAAGGACGGGAGGTCTACGCGTTTGAAGGCGCAACGCACTGGCTCAACGCGCAGGGCTTCAAGTTCGAGCCGACGGCGGTCTCGCGCGAGCCGTTCGAGCGTTGGCTGCCCAGGCAGCCGAAAGGCACGCTGATCGTCGCGGCGACCTCGGGCCGCTTGTTGCCGTTCGAATGGCTGCCCGCAGCGAATCGGAACCTCTCGAGCAGGCCGGCCAACTATGGGTCGCTGACCTGGATACTCGGCAGCGAGCCGGTCGTCGATCAGCGCGATGAAGGCGTGTCCGCATCGCAGGTGGTCGGGAACGACGGTCGGGCGCTGAATGTTTCGGCCACCGATGCCGGACTCACGATCCTCTGGGGAGACGACGTGGTGGCCGCCGCTGATCGTGGAATGGTGGTCGCGGCATTCAATCCCGCCGGCGCGCTCATCGGCCAGTGGATGTTCTCGCTCGACGATGCGCCGGGTGTGCAGTTGCCGCCGACGCCGTTCGTGCTTCGCGGGGAGCGGGCATGCGAGGTCTTGAGACCTGGCCAGCCGCTCGACGTGACCAGGATCCTCGCCGATGGCATCTGGCTCGCCTCGGCTGAAGGCCAAGGTACGGGCCGCATCGCCATCGAAACCAGTGCGCCTCCTTCGCAGTGGCGGCACCGCTTGTCCTCGGGCAGGGGCGAGGCCGGCATTGACGGCACGCAACTCACGCTGACACCGACAGCGCCAACACGCGCGGTATTCCGCTTCAACCTGCCGCCGCAGCCCGATCGCGTGATCGCGACGCTCGGTGCCGGTGGCGACATCACCGCGGTCCGCGTGTGCGAGGCCGCCGTCCAGGAGTTGCCGCTGAGCGGCGCGCTCGAGGTCAGCGCCGATCGCGACAGCTGGTTTGGATCCGGGTGGCACATGGCCGAACGCGCGGGCACGCAGCGCTTCCGCTGGTCAGAACGGGCGTCGACGCTGCAGTGGCGGATGAATCAAGCGGCGCCGATTCGCATGATCCTTCGCATGCGTCCGGCCAGCGCCAACGGCGCAACACTGCAGGTGGGCCTGAATGGCGTCGCGCTCGCGTCGTGCCCGCTTGCCGCAGGCGCGTGGACTGACTGCGCGCTCGCGATCCCCGCATCCGGCGTCCGCAACGGCATCAATCAACTCACGCTGGCGGCCGATACGGCATCGCCTTCGGCCGACCGACCAGGCGATCCGCGCGAACTCTCGTTCATCATGCAGGCGAGCAGAGTCCGCGTCGGCCAATAGGCGAATGGGCCAACGGGCCGGCTACGGTTCTCGAGATGACGTGTAGGCAGCGATCGCGATCATGTCGTCGATGGTGAGCTTCTCGACCGCAGCCTTCATCAACGGCGACCAGGGGCCCTTCCGAACGCCCTGCTGCATGTCGAACAACTGGCGCACTGTGTAGCTCGGCGACCTGCCGGCCAGCGGAGGCACCGGCCCAAGGCCCTTCAGATCGTTGCCGTGGCACGAGCCGCACGCGACGGTTCGCCCATTGCCACCGGTCTTCACCAGCGACTCGCCCCTCGCTATGCTGCCGGGTGGAACATACGCGACAAAGCTCGCGCGGGCATCGCGCAATTCCACGCGAGCTAGGTCTTCGGGCATCTCGATGATGCGCGCACCAAGCGGCTCGGTGCCATCGTTGGTGGGCACGTGCATCGAACCGGCGATGCGTGTTTTCGGAACGTCCTTCGCCTCAACGACCCGAATCCACTTCTTGAAGGGGAATGACGCGAAGTACGCCGCGGCAGTGCGAACGTCATCATCCGTCGCAGCCTTTGCGTCCTGGATCATCGCGTTCGGCGGTCCCATTCTCGGTTCGGCGCTCTTGCGATCGCCGTTCTTGAAGTCCGCCATCTGCTGGATGATGTAGGCCGCCGGCAATCCTGCCAGCGATGCATTCTCGGGTCTGCCCTGTCCGTTTACGAGATGGCAGAAGCCGCACGCCCGCAACTCCTTCGGGCGCCCATGCGCAACCGACGCGGGCATCGGCGGATGATCGCCGGGATGCCAGTCGGGCGGGTTGTAGGCATCGCGCGTCTGCGCGATCGTCATCGATGCCGTGCTGCCAGGCACCTGCCTGGGTGCCGGCTCCGGCGCGGCCGGTGCGGAGCCTGGCGACGGCGGCGGATTAACGGTGTAGGCCCATGGCGGCGGAACTGGTTGTTGCGCCCGCGCGACGGCAGGGGACAGCGTGACCAGTGCCGTGACGAACAAGAGGCTTCTCATTCGAGGAACCTTACACGACAATCTATCGGCCGTGGCTATCGTCCTTGCCGCTCTCATGATCTTGCTGGGCCGAACCGCTTCCCTGCCCGCGCAAGAAGACACCAATGCGCGCATGGCGCGCTGGTCCACTGCTCTCGGCGTGCAGTGCACGCATTGTCATGTCGATGGCGCGTGGACGGACGCGTCGAAGCCCTCGTTCGACTTCGCGCGACGGATGTCGCGGATGCTCCAGGGAATCAATGCCGGACCACTCGACGGTATTGAAGCGATCACGTGCTGGACCTGCCACCGGGGCCAGACCCGTCCGGCCCGCCTGCCAATGGCGGCCTGGCAGTCGATTCGCGATTCCCACGTCGGTGAATTCACCTCACCCGACACCGCGCTGACGATGAGCGTGTATGCGGCGTCACTCGGCGTCGAGTGCTCGCATTGCCACGAACCGGGAAGTTTCTCAGCCCCGACCAAGCCAGCGCACCGGGTGACCGCGAAGATGCTGCCGATCTTCGATGAGATTCCGAAGCACTTCGAGAAGACGCGGATGCCGCGGACGCAGTGCTACATGTGCCATCAAGGCCGGCGGATTCCGGAACGGCGGCCTCAATAGGCCGCCGGCCTCAGCGCTTCGGCAGCTCGAACACGTAGAGCGTGTGGCCGTTGACCGGCGGATTCAGCTCCGGCGCGATGGTGCGCGGGACCTGACGCGGCGAGCCGCCGCCATTGCCGGTGGTGACCGCGACGTACTGCTTGCCGTTGGCGGTGAACGTCACGGGGAACCCCTGCACCGAGGTCTCGAGACGCACGCGCCACAGCTCTTCACCGGTCTTGACGTCGAGCGCGCGGAACCAGCGATCGAGATCGCCGATGAACACCACGCCGCCGGCAGTGCTGAGCGCGGCCGTCAGATACGGCGCGCGCTGGTCGCGCGTCCACATCTCTTTCATGTTGGTCACGTCAATGGCGAGGAGCTTGCCGATGTTGCCATCGCTCCCCGGCATCTCGAAAAAGCGGCGGCCCGCCGCCGTTCCGCCCGATCCCTCTTCGAAGGCCACCTTGTTCGCGCGCATCTCCATGCACGACTGCGTAAGCGGAATGATCAACTGGCGCGTCGGCGGGTGATAGGTCATCGCCTGCCAGTTGTGTCCGCCTTCGGTACTCGGGCAAGCCGCGATCCATTCATCCAGCTTCTGCTCGATGATGTCCTGCCGATACGTCGGCGTGCCTTTCTCAGGGTCGATCTTCTCGTAGACGTTCTGGAACACCGTGGGCTTGTGGCCGAGGAACTTGCCGGTCTTGCGATCGAGCTTCCACAGGATCCCCGGCTTGCCGATCGTGAAGAGGTCCTTCTCAGGACCAATGTCGACCAGCACCTTCTCGAACACTTCATCGAGGTCGAGGGATTCGCCGGGAGCGTGCTGGTAGTGCCACGCCAGCGTGCCGTCGCTGACGCGCAGCGCAACCGTTGACGCCGTGTAGAGCGCGGCGTCGGATGTCTTGTTACCGCGGCTGGCAGGCATCCACGGCTTCGCCTGCGCGATGCCCCAATAGGTCAGATCGAGTTCCGGATCGTAGCTGCCGGCGATCCAGGTATCGCCGCCGGCCCGCGCCACGTCGGCAACGGTGCCCCAGGTATCGCCACCCGGCTCGCCAGTGCGCGCCACGGTGTGGAACTTCCACAACTGCTTTCCGGTGCCCGGGTCGTACGCGCTGATGAAGCAGCGCTCGTTCTGACGGAAGCGGTCGCAGCCATGCAGGCCCTGGATGACCTTGCCATTCGCGACAATCGGACCGCTCGAGTTGGTGAAGCCGCTGCGCGGCGGTTGAATCGCGGTGTCCCACGCGATCTTGCCGTTGCGCGCATCGAACGCCACCAGCCGGCCGTCGTTGGTCGCCATGAACACGTTGGTGCCGTAGATCGCGGTGTTGCGGACGGCGCCGAATCCGCGGATCGAATTGGGCCCGGCCTGGTTTTCCCAGATCAGGTCGCCGGTCGCGGCATCGAGCGCCTGCATCATGTTCGCGGTGTTGCCGAGATACATGATGCCGTTGTGGACGAGCGGCATCGGCTGGTTCGAGCCAAGATCGTTCATCGCCCAGCTCCAGGCGAGGCGAAGGTCCTTCACGTTCTTCGCGTTGATCTCTTCGAGCGGGCTGTAGCTCCACGCCTGGTAGTTGCGACGCGCCATCAGCCAGTCACCCGCCGGCGGATTGCGCAGCATCGCGTCGGTGACAGGCACGTAGTTCTTCACCTCGCCCTGCACCGAGTGACCGCGCGATGCCGCAGCCGCTGCTGGCCGGGGGGCGCCATCACCGTCACCACCGCCTGCCGCAGGACGCGGAGCTGGCGAGGGAGCCGCAGCGGCGGTCTGCGCCTGGCCGGTCGCCACCGTTCCTATCGGAGTCGTCGTGGTTGCCGCCAAGGCCGTCGTGCCCGCGGGTGCGCCGTTGGCGCGCAGGATGAACGCCGCGATGTTCACGTAATCGGCGTCGGCGAGGCTCGGGCGGCCCGGCGGCATGGTGCCTGCCATCAACTCGATCAGGTCCTTGGCCGTGCGCGTGCGCCACGTGTTCCGGAAGTTGGTGCCGGCCAGTTGCGGCGCTTCGTTCTGCCCAGCGAGGTCAGCAAGATGACAGCTCGCGCAGTTGGTTTGATACGCCACCTGCCCGGCCTGCGCCTGTGCCGCCGTAAGAACTGCCGGCGCTGACGGCGCTTGCTGGGTAGCCGCAACCGATAGCGAGAGTCCGATGACGAGGGTAGAAACCAATATGAGCTTAGCCATGCGTCTGCGCCTTCTGTGCCATCTGTGGCCCTGGTGTTACTTCTTCTCTGCGGCCAGCCAGCCCCACAGGTTTCCGTCTGGGGCTTTCTGACTGTGCAACTGGACGTAGATGCGCCCCGCCGCAAGATCGTCAACTTGTTCCCAGGTCAGCTCGATCGATCCGCTGATGGTGCCGGTCGTGCCGCTCGTAGCCGAGAGGTCGCCGATGGGTGCGCCTCGCATGCCGGCCTTCGGACTGCGATGCACGCGCACCACGGTCGCGGGCGTCTTCAGCCCGGAGAAGGTGCCATTCACCGTCAACGTGGTGCCCTTGATCGTCGCCGAGACCGATCCTGAACCCGCGACCGTGGATTGCATCGGGATATCGAGCGGCACCACCGACAACCGGCCTTTGTAAGCCGGGGCCTGCGCGGACACGGAGACGGAAATGGCCATGGCGACGGCCATGGCCAGATATCGGGAGCGGTTCATGCGGCGAATTATAGCCGCTCTAGTGGCGGTGTTCGGTGGGCATGCCCAGGCGGCTGATGGTCTCGCCCTCGAAATCGAACTCGATCATCACCACGGGCTCCTTGCCCACCACCCAGCCATCATGACCGGGGTCGATCGCCACCACTTGCGGGGCCTTGAACTCGACGACGCAGCCGTCGGCGTATTCGATGTGAATCTCTCCCCTCGCCAGGAAGCCGACGTGGGCGTGCATGCATCGCTCGGTGCGAACCACCGGCTTCATCGACTTCGACCATTGAAAGCCCGGCGGATAGATCATCCGCTTCACGCGCGCGGCGCCGGCGGACACGACTTCGAGCTTCACGCCGCCAATCTCGCGGGCGGTGGCGCCCTTGATCGGCATCAGAAGAGCGTCGGCCGCAGAACGCTGCGGGCGCCTGGCGGACTTCTTTGCGGTCTTCTTTGCCGGCCTACTTCCTGACTTTTTGACAACTTTCTTGGGTGCCTTCCGAGCGGGCTTCTTCGACTTCTTGGCCATGGGCGCGTTTGTAACACAAAAACAAGGTGCCTTGGGTGCCAGGTGACTCCGTGCCTGCTGTTATCTCGCGATCAGCGTCCAGATCGCCGCGCCGGTCGCGGCGGTTGCGCCCAGCTGAATCCAGAGCTCAGCCCGCTCACGCAGGAACAGCGCGCCCGTACCGGCCAGGGCGAGACCCGCGGCGAGGAACCGCCAGTACAACTCCTCCGTCGTGCCCTCCTCCGTTGTCGCGGGCGCCTGCCGACGGCCGGTGTCGATGATCGCGTTGGCGATATCGCGATCCAGGTCGCGATCGAGTTCGAAGTACTGGCCGCCACCGGCTGACGCAATCCGCTGCAGTGATGCACGATCAAGGCGCGACTTCCCAGGGGAGGGCTCAACGACGCCGTCAACCGTCGTCTCGGGCAATGCTCCGCCGGCCAGGGTGCCGACGCCAATCACGTGGAGGGGCACGTGTTCACGGACCGCATTGGAAATCGAGCGCGCGACCTCACCGCTCCAGGATTCGCCGTCCGACAACATCACGAACAGCTTGCCGTTGATCGACGGCCCATGCAGCTCGCGGTCCTTTTCGAGCAGCCGCAATCCCCACCCGATGCCTTGCTCGAGATTGGTATCCCAGGTGGTGTCGTCTTCCAGCCGGAAAGGCGGCTTGCCGTGCAGGTGATCGAGAAAAAAGAAGACGGTGTTGGGATCGTTGGTCAGTCGAATCTGGGGTGTGGCGATGTGCGCGAACACGGTCAGCGCCATGCGATCGTCGTTCCAGCTGAGGGAGTCGCCAAGCAGCCGCAGAAATTCCATCGAGCGCTGCCAGCGGTTGCCCTTGACGTCAGTGACATGCATCGACGCCGAGCCGTCCTGCAGGATCACGATGTCGAGACCGGCGCGATTGACGACGGTGGTGACGCCGTGCGGCCGAGCGAGCGCGGTGGCGATGGATGCCGAAGAGAGGATGAGGAACAGCCAGAACCAGAGTTCGCCACCGAATGCGAAGCGCTCGCGAATTGGAAGGGACCGGCGTTCGCGCAGGCGCTGCAGGTCAACGAGCCGGCGAACAAAGCGCCAGATCCACAGTACCAGGAACGTCGCCGGCGCGGCGAGCAGCCACAGATACTGGGGCGCCCCGAAGCCAATCCCGTCGATCACCTTCAGCCCTTACGTTCGCGTCGTGCGCCAGGCGTCGGCGTCGGCTGCGCTTCACGGTCGCCGTAGTCCATCGGCGCGATCATCTGCAGCTCTTCCATCTTCGCGTCCGGTGGCGGAGCGCCAGGACTGCCATGGATGGTGGGACCTGCGGGGAGGTCACCGGCCATTGCGGGTTCGCCGCCGACACCCGGCGCGCGTGGAATGCGCATCTGGGCCGAGGCCGCCACTCGATCGCGAAGGCGGGAAACGAATTCATAGTTGTAGGCAGCTTCGGCGTTGCGGGGCGACGCTTTCAGCGTTGACGCATACGCCTGCAGTACACCATCGAGACGCTGGGCAGCGGCCGGTCCGGTGGCGGTGTCGCGCTGCGCGTCGCGAAAGGCCGCGTTTGCGACCGCGAGCAGGATGTCGGCGTCAGCGGTGCTGGCGGCCGTGTCTGCCGCAACCGCATCATATCGACCGAGCCAGTATGCGACGCGCGCCCTGGCGACGCGAATGTCGTCCGCCAACGATCGACGATCGCCCGGCAGGTAATCCGCGAAGGAAGCCCTCGCCTGCCACGCATCCGCATCGCCATGGTTAAAGGTTGCAATCGCCTGCCGCGCGTCGGCGACCTGTGCGGCGAGCTTCGACTCGGACCAGCTGAGCCACGCGGCGATCGCGAGGACCGCGGCCACGAACAATCGGGTAATGGTCGTCTTCATGGGATCCGTCCAAACCAGGGCGTGGCGACCTTCAGGCCGGCCGCCCCTGTCCACAACATGAACGCTGCCAGCGCGAACAACGTGAATCGCGGCTGCTGGCTGGTGTACTGCCGTGCCGCAATGGCGCCGACGGCTTCGCGATCGATGTCGTCGATCGCCGCAATGAGGCTCGCCTCGTTCTTCGCCACATAGTAGCGGCCGCCGGTCCGCTCGACGGCGGCCTGCCACTTGGCGTCGGGAATGCCGTCACCAAATTCCTTGTCGTAGTTGGTGCGCACGAAGAACAGCGGGATCTTGTTATCGACCGCCGCCTTGAGAATGTCGTCCAGGCTTCGACCATGCACGATCGAGGTGGTGTCTTCGCCGTCGGTGAAGATCACCATCAGGTTGCCGGACGCCTCGAGGAAGTCGAAGGCCTTGAAGATTTCGATGCTCTCTTCAAGCGCGCTCGCGATCACGGTGCCCGATTCGGGGAACGTGGAGAACTCCACCGGATCGCCGATCAAGGCCATGCTCAAGAGCAGGTTGTCGTAATCGCTCGTGAACGGCGTGATCACATACGCCCGGCTGCCGAACTCGACCAGCGCCATCAGGTCGCGATACTTGCCTTTCCTGCGCAACTCCACGAAACGCTGCGCCGCGGCCACGGTCGTAAAGAAGGCCGGCTGCACTTCGTTGCGGGTATTCAACGTCGCCGCCTTGAACGACGTCTGCATGCTGTCGGAGGCGTCGATCATCAGGCTGATGCGCCGGCCAGGATAGGTGACGTTCTCGGCAACGAGTGATGAATACGGATCCGCGACAGCCAGCAAGGCGAACGGCAGGCCGGCCACGAACAGGACGACCGGAATGTGTCTCGTCCACGCGAGCCGGGAGAACGAGGCGCCGCCAAGAATGGCGGGAAGCACCACCTGATTGCGGCCGGGCACCCGCGTCAGCGACGCCCGCACCAACAGCACAAGACCTGCCGCTGCCACCAGCGCGATGAGCGCAAGCTGGGCGACATCGCGACGCCAGTACTGAAGGCTGCCGAAATCGACGGCCTGCCATTCGGAGGCAAGGCTGGTCAGCAGGCCGTTGAGCGCCGTTCCCATCTAGGTCGCTCGACGCCGCGAGGCCAGGCGGGTGTTGATCCAGCTTCGCTCAGCGGCGACTTCCCTGCCCACGGCAATGGCATGGCGCACCGCCTCGTCGTGTGATGCACCGTCGATCGTTGCCCCGGAGCGATACAAGGCCGCGGTCATTGCGGACAGGCCGTCCTGCAAGTGCTCGAGTTGCTGCAGTCGAGTCGTCGAGAATCCTGCGGTGCGTTCGTCGCGGGCACGCGCCAGATCATCGGCCGTCACTGAACTCGATACCGAGGCGATCGTCGGGCGGACGCTGCCATGCTTCACGGCCAGCCGTCCGTCCTGCGCAGATCCGTCAGCAGGAACCGGGCGCTGGCTGATCGGCTGCTCGATCGCCGCCGCAGCCACCACGCGGATCAACGACACGGCGCGCGAGACCAGCACCTCGCTCCAGCCGTCGCGGGCCGCCTGCGATTGCACGTCACCCAGCTCGGCAACCACGCGTGACAGAATCGCGCGATCGGGCACACGGCCGGCCTCGACAGTTTCTTCTGCGCGTTTCGAACGCGCCAGCGGCACCAGCGCCAGCACCACCATCACCGACGCCAGCGCGCCAAAGGTGATGGCGAGGACATTGAACAGGCTCGATCGAAACCGCAGCGACTCGACCGCGCCAAGGCTGGCCTCTGCCGCATCACGAATATCCACGGCATCCGCCGGCACGAGCGACAGCACCTTGATCGGCATCATCGGCAGCAGATAGGAGAGGTCGCGTCCCTCGAGCGTGGCCGCCGCGCCGACGCGGCTGTGAATGCGGTACGAGATCGTCAGCGGCGGAATGTTCGTGTCGCTGCCTGGCGCGTCGGGGCTGATGATGCGCAGCTGGTAGTCGTATTGGAAGAATCGCCTGGAGCCGCGATGCACATCAGGCGGATGCGAACCGCCCAGGATCTCGAACGGCGCCATCTGGATCGACGCGACACCGAGTCGCGATTCATCCGGCACGACCTGCGCGTTGTCACCTTCATAGACGGCGCATGTCAGGACGACGGTGAATGACTCGCCGATCGTGACGGCGCCGGCGCTCACCTGGCGCCAGCAGCGGATCGGCTCCCAGCCGAGATTTGGCGGCAGCTGGGAACCTGGAGCCGGGAGCCGCGATGCCGGGGCCTGGGCGCTCTTTGCAGGCACGCCATGTTCGTGCTGGGCGGCAGTCGGAGCGGCGCCGATGATCAGCGCAAGAAGAAGGGTGAGCCGGATCCCGGTTGCCGGCCCCCGGCTCCCGTCAGTGAGGCGTCTCATGGAATGGGAACGTGTCGAATGACGTCGCGAATGACTTCGTCGGACGTGAGCCCATGGGCAGCCGCGTGCGGGCCCAGCCAGATGCGATGGCCGAGCACGTACGGAGCCAGGTCCTGGATGTCTTCCGGAAACACCTCGGCGCGTCCGCGCTGCAGGAGCGCCCACACCTTGGCAAGGCGGCTCCAGCAAATGATCGCGCGCGGCGAGGCACCGAGATCAACGCCGCTTTCCACGAGATCGGACGGCGAATGCTGTTTCCAATCGGTATCCGGGTTGTAGGGACGGGTGGCCGCCACCAAACGCTGAATGTAGCGGCCGAGCCGATCGTGCAGGAACACCTGCTCGTTGATGCGGGCGCGGAGCTCGATAATGCGCTGCTTCGACAGCAACGGTTGGAGCCGCACCTGCTTGAAGTCAAAGTTGACGAGCTTCTCTTCTTCCTCCGGCGGGAGGTAGCCAATGTTGACCATCGCCGCGAAGCGATCGGTCGCGGCTTCGGATAGCGGGAACGTGCCCTGCCCGAGTTCGACCGGATTCATGGTCGCGATCGCGAAGCTGAACACCGGCAGGTCGTAGGTATCCTTGCCGACCGTGATGGTACGGTCCTGCAGCGCTTCGAGGAACGCGCTCTGTGACTTGAGCGGGATGCGGTTGATCTCGTCGAGCAGGATCACCTCGGCCGACGCCATCGGACCAAACTCCGTGACGAGCTGCCCGGTCGACGGATTAATCATCTGGAATCCGACGACCTCGGTCGGCTGCAGGTCGGCGCGGCCCTGGATGCGCGCGAACTTGGCGTCGCTGATCGCGGACAGAATCACGCCGAAGAACGTCTTGCCGACGCCAGGCACACCGCGCAGGAGCAGGTTGCCGGCGTTGACCTGCCGTTCGGATCGCTTGTCATACGTCGTCGGGATCTCCGACAGCAGGACAATGTTGGCGATCGCCTTCGCAGTGTCGTAACCGACCAGAGCCTTCGCCCCTTCGGCGAGCACGGCCTTGTGAAAATCAATCGCTTCCTGGAGTTCCGCGGTGACCGCGGGCGCCGCCGGCCCCGTACGCAGCTGAGGCACCCTTACTTCTGCCCCTGGATCTGCCTGGCGACCTTCTCGACTTCGGCCATCACGCGCAGCAGGTTGCCGCTCCACATCTTGCCGATCTGTTCCTCGGTGTAGCCGCGGCGCACCAGTTCGAGCGTGACGTTGAAGGTTTCCTCGGCGCCATTCCAGCCAACGACACCACCGCCGCCGTCGAAGTCCGAGGAAATGCCGACATGATCGATGCCGATCTTCTTCACCAGGTAGTCGATGTGATTGACGAAGTCCGCGACGGTCGCGCGCGGATCGGCCGGGGTCTTCTTGTCGATCCCCGCCATGCGCGCGTCGAACTTCGCGCGCTGGTCAGGCGCGAGCGCGTTCAATCCACCGCCACGTCCACCACCACCACCGCCGCCACCGGGGCCGCCGCCGGCGGCAGGCAGGCCAAACTCCTTGCGCAACGCCGCAACGGCGGCCGCGCGCTCCGGTGAATCCGGCTTGTTGATCTTCACGTAGCTGGCAAACGCCACGGTCTGGATGACGCCGCCGTTTTTCTTCAACGCCTCGAGCTGCTCGTCGTCCATGTTGCGGCTGTGGTCGGCCAGCGCGCGCGCCGCCGAATGCGACGCGATCACCGGGGCCTTCGACAGCGCAATCGCCTGCAGGTTCGCGGCCTTCGAGGGATGCGAGACGTCGACCATGATGCCCCAGCGGTTCATTTCGGCAACCGCCTTGCGGCCGAGATCACTGAGACCGTTGTGCTGCCACTTGCCGTCACGTTCGCCGGTGTTGGAGTCGGCGAATTGGCTGTGGCCGTTGTGTGCGAGCGACATGTAGCGGCCACCGCGGTCGTAGAACTCCTTCACGCGCCCAAGGTCCGTGCCCAGTGAGTACGCGTTCTCGATGCCGATCAGCGCGACCTTCTTGCCGGTCTTCGCAATCCGCCGCACATCGTCCGCCGTCAGCGCCAACTCGATCTCGGCCGGGGCGATCTCCTTGGTGAGGTGATGGATGGCATCGAACTTCGCGACCGCCTGTTTGTACGCATCGGCGTAGCCGGCTTCGGTCTGCGGCCCCTGGCCCACGTAGACGATGAAGAAGGAGGCATCGAGGCCGCCCTCCTTCATCTTCGGCAGGTTGACCTGCGTGTTGAGGCGCTGCGTGTAGTTCTTCTCGCGCGTGAAGTTCGACGGGTCGATGTCGTCGTGCGTATCAAGGGCGATGACCCGATCGTGAATGGCGCGGGCTTTCTGGATCAGGGCGGCATCAGCGCCGGTCTGTGCCGGCAACCGGGCAGGCGCGGCGACCGCAAGAAGAAGGGCAAGTCCGGTCAACGATAGGAAACGGGTCATGAAAACTCCTGAGACCGGGAATCCTACCATTGGGCCGATGGGAAAACTCAGCGACCGTCCGTCCATACCTCCATGATGCAACGCATGCGAATCGCTTCTGTTCTGATCTGCGCCAGCTCTCTTGCCGCGTGCGGCGGCGGCGGCGGGTCCCCCACGGCGCCGTCCAGCACGACCAGCACGGCCTCGACCAGCACCACGACGACGGCGACCACACCCACGACACCGACCACGACCGCGCCAACCACGCCGGCGGCACCGACGACGCCCACGAATACCACTTTGGCCGGCACCTGGAACGAGAGCGGCACGGCCTTCATGACCCTTAGCACCAACGGGTCAGCGGTCACGGGCACTCTCGCACCGAACACTATTGATTTCGGGGGCCTCGTCGGTACCTTCACCGGCACGGTCACCGGCAGCGCCTCCGGCACCAGCGTGGCACTCACCTTCCAGGTCACGATGGTGGTTCGCGCCTTCGGCGACCAGCTGACCTGCCGGGGTGCGGACTCGTTCTCGGGACAGATTTCCGGCAACTCCCTCTCGGGAACGTTCACGCCATTCTCGACTCCGTACTTGTGCGACGGCGGGATTCCGCTGCCGATCTCGAATATCCCTGGCGGCAACCGCGTCTTCACCAAGGCCTAGTCAGCCGCACCCGGCGCGTCCATCATTCGCTCATGCCGACGGTATAGTTGGATGAGCGATGGACGCGCGACGCGCGGAGCGGCTCTACCAAAAGGCCGAGGCGGGCCGCTGGAAACTGCCGGTCGAAGTGCTGACCAACGCGCTCGAACGCAGCGCGGAAAAGGCGCACGGCGGACACCTGCCGTCCGACGCCGAACTCGACCGCTACTTCGACACCCTTCATCTCGCGGATCTGGCGCTGGCCTGCGCGTGCGCCATGTGCAAGAACAGCGCCTGGGATCATTTCGTCACCGAGTTCCGCCCGGCGATGTATCGCGCTGCGGATGCGATGGATCCGAATGGCGGCGCGCGCGACATTGCGGATGCGCTGTATGCAGAGTTGTTCGGCCTTCGTGAGAAGGACGGCATCCGCCAGTCGGTGTTTCGATACTTTCATGGACGCAGCAGCCTCGCGACGTGGCTGCGCTCCGTCGTGGCGCAGCGCTTTATCGATCGGCATCGCGAATCGAAGCGGCTCGAACCGCTGCCGGACGAAGACCAGCGCTCGTCAGCGCCACGCGCCGAACCGCCGAACCCGGACCGCGCGCGATATGTATCGGCCTTCAGGACCGCGCTTGCCGCCGCCATCGCCGCGCTCGCCCCCCGCGATCGGCTGCGCCTCGCCTGCTACTATGCGCAGGAGATGACGCTCGCGCAGATCGGCAAGCTGACGCGTGAGCACGAAGCGACCGTCTCCCGACAACTCGCACGGACGAGGCGCGACATTCGCAGCGATGTTGAGCGGCGGCTCGCTGGCTCGCATCATTTCTCACCCGCCGAAATCGAGGAATGCTTCGCGAGCTTGGTAGACGATGCGGGCAATCTGGACCTGGCGGAGTGGTTGGATACGGAGCAGGTACGCAAGAAATCCGCGGGCGATCGTTCTATGAGTGAGGAACCCCGTTGAGCCGCGACAGAGACAAGATCGTCGAGGACGCGCTGAAGCACCAGCTGCGCCGCACGACGTCGTCACAAGGGAATGCTTGTCTCGACGCCGAGATGCTGGCCGCATGGGAAGACGGCGGCCTCGATGCGACCACTATGGCCGCCATGGAAACGCACGTCTCCGGTTGCTCGCGCTGCCAGGAACTTGTGGCCCTCACACTCAAAGCAAATCCGACCCAGGCCGCTGTTGTAGAAGCCGACGCGGCGCAGGACCTCGAGTCGCGAAGCGCGTGGGCATTCTGGAAATGGATGGCACCGCTCGCGGCGGGCGCAGCGGCGGTGACGATTTGGATGGTCGTCCCTGAGCAGCAGGAGATCGCGGTCGCTCCCCCACAGCCTGCGGCGACAGAGATGAAGGCCGAGACCGCAAACCCTGCCGCACCGCAAACTCCGCCTCCGCCGCCAAGCACTCCAGCGGACACACTCGCGGACGCTCAAAAGAAGGCGGCGCCAAATAGCAACAGTCTGGAATCGCGCCAGAGCGCGAAGAAGGCAGAATCCGCCGATCAAGCGCGGGTCGACGCGACTGCGAAAGAGCTGAACGAAGAGCCCCCAGCCGCGCGCCCAGCCGCCGCCGCAGAACCGGCGACCGCGGCGGCTCCCTCTCCGCCCATCTCGGCATTGAAGCGAAGCCAGGCAATCGCCGGGCCGTTGGAGATTGTGTCGCCCGACCCTTCACGCCGATGGCGGATCTCGCAGGATTCCATCGAAGTGAGTAGTGACAGTGGCTTGACTTGGTCGTTGGTTGCCGTCTTCAGCGAAACGACGTTGACAGCCGGGACGTCGCCCTCTCGCGATGTTTGCTGGCTGATTGGCACAAGGGGCGAGGTCCTGCTCACAACAGACGGCGCGCGATTCGACCGGGTTGAGATCCGCAATGCCGGGACCCTTCGCTCGATTTCAGCCAGTGACGCCCGCTCCGCGACCGTCGTCAATGCCGCCGGCCGCTCCTTCCGAACTGACGATGGCGGACGCACATGGCGATAGATCAGGCCTGATTTCCGATATCTGCAAGAAATCCCGGCGACCCCGTTCTCAAGGAAAGGGCCAATCACGGCCGACCACAGCGCCGATCGGCTGATTTCGGGGTCTGACCCCAAAATCAACTTCGTCGGAAGGAACGGTCGCAATGCTCGTACGCACAGTGCTCGCCATCGCGTTACTCGCCGGCGCCATCAGCCTGACCGGCGCAGCGGCGCCACCGGTCGTTGAGGCCGAGGCCGGTCAGGATCAGACCACCACACTCAACGATCAAGCTGAAGTCTCGATCACCGTCTACAACTCCGACCTCGCGCTGGTCCGCGATGTGCGCAACCTGCAGCTCGCGCGCGGCACGGGCAACCTGCGCTTCATGGATATCGCGGCCACGGTCAATCCCGCGACAGTCCATTTCCGATCGCTCACCGAACCCTCACAGGTGAGCGTGCTCGAGCAGAACTACGAATACGACCTGCTCGATCCGGACAAGCTGCTGCGGAAATACGTCGGCCGAGAAGTCACGCTGATGCGCAACCGAACTGAAGGCGGATCAACGCGGCAGGAGGAGGTCAAGGCCACGCTCCTGAGTTACAACAACGGCCCGGTGTGGAAGATCGGCAGCGAGATCGTCACCGGCCTTGGTGCTGATCACATCCGCTTCCCCGAACTCCCCGACACGCTGTATTCACGCCCAACGCTGATCTGGACGGTCCAGAACGACGGCGCCGTGAAGCACCGCGTAGAAGCGTCGTACCTGGCGAAGAGCTTGTCGTGGGCGGCGGACTATGTGCTCACGGTCGGGCGTGACGACAAGGCGGCGGATCTCAACGGCTGGGTGACGCTGACCAACCACAGCGGCACGGCCTTCAGGAACACGAAGCTGCAGCTCGTGGCCGGCGATCTCAATCGCGTGCGCCAGCAGTTCAACCGGATGTCGGACATGGCCGCACCCGCGGCTCGGGAAATGAAGGCGGAGTCTTCGATGACCCAGGAGGCGTTCTCGGACTACCACCTTTACACGATGGGCCGAAAGACGTCGATCAACAACGCGCAGACCAAGCAGGTCAGCCTGCTCGAAGGCACCGGCGTGCCGGTGATCAAACGCTACGTCGTCGAGGGCCAGCATTACTACTACCGCAACCAGATGCACCCCGGTTCGCCGCTCAAGGACAGCGTGCAGGTGTTCTACGAGTTCAAGAACGAAGAGAAGGGCGGCCTGGGCATGCCGATGCCGGCCGGTGTCCTCCGCGTCTACCAGCAGGATGCCAAGGGCGGCGTGCAGTTCGTAGGCGAGGATCGCATCGATCACACGCCGAAGGATGAGACGCTCAATGTGAAGATCGGCAATGCGTTCGACGTGGTGTGCGAACGCAGGCAAACCGACTACGAGAAGATCGGCGTCAATGTCTACGAATTCGAATACGAAATCACGCTACGCAACCACAAGGGCAGCGGCATCAACGTGGAGGTCAACGAACCGGTCAACGGCACATGGCGAATGATCTCGTCGTCGCACACGTGGACGAAGAGCTCGTCATCGTCGCTGCAGTTCAAGGTGCCGGTCGCGGCGGACGGCAATGCGGTGCTGAAGTACAGAGTGCGAGTGACGTACTGAAGTGAGAAGTGAGAAGTGAGAAGTGAGAAGCGAGAAGTGAGAAGTAAGAAACTGTTGCGGGTGAGGCGAGTGAGTCAGGCGCCGCAAGGACAACTTCACTTGCCCACCCGAATCACTAGCCTCATGTCTCACCTCGCT
>CAZVLS010000008.1:0-227312 GCA_964628295.1 uncultured Acidobacterium sp.
CCTTCTAAGCCGGGGGTCGCAGGTTCGAGTCCTGCCGGACGCGCCAATTTGAGCGCTGCGCGCCAAATTGGCTGCGTCCGCCAGTCTCGGGCTCAATCGGCGCCGACCTTCGGTCGCCGCCAGACAGTGCGAGTCTCAGGGACGAACTCGGGGAATACGTGTATTTCGAATCCTCTCGTGAGTTTGCGCGACGGCAGGAGCAGGCCGGAGACGGGCCTGACTGTCTTCGATGTCAGGCGTGCCGGAATCAAGCAGCTCCTGCTTGTTGATTATCCGGGCTGTTAATCGAATCTAATCGGCAAGGAGGGCCTTGAGATCACGCCTGCCATGTAGGACGCGCACGACCTGCAGCGGTGTGGTCTCCGGGTGGTACACGATCAGGTATTTGACTGGCCAGAAGCGAACATCATCGCCAGCGAGATCCCGTCTGATGTGACCGATCATCGGATTCTCAGCGAGCAGTTGCATGGCGTCGTCGAAGGCATCGACGACCTTGAGAATTGCGCTTGGATTGTCGCCTTCCAAGAAATCGATGATCCTCAACACATCGGCCTGGGCGGCCGGCGTGAGGACGAAATCGCTCATGAGGCCGAACGAACCTTCTGCCTCAGTTCCTCGAAGAACGTCCTGCCGTCACGCAACTGGCCGGCCTTTGCCTCCGCCACACCGACTTCGATCTCTTGGCGTAACTCCCCAAGGACCGCATCGCGCTCTTGCTCACGTTCCTCGAGAAGTCGCAGCCCCTCGCGGACGGCGTCACCCGGGGTCGCGAATCGGCCGGCAGCGACACGTGCATCAATGAAGGCTTCGAGGTCCGACGGGAGCGTCACCGTGATCTTCGAAACAGGCATGATGATCGCTATTCTGCCACGGTCTCTCTGTTGCCGCTCCGGAATAGTGCGTCGATCAACCCTTGAACATCGATATCGATATCGAGTGACCGCCACGAGAGCGCGTCGCCGGCCGGTGACACCGTGACGCTCGCGAGCTTGGACCGTCGGATGTTCGCCAGGATAGGAACCTGGATGCAGGGTATCGTGAGAATCATCCCGCCACGGAACACCACCTCGATGGCATCCGCATCCTTCAGGTACGTCGCTTCTACGACAGCGTTCGGCGCACGCCTGTCCTCATCGCCACGCTCACGCGCGCCTGTGAATCGTCTCCGATCGGACGCCGTAACGGTTGAAGTGGACATCAGACCTTGCCGTTCATCATACCGAATGGAGGACCCTCTTGTTCCTGGCGCCCCTCACCCTGAAGCGCAGCCCCTGAGCCTGTACTGGCAACTCGAATTCGTTCGAGAAGTGTGCGATTCTCCTGCGAAGGACAGCGCGGCGGCCCAATCGGCGTCCCTTCTAAGCCGGGGGTCGCAGGTGCGAGTCCTGCCGGACGCGCCAATTCACCCCTAGCCGTCTCTCAACGCTTCCGTCGGATCGACACGAATCGCCTTTCGCGCAGGACCCGCGGCCGCGAGCACGCCGATCGCCATGATGAACAACGCGGCCACCGGCAGGATGCCCGGGATGTGCCAGCCCCCCTCGATCTCGATGTTCATCCGACTGTGCAGGAACAATGCGATCGATGCGCCGACGGCCAGGCCGGCGCCAATCTGCCACATCGCGCGCGCGAAGATGCTCGCCAGCAGTCTTCCCTGGCGCGCACCGAGAGCAGTTCGAATCCCAATCTCCCGTCGACGCAGCGTCACCGTGAACGACATCAACGCATACAAGCCGGCCGCTGACAACACGAGCACGCTCGTGGTCACGATCGCGAGCGCATAGGACGTCAGGTTGCTCGAGGTGTGCGTCTCCTCGAGCACATCATCAAGACGACGGACGGCATCAAGGCGCAGCGCTGGATCGAGACGGGTGCCGAGGTCCTGGATCGTTCGCGTGGTCTGCGCGGCATCGCGACCGGCGCGCGCGGCAATCCGGATCGGACCGCCGCCGGCAAACGCGCCGGCCGATGCCGGCACATACATGCGACCGTGCGAGGTGTTCGCCGGACGATCGGGCACGATACCGACAATCTCAAACCACGGGCCGGGCTCCGTTCCCGGCGCGGGTATCGGCCTGATGCGCCGCCCCCTGGCGTTACCGTTGCCAATCACCTGTGTGACGAAGGTCTGATCGACCACCACAGCGGACGGGCCGACGAAGTCACCAGCGCCAAACACTCGACCCGCCAGAGGCGAGACATCGAACACGTCGAAGAAGGCGCGATCAACCTGGTTCACCTTGACGTAGCGCCTGACGCGTCGCTCGCCCACTGTCGCCTCTTCCAACTCGACGAACAGCGTCGGCTCGGCGCCAGGCACCGCGGATGCAAACGAGACCTGGGATGCGCCGAGTTCCGCCTCGAAACGCCGATACGCGTCGGCTTGAGCGGCCTGGATGCGCGAGGCAAGCGCGTCACGATCCGCATCGGCGGTCGGAACGGAATCAGGACTGACCGAGAGCTCGGCGGTGAGATATTCATGCGCCGCGAATCCGGGTCCAAGAACTGACGGCCGCAAATGCCCCCACGCCATCTCCATCGTCGAGGGCAACGCCGCCAACGCGAGACCAACCTGCGCAACAACCAACGCCGTCCACGTGGCGCCGAGTGGAACGCCGGTGCGGCTGCCCATCGCTCGCAGGGCAATCGGCAAGACACGGCCAGTGGCCTGCAGCGCCGGCAGGAGTCCGGCCAGCAATGCGGCCAACACCGACAGGCCGCCGACAAAAATGGCCGCGCGCCACGAGAAGTCGAACGTGACCCAGAACGGCAGCGAGCCTCCAAGTGACGGGAAACGCTTGATGATGTCGCCGATTTGCGTGAGGATCGGGCGCGTCAGGGCCAGCGCCGTGACGCCTGCGACCGACGACAGGACGAGCACCTCGACGCACAACTGCGCGATGATCCGGCCGCGGCTCGCACCAAGTGCGAAGCGGGCGGCGAACTCTTCCTGTCGCGTCACCGTTCTCGCGTAGATCAAGATCGCGATGTTCAGGCACGGCGGCACGAGCAACAAGGTAATCAGCAGCAGGATGACGCGCTGCTGCCAGATGAGCTCTCCACGTTCCACGTCATCGGTGAATGCAAAGGTATAAGGCACGACTCGTGGCCGGCGCGTGTCGCCATTCACTTGCGGCGTCGGAACGGGCAGCAACCCCACCGTTGCAAGCTCCGCCTGCGCGCCCTCGAGTGAGGCACCAGGCGCGAGGCGCGCAAACGCTGCGCCCTCTGGTGAAGCCTTCAGAAATCCAGGCCGTTGCGAACCGAGGGGTACCCAGTACCGGTGATTGACCGGAAACGCGAATCCGTCGGGCATCACGCCGATCACCGTGTGCGTGCTGTCACCAAGCCGCACCGTTTGACCGATGACGCGACGATCGGACCCGAATCGTGACTCCCAGACGTCGTGGCCAATCACCACGACCAAAGGCGCACCAGCCTCTTCGTCTGACGTCGAAATCCAGCGCCCAAGCAGCGGCTGCACGCGCGCCAGTTTGAAGCCCGACGCGCTCATCTCAGCCACCCGCACCCACTCGGCCGGACGGCCGCCGGCGATCATGCGACGTTCGACCGTCTGAAATCCGCCGAGGTCCTGCACCGACTGCAGCGTCGTGCCCCATCGCTCGAGATCCTGGCGTGACAGCGCAAGGCGCCGGTGCGCCGCCGTATCCCAGTTCTGCAGCGCGACGATGCGGTCACCTTCGTCGAGGGGCGGCGCGGTGCGGCCCATGAACTCATCGAGGAAGACAAACACGACCGCGGCGATCGTGATGACGACCGTCATGGCCAGGCCGCCGGCCAGCGTCAGGCCCCAGGACCGGCGGAGCATGCGAAGCCCCAGCTTCGCATCGAGCGCGAAGCCGTCCAGCCACACCAGTCCGCTCGTCTCGCGCCACGACTCCTTCAGTTGCGCGGTTCCGCCCAGCTGCACGCGCGCAGCCCGGCGCGCCTGCTCAGGCGTCAGGCCGCGACGACGGCCGTCTTCCTCCGCCATCTCGAGATGAGCGGCAATTTCCTGGTCAAAATCCGATTCAGCGCCGCCCGGGCGGAGATATCCGCGGATGCGGGCCGCCATCGTGTGGAAGAACGCGCGCATGGCTAGCTTCGCGTCTGTGGGTGCAACACCCGGCCCATGATGCCGGCAACGCGCTCCCAATTCTCGGTCTCGGCCTTGAGCTGCTTGCGCCCCGCCGCGGTCAGGGAATAGAACTTCGCCTTGCGATTGTTCTCGGACACGCCCCACTCGGCGCTGATCCATTTCTTCTGGACCAGACGCACGAGGCACAGGTACACGGTCCCCTGGTTAACGATCAGGGCACGCTCACCCACCTGCTCGATCCGGAGCGCGATGCCGTAACCATGGAGGGGGCCGAGCTGCTCCAATGTCTTCAAGACCATCAGGTCGAGGGTGCCTTGCAGGATGGATGACTCGGGCTCGGGCATTGGAGACTTTACCTCTGGGATGTATAGAGGAGAGTACTGGCCCGCCCTCTGGGATGTCAAGAGGAGACACCCGCCCAGTCCCGGGAGTTTCGATTGCGGTACACTTGCAGCGCTATGCGAAAGGCGCGGATCGCGCTCGCAAACCTCGAATACCCATCAAGCCCAGACGACTCTGTCTCGCGTAGCGTCGACGCCATCGCCCGCGCGGGCGCCGCCGGCGCCGGCATCATCTGCTTTCCCGAGTGCTATGTGCCCGGCTATCGCACGGCGACCCGCAACCGGACGCCTCCCGATCCGGCATTTCTCGAGCGCGCGTGGGCGGCGATCGCGAGGGCCGCGAAAGCAGCAGAAGTCGCGGTGGTGCTCGGCACCGAGAAGGTCACCGACCGTGGACTCGTCATCACGGCGCTGGTGATCAATCGCGATGGGACCATCGCGGGGTTCCAGGACAAGACGCAAGTCGATCCGTCTGAGGAAGGCATCTATGTCATCGCCGAAGGCGACCGCAAGGTCTTCGCCACGGACGCCGTGACGTTCGGCGTGGCGATCTGCCACGAAGGGTGGCGCTACCCCGAGACGGTTCGGTGGCCGGTGAAGCGCGGTGCGCAGATCGTGTTTCATCCGCACTTTCACTGGGCCGACGGCGACAGCTTCCGGCCAACGTCGTTCGCGGATCCCAGGAACAGCTTTCACGAAAAGGCCGCGCTCTGCCGCGCCGCCGAGAACACCTGCTTTTTCGCAACCGTGAACTACGCGACGGACGGGGCCCCGACAACGTCGGCGGTGGTGAGGCCGGATGGAACGTTGCTGGTGCATCAGCCCTACGGGCAGGCGGGCTTGCTGATCGCGGACATCGACCTGGCCGAGGCGACGCGGCTGCTCGCGACGCGCGGCAAGACCTACTAGCGGCGCTTCTTCAGCGCCATCTTGCGCGAGACCGACAGCAGATCGCGTAGCGCGGCTTCGTCAACTTCTGCAAGGCGGACGAGCACCACGGGATAGCGTTCGTAGTAGTCAGTGACGTAATACGTCTCCGGCGCTTCCTCAATAAACAGCTCGCGATCATCGATCTCGCATCGCACGACCAGCGAATCCGCTTCCGCCGACTCGTCGGTCGCTATCCCGGCCATGAAGCTCCCACCGGCTTTCAACACTGGTGAGCCGTCGTACTTGATCTCCTCTTTCACATCGGGCATCGCCAGCCCGATCTCACGGACCAGATCGAACGGCCGGTCCTCGACGGGCCGCCTCATGCCACGTCTCCCGGCGTCACACCGTCGCGCAGCTGGTACCACCCCGGCGCCAACATCGTCGCAAACCCTTCTCTGACCAGCGCGCGGTTGCCGAGACCGGCTTCAGCCCGTGACAGGCCGGTGACGCGCGCCAGCTCGCCCGGAATGGTGAGGCCGGCGTTCTGCAGGAAGCAGCGTGCAATCTCCTTCACCGCCGCGTCGCGCTTGATGCGCCTCGTCAATTGATCGGGGAATCGCGATACCGCGAGCGTCCAGATATACGTGAACTTGGGTTCGTAGTAGACGCCCTCTGGAATCACCAGCATCGCAGCCTGCAGCTCGTCGAGCGCGGCGGTAAAGGCTTTCCGATCCTTGACGCCGGAATCGCTCTTCAGATCCGACGTGGCCATCTCCCATTCCTTGCGCAGCACCTTGAGAATCTTCTGGGCGTTGCGGCTCAACGTCGTCTTCTCGTCACTCCGTTTCAGCCCCCAGACCGCGTTGAAATACGGGACCATGCGCGGCGCGATGAAAGTCGCTTTCCCTCGCGCGAGCTTGCCGTAATAGACCTGGCCGCGACGGACGATGTCGTCTTTCAGCAGCCATGTGGCGGATGCTTCTTCGTCCCGTTGCACGTTCCTGGGCATCACCGCGTCGCGGCGGCCGCAGACCGCGATGTACAGCGACGGACCGGCGCGACGCGAGTCGGTCAGGCAGGACGCAAAGCCGACTTGCTCAATGAATCGCTCGGCCTCGATCGCGGTCGACACGTGTCGGGCCCCTTCGCGGCGCCAGCGCGTGTCGCGGTAGTCCTCGATTTCAGACGGGATTTCCGGGCGGACAGGCATGAAACACCTACATGGTATCCCTCACAAATGCTGATTGACCAATAGCGGGGCAGGTGCTACCTTCCCCGGCGCTAGAGCGTGCTTTGCGACCAATCGGCCCCTTCTGGAGGAATCGATGCGCAAGACCCTTGTCGTTGGATGGTTCGCGGCTCTCACTCTCTTGCTTTTTCCAGCTGCCGCACGAGCCCAGGGCAGCATTGCCGGCTCAGTGAAGGATCCCAGCGGCGCCGTGCTGCCAGGCGTCACCGTCGAGGCGTCGAGTCCGGCGCTGATCGAGAAGACCCGGCACGCGGTATCTGACAGCTCGGGCAACTACCGCATCACGGACCTGCCACCCGGTTCCTACACCGTTGCCTTCACGCTCACCGGCTTCAAGACGGTGCGTCGCGAGGGCGTCCTGATCCAGGGCACATTCTCCGCTCCGGTGAGCGCGGAGATGGCGGTTGGCGCCCTTGAAGAAACGATTACCGTGTCGGGCACCCCGACCGTGGACGTCAGTAACAACACCGCGCAGCTGGTCATTGATCGCGACATCCTTGACGCGATTCCAACGCCGATTCGCAACACGCCCGCCCGCGCGCTGTTGTTGCCGGGCACGACGGTGACACCGTTCGTACTCGGGCAATACAGCATGAGCGTGCATGGTTCGAACACCGCCGACATGGTGATCGCCATCGACGGCATGCGCGTCAACAACCTGTGCGGCAGCGGCCAGTTCAGCGGCTTCTACATGAACGACGCGGCGATCGAAGAGGTGACCTTCACCACCGGCGCCGAGTCGGCCGAGATGCAGAACGGCGGCCTGCGCATCAACAGCACGCCGAAGGATGGCGGCAACCGCTTCACGGGCACGCTGTTCGCCTACGGCGCGGGCAGCGGCCTGCAAGCCGACAACCGCACCGATGCGATGAAGACCGGACCCACCGCCATCCCGAAGCCCGGCATCGCGTACACCTGGCAGATCAATCCATCAATCGGCGGTCCGATCAAGAAGGACAAGCTGTGGTTCTACTTCACTTATAAGTACGAGGATAACAAGACCTACGTCCCCAGCTCGTCATTCGCCGACGGCACGCGCGCATTCCGCCAGGCCCAGGGCAACTACAGCGCCGTCACCCGCATCACGTGGCAGGCGACGTCCAAGGACAAGATCCGCTTCTACCTGGATCGCCAGTTCAACGGCGAGGACTACAACGGCTTCAACACGCTGCCGACGACCACACCTGAAGCGTCCACGGATGCGTTCGGGCTTGGCTGGGTGCCACAGTTGAAATGGACCCAGACCACGACCAACAAGCTGTACCTCGAAGCCGGATTGAGCTACTACACGCAGAACTACGAGCAGAACTGCCGTCCCACGGTCGGCCCGCGCGATCTGCCACGGCTCGAGCAGTCGACCAACCGCCTCTCCGTCGCTTGCGGCAACACCATTCCGCCCTACACCAGCTGGACCAAGTCCTACAGCGGCGCCGCCTCGGCGAGCTATGTGACCGGGTCGCACGCCTTCAAGGGTGGCGTGACGCTGCAGTGGGGCACCAACTCGCGCACCTTCTCGTCCAACGCGCAGATCAACACGCTGGTGACGAACGCGAGCCTGCTCGGCGCACCCGCGAGCGCCACCAACCCGGTTCCCTGCACGGCGCTGCCCTGCCCGATCGCCGTCGCCGTCAGCAACGGCCCGACCACGTTGGAGCAGAAGGTCAAGAGCGACATCGGCGTGTTCCTGCAGGACACGTGGACCATCAACCGCCTGACGCTGAACCTCGGCGGCCGCTTCGACCACTTCAACGCGCTGGTTCCCGCGCAGTCGGCAGCCGCGGGCAATTGGATCCAGGCCCGCACCTTCGCCGAGATCCCGAACGTGCCGAACTGGAACGACTGGTCGGTCCGCCTCGCCGCGGCGTATGACGTCTTCGGCACCGGCAAGACCGCGCTCAAGGCCAACGCCAGCAAGTACATCGCGTCGGCGGCCGCCGGCTTCGCGCAGACCTTCAACCCGATGAACTACAGCACGCAGACGCGCGCGTGGGTCGACTTCGACGGCAACAAGTCGATCCTCGATGCCTCCGGCGCCATCCAGTTCAACGAGGTCATCGGCGGCACGTCGAACTTCGGGCAGATCACGAGCCGCCCGGATCCGGACTTGAAGCGCGGCTACAACTGGGAATACAGCGCCTCGGTGCAGCATCAGCTCGCCGATCGCATCTCGGTCACGGCCGGCTACTATCGCCGCAACTTCTATAACCTCGACGTCACCGACAACACCAACCTCGCGGTGACGGACTGGACCTCGTTCAACATTTCGACGCCGAGCGATACGCGCCTCCCGCTGTCGGGTCAGCCCATCCAGATGTACACCTTGAACACCAACAAGGTCGGCGTGGCGACGGATAACCTGCGCACCTACTCCGCGGACAACAGCACGACCTACAACGGCATCGAGCTGAGCGCCAACATGCGCCGCGAGAAGCTGCTGCTGTTTGGCGGCATCACCACCGATCGCCGCGCCTCGATCACCTGCGACGAACGCGACAACCCGAACACCGCGCGCTTCTGCGATTCCACGCCGCCGTTCCGCACCACCTTCAAGATGTCGGCGGCCTACCAGTTGCCATGGGACTTCCAGTTGAGCGGGACATTCATCGCGCAGCCGGGGCCGAGCGTCGCCGCCAACTACACCGTCACCGCCGCCATCGCCGGCCGGGCGATCGTCGGCACCACCGCGGGCGGCACCACGATCTCGGTCAACCTGGCCGAGCCCAACACGGTGTTCCTCGACTACAAGAACCAGCTCGACGCGCGTCTTGCCCGTAACTTCCGCTTCGGCACCCGCCGCATCCAGGCCTTTGCCGACGTGTTCAACGTCCTCAACACGGGCACCGTGCTCCGCGTCAACGAAACCTACTCGGCGACCGGCACCAACGCGTGGATGACGCCGCTGGCGATCATGGACGGCCGCTACGTGCGCTTCGGAATGCAGATGAGTTTCTAAGGGAAGGCCTACGGGCCTACGGGCCTACGGGCGAACAGTCCATAAGAAGTCAACAGGCCGGCAGGCATTTCCCTGTCGGCCTGTTCGCCTGTTAGCCTGTAGGCCTGATGCTGCCGCCCATCGAGCCGATGCTCGCCAAGCTCGCCGACGAGATCCCCACAACCGGCGGACTGCTCTTCGAACCCAAGTGGGACGGGTTCCGGGCGCTCGTGTTTCGTTCGGAGAACGACGTCTACATCCAGAGCCGGGACCTGAAACCGCTCGATCGCTACTTTCCGGAACTGCACCAGGCGCTGCTGGATCGACTGCCGCCCGGATGCGTGCTCGATGGAGAGATCGTCATCGCGCAGGACGGCCGGCTCAACTTCGACGCCCTTCAACTCCGGTTGCATCCTGCCGCCTCCCGAGTCGAGAAGCTCTCGAAGGCGATGCCGGCATCGTTTGTCGGCTTCGACCTGTTATGGGTCGACGGCCAGTCGATCATGGACCGGCCGCAGCACGAACGTCGCGCCCGCCTCGAGGCCTTGCTCGCGACGGTCGAGCCACCCGTGCACCTGACGCCAATGACGCGCGATCACGCGGTTGCCACCGAGTGGCTCCAGCGCTTTGAAGGCGCCGGGCTCGATGGTGTCATCGCCAAACCCGAAGACGGCACCTACCAGCCCGGCAAGCGGGCGATGTTCAAGATCAAGCACGCGCGCACCGCCGACTGCGTCGTCTCGGGATTCCGCTGGCACAAGAAGGATCCAGGCATCATCGGCTCACTGCTGCTGGGGCTGTTCGACGATCACGGACGCCTGCACCACGTCGGCGTCACCTCGTCGTTCACGATGGCGAAACGCAAGCAGCTCGTCGAGGAACTCGAGCCCCTGCGCAAGGACGCGATGGCGAATCACCCGTGGCGCGAATGGGCAGAAGCGATGGGGGCGATGGCGGAAGCTCCGACCTCCGCCGATGCGACGGCAGGCCCGCAGCGGATGCCCGGAGGACAGAGCCGCTGGAGCGCCGGCAAGGACCTCTCGTGGGAACCGCTCAGGATCGAGCGCGTGTGCGAAGTGAAGTACGACCACATGCAGGGCGATCGCTTCCGCCATGCGGCCACGTTCCTGAGATGGCGCGACGACAAGCCGCCATCAGACTGCACGTATGCGCAGCTCGACGTTACTCCGGCTTACGAGCTTGCCGCCGTTTTCGGTGCATCTCGCGGTACACCGCAATCTGCTCCGGAGTAGCATCCGCCCACGGATTCGGCATCGGCGGCAACTCGGGTTGCGCCGGTCGAATGGCTTCGGGCACGTGCTGCAGGTTGATCCGGATCCGCCACCACGCCGACGACCGTCCCCGCATCGAGTCGGTCAGGATGTCCGCCGCCTGAAGATGCTCCACCACCGAGGGGTTGGCTTGCTTCCATGCGTCGAGCGACGCCAGCGCCTCGTCCTTCTTGGCCGATTGCGCGACGATGATCAGCGGATGCTTTGAGATCCGGCGACCGGTGCCGGTGGACCTGGGATCGGCCTTCTTCCTGCGCGACGGCTGCACGCGCGTCGGCTCGCCCGGCTGCTTCGCATACTGCGGCGGCCACGGCGCGTCGCCCTGCCCTTCCTGCTCCTGCTTCGCCGACAACTCGAGCAACGCCTCGAGCGAGCACGGATGCTGATCGATGCCGGCGTGGCGATCGCCGTGTTGCTTGAACCACGCCGGCATGGTCTTCAACGTGAAATCAGCCGGATCGCACTGGTCGAGCTCGTCCCAGTTCAGCGGCGTCGAGACACGCGCATCGGGACGCGGCCGCACCGAGAAGGCCGAGCACACCGTCTTGTCCTTGGCGTTCTGGTTGAAGTCAATGAAGACGCCGTGGCGCTCTTCCTTCCACCACTTGCTGGTGGCGATCGCCGGCGCCCGCCGCTCGACTTCTCGCGCCAGTGCGAGGGCGGCACGTCGCACCTGCGTAAACGTCCAGCGCTGTTGGATGCGCACGTTGACGTGAATCCCCCGCGATCCCGACGTCTTCGGCCAGCCAATCAGGCCGAGATCGTCCAGCGTGGCGTGCACCACCTTGGCCACGTCCTGCACCTGGCGCCATTCGACGCCTGGCACCGGATCCAGATCAACGCGCAGCTCGTCGGGATGATCGAGCTCCTCGGCCCGGACCGGATGCGGATGGAGTTCCAGGCACGCCAGGTTCGCCATCCAGGCAAGCGTCGCCGCATCGCGCGGCACCACTTCTTCGGCGGTTCGCCCTGACGGAAACTGGAGCGCGACCACCTCGACCCACTCGGGCCGCGATTCAGGCGCGCGCTTCTGGTAGAAGAATTCCTGGCCGATGCCGTTGGGATACCGGACGAGCACGTTGGGCCGCCCGCCGGCTCCTCGCAACGCACCCTCGGCGACTGCGATGTAGTAATTCACGAGATCGAGCTTCGTGTAGCCCGCATCCGGGAACAACACCTTGTTCGGATTCGAGATCGCGACTTCCTTCCCATTGATCTCGAGCAGCTCTTTCTCGGGCTTTGCCATAAGAGACTAATTCGCCACAGAGGCGCAGAGACACAGAGAGCGCGGCGATTGGTTGGGGAGCGCTACGCGCCAAGGTTGACGAAGGCCGGTCGCAACCAATCGCCGAAGACTTACAGGCATTTCTCTGTGCCTCGGTGTCTCAGTGGCAATCAAACGGGACGTCGAGGTTTGGCACCATGCGGACCCGCGCGAAGATACTGGGCCGGCCACGTGATCTCCTGGCCCAGTTCGCGGGCGGCGCGCATCGGGAAATACGGATCGCGCAGGAACTCGCGCGCGATCAGGACGGCGTCCGCCTGTCCCGATCCCACGATGTGTTCGGCCTGGGCCGGTGAGGTGATCAAACCGACGGCGCCGGTCAGGATCCCGGCGTCGCGGCGGATGCGTTCCGCAAACGGAGTCTGGTAGCCGGGGCCGAGCGGGATCTTCGCTGTAGCGACGTTGCCGCCCGAGGAGCAGTCGATGAAATCAACGCCAACCGCCCTAAGCTGCCGCGCGGTGTCCACCGACTGATCGACATCCCAACCGCCTTCGGTCCAATCCGTCGCCGAGATGCGCGTGAACAGCGGCAGGTGCTCGGGCCACACGCGTCGAATCGCGATGGCGATCTCTCGCAGCAAGCGCGTGCGATTCTCGAATGAGCCGCCATATTCATCGGTTCGAGAATTGCTGAGCGGCGAGAGGAACTCATGGATCAGGTAGCCATGCGCCGCGTGGATCTCGATCACGCGAAATCCTGCCTTCAATGCGCGACTGGCCGCATCCGCGAATGCCTGCACGACCGCAGCGATGTCGGCTTTGGACATCTCCCGCGGCGCTGGGTAGTTGTCTGCGAAAGCGGTCGCGCTCGGCGCCAGCACATTGCCCCATCCGCCCTCAGATTCGGGCACGGCGCCATGGCCGCTCCAGGGACGATACGTGCTCGCTTTGCGTCCCGCATGCGCCAGCTGTGTGCCCGCGACGCTGCCCTGCGCGTGCACGAACCGGACGATGCGCGACAGCATCTCGACGTGCTCGTCCTTCCAGATGCCCAGATCCTCGGGGCTGATGCGGCCTTCAGGCGTGACGGCGGTGGCCTCGGTTAACACCAGGCCCGCGCCGCCAACGGCCCGGCCGCCCAGGTGGACGAGGTGCCAGTCATTGGCGAAGCCGTCTGTGCTCGAGTACTCGCACATCGGCGAGACGAACACTCGATTCGGAAACGTGACGCCGCGGATGGTCAGCGGGTCGAACAGGTGAGCCATTCAATCAGAATAACTTCTTATAGTCCGCGTAGTGCACGGGAACCGCGACCACCAAGCTCTTCCTCTCGCTGACCGCGCGCTTGACCGCGGACGCCATCTCATCAGGGTTTGACGTCCGTAGCCCCTGGACGCCGCACGCCTCCGCCATCTTCACGTTATCGATCGGATTGAAATCCATGCGGTAGGGCTCGAGCTTGCGATTCTCCTGGGCGAGCTTGATCAGCGAGTAGGCGTTGTCTTCGAGCACCACGGTGATGAACGGTGCCCCGATGCGCTCGGCCGTCTCCAGTTCCTGGGCGTTCATTGAAAAGCCGCCATCACCCACCGCCGCAAGCACCGGCACATCCGGACACGCCAGCTTCGCGCCGATCGCCGCGCTCAAGCCATACGCCATGCCCGACAAGCCGTTCGACATCCAGAAGGTCTCGGGATGATGGCTGGGCCAGAACTGGCCAAACAGGTACTTGTGCGAGCCGACGTCAGTTGTGACGATCGTTTCCGACGGGACGGCATCAGCCAGCGCCTGGATGATGTCGCCCGGCCACATCGCACCGGGAGCGCCGGGCCGGCCGTTGAGAAGGTCGCGGCGCTGTTGCTGGAACGTGGCGAATGGCCGGCCCCAGTTCTTCGGTGGTGGTCCGGCGACCAACTCGTCCAGCAGCGCAAGGTGATTGACCAGGTGCGCGTCGCTCGGGGCCACATCCGTCGCATTCCGCGCCTCGAGCACCCACTGGATATCGAGCTCGGCATGCCAGGTCTTGTCGATCTCGACCGGATCCAGCCCGAACCCAATCAACAGGTCCGAGGCCTTGAGCGCATCCACCATCAATCCATCTGCGGCCATGCCGCTGATGACGCCGACGAAGTTCGGGCTCGCTTCATCGACGATGCCCTTCACCTTGGGGGTGACGGCAAACGGCAGCTGCCATTCGTTCAGCCAGCGTCGCAAGGCGTCGGACCGGCGCGAGTCCACACCGAGGCCGATCAAGACCAGGGGCTTGCTGGCCATGGCGCATCGGGCCCGCAGATCCGCGGCCCTGGCGGCAGGATTCGCCATGGGACTGGTCGGCGGCCCGTCACTGTACTTGCGGCCAATCATCAGCACCGGCTTGGTGGCCTCACGTGCCGACAACGTCAGGTACGACACGCCGTAGGGGCGATCGATGCACGCGGCCATCGCCTTGCCGACCGCATCGCCTGCGTTGGATTGGGTCACCGCCTCGAACACCTTGCACATCGGCTTGAAGGTGTCGCGCAGCGGCAGCAACTGGTGGGTGTGCAAGGCCGGGAATTCATCCGGGATCTGCGCGGTGAGCGCCAGCAGCGGTTCCTGATCGAGGTAGGAATTGGCGACGGGCAGCAGCAGGTTCGCCGCACCAGGCCCCAGTGTCGCAATCACCACGCCTGGCTGCCGCTTGATCTTGCCGTAGACGGCGGCGGCGATACCTGCGTTGGCTTCGTGCCGCATCAGCACGAAGTCAATCCCGACTTTTCTCAGCTCGTCGATCAGGACGAGGACTTCGCCACCAGGTAACCCGAACGCCTTCTTGATACCAGCGTCGGCCAGCGCCTGCGCAACCGCTCCTGCAACAATCATCGCGGCTTAGTATCCGCGAATCTGCAACGCTATTCCCAGAGAAGTTTCACGACGCCGGTCCGGCGATTGCCTCATGCTCCAGCGCGTGCCTAGTCAGCGTCCATCGACCGCTTGCGCGCCGCGAGAATCTGCTTGATCGTCTTGACGTAGTTCTTCGTCTCGCGAAATGGCGGAATGCCGCCGTAGCGTTCCACGTTGCCGGGGCCGGCGTTGTAGCTGGCCAGCGCGAGATCGAGATCACCCTTGTAGACCGTCAGCAGCCGCTTCAGGTAGCGGACACCGCCCATGATGTTCTCGCGCGGATCAAAGGCGTTGCTGACGCCCATCTCAGTGGAGAGTTCGGGCATCAACTGCATCAAGCCCTCGGCCCCGGCGCGCGACACCGCAAACGGATGGAACGCGGACTCGGCCTGCATCACCGCGTGAATCAGGTTCGCATCGAGATCGTACTTGGCCGAGGCTTCCCGGATGATCTCGTCGTAGGCTTCGCTGGCCGGCACCGCCACGAACTCCGTCTGCACGTCGACCTGCGGGTGCATCACCTTGGTGGCCGGCAGGATGGCGACGACCGGGCGCGACAGCGGGGCCGACGTCATGGCCGCCGCCAGCACGGCGGTTTTCATGCGGCGCCGGTTCGCGCGCCTGCGGCGATCGGCCGTGCCGCGCTCAGCCGCGCGACGTTCGGCGTGTCTCCGCTCCGGTCCCCCAAGCACGCCGGCGCTGTTCCATTGCGGTGGCATTTCGTACTCTCCCGCACTCAGATGTTGCAACGCCCGTACCGATAGGCACGCATTCCTGCTGGCACATCGCTTGCTCACCTACGGCATGAGGGGACGCTGTTGTCCCCGCAGTGAGGTAGCGAAATGGGCATTCTGGGATGGATCGTGTTTGGTCTGGTTGTTGGCGCCATCGCCAAGTTGTTGATGCCGGGACGTGATCCGGGCGGCATCATCGTGACGATGATCCTCGGCATCGTCGGCGCGCTGCTGGGCGGATTCGTCGGACGGGCGATGGGCATGTACGGGGAGAACGAAAGCGCCGGCTTCATCATGGCGCTGGTCGGCTCCGTGCTGGTGTTGTTGGTCTACCGCATGACGGTCGGCGGCAGGCACCGCACGGTCTAGACGCTAGCCAGCCACGGCCCTGGCGACGGCTCGCAGGAGCATTTCCGAGGTGAACGGCTTCGCCAGGAAATGCGTCACCTGCCGGCCAATCGACTTGGCCGTGGCTTCGTTGTCGTGAATGCCGCTGGCGGCGATGATGCGGACTTCCGGATTCAGCTTCACCAACTCGCGCATCGTCGGCATGCCACCAAGCACCGGCATGGTCATGTCGATCACGACTGCAGCGATCGACGCCCCGCATTCGTTGTAGGTCGTCAGCGCGTCCCTGCCGTTTGCGGCCTGCAGCACGCGATAGCCGGATTTTTCGAGGGTGCTCTTCATCACCTTCCGCACTGACTCCTCGTCATCGACGACCAGCACTGTCTGTCCGTTGCCGCGCGGGGCCTCCGTCTTGATTGCGACGGCCGCGGCGGTGGCAATCGCGGGCGCAACGGGCAGGTACACGTGGAAGCTGGCGCCCTCATCAGGCTCGCTGAACACGCGAATGTGTCCACCGTGATTCCGTACGATGGTTTGCGAGGTGGACAAGCCGAGACCGGTCCCCTTCCCCGCCTCTTTGGTCGTGAAGAACGGATCGAAGATGGTTTCGAGCAGGTGCGGAGGGATGCCTACGCCGGTGTCATCGACGCGGATCACGATGTATGCCCCGGGAGCCAGCTCGCCAGGGTGCGCATCATGGTGGGGCGCGATCGTCGAGCGACCCGCCGACAGCCGGAGCTGGCCGCCGTTCGGCATGGCATCGCGCGCATTGACGCACAGGTTGAGGAGCACCTGTTGACACTGGGTGGGATCGCCAAGAATCAGCGGCAGGGCGGGATCCACGTCCGTGACCAACTCGACGTTCTTGGGCAGCGTGTCACGCACGATGCGCACCACGTCACTGATCAGATCGGCGGCGCGGATCTCGACCCGCTTGCCTTCGCGGCCGCGCGCGAACGACAGCACCTGCGACACCATTTCCGCGCCGCGCTGCGCGCTCGACGAAATCGTCTCGATGATCTCCCGGCTCTCGTCATCGGGCACGCGATCGCGCAGCAGACCGATCCCCATCATGATCGGCGACAGCACGTTATTGAGGTCGTGGGCGATTCCGCCGGCGAGCGTGCCGATACCCTCCAGACGCTGCGCCCGGTAGAACTGCTGCTCGAGCTGCCTGCGATCAGTGACATCCGTGTTGATTGACAGGATGCTGCGCCCCTGCCCCTTGGCGTCGCGGACCAGCGTCCAGCGGCTTTCGATCACCACGCGGCGACCGGCCTTCGTGTGGGGCTGCAGTTCGCCGGTCCACTCGCCCTTCTCGAGCACGTCGTCGTAGGCCTGCCGCGACTCCTTGGGCTCGCCGTGCGGATAGAACAGGCCGGTGATCTCCCTGCCGACGACCTCTGCGGCCGTCCATCCGTAGAGCCGCTCGGCGCTCTTGTTCCAGAACGTCAGCCGGCGATTGAGATCGGTGACCAGGATGGCATCTGGCGCCTTGTCGAGCAGCGAGGCCTGTTCGCGCAGCGTGTGGTTGGCGCGGTCGTTCCGCAGCAGCAGCTGCCAGGTGACCGCGACCACCCCGATGATGATGACGCTCATCAGCGAGGCGACGGTGTAATACACGCGCCAGCGCGCGTTGACGGCGGCGAGCGCGTCGGCCTGCAGGGTGCCGACCGTCGCAATCACCGGGTAGTCCTCCATGGTGCGATACGCGAACATGCGCATCAGCCCGTCCACGCCGCCGGGGCCGACATAGGTGCCGATCGGCCGGAGGCGTTGCTCCACGAGCAACTGCGAATTCGAGATGTCGGTTCCGAACGTGATCTCCTGGCCCCTACGCCGCGCGAGCGTGATGCCGTTGGTCAGCACCAGCGACACCACGTCGGAGGGACCAAGTTTCGTGCTCTCGAACAACTGGGTGAGGTATCCGGGCTCGACCGAGATCGCGACAATCCCCCCGAAGCCGCCATCCGGCCTGTTGATGCGGCGCGTGAGGGTGATCGTCCATCGTCCGCTGATGCGCCCGAGGACCGGGGACGAGATCAGCAGCTTGTGCATGTCTTCCTGAAGGTGCGCCTGGAAGAACTCGCGGTCGAAGATGTTTGTCGGCGCGAACTCGCGGACCGATTCCACCACGTTGCCCTGCGCGTCGGTGACCCCGATGAAGGTAATCGAGTCCTGAGAGGCGAAGGCCGGCGCCATCAACCGGCGCAGCGGAATGCGCGGACCGGCGCCTTCGTACTGATCCTTCATCAACAGCAGGAACTGGTCGATGCCGGAAAGCAGCTGCTTGGTCTGGACGTCGAGGGCGAGCGCGAGGTTGGCGTTCTTACTGAGCTCGCTGGCCCGGGCTTCGGCGGTTTCGGCGTTGCCGCGCTGGGTGGTCCCCAGCCAGAACATGACGATAAGAATCAGCCCGAAGATCGCCGTGGCTTTGCCACCATACGGAATCCTCGGGCTTGATGTCATCGCGGCCCCTATTGTGCTTCATACGGCGCCGCATCAGAGGCCGCCGAACCTCTATTTCGCTGCGAAGCAGTAGAAGCGGCCGTCGCCGCCCGTGCCCTTCAAGTTCTCGAGGCTGCAGCCCTTGGACGCGTGGGCGTTGTTCCACGACGTCGGGTTGGCGCCGCCACCCTGGCGATCGTGGTGTCCGACGTTGGCGCTGCCTTCCGCGGAGCTCGTCCAGTTGTTGCAGGTGTTCGTCGACGCGGTGCCATCCAGGTTGGAACCGGTCAACACGTCATGCATGTTGGGCGTGTCACCACGGCCGTTCAGCACTTCGCCCTTTTCGGTCAGCGAGTTCTCCTTGGACAGCTTGTTGGTGTCGGCGTGGAGGTCGGCCACGTTGGCGGCCACCTGCACACCCTTGGCGTTGAACCATGGCCCGCTGCCAATGCGGTCCTTCGCGTTGACGCCACCGGCACCCGTGGTGCTCAGGTATGCGCGCCACTGGCGGTTGCCCGCGCCCGCCGCCTTGGCCAGTGCTGCGCAGTGCGCATCCGCACCGGCCAGGCCGCCAAGATCAGCTCCCTTTCCGGGATTGCTGCTGGTGATGAAGAAGCTCAGAGAGTTGCCCTGCGCGTCCACATTGGCTGTGGCAGGAGTCAACATAGCGAGGGCAAACCCAGCGATCAGAAGTCGTTTCATGCGTATCTCCGATTTCATTGAACTCTAAACTCAACTTGAAACTTGAAACTTGAAACTCTTAGCGAGCGGCCGGCATCGGGCCGACCGGTTTCAGCGCCGTGGGCTTTGCGCCCGATGCGCCAAGTGCGTCGTAAATCGCCGGCACAGCGGCGATCAGTTCGTTCGTATCCGAGATTACCTTGGCGAGGTCGTCGCGAAGCTCGACGGTGGCACGCGTCTGCTGTGCCGTCGGCAACGAGGTCGATCCCATGATCTGCCCCTTCGTCTGGCCGAGCTGACCGCGCACGTTGCCCTGCTGGCCGCCAAAGCCGCCGCCACCACCGCCCTGGTTGAGGCCGAGCCGGCGACGCAGATCGGTGAGCTTGGTGTTTGCGTCGGTGATCGCCGCCTTCGCCGCCGCCGGCGCGTTCGCGGCGGTCTTCAGCAGCGCCTCGGCCGCGGTCAACTGCGCTGCGAGCGTGTTGACGGCTTCGGCTGCCGTGTTCGCGACGCGCTGCATGTCGTGAAGACTGAGGGAGGTGTCGTGCCACGTCTTGCGATCGGCATCAGACATCGGCATGTCCTTGTCGCCGCTGACGCGCAGGTTCTTCGTCGCCACATCCTTGCCGTCCACCACGAGGGTCACGCGATATTCACCGGGCAGGACGTTGGGGCCGTTGTTGCCGCCGCCCCCGAACCCACCACCACCGCCGCCCTGCTGCTGACCGGCGAGCGGCGCCAGCGGCTGGTGACGAAGATCCCAGTAGATGCGATTGACGCCGGCGCCACGCGCGTCGCGCAGGTCGTTGCCGGAGATTTCGCGCACCTGGTTGCCCGCGGCATCGCGAATGCGCAGCGCCACGTTGGTCTGGTTCTTCGCCAGGTAGAAGCTGATCGCCGCACCGTAGTTCGGGTTCTTGCCGAAGAACGGCTTGTCGGCCAGGAAGCCGCGATCGTTCGCCTGGTTGAAGTACATCGCCGGGCGCATGTCGAACAGGAACGCGTCGGCCTTGACCGCCTCGGGATACTGCTGCAGCGGCGTCGCGTCATCGAGAATCCAGATGCTGCGGCCGTGCGTCGCGAGGATCATGTCGTTGTCGCGCGGATGGAAGATGATCTCGTGGATCGGCACCGTGGGCACATTGCTCTTGATGCGCGTCCACGATCCGCCGCGGTTCGGGCTCACGAACAGTCCGAACTCCGACCCCGAATAGAGCACGTTCGGGTTCTTCGGGTCCTCCGCCATCGACATGATGGCGTGTCCCTTGGGAATGCCCTCGCCGATCGAGCGGAAGTTCGAGCCGCCGTCCACGCTCGCGTAGACATAGGTGTTCATGTCGTCGGCGCGGTGATTGTCGAAGCTCGCATACACGACGTTCACTTCGTGCGCGGACGGCACGAGGCGCGACACATACGAGTTCTTGGGCACGTTCGGAAAGCGCGTGGTGATGTCCGTCCACGTCTTGCCGCCATCGCGGGTCATGTGGACCTTGCCATCATCGGTGCCGGCGTAGAGCACGCCGGCCGTCTTGGGCGACTCGACGAGCTGCACGATGTTGCCGTAGCTCTGCACGCCGTCGTGCTTGGCGATCTCGAACTCTGCCGCCTTGACGCCCATCAGCGACAGGCCTTCTCGATCGGTGTTCTCCGTGAGCTCGCCGCTGATCGCCGTCCACGACTGGCCGCGGTCGGTCGACTTGAACACCTTGTTGGCACCGACGTAGATGGTGTTGCTGTCGTGCGGCGAGATCAGGATCGGGGTGTTCCAGTTCCAGCGATACGGCGCCTCGCCCTTGGCCGGCATCGGGCGGATCGATTTGCGCTCGTTGCTGACCTTGTCGATGCGGACGATGTTGCCGTCCTGCGATTCCGCGTAGATGGTGCGCGGGTCCTTCGGGTCGATCTGCGCCTCGAAGCCGTCGCCGCCCTGGATCTGGAACCACTGATCGTTCGAGATGCCGCTGCGGCTGCGCGTCTGGCTGGGACCGCACCAGGTGTAGTTGTCCTGCAGGCCGCCGCACACGTTGAACGGCGTCTCCATGTCGTAGGTGACGTGGTAGAACTGCCCGAGGTCCATGTTGTAGATCGCCTCGAAGGTCTTGGCGCGGTCGTAGCTGATGCCGACGCCGCCGTCGGTACCCGCGATCACGTGGTTCGGATTCGCCGGGTTGATCCACATCGCGTGGTGATCGTCGTGCAGCGACTCCTGCAGGTAGAACGTCCTGCCGCCATCGTCCGAGATCCCGAGGTCGACGCCGAGGTTGTAGATGCGCGAGTCGTTGGCCGGATCGATGCGGATCTGGCTGAAGTACATCGGACGCGGGTTGTTGTCGGACATCTTCCGCCACGACTGGCCCGCGTCATCCGATCGATACGTGCCGCTTTCCTTCGCGTGCTCGATGCGCGCGTAGAGCACGTTGGGGTTGGCGCGGTACACGTCCATCCCGATGCGGCCGAGATGTCCGGCGGGCACGCCCTTCGTCAGCCTGGTCCAGGTGCGGCCGGCGTCGCTCGACTTCCACATCGCGCTGCCGGGTCCGCCGCCGTTGAAGCCCCAGGTGGCGCGCCGGCGCTGATAGGTCGCCGCGTACAACACCTTGTTGTTCGAGGGATCCATCACCAGCTCGGTCGCGCCGGTTTCGTCGTCCACGAAGTGAATGCGCGTCCAGTTCAGGCCGCCATCGGTGGTCTTGTAAACGCCGCGTTCACCGCCACGGCCCCACAGGCTGCCGAGCGCCGCGACATACACGACGTCGTGATCGATCGGATCGACGATGATGCGGGCGATGTGCTTCGACGTGGCAAGGCCCATGTGCTTCCACGTCTGGCCGCCATCGATCGACTTGTAGACGCCGTTGCCCCACGAGCCGCTCTGACGGTTGTTGTTCTCGCCGCTGCCCACCCACACGGTGTTGGCGTCGTTGGGGTTGATGGCGATATCGCCGATCGACACGGTGTCTTCGAGATCATCGAACAGCACTTCCCACGTGGTGCCGTTGTTGGTGGTCTTCCACAAGCCGCCGGTCGCGGTGCCGACGTAGAAGACCGCGGGATTGGACTCGAGCACGGCCAGGTCGTCGATGCGGCCGCCCATGGTGGCCGGGCCGATGTTCCGGAACTTCAGCCCGGGAAAAGGATCAGCGGGTGCGGCCGCAGCCGGCGCGGCCGCAGGCCGTTGTGCGGGGGCCTGGGCGCTCGTCAGGACCGACAGGGCAATCGCCGTACACAGCACCAGGGAGTAGAAACGCAGCGTCATTCAAAATCCTCCGAAGGAACGAAGCCGCGACTGTACCAGAAATGCGGAAACGAATAGTAGTGCCCGCGGGCGCGGGCTACTTCGCTTGGGGCGCGACGTGGGACCGGACGATTTTTTCGATTTGATCCATCGCTTTAACGATGGCGGTGCTGACCTGGTCGCGCTCTTCGGGCGTGAGGGCCGAAAGCAGGCTGTGGGCTGCGGTCGTGCGGCTGCGGATCCCGATCGTCAGGTGCAGAGCCCGCGAATCGTCCAGGAACCGTTCACGCGAAATTTCCATCCAGACATTCTAGCTGCGGCCGCCCGGCACCGGCGGCGCGCAGGCCTCATTCGGGTGAAAAAGCGAGCAACACGTTTCCGGCCGAGCCGAACCCGAGATACGCGTAGCCCGAGTTCATGAACACCATCCCGCCGGCGATCACCGGACCTGGACCATTGAAGGATCCGCCCTTGGCCGTGACGCCGTTGACGGTGGTGTACGGCTGGTCGGAATTGTAGGTCCAGATCACGCGGCCATCCTTGGTGTCGTAAGCGCGCATGATGCCGGTGGTCGTCCCGGAGAACACCACGCCGGGCATCAACGAGATCGCTGCCGACTGTGCCTGCACGCAGTTCTTCGGGTCCTTGCAATCGGCACGCGGCGGACGCGCCTCCCACAACGGCGTGCCGGTATCGAGACGGAGCGCATGAAGTCCGCCGGCCAGTTCCTGCCCGAGCAACATGTCCGACACCGGGAAGTACCCGACCGACGCATCCGCGGCCGATCCCCACTCGAGGCCGCCGAGCGCGCTGCCCTTGCCGACGCGGCGCTGCCACACGATCTTGCCCTTGGCATCCGGATCCAGCGCCCACACCACACCGGACTTCTGGCCGAGCACGATCAGGCTCTTGCCCCCCGGCAGGTCGCGCAGGATCGCCGAGTTGCCGAAGTCGAAGTCCGGCCCTTCTTCTTTCGGGCAGTTTTCACGGGCCGGCGTGCAGCCCACGACGTAGACATCCTTGGGTGTGACCTGGCTGGTCCAGACGATCTTGCCGCTCTGCAGGTCCAACGCAATCACCGCGTCGCTCGTCGGCCCGCCGGGGCCGGAGTATTCGTTGCCCGTCGCCACGTAGAGGACACGGCGCTTCACGTCGATGGTCGGCGCCGACCAGATCGCCACTCCGGACGGTTCGTAGAGTTGCGTGCCGAGCTTGTTCTTACGCGTCGGCTTCGGCGCATCGACCATGTAGGTCTGCCATGCCGGCTTGCCCGTGGTGGCATCGTAGGCGGCGACGCTGCCGCGGAAGGTGCAGCACTCGTAGCGATCGTTCGACCCTGACCCTTCTTCGAACGACGATACCGGTACGTACAGCCGGCCGTTGTAGAGCGCCGGCGCGCCGGTGATGCGCGCGAACGGGTGCGTGTCGGCGCGCGCCGTCCAGATCAACGATCCGTTCTCCGCGTCGATCGCAAAGACATTGGCCTTCAGATCGCCGAAGTAGGCCGCGAAGCGCGAGCCGTTGGCCGTCTTGATCGGCGCAATCGTGATCGCCGTCCGCACGCCGGACTTCGCTTCGAACGACCAGTAGACGCATCCGGTCGCAGCATCGAGCGAATAGACGAAGCCGTTGTCGGAGCCCACGAAGACGCGTCCGCCCGCAACAGCGGGCTGGCCATACGCTGACGAGCCGTTCGGGAAGCCGAACGCCCACTTCAGTGCGAGCTTCGGGACTTGGTCGGCGGTCAGTCCCGCCTTCGCGGCGCTCTGCGCGCGCGTATTCATCAGGTCATTGCCCCAGCCGATCCACGACGGCCCGGCCATCAGGTCGCCGGCCGGTTTGGCGGTGCACTGGTTCTTCATGGCTGACGCGGCGCCGGATGCGGCGCTTCCCACCGGCCGGCCCGTCAGGAATTCGGCGATCGCCTTCTTCGTGCTCTCAGGCAGGCCCTTCGCATTCGCCTGCATCGATCCGCTGTTCATGGCGTCGAGCACGCGCTCCGGCGTCAACGCGGCGAGCATCGCGCGGCTCGGCGCGCGCACCGCATCGTCGGTGACCGGCGCCATGGCACTGCCGTGGCATTGCGCGCAGCGAGATTCGAACACCTGCATGGTCTGCAGGAGTCCCTGTGCGGCGCTGATGGTGGGGAGAAGTAGAACGAAGGCGAGAACCGGGACGATCGCTCGTGGCTTCATACCTGTTCGGCTCGTAAGGGACGATGCGGCGCCCTCTGGCGAAATCGCCGAGGACGCCGTCAGCGTCTATGACGTTTGCCGAACAGTAACACTAAAAGCTGCCGTATGTTCCGGTCTGGCCGAGCGGCAGCTGCTCTTCGGCCGAGGGCGCGACCGGCATCTGCACGACGTTGCGGCGCGGTGCCGTGGCCTGCCGTTTCGGCGCGACGTCCTGTCCACCGTCGACGAGGCGCTGCAGGACACCGACGACCTGGATGGACGCTTCCGCCTGTGCGTTGAGCTCTTCGCTCGCCGCGGCGCTCTCTTCCGCGGTCGCCGCAGTGGTCTGCGTGACCTTCTCCATCTGTGACACGGCCTGTGTGACCTGGTCGATGCCCTGTGCCTGCTGGTTGCTGGCCGAGCTGACCTCGTCCACCAGCCGCTTCGCATTGACCATGCTCTCGGAGATGCCCGAGATGAGGGTCGAGACGTGCTGCACCTTGCCGGTGCCGGCCTCGGCCTTGGCGGTCGACGCTTCGATCAGCGTCGCGGTGTCCTTGGCGGCCTGCGCCGAGCGCTGCGCGAGGCTGCGCACTTCGTCGGCGACCACCGCGAAGCCCATGCCCGCTTCGCCGGCGCGCGCCGCTTCGACGGCCGCGTTCAGCGCGAGGATGTTGGTCTGGAAGGCGATCTCGTCGATCGTCTTGATGATGCGGCCGACCTGCTGGCTCGACTCGTGGATGTCGTTCATCGACACCACCATGTCCGCCAGCGCGTGGTTCGAATCCTTCACCTTCGCATCAACCTGCGTCATCACTTCCGCGGCGGACTGCGCGTTGGCGGCGTTCTGACGCGTCATCGACGCCATTTCCTCCATCGACGCGGAGGTTTCTTCGAGCGATGCGGCCTGCTCGGTCGCGCCTTGCGACAGCGACTGCGACGAGGTCGAGACCTGGCTCGCCGCCGCGACAACCTGCTCGGCGCCCTGGCGCAGCTGTTCGCTGGCGGCGCGCAGCGCGGCGACGATTTGCCTGACAACGAATACAACGAGGGCGCCGACCGCCAGGGCGAAGCCGACCGCAACCAGCAACATCATGCGCTCTGCGTTGTACGCCGCATCGGCCGACGCGACGGCGTCCTTCAAGAATGTGTGCTGCATCCCGAGCAGCTCGGCGTTCAGTTCGTCGATGCGATCGATCAGCGGGTTGCCCTTTTCACGCGCCAGCGTCCACGCCGGTTCGTTCTCCGTTCGCGACAGCATCGCGAACACCTGATCGTTATTGGCGCTCCACTCGGTCTCGGTCTTGCGGATCTCGGCCGCGATCGAACGGCCCCTCTCCGTCACCAGGTGGCCGCTCACCTCGTCCACGTTTTCTCGGAACTGGCCCGACAGGACCTTGATGCGCTCCAGCGCCGCCTTCACGGTCGCCGGATCCTGCGCGAACGCAGCGAGCAATCCGCGGCGTTGTTCGCTTCGAAAACGCTCGGCGCCTTCCCGCAGTTCGTAGGAGAGGTCGATCGCCTTGATGGTCTGGCCCGTGGCAGTGTCGAGTTCGCGCTTCACACCGCTCAGCGCATTGACCGACAGCCCACCAACCGCGACCAGGAGGAACACGAGTGCGCCGACGCCAGAAAACAGTTTGAAACCAACGGTCCAGTTCTTCACAACTCTCCTCCACATCGAAACGCCAGGCGTCTGAGCTGACCTGGTGGACACGACCACGTTCGCGAACGTAATCGGCTGTGGGGAAACTGGCTGGAACGCGCGAAACCGGCACAAGCGTGCGCGGTTTCTGGCGCATGTGTCAGATCTGGCTCAACCGCAGGGCGTCATTCGCCAACTCGACGCGAACAGCGTCGCCGTCCTTGACGTTGCCGAACAGGAGGAGCTCTGAGAGTGGCTTCTTGATGGACTTCTCGACCAGTCGCGCCATGGGCCTGGCGCCGAACGCGCGATCGAAACCCTTGAGCGCCAGCCAGGACCGGGCCTCGGGCGTCAGCTCGATGGTGATCTTGCGCGACGCGACCAGCTGGCGTAACTCGTCGATGTGTTTGTCGACGACCTTTTCGATTTCGCCGGTCCCAAGTGCGGTGAAATGCACGGTCGCATCGAGGCGGTTGCGGAACTCGGGCGCGAACATCCGTTCCAGCACACCGGTGGCCTTGGTCCCTTGCGGGCTCTCGAAGAATCCCATCTTGCGGCCGGACAGGTCCCGCGCGCCGGCGTTGGTGGTCATGATCAGGATCACGTGCCGGAAGTCGGCATGACGGCCGTGCGTGTCCGTGAGCGTGGCGTGATCCATTACTTGCAGCAGGATCGCAAACAGGTCCGGGTGCGCCTTCTCGATTTCATCGAGCAACAGCACCGCGTGCGGCGACTTGCGGACCGCATCGATCAGCAGGCCGCCCTCTTCGTAGCCGACATAGCCCGGGGGCGCGCCGATCAGGCGCGACACCGCGTGCTTCTCCATGTATTCCGACATGTCGAAGCGCAGGAACTCGACCTTGAGCACGCGGGCCAGCTGCCGCGCCAGTTCCGTCTTTCCCACGCCCGTGGGACCCGCGAACAGGAAGCTGCCCATCGGCTTGTCCGGCGCGCGCAGGCCTGAGCGCGACAGCTTGATCGCCGACGACACTTCGTCGATGGCCGCATCCTGACCGAAGATCACGGCCTTCAGCTCGGTCTCGAGATTCCTCAGCGCCACCTTGTCGTCGCTCGACACGGCCTGCACCGGCACGCGCGCAATCTTCGCGACGATGCGCTCGACGTCCGCGACGTTCACGACCCGGGAACCGGGATCCGGGAGCGGGGAACCGTCGGCTCCCGGCTCTCGGCTCACGGCCTTCAGAAGCCTTTTCGCCGCCCCGGCTTCGTCGATGATGTCGATGGATTTGTCCGGCTGATGCAGGTCCTTGAGATGACGCGCCGAGAGCGTGACCGCGGCCTCGAGCGTTTCATCGGGATATGTCACACCGTGATGCGATTCGTACGACTTGCGCAACCCCTTGAGGATCTCGACCGTCTCGGCGTCCGTCGGTTCGAGCACCTCGATTTTCTGGAAGCGGCGCGACAGTGCGCGATCCTTGTCGAACGACTGCTTCACATCCGAAAAGGTCGTCGAGCCAATGCACCGCAGCGCGCCGGAGGCGAGTGCCGGCTTCAGCAGGTTCCCGGCATCCATGGTGCCGCCCGAGGCGGAACCGGCGCCGACCAGGGTGTGGATCTCGTCGATGAACAGGACCGCCTGGTCGTGCTTGGCCAGCGCGTCGAGCACCTGTTTGACGCGCTCCTCGAAGTCGCCGCGGTATCGCGTGCCGGCCACGAGCGCGCCCATGTCGAGCGCGAACACGCGCACCGGCTTCAGCGCGTCCGGCACATTGCCGCTGTGAATGCGCAGCGCCAGGCCTTCCGCCAGCGCGGTCTTGCCGACGCCCGGCTCGCCCACCAGCAACGGGTTGTTCTTGCGGCGACGGCACAGCACGTGCACCATGCGCTCGACTTCGAGTTCGCGGCCGATCAGCGGATCGATGTTGCCGGCCGCAGCCTTGGCGATCAGATCCGTCGCGTAGGCCTGCAGCGGATCGGTCGCAGCCACGCCTCCGTCACCGCCATCCGGCGCCGCACCGGGCGTCGCGGTTTGCGGAGCGCCATGCGAGATCGCGCGTAACAACGTCAGGCGATCCACACCTTGCTTGCGGAGGAAGTAGGCGGCATGGCTGTCTTCTTCCTGCAGGAGGAACACCAGCAGCGCGCCGCTTTCAACCTGCTGCGCGCTTGAATTGGCGGCATGCACCACCGCGCGCTCAACCACGCGGTCGAAACCCAGCGTGGACTCCGGCTTCACGGCCTTGCGACCGGGCACCGGGGTGAACGCGCGATCGAGGACCTCTTCAAGGTCGGTCCGCAACAGGGCGAGGTTGACCTTGCAGCGCAGGAGGATGTCCTTCGCCTGCGGATCCTCGCTCAGCGCGTGCAGCATGTGCTCGAGGCTGACCAGGTCGTGACGCCGGTCGGAGGCGACGCGAAACGCGCGCCGGATGCTTTCGAGCGTGTCGGGGGCGAAGGGAACGGGCGTGCGGCTCATTCCTGTGAATCCTGGGTGTCGGGTTCGATGGTCACAAGCAGCGGGTACTCGTGCTGCTCGGCAAGTTGCTGGGTCGCCTTGACCCTGGTCTCCGCGACATCGCGCGTGAACAAGCCGGCCACGCCAACGCCCTGCTGGTGGACGTGCATCATGATCGCGAACGCTTCAGCGTGCGGCAGATGAAAGATCGACTCGAGCACCCACACGACGAACTCCTGAGTCGTGAAGTCGTCGTTATGCAGAAGCACTTTCCAGAGCCGGGGGTGTTCGACGCGTTCTTCGCTCCCGGTATCGGTCTGGGCATCAGGCTCGATCCGGTCGCGAACTTTGGGATCCGCCACCCTCCGATCATATGCCGGGTTCCGGCAGCCGGGAGGCGGGAGCCACGCGCAGGACCCGCGGCGCATGCCCGGCATTACCGGCGAGGTCCTCATCCATGAGCCAACTCGGCGCAGGTTCTCTCACGAGTCGGTCGACTTCGACCACGAACTGCCGCCGCGGCATGGATCTGGCGCCAAGCGACACCAGGTGATCGGTCTCCAACTGGCAGTCAATCATCGGGAACTGCCAGCGTTCAAGCTGCGCAGCCAGGCTGGCCATGCCGATCTTTGAGGCATCGCTCCGCCGCGTGAACATCGACTCACCGAAGAACATCCGGCCGATCGACACGCCGTAGATGCCGCCCGCCAGTTCGCCATCCATCCACACCTCGACCGAATGCGCGAGCCCGGCCGCGTGCAATGCCGTGTACGCGCGGCGCATCGGCACGCTCAGCCACGTGCCGGTCTCGCCATCGCGTGGCGCGGCACAGCCGTCCAGCACCCGGGGGAACGCCTTGTCGAATGTCACCAGGAATTCGCGCTTCTTCAGCTTCTTTCGAAGCGAATGCGAGATATGCAGGGCCGACGGCTGCAGCACCGTCCGGGGATCGGGCGACCACCACAGGATCGGGTCACCTTCGTTGAACCACGGGAAGATGCCGAGGCGATACGCCTCGACCAGCCGCCTGGCCGCCAACGACCCACCCGCCGCCAGCAGGCCTTCCGGATTGTCGAGCGCTTCCTCGACAGGCGGAAACGGGTCCGACGGGCCAAGAAAAGGGATCATGCTAAGCTGGTCACCCCTCAGGAAGACATATTCGCATGGTCTGGTTTTATGAACGGCAAGGCAATTTCATCCGGTGCGAGACGCGGAATGCGTCAACGGGTTCCGGGTTCGAATTGGTCGTGATCCAGCCTGACGGCTCGGAGCGCGTCGAACATTTCGACGATTCGTCGACCCTGGCCCGCCGGCAGGCCGAAATTGAAAACACGCTCACGCATGACGGCTGGTCCGGCCCGTTTGGAAGGACCATCTGAGTTAAAAGTGCAAAGTTAAAAGTTTAAAGTTGAGTGTTTAAACTTTTAACTTTTAACTTTAAACTAGTAGTTTCTGTCCCCTATGGTGGGTGTAGCTCAGGGGTAGAGCTCCGGACTGTGGCTCCGGCTGTCGCGGGTTCGAATCCCGTCATCCACCCCAATTTCCTCCAACCAATCCTGGCAACGTCGACCTAGTGCAGCCCCGGCTTCGCCGTGGCCGCGCTCGTCGAGATCGCGAATCGAGCCAAATGAACTTGGTCATCGATCGCCGTGTCGAGCATACTCGAACGGACACGACCGTGGTCTTCGACGCCTATCTCCAGCAGCTCGAACAACGGCACTTCGCCAACCTCACCTTCAGCGAGGTCACCCGCGCGCTACGCGCGCTGTCGTCGGCGTACGTCGAGCGGCGTGAGTCGGCGCTCGCCGATCACAAGGCGCTCGACGGCGCCGGCAAGCGCGCCGCGTTTGCGCTCTATTACGGTCCGCTCCATTTCCTGCTCGTGCAGCACATCATGCGCGAGCTCAACGCACCGCTCGCGCCCGGTGTCGTGGTTGATCTCGGCTGCGGCACGGGCGTCGCCGGCGCGGCCGTGGCCACGTCCGTCACACCATCGCTCGATGTGGTTGGCTTCGACACGCATCCGTGGACGCTGGACGAAGCGCGATTCACCTACCAGGCCTTCGGCCTCCACTCGGACGTGCGCCGCGCCCACGCCGGCACGGTGCGGTTCCCGAAGAACACCTCGATCGTCGTGGCGGCGTTTGTCGTGAACGAATTGAAAGAGAAGGACCGCAACGCGCTGCTGGAGCAACTCGTCTCGGGAACCGGGAGCCGGGAACCGGGAGCCCGGAACCGCCACGTCCTGATCATCGAGCCGATCTCCCAGCGCATTTCGCCGTGGTGGGATGAATGGGCGGGCGCCTTCGAAAAGCTGGGAGGGCGCAACGACATCTGGAAGGCGCGCGTCGAGACGCCGATCACGATCAAGCGCCTGGCAAAGTCCTCCGGCCTGCGGCCAGAAATGCTGACGGCGCGGAGCCTGTTCCTCTAGGTCGTTGGCACGCCCGGATTCGGCGTTGAGGGAAGCGCCAGTTCGCCTTTCTCGTGCAGCTCCACCGCCGCTTTGACGACGACCGGATCGAACGCCTTGCCTTCGAGGTCCCGCACCATCTGCAGCGCTTCCTCGAGCGGCAGGCCCTTGCGGTACGACCGGTCCGACGTGAGCGCATCGAGAAAGTCGGCCACGCCAAGCACGCGGCCAAGCAGCGGGATCTCTTCGCCCGTCAATCCTTCCGGGTAGCCTTTACCGTCCCAGCGTTCGTGGTGATACTTCACGCCGGGTAACAGGCTGACGACCTTCTGGCTCTGGATGTTCGACAGGATGCGCGCGCCGTGGATCGGGTGCAGCCGCATCTCCTTGAACTCTTCATCCGTGAGCTTGCCGGGCTTGTTGAGGATCGCGTCCGGCACGCCGATCTTGCCGACGTCGTGCAGGAGGCCCGACAGTTCCACCACGGCGCGGCTGTCGGCATCGAAGCCGAGGTGCTCTGCGAGCCGGACGCCAAATGCCGCCACGCGTTCGGAGTGCTTGTGCGTGTATCCGTCCTTGGCGTCGATGATCGAGGCGATCGCCTTCATGACGTCGAGGAACAGCCGCTCGACCTCGGCCATCAGCCGCGCGCGATGCAGTGCGATACCGGCTTGGTTACCGACAGCCGCCAGCAGTTCGAGCTCCGCTTCGCTGAACTCGCGCGTCTGCTGGCTGTCGACGTACAGCACGCCCAGGATCTCGTCGGTCGTGCGCATCGGCGCGCACATCACCGAGCGGATCTTCTGCCGGACGATGCTTTCGCCGCCGACGTAGCGATCGTCAGCCATCGCGTCATCGGTGAAGGCCGAAATGCCCTTCTCGAGGACGTCGTTGACCACCGACCGCGACACCGTGACGGCGCCGGTGGCCCGTCCGTCGCGCGTGCGCAACGCCACCATGTCGACGTGGCCGGTCTCCTTGTTGCGCATCAGGATCGCGGCGCGGTCGCCGCTGGCGACTTCGAGGATCGCGGAGAGGATCGAGTCGAACAGCGCCTCCACACTCGACGCGCGGGACAGGATGTCCGACACCTTGTGCAGCGTCGACAAGTACTTCTGCGCGGACTCGAGCAGGCTCGCCTCGTCCTTGCGCTTGAAGACGGACGACAGGAACTCGAGCTTGTTGGGATCGACGGCCCGCTGGACCAGCGTGCCGCTGCGCGTCTCGACAATGCTCAGCGACGTGCTGCTGCCATGCGGGCGCGGCGGCGCGGCGTCCGCGCCGAGGTCGGCCAGTTCAATGACCGTCGATCCGATGCGCAGCTTGTCGCCGCGGGTGAGCTCGACGGTGGTGATGCGCTTCTCGTTGACGAAGGTGCCGTTGGCCGACTGGAGATCGGTGACCACGCAGACATCCTCGCGCGCGGTGATCGTGCAGTGCCGGCGCGACGCCGCCTCGTCATCCACCACCACGTCGCAGCCCTTGAGGCGCCCGAGGGTAATGGCCTGACCGGAGTTGACCGCCACGTGCCGGCCCACTTCCTTACCGGCCCGGACGACAAACTCGAATCGCATCGGCAGATAATACTAAAGTGCCTTGGCGCCTAGGGTGCCGAAGTGCCGTGAAGGTGTGATTTGGCAGACAGCCTGGTTGAGAAACGCATTCGTTATATCGAACGGCAACGCGAGCTCCACAAGGAGCGCGTCAATGTCGCGTTCGAGGGGCGCGCGCCCGAGGGCACGGGCCCTGCCAATCGGCACGGCATGCCCAAGCTGCCGGTCGGCCAGCGCCCGGTGCCGAACTGGCCGGTGCTCGACCTCGGCGACCTGCCCGAGATTTCGCTGGATGACTGGCGCCTGGAAGTCGGCGGCCACTGCGAGAACCCCTTCTCGGTGAGCTGGACCGAATTCCTGGCACTGCCCCAGGCCGAAGACGTCAGCGACTTCCATTGCGTGACGACATGGAGCCGCATGGACAACAACTGGAAGGGCGTGCGCTTCCGGACCCTCGCCGAGCTGGCAGTGCCCCTGCCCGACGCGACGCATGTGATGTGCACCGGCTACGATCACATGCCCGGCACCCGCATTCCCTACACCACGAATCTCCCGCTGTCACGAGCCGTCGAAGAGGACGTGTTACTCGTGCACACATGGGAAGGCGCGCCGCTGCCACACGAACACGGCGGCCCGTGCCGGATGATCACGCCGAAGCTCTATGCGTGGAAGGGCACGAAGTGGATTCGCAAGATCGAATTCCTGGCCGGCAATAAGCCTGGCTTCTGGGAAGAGCGCGGGTATTCGGACACTGCCGAACCGTGGTACGACGACCGCTACTCAGAATGACATCTGAGTCATCTGCGCCATCTGCGGCCCCGGTGATTTGCTCTGAGCCATCTGCGGCCCTGGTGATTTGCTCTGAGCCATCTGCGGCCCTGGTGTCTTGATGTTCTCCGCAAAGGATCTGCGGCCCATGCTCGCGACGCTGCCGGCGTCGCCGCCAAGCCTCAAGGATCCCGCCTACGTCTACGAACCCAAGGTCGACGGCATCCGTGCCATCGTCGAGGTCCTGCCGGGCGCACCGCCGTCAGTCCGGTTCTGGTCACGTAACGGTAACGAGAAGACGGCCCAGTTCCCGGACATTGTTGACGCCATCGCGGCGTGGCTGAAGAAGCTGTCCGCACCGGTCGTGCTCGACGGCGAGATCGTCGCGCTCGATGAGGAAATGCGGCCGGCAAGCTTTCAGCGCCTGCAGCATCGCATTCACGTCACCGTTCCCGGATTCAATTCGAAGAAGGCCATCCTGCCTCCGAACGAGCAGCCGGCGGCGTTTGTCGCGTTCGACCTGCTGCGCGAGGGCGATGACGATCTTCGTCCCCTCTCGCTCCTGGATCGACGGAAGCGCCTGGAAGCGCTGTTCAAGAAATTCAAGGCCCCCGGCTCGGATCTGGTCCGCCTGACCGAGCAATCCATCGGCAATGGCGAGGCGCTGATGCAGCAGGCCAACGAGGAGCAGTGGGAAGGCCTGATGGTGAAGCTCGCGCGCTCGCCGTATCGCGCGGACAAGCGCAGCGCCGAGTGGATGAAGTTCAAGCTCAATAAGCAGGACGAATTCGTGGTGGTCGGCTGGACGTCACCGGGCGGCACACGCATCCATTTCGGCTCCCTGATTCTTGGCGCGCACCATGACGGCGGACTTCGCTACGCCGGTGAAGTCGGCACCGGCTTCAACACCGCCGAACTCGAGCGCGTCATGAAGCTGCTGCGCAAGATCGAGACGCCCACCTGCCCGCTCGAGCCCAGGCCGAAGCTCCTGTCGGCGAAAGGCACGCCGCACTGGGTGCGACCCGTCCTCGTGGCGCAGGTGAAATACACCGAGATCACTGACGACGGCCGGCTGCGCCACCCTGCCTATTTGGGCCTCAGAGACGACAAGACGGCAAAGGAGGTCGCGGTTCCAAAGGGTTCCAGAAGTTCCAAGGGTTCCAAAGGCGAGGTTCCGAAAGCGATTCCAACGGTTCTGAGGATCCCCACATCGAAGGAGATCGACGCGATCGTCGATCAGATGAACGAGTTCGAGAGGTTCAAGAAGAACGGACGCCTCAAGCTTCCGGACGGTGACTTCCTCGAGATCACGAACCCGCACAAGATCTTCTGGCCGGCGATCAAGAAGACGAAGGGCGACCTGATCCGCTACTACGCGAAAATCTCGCCGTACATTCTTCCCGTCATCGACAATCGCCCGCTGGTGATGAAGCGGTTGCCCAACGGCGTGGACGGTCCGTCCTTCTACCAGCATCGCGGTCCTGAACAGCCACCGCCCGGCGTGCGCGTCGAGACGCTCGACAACGACGATGTGCCGAACCGGCTGATCGGCGGCTCGTTGAAGACGCTGCTCTACATGGCGCAGCTCGCATCGATCTCGATGGACCCGTGGTTTTCGACGATGGACGATCTCGACTCCGCTGACCAGGTCGCGATCGACCTCGATCCGCAGCCGGGCGCCACGTTCTCGCAGATTCTTGACTGCGCGGAGTGGGTGGAAGAAGAACTCGATCGCGCCAAGGTGCAGGGATTCCCCAAGACATCCGGCTCTGAAGGCTTGCACGTCTACATTCCGTTGCCGAAAGGCACCCCCTACGAAGCCGGGATGCTCTTCTGCCAGATCATCGCGACGATGATCGCGGCGAAGCATCCGAAGGTGGCGACCGTCGAGCGCATGGTTCGGCGCAGGAAAGACGGCACCATCTACGTCGACTACCTGCAGAACATCCAGGGCAAGACGCTCGCGTGCGCCTACAGCGCGCGCGGCAGCGCCTTCGCCGGCGTCTCGACGCCCCTGACCTGGCAGGAAGTGCGGCAACGCCCGACGCCGCAGGATTTCACGATCGACACGATCCATCCTCGGCTGAAGAAGAAGGGCGATCTATGGAAAGAGATGCGCGAGCATCCGGGAACGGACCTCCTCGACGCCATCTCGAAACTCCGGCAATGACCGGCATCGTGCTGTGTGGCGGCCGATCGACCCGCATGGGAGCCGACAAGGCTTCCTTGCCCTTCGGCAACGCGACCATGCTCGATCGAATCGTCAGGATTCTACGACCGATCACCGATGATGTGATCATCGTTGGACGCCGCAGCCAGTCGTGCGCCAACGTCCACGACGCGATCGAGGATGAAGGCCCGCTTGGCGGAATCATTGCTGGACTGAAGGCGAGCAAGACCGATCTCAACATCGTCATCGCCTGCGATATGCCGCTGATCAATCCCGGCGTGCTGCAGCGTCTTGCGTCATTGATCGGCGACGCAGCGGCCTGTGTGGCGGTCAACGATGGTCACGCGAGCGCGCTCTGTGGAGTCTATCGGTCACACGTCGCGTCCACTGCGCAGACGCTGTTCGACTCTGGTGAACGCCGCGTGATGCGGCTGCTCGACCAAGTGCACGCGAAGCGGGTTGATGCGGCGATTTTTCGCGACATCGACCCGCAGCTGGCCACCTTTACCAGCTGCGACACTCCAGAGGCATTCCACGCCGCCCTGGTGCTCGCTGGCCTCCCGGATCGATGAGTTTCGGCCGAGGCCGCCGTTTGCCATATACATTCGTATATGGCACCATGTGACATGCCTCGAACCGCAAAGGTCTTCATGACCAACCGCAGTCAGGCCGTGCGGCTGCCCAAGGAATTCCAGTTCGCCACCGACGAAGTCTTCATCCGCAAGGAGGGGGAGGACGTCATCCTCTCCCCCAGACCACGTGACTGGACCGAGTACCTGCAATCGGCGCCGGTCGCCTCGGACGCGTTCATGGAAAACGTCGAAGACTTGCCGGTGCAGGAACGCGATTGATGCCGCGCTTCATGCTGGATACGGACACCTGCTCCCACATCATGAAGCGTGACGCCGCCGTGATCGACCACCTGCAGAGCGTGCCGGTCAGTGATGTCTGCATGTCGGTCGTGACCCGCGCCGAGCTGATGTACGGCGTCGAAGTGTCACCAAAACGTTCACAGGATCTGGCTGCTCTGGCAGCCTTACTGCGCTACGTTGATACTGCCGCGCTCCACGAGGAGGCTGCGGTGCATTACGCCGACATTCGCGCTGATCTCAAGCGACGCGGCACGCTGGTCGGCGCCAACGATTTGTTCATCGCGGCGCACGCGCGGGCGATGGGTCTCACGCTCGTCACCAACAACGTGAAGGAATTCAAGCGCGTGAAAGACCTTTCGATCGCGAACTGGACCGCCCGCAGTGGACGACGACCGTAACTGATCCGTACAAACGAAAAGGACCGACGCCGCGCTTTCGCGACATCGGCCCTCGGATCGTTTGGGATCTTAGAACGTCACCCGCAGTTCGCCGATCACCTGGCGCTTCAGGATGTCGCCGAACACGTGCGACTGGATATCGTCATCCAGCAGGTTGATCACCTTCACCGTCGCGGTCGCCTTCTGGTTGAACAGCTTGACGCCGAACGCGCCATTGACCTGCGTGTAGGCCTTGGTGATGCCGGCGAAGCGCGAGTCGAGGACGTCCTGGTAGAACGCCTCGCCCACGCGGCTCACCGACAGGTTGCCGAGGAAGCGGCTCTGATTGAAGTTCAAGCCGGCGTTGACGCGGTGCGTCGGCGGCAGGTTGATCTCCGAGAGCGCGAAGTCCGGCTCCGGCTCGGCCTGGAACGAGTAGTTCGCGAACAGGTTCAGCGCCTGCGTTGCCGCGCCGTCGATACCCAGTTCGAAACCCTTGTTCTTGTTGGTGCCGAGGTTGCGGTAACTGAACTCGGACGGCAGGCCGCCAGTGGCGCACGCGCCAGTCGGGCTCGCGCACGCCGGCGGCAGCACTTCGAGAATGCCGAGAATCGACTGCGCCGGCAGGCCGGTCGGCGTCAGGGTCGCCAGCCAGTTGGACGGCGGCGCGAGCGCGCGGTAACGGCCCACCTGCGTGAAGAAGATCTCGTCGGTGTTCTTCGTGAAGTAGACCGACGCCGACACGGTCGCGCGCTTCGCGATCACGCCGGTATAACCGATCTCATACGACTCGATCGACTCTTCCTTCAGGTCTTCGTTGCCGACCGCGCGGACCGGGAACGCGTAGTTGCGGCCTGGCAGCGCGGCGAAACCGGGATTAATCTGCGCGAGATCGAGCTGGTTGAGGATCGTCGTCTCGAGATAGTTGTTGATCAGCGACGGCGAGCGGAACGCCTTGTTGTACGACAGGCGCACGGCGTGATCGGCCTGCGGCTTGATGATCACGGCAACGCGCGGCGAGAACACCGGGTCTTCGATGTTGTCGAACTTGTCGACGCGGGCGCCGAGGTTCACGCGCAGGTACTGGTTGAGGAAGATCTCGTCCTGCACGTAGAAGCCAAGCTCCGTGCGGCTGTCGCCGCGCGGCGCGATCGACAGGTCGAACGTGTTGTAGCGGACGTTGCCGCCGTAGCTCAGCACGTTGCGCGTGCCGATGGCGTTGACGTTGCCGATTTCCACGTCGTACGACTTGGTGTTGAACTTGAACAGGATCGGCTGGCCGTTGGTGCCGATCGACAGCAGGCCGCTCGCATCACCATTGAGCTGGTTGGTGAAGGCGTTGAATTTCAGGCCGCCGCGCGTGTAGCGCACGCTGCCGTAGCCGATGCCGACACCGTCGGAATCAAACGGGCCGATGCCGGTGTGGAAGATGCCGTCGGTGCCGGAGTAGCCGCCGGCGAACACCAGTTTGTACTTCTCGGCGTCGTAATCGACGCGCGCGTCGACCTTCGGCTGCGAGGTGCCGCTGTTGGCGAAATTCGGATACGGCTGCGTGCCGGTGCCGGTCGGCGTCGGGATGATGCCGGTCGGGCGCGCGAACGGATCCGACGTGTAACCGCCGGCCGAGATCTTGTACGCCCACTGGTCGTTGACCGCGCGCGCGTGCGTGGCGTTGATGCCCCACAGCGTGCCCTGGCCAAGCTGCTGGCCGCCGTCGATGTCGCGGCCGAAGCTGCCGAACGTCAGCGTCGCCGAGTTGCCGTTCAACTCGCGCGGGGTCTTCGAGATGAAGTTCACCACGCCGTTCATCGCGTTGGCGCCCCACACCGCCGACGCCGGGCCGCGGATCACTTCGATCTGCTTCAATTCGTTCGGATTCACCGGGAGCAGGTCCCAGGCGACGAAGCCGAAGAAGTCGAGATACAAGCTGCGGCCGTCTAGCAACGCCAGCGTGGACGTCGCCAGCGTGGAAGACGCCCCGCGCATGGTGATGTTGAAGTCGCGGGCCGACGTCTGCGAGAGGTTGACGCCGGGAACCGCGCGGAAGAACTCCGCGTAGTTGGTCGCCGGAGTCGCCGCAATCACGTCCGCCGTCACGACCGATACCGTGGCCGGCGCGTTGACGAGCTGCTGTTCGACCCTCGACGCCGTGACGACGACTTGCTCTTCGTAAACGGGCTGTTCTTCCGGTTTCGCCGGCGGTTGCTGCGGCTGTTGCTGCGGCGTGCCGGTCTGTGCCAATGCAGTAGACGCTGTCAAAGCGAGCAGCATAACCACCGCGTGTATCCGCGCTCTCATGAAACCTCCAAGTGGGGGACTGACCGGAACCATTTTACGGGCATTACGGCTATCGATCGGACCCAGCAGTTCTTTCTATCGGTCCTAGCGGGTCCCAGCGTGAATCAGGGCCAAATAGTCGGGACGATCGGCGGGGGTCTTGTGACGATACGCGGCCAGAAGGCGGTCGCCTTGCACGACAAATACGCCGGGCTGGCGGCGCATCATCTCCGCATCCTGCAACCCGAAGCCGTGCGCCAGTGCTGAGGCGGCGCCGCGCGCCCACACCTGCGGGTCGACCAGCGCCGCGGCGTTTGTGCGTCCCAACCCAAACGCGCGGTAATGCGCCAGGTCGGGATCGGAAATGTGGAGGACGTCATCAAGCCCGTACTTGGTGAACCAGGGATCAGCCTCGGCGTTCGGCTCGCTGTGGACAAAGGCGATCTCGGCGCCGGCATCGCGAATCGAAGTCTTGATCCTGGCGATGTCTGCCATGGCCTCACGGCAGAAGGTGCAGCCAAACGATCGCAGCAGCACCACCAGCGTCGGCCTGGCGACGGCCGCGAGCGGCGAGCCGGCCGGAAGTTCGATCGCGGCGGCGGCCATCGGCTCCTCGTTCACGCAGTCGCGACGGCCGTTGCCGCCCACTGCTCCAGCTTGCGGCCATCCTCGTTGAAGCGGCGGATGCCATCCGACAACTTCTCGACCGCCATGGCGTCCTGGTTGTGCAGCCAGCGATACGCTTTTTCGTCGAGCGAGATCTTCTCCTCGGCCGACGCGCGCGCCGCGGCCGGTGTCAGCTTCGGCGTGATCCGGCCGTCAGCTTTCTGCAGCGCGTCGAGCAGGTCGGGACTGATCGTCAGCAGGTCGCAGCCTGCCAGGTCCACGATCTGATCGACCTTGCGGAAGCTGGCGCCCATCACCTGCGTCTTGTAGCCGAATTTCTTGTAGTAGTTGTAGATGCGCGTCACCGACTGCACACCGGGATCGTCAGCGGCCGGAATGTCCGCGCCGCGTTCCTTGCGGTAGTAGTCGTAGATGCGACCGACGAACGGCGAGATCAACGTGACGCCGGCTTCAGCGCAGGCTACCGCCTGCGCGAAGCTGAATAGCAGCGTCAGGTTGCAATGAATGCCTTCCTGCTCGAGTTCGGCCGCAGCGCGAATCCCTTCCCAGGTGCTGCCGACCTTGATCAGGATGCGATCGCGCGCGATGCCGGCCTTCTCGTAGAGTCCGATCAACTCGCGTGCCTTGGCGACCGTCGCGTCGCGATCGAAGCTCAATCGCGCATCCACTTCAGTCGACACGCGGCCGGGCACGATCTTCAGAATCTCCTTGCCGAAGTTTACCGCCAGGCGATCCATGAACGCTTCGGTGCGGCGGGCCGCGCCTTCACGATCCGCCTCGGCCAGTGCAGCCTCGACCAGCGGCCGGTATTGGGGCTGCTGGGCCGCCTTCAGCAGGAGCGAGGGATTGGTGGTCGCGTCCTGTGGCTTGAACTGCCGCATCGATTCAATGTCGCCAGTATCGGCAACGACGGTCGTGAATTGCTTGAGGGAATCGAGAAGACTCATGCAAATAAGGATACATGACGGGAACCCGGGAGCCGGGCCCGGGAGCCGATAGAATCAGGAAGATGCGCGTACTCGTCGTCGACGTCGGCGGAACCCACGTAAAGCTGATGCACTCGGGCAGTCCCGAAGCGCGCAAGTTCAATTCGGGCGACGGATTCACGCCGCAGCAGGTCGTCGACGGCATTAAGGCAAATACCCGCGACTGGAAATATGACGCCGCGACGCTTGGCATCCCAAGTCCCGTGCTTCGCGGCCAGGCGACGGAAGAGCCGTGGAATCTTGGCAAAGGCTGGGTCGGCTTCGACTGGGCCGCCGCGCTCGGCGTGCCGGTCAAGATCCTCAACGATGCCGCCATGCAGGCGCTCGGCAGCGACGAGGGCGGCCGCATGTTGTTCCTCGGACTAGGCTCCGGCCTCGGTACCACGCTCGTGGACGATGGGCGCGTGGTGGCGCTGGAGCTGGCGCACTTCCCCTACAAGGGTTCGACGTTTGAAGACGTGATGGGCCAACGCGGTCTAAAGGCGCTTGGTGAAGAAGCCTGGAAGGCCGCCGTCATCGAGGGCGCCAACCTGCTGCGCGCGGCGATGGTCGCCGAATACGTCGTCCTTGGCGGCGGCAACGCGCGATTGTTCGCGGAGTTGCCTGACGGGTTCCGTCGCGGTCACAACGATAAGGCGTTCGAGGGCGGCTTTCGCGCGTGGGACGCACCCGAGCCGATCGAGTCCGTCGACTCTCCCCTGAAGTCCCTCGCCTCGTTCGCGCCCCGCCAGCATCTCCGCGATCTGTTCGCGCAGGATCCCGGTCGCGCCGACCGCTTCTTCCTCAAGGTCGGCGGACACCTGAACGTCGACTACTCGAAGAACCTGGTCACGCAGGACTCGATGACGGCGCTCTTCGAGCTGGCGCGCAAGACCGGCGTCGAAGCGCTCCGCGACCAGATGTTCGCCGGCGAGGCGATCAACGTCACCGAGCATCGCGCGGTGATGCACGTCGCGTTGCGCAACCGCTCGGGCCGCCCGATGCCGATTGCCGGCCGCGACGTCATGCCGGACGTCCGCACCGCGCTCGAGCACATTCGCTCGTTCTCGGAATCCGTGCGCAGCGGTAAGTGGCTCGGCTACACGGGCCTGCCCATCACCGACATCGTCAACATCGGCATCGGCGGATCGGATCTCGGACCTGCGATGGTGACGCAGGCGATGGCGCCCTACACGCACGACGGACCGCGCACGCACTTCGTTTCGAACGTCGATGGCGCGCACCTGTCCCAGACGTTGCGCTCGCTGCATCCCGCCACGACGCTGTTCACGATCGCGTCGAAGACCTTCACCACGCAGGAGACCATGGCCAATGCGCGCTCGGCACGCGAGTGGTTCCTGACGCGCTCGAAGGACGAGTCGGCGGTGGCCAAGCACTTCGTCGCGATCTCGACCAACGAAGCGGAAGTGAAGGCCTTCGGGATCGCGCCCGAAAACATGTTCGTGTTCTGGGACTGGGTCGGCGGCCGCTACTCGCTGTGGTCATCGATCGGATTACCGATCGCGCTTGCGGTCGGCTACGGCCACTTCGAGCAGATCCTCGACGGCGCGCACGAAATGGACGAGCACTTCCGCACCGCGCCGCTCGAACAGAACGTGCCGATCGTGCTCGGCCTGCTCGGCGTCTGGTATTCAAGCGTGCTGGGCGCCGACTCGCATGCGGTCCTGCCCTACGAGCAGAACCTGCAGCGGTTGCCGGCCTACCTGCAGCAACTTGAAATGGAGAGCAACGGCAAGCGCGTCGATCGCGAAGGCCACCCGGTCAACGTGCAGACCTCCCCCATCGTCTGGGGCGAGCCCGGCACCAACGGCCAGCACGCATTCTTCCAGCTTCTGCATCAGGGCACGCGGCTGGTGTCGTCGGACTTCCTCGTGGGTATCGAGACGCACGACCCGTTGAGCGAGCACCATCGCCTGCTGCTGGCCAACTGTCTTGCGCAGACCGAAGCGCTGATGCGCGGCAAGACCGAAGACGAGGCGCGCGCGGAACTCCACGCCCAGGGCTTGCCGGATGCGGCTATCGACCGCCTGGCGCCGCACAAGGTCTTCCCCGGCAACCGTCCCTCGACGACGATCATCTACCGCAAGCTGGGGCCGCGCACGATCGGCATGCTGCTGGCGATGTACGAGCACCGCGTGTTCACCATGGGCGCGGTGTGGAACATCAACTCGTTCGATCAATGGGGCGTGGAACTCGGCAAGCAGCTGGCGGCCGCCATCGCCAGGGACCTCGCCTCCAACGACGATCCGGCCGCGCACGACAGTTCCACCAACAATCTGATCAGGCTCGCCAAGACGCGTTGAAGTCGGGGTCTGACCCCAACTTCAACTGTTTTGGATGAAATTGTGCGTACTGGTGTCAGTTATTGACGACCGGCAGCGCGAACGGCGCATCGGCGAGCAATCGGCCGAACGCTTCCGCGTTCACCGGCGGGCTGAAATGATAGCCCTGGCCTTCATCACAATTTTCTTCACGCAGACGCGCAAACTGCTGGATCGTTTCGACGCCCTCGGCCACGATGCGGCAGCCGAGGCTCTTCCCCATCGCGATGACCGCGCGGACCAGCGGGGCGCTGTCCGGCGCCGGCTCGATATCCGCGACGAACGACTGATCGATCTTCAACACGTCCACCGGGCAGTCGCGCAGGTAGCTCAAGCTCGAGGGACCGGTGCCGAAATCATCCACCTTGAGGATCACGCCCTGCTCTTTGAGCACTTCGAGCAGCGACGTCGTGGACGCGTTATCCACCATCAACGCGCTTTCGGTCAGTTCGAGCTCGAGATACTGTGACGACAGGTGCGACTCGGCGAGAAAGCGCTTGATGTCATCGAGGAACCCGGCGGTGCGAAACTGCAGGGCCGAGACGTTGACCGCGATCGGAATCGGCGGTAGTCCGGCGTCCTGCCACGCCTTGGCCTGCCGGCACGCTTCCCCGAGCGCCCAGCGCCCCATCGGGATGATCAATCCGGACGCCTCTGCGGCAGGAATGAACTGATCGGGCGGCACGATCCCCTTCTGCGGATGGTGCCACCGCATCAACGCTTCGGCCCCGCGGATGACACCGGTCTCGAGGTCGATCGTCGGCTGGTAGAACAGCTCCAGCTCGCCCTTGTCGAGCGCGCTGCGCAGTTCGGATTCGATCGACGAGCGCTTGATCGCCGGCGCTTCCATGTCGTGCCGATAGAAGCCGTAGCGGTTACGCCCGGTGTTCTTGGCGTGATACATCGCCGTGTCAGCGCGCATGATCAGCGACTGCGCGTCCTGTCCGTCTTCCGGGTAGAGCGCAATGCCCACGCTGGCCGTCAATTGCAGCTCGTGCCCGGCAATGAAGTGCGGCTCGGCCAGCGACGTCACGATCTTCTCGGCAATCACGCCCGCATCTTCAGGCTGGTCGACTTCCGACAGGAGGATCAGGAACTCGTCGCCGCCGTGGCGGCTGACGGTGTCTGACTCACGCACGCACGTCGACAGGCGCCTGGCGATCGAGCGCAGGACCTGGTCGCCGATGGCGTGGCCCAGCGTGTCATTGATGTGCTTGAAGCGATCGCAGTCGAGGAACAGCACGGCGAGGCGGCGGCCGTAGCGGCGCGACAGTGCAATCGAACGCGCCAGGCGGTCGTTGAGCAGCAGCCGGTTGGGCAGATCGGTCAGCGCATCGTGCTCGGCCAGGTGCAACATCTGCAATCGCCGCTCGCGCGAGACGATCACGTCGCGGAACACGATCACCGCGCCGAGGATGTTGCCCTGCCGGTCGTGAATCGGCGCGGCCGAATGCTCGATGGCCGTTTCATTGCCGTCGCGGCCCACGAGAATGTAGTTCCCCTTGAGGCGGACCTTCTTGTTGTGCTCGATCGCCAGCCGCGACGGATCCTGCGCGTGCTGGCCGGTCAGGCCGTCGGTGACATCGAACACCTCGGCCAGCGGCCGGGCGAAGGACTCGGCGCGTGTCCAACCGGTGAGTCCTTCCGCTTCGGCATTGAGATAGGTGACATTACCTTGCGTGTCGGTGGTCATCACCGCGTCGCCGATCGAGTTCAGGGTGACTTCGGCCCGCTCGCGCTCGACGAACATCTGCTCCTCGCTGGCGCGTCGCTCGAACATCATGGCGATCAGCTGCACCAGGCTCAGTGTGTCGATGTGATCGGTGACGACCGAGTCATTCGCACCGTGGTCGACGGCGCGGCGTGCCAGCGTCTGGTCGGTGGCCGGCGCCAGAATCATGATGGCGACCTTCGGCGCGACGCGCCGCAGCTCAGCTACGGCCGAGAGATCGCGGCACTCGGGCAGCGTCAGGTCGAGCAGCACGGCGCTGAACTCGGACGCGCGCAGCCGGGCAAGCCCGTCTGCCAGCGTCGCCACGTGTTCGACCTGCAGGATCTCGCGCGCGCCCTCAAGGACCTGCCGTATCGCCGGCTTCCCATCCCGCGCTGCTTCAATCAACAGCAGCCTCGGCACTCCACTCTTTGCCATCCGGCAGGCTATTGAGCAATTCCTTTGCCGTATCCGTGCATGTAGCTCAATGCTCCACACGTGCTAGAGAGGTGCATAGCCTGCGGACAAAAGTCGCTCAATTCGGGCACTCTGCTGCACCGCTGTAATGTCAACCACACATTTGCTGCGAACCTTCGCACCCCATTGTTGGCAATGGGTTTGCTGATTGTCTGGCGGAGCCGGCACATAAGCCGGCCCACAGTCGCGAGTGGTGGCGGTAGACGTTGCTCAGATGTAGCGAGTCGAACCGCCGCCATGAGCACGACATTTTTGTTTCAGGACCTCAGGACCTCAGGGCCTCAGGACCTTAGAGGCCGGATGACGCTCGGACACTTACGCAGCCACACCGACACTCCGATCGCACGGGGCACTCTCACTGCGGTCGCGCTGGTTGGCGCGGCGATCGCCCTGGTCTATTGGCCGGTGCTCACGGGACTCGTGGACGCCTGGTCGACCGACGACAACTACTCTCACGGCTTCTTCATCGTTCCGCTGGCGGTGTATTTCGCATGGCAGAACCGCACGGCGATTCAAACCGCCCCGGTCCGCCCGTCGCTCGTCGGCGTGCCGGTGGTGGCAGTGGGATTGGTGCTGCTCGTCGCGGGCCTGCTCGGCGCGGAGCTGTTCCTCTCGCGCGTCTCGATACTCGTGACGCTCGCGGGCGCCGTCCTTTTCCTGTTTGGCTGGCGAATGCTGCAGTTGCTGTCCTTCCCGCTCGCGTTCATGCTGCTGATGGTTCCGCTGCCGGCGATCATCTTCAACAAGATTGCGTTCCCACTGCAGTTGCTCGCGTCGCACGTCGGTGAATATGGCGTGCGCGCGATGGACATTCCCATTCTCCGCGAGGGCAACGTGTTGATCCTCGCCAACGCGACGCTCGAGGTGGCGGAAGCCTGCAGCGGCATTCGATCGCTGGTCTCACTGTTCACGCTCGGCATCGTGTTCGGCTACTTCGTTGACCATCGTCCGTGGGTCCGTGCCGTGATCGCGTTGTCAGCCATTCCGGTGGCGATCCTCGCCAACGGACTGCGCGTCGCAAGCGCGGGATGGGCCGCACATCACTTCGGCCTGCCGGGCGTGGAAGGCATGTTCCACGAATTCTCGGGATGGGCGGTCTTCGTGATCGCGTTCCTGATGATGTTTGGGCTGCAGCGGGTGCTGCAGCGCCTTCTGCCGCCGCCGGCAGTACCACGTCTTCCAGCAGCCACCCCCGCCACTCAAGGAGCCTCCGCGTGAACCAGATGCTGACGCGTGCCGCCGTACTGTGCCTGATGCTCGCCGCGACCACTGTCTTCCTGGCCAATGCGCGCCGATCGGAACTGCCGGTGTCGCGTACCGTGTTCGACTCGTTTCCGATGACGCTCGGCGCCTGGAGCGCGACAGTCGATCCGCCGCTCGAGGACGACATCCTCAAAGTGCTCGGCGTCGATGACTACTTGTCTCGAGTCTATTACCGGCCCGAGGGCGCGGCGGTCGGCTTGTTCATGGGGTTTTACGGCAGTCAGCGGCAAGGAGACACCATTCACTCGCCACTCAACTGCCTTCCGGGCGCGGGCTGGGAACCAGTCGAACAGGGACGCTTGTTGATCAGCAACATTGACGGCGCAGGCCGCGATATCACAGTCAATCGGTACATCGTGCGGAAGGGTCTCGACCGGCAGCTGGTGCTCTATTGGTATCAGAGCCACGGCCGCGTGACCGCAAGCGAGTACTGGAGCAAGCTGCACTTGATCAACGATGCGATTCGCATCAATCGCACCGATGGGGCGCTGGTGCGGGTGATCGCCCCGATTCGGACCGACGCCACCGACAACGGCGCCGCCGCCGAGCGTCTCGCCGAAGACTTCGTGCGCGTGATCTTCCCGGCGCTGCCGCCGTATCTTCCCAACTAACCTGAACGGCCCAGGGCGCGGATGCTCTCCGCGCCTTTTGTATGTACGCGACTTCGATTTTCTCTCCATATCGAACGCGATGTTTCCTTTTGTCTGCGTGACAGATGTTTCTTGCTCCGCCGTCAACGCGTGACTTAAGTCACGGTCTCAGATGACATCCCCATATCTGCACGCGCCGCAAGTACTTATGACGCATCGACTTGGCAGACTCCGCCAAAACGGTGACACGTGCAGGAGTGGCAGCGCACTTGCTCAAGGAGGGAGCGTGAACCGCGCAGCGTTTGCGAGGCGCACGGAGGCAAGGGCCTAGAGATGATAGGGAGGATTCGGATGTTGACACGTTTAAAGATGGTGGGCGTCGCCGTAGTAGCGACCGTCCTGATGGCGGCACCTGCGGCATACGCCTCGCCGGTCATCGACTTTTCGACCGGACTCGCGGGCGTAGGCGGCACGATCAGCTGGGATGGCACCAACCTGATCGGCTCGAACATTCCAATCGGCGCGGTTTCGATTGACGGCGCTGACATGAACAACGGTGTGTATCTCGTGAACGGCATGGCGACCGGCCAGGGTGGCGGCAGCTACGGCTCACTCGACTTCAACACCGCAGCGAACGTGATCACCATCACCGGCTGCATCCCCGGCCTGAACGTCGGCACGATCAACGGCAACGGCGCGTGCACCACGCCCGTGGCGCTGATGGACGGCACGTTCAGCGGGTGGGACACCAATGGCCGCGGCTTGCTCAACGCCTTTGGCATGGACACCAAGAACTCGGCGCTGCTCGAAGCGATCGATTTCCCGACGGACCTGCCCTGGCAGTTCTTCGGCTTTTCGATGACGACCCGTCCCCTCAACCCGAACGGCACGCCCGGCTCGGTCAACAGCACCGACATCAACAACGCTGCTGTGCCGGAACCCGCGACGATGATGCTGCTGGGAACGGGCTTGCTGGCCGCCTTCCGGGCCCGCCGCCGTCAGGCGTGAGTTTCGGTCACTTCCGGTGAAGAGCGCTGCGGCGCTCTTCACCCTCAACAACATTTTTGTTGGCCGCGCGCGTCCCTAATCTGGCGCGCGCGTCGGACATTTCTCTCCCGCCGCATGAACTTCCCTCTTCAAATTTCTCTGGCCTCCTCTGAATCACGAGACTTCTTCCTTTCAGAGGACTTGGCGTGCTTCTTGTAAAGGCGGGTCGCATGTTGCGAAGACTCTCGTGTGTATCAATGGTTGCGCTGCTCACGGTGGCGCTCGGCGCGTGCAAGAGCGATCCGCAGGCGACCGCTCGCGAACACCTGGAAAAAGGCAAGCAGCAAGCGCTGCAGCAGAAATACCCCGAGGCGATCATCGAGTACCGCCGCGCGGTCCAGTCGGATCCCCGGCTCGGTGAAGCGCGTCTGGAGCTGGCACTCGCCTACGCCAAGACCGGTGACGGTGTGAACGCGCTGCGAGAGTATGTGCGAGCGGCGGACCTGCTGCCCGACCGCAAGGACGCTCAGGAGAAAGCCGGCGCCTTCATGCTGATGGCAAACCAGTTCCAGGATGCGCAGGGCCTGGCAGAGCGCATGTTGAAGCGCGACCCGTCGAGTGTCGAGGGACAGATCCTGCTCGCCAACGCGCTCGCCGGCCTGAAGAATCTCGACGCCGCCATCGCCGCGTTCGAGAAGGCCGTGTCACTTGATCCGAACCGTTCGGCGACCTACGCCGACCTCGGGCAGGCGCAGATGGGCGGCGGCAATCGCGCGGCCGCCGAGGCGGCATTCCGCAAGGCAATCGAGATCGATCCGAAGTCGGCCCATGCGCATCTCTCCCTCTCCAACTTTCTGTGGGCGACGGGCGACCTGGAACAAGCCCAGCAGGAGCTGCGCCGCGCGCTCGAGCTCGAGCCCAACAACCTGGTCGCCAATCGCGCCATGGCGATGTTCTACATGGTCACCAACAAGCCAGAGGCGGCCGAGCCCCACCTCAAGACGGTGTCGGCCGGCACGCCGGGCGCTGACGCAAAATACTTCCTCGCCGAATACTATCTGCGGCTTGGCCGTGTTGACGACGCGCGCGCGACCCTGACGCCGCTGCTGGCCAACACCGATTCGTTCGTCGGCGCCTCTGTGCGCCTGGCCCGCGTGGAAGTCGTCGCCAAGAAGAACGCCGACGCCCACCGCGTGCTCGAAACGGTACTGGCGCGCGAGCCCAAGAACGCCGAAGCGCTGATCACACTGGGTCGCCTGCATCTCACCGAGGGCAACACCATCAACGCGCTGTCGACACTGCAAACCGCGGTCGAGGCCAATCCGCGCTCGGTCGATGCGCAACTGGCCCTCGCGCAGACCTACGGCCTGCGCGGCTCGATCAAGGAAGCGACCACGGCGTACAACGACGCACTGAAGCTCGACGCGGGCAACCTTGAAGGCCGGCTCGGTCTCGCCCGTCTGCACATCAACAACGGGCAGCCGGCTGATGCGGTGCCGCTGATGTTGAAGGTCGTCCAGGAGCAGCCCACCAACGGCGAAGCGCGACTGCTGCTGCTCCACGGCCTGATCGCGGTTGGTGATGTGCCACAGGCCACGCAGCAACTCAATCTTCTGCTCAAGGCCAATCCGGAATCGGCCACGGTGCAGACCGCGGCTGGCATGCTCGCCACCCTGAAGAAAGACTCGGCAGCGGCGCGCCAGGCCTACAGCCGGGCGCTGTCCGCGGATCCCAAGTCCTACCAGGCGCTCGCCGGTCTCTTGACGGCCGAGATGCAAGGCAACCAGTTCGGCAATGCCAAGGCGCTGATCGCCAAGCAACTCTCGCAAATGCCGAACGACCCGAACGTGCTGCTGATGGCGGCGCAGACCTACAACGCCCTCGGTGATGCATTTGAAATGGAAAAGGCGCTGAAGAAGACCGTGGAAGTCGATCCGCAGAGCCTGCAGGCCTACGCCATGCTGGGCAGGATGTATTACCAGCAGGGCCGCCTCGACCTTGCGCGCCGCGAGCTCGAGACCTACGTCAACCGCGCGCCCGAATCGGTGCCCGCCAATACCATGCTCGGCACGATCCTGCAGCTGCAAGGCAAGGACGGCGACGCCAAGCAGCGCTACAGCAAGGCGCTGCAGTCGGATCCGCGGGCCGCTGTGGCCGCCAACAACCTCGCATGGATCGATGCCAACTCCAACGCCAATCTCGATGTCGCGTTGCAACTTGCGCAGACCGCGAAGTCGCGATTGCCGAATCGCCACGAGGTTGATAACACCCTCGGCTGGATCTACTACAAGAAAGGCCTGTCATCCCTGGCCATCGAATCGCTGTCCGCGAGCGCGCAGCGGCAGCCCGACAACCCGACCTACAACTATCACCTCGCGCTGGCCCACCATCAGAGCGGCAACAATGCCGAAGCGCGCAAGTATCTCGAGAAGGCCTTGAAAGCGAAGCCCGACTTCGAAGGGGCCGCAGAGGCGAAGAAACTCCTGGAGTCGATCAAGGGATGAACCGCTTACGTCACCGCTCCGGAGGGCAGGCGGCGATGCAACTCGGCGCCGATCTCCGCGAAATGGTCCGCGAGCAGTACGACTTTCGCGAACTGCTCTACCAGATGACCCGTCGCGACCTGCTGCTGCGCTACAAGCAGACGGTGATGGGCTTCGGCTGGGCGATCTTCATGCCGCTCGTGAACACCGCCGTGTTCTCGGTGATCTTCACGCGAGTCGCGCCGCTCGATCTCGACATGCCGTATCCGCTGTTTGCCTACTGCGGCCTGCTGGCGTGGAACTTCTCCGCCTCGTCCTTCCGGTTCGCCGTGACGTCGCTGACGGCCAACGCCAACCTCGTGACCAAGGTCTACTTTCCTCGCGAGATCTTCCCGATCTCCGCGGTGGCGGTATCGCTGGTTGACTTCGCCGTCGGCTCGATCGTCTTGATCGGCTTGATGATCTATTACGGCGTGGCGCCGACCACGGCGTTGTTCGCGTTACCTTGGGTCTTGCTCGTCCACGTCACCTTGACGCTGAGCCTCAGCCTGCTGCTGGCAATGGCCAACCTGTTCTACCGCGACGTCAAGTACCTGTTCGAGCTGGTGCTCACCGTCTGGATGTTCCTTAGCGCCGTGTTGTATCCGGTCGATCGCGTCGGCGGTCTCACGGGAACCTTGATGACGCTCAACCCGATGACGCTGATCATCGAAGCCTATCGTGATGTGCTACTGCGAGGCCAGGCGCCGCCGGCGGCGTTCGTGGTCACGACCATCGGCGCGGGATTGTTCCTGGTTGTCTCGTGGGTCATCTTTCATCGCGCTGAATACGAATTTGCCGAGAACGTCTAGAGCGCTGTGGGCGGCCCTGGCCGCCTTCATCGCCTACGGCAGCTGGGGCCACTGGTCGCCCAATCCGCCAGGCATCTGGGCGCCGACGTTGGTCACGATGCGGGACGTGACGGTGAACGTGCTCGTCTACGTTCCGTTCGGTGTGTTCGGAGTGTTATCGTTGCGCGGCGGCTACCGGCGACACTGGTTCAGGTTGGTCTTGCGAGTGGTGGCGTCGGCGATCCTCTTCTCGGCCGCCAACGAAGCCTTGCAGCTTTACACGAGCGATCGCGTCGCCTCGCTGACCGACATCGTCTCGGCGGCCATCGGCGCATTCAGCGGTGCGACGGCGAGTGCCTGGTTGTACGGACGCGAGTACGCGTCCGCATACTCTTCGACCATTCGCGCAATCGAAAAGTGACGCTTGACCCGGAAGCGTCCGGCATCCCCCATGGCACGGCGCCGCCGTGGATCGTGCACCAATCCCGCGACCGCGTCCGCGATTGACGCCGCGCGGCACGGCACCAATCGCCCGGTTTCGTGGTCGATCACGACTTCAGGATTGCCACCGACCCTGGTCGCCACCACCGGCAACGCAGCAGCCATCGCTTCAAGAATGGTCAGCGACACGCCTTCGTAGGCCGAGGTGTTGACGTAGACATCGAAGGCAGACATCAGGAAGCGGACATCCGAGCGATAGCCGGCAAAGCTCACCGAGTCGGCGATGCCAAGCTCGGTCGCCAGTTGCTCGAGGGCCGCGCGTTCGGGGCCCTCGCCGACGATGACGGCACGCACGTTGTGGTGCCGGACAGCGAGAATCGCGTGCGCTTGCAGCAGGATCTGCAGGCTCTTCACCGGGTCGAGTCGACCTGCGGTGCCGATCACGAACGCATCCTCGGGGATGCCGAGTACCGCTCGCGACGAATGACGCTGCATCGCTGACGGGCGTTCGCCAGGATGAATGCCGTTGTACAAGACGTTCACGCGGGCGGCGGGAAAGCCTTCGAGGATCATGTGTTGCTTGAGATCCGCCGAGACCGCGCAGATCCGTCCACGGAGCCGTGACAATACCGGGTTGATGAGACGGCGTTTCGGCGACGGCCCCGCGTCCGACAGCTTGCCGTGCTCCGTGAAGACGAGCTTGACGCGCGGATTGAGGATCGACGCGAGCAGGCCGTAAACGTATGGCGAATAGTGGTGACAGTGCACGACATCGACGGCGTGCCTGGTCATCAGCTTCGACAGCCGGCCTGCTAGTGCCGGGTGAAATCCAGGCAGGCGCCCAAGCGTCTCTACCGGCACATTCAGCGCCGCCAGCTCGGCCGCCCACGCGCCCGGCTCGTCGAGACAGCACACGACGGAGTCCATGCGCGAAGCGAGAGATTTGACGATCTCGATGACAAGCCGCTCGGTGCCGCCCGGTGAAAGACTCAGCACAAGCTGCATCACTTTCTGCCGCTGCCCGCCACGCATCTGCACACCAGGCCTTAAGCCAAGGCTGTGCCAGTTCGTTCCCTCAGAAGCCCGGCCGTGAACTCCCCCTTGTCGCGGCATCCCAGGACGAAAGTCTGCCAACAACGTCCCTTCGCGTATCCAACTTTGCCGCGCCAACCCAACGCAGCAGCATGCTGACAGTGATCTTTCTGGCCGCCGGTTTGCTTTACCCGGCAGCGTGTGCGGCATCTGTGGCGTTGTGAGCATTGACGGGGATCTCTCGCCAGACGTTTCCAACGCCATCACCTCGATGACGGATCGGCTTTACCATCGCGGTCCCGACGGCGGCGGCTACTTCCGCGCCCCCTGGGCCGCTCTCGGGCACCGCCGTCTGGCGATCATCGACCGCGCCGGCGGCGAGCAGCCGATGGCCAACGAAGACCAGTCGGCCTGGATCGTCTTCAACGGCGAGATCTACAACCATCACGACCTGCGGCGCGAGTTGCAGGCTCGCGGCCACGCCTTTCGGAGCCACTCCGACACCGAGGCGATCGTGCACGCCTATGACGAGTGGGGCGACGCCTGCGTCGACCATCTCGACGGTATGTTCGCCTTTGCGATCGTGGACCTGCGCCGCCGGCGCGTGCTGCTGGCGCGCGACCGCCTCGGCAAGAAGCCGCTGTTCCACGCCATGTTCAACGGCGTGCTCCACTTCGCCAGCGAGATCAAGGCGCTGAGGGCCAGCCCGCTGTGGAACGGTGAAGTGAATCTCGACTCGGTCGAAGGCTACCTATCGCTGGGCTACTTCGTCGCACCGGCGACCGCCTATCGGCATGTCAGCAAGCTCGAACCGGCCCACACCTTGTCAATCGATGGCGCGCGGATCGTCGCTCGCAAGTATTGGGATCTGGCGTCGTTCGACACCGATGGGCGCTCTCACGAGGCGCTGATCGACGAAGTCGACGCGCGTCTCGCAGCCGCGGTGACCAGGCGCCTTGAAAGCGAAGTGCCCATCGGCGCGTTCCTGTCGGGAGGAATCGACTCGGGCTTGATCGTCTCCTACATGGCGCAGGCGCTCGGCCGCGCGTCGATCACGGCATCGGTCGGCTTCGATCACTCGGCGCACAACGAGCTCGAAGCGGCCGGCTTGACGGCGCGGCACTTCGGCACGCAGCACACCACCGAAACCGTCGAGCCCAAACTCGAAGACGTGCTCGATCCAATCGTTCGCTCGTTCGATGAGCCGTTCGCAGATCCGTCGGCCATCCCGACGTACTACGTCAGCAAGATGGCGCGCCGGCACGTCACCGTTGCGTTGTCGGGCGATGGCGGCGACGAAGCGTTCGGCGGCTACGTGTGGCGCTACCTGCCGCACGAGTTCGAGTCGAAGGTGCGCCGCTTCATGCCCGGAACCGCGGGCCGCGCCGCGGCCTGGCTGGGCGCGCGGTGGCCGCGCAATCCGGCGTTTCCACGCCCGCTGCGCCTCGGCAACGTGCTCGAGAATCTCGGACGCGATCCGGCCGGCGCCTACTACGCCGACTTGTGCTTCCTGAAGCCGCAGGACGCGCGGGCGTTGCTCGGCCTGGCACCGTCGCGGGATCCGCAGGACAGCCCGGTCTACGAACAGGTGACGCGCCCGTATCGCGAATGCCGATCCGACAGCGCCGTGCAGCGTGCGCAGTACGCCGACCTGAAGGTGTATATGCCCAACGATCCACTCGTCAAAGTGGACCGCATGAGCATGGCCAACAGCCTCGAGATCCGCTGCCCGCTGCTCGATCACCGGCTCATCGAACTGGCGTTCCGCATCCCGACGCACACGAAGATGCCGAACGGCAGGCCGAAGTCGATGCTGCGAGGACTCGCCAAGCGGCGGCTGCCAGAGACAGTCGTCAACATGCCGAAGCGTGGCTTCACGGCGCCGGTCGCGTCGTGGCTCGCCGGCCCGTATGCCGAGCCGTTTCGCGATGACGTGCTCGGCGCCAGCGCCCGCTCACGCGACATCGTCGATCGCGATCGGGTCGCGCGCCTCTTCCGCGAACATCGTGACGGCAGCGCCGATCATTCATTTGCGCTGTGGGCGGTGTGGATGCTCGAACGTTGGGCGCGGCAAGAACCGTCGATGCAGGCATCGACGCCGCCGCTCGCCACGGCAGACACGCGGGTGGTGGCGTAGGCAATGCTGCGCACCATCTTCGTCGCGATCGCGCTGACCATCGGCTGGGGATTCGCCCTCCAGGGTCCGCTGTACGCGGCAGGGCTCTATCTGTGGATCGCATATTTCCGTCCGGAGTCGTGGGCGTGGAGCGACATCTTCGTGTCGCTGAACCTCTCCTACTTCGCGGGCGCGTACCTGATCATCCGCACGATCATGGCCGGGGTGCCGATCCGCGTTGATGCCAGGAGCGCGCTGCTCTTCATCTATCTCGGCTGGGCTCTGCTGTCGACATTCATGGGGCTGCACTTCGACTACTCGTTCGGCTACTGGCAGGAGTTCGCCAAGGCCGTGATCGTCTGCTACCTGCTGACGATGATCATCCGGACGACGGCGGACCTCCGGTTCGTGTTGCTGGTGATCGTGTTGTCGTTGAGTTTCGAAGCCGGCAAGCAGGGGTGGGCGCAGTTGATTCTCAACCCCGGTGCGCCGAATGCCAACCGCATTCCTTTCCTCGGCGACAACAACCTCGTCGCCGTCGGCATGGCGATGCTGCTGCCGGTCATCGGCGCGCTGGCGACGACCTCGACGGGATGGTGGAAGCGGTTCTTCCAGTTCCTGAGCATCGGCATCCTGTATCGCGCGGTCAGTACGTATTCGCGCGGGGGCTTGTTGGCGCTGGGCGCGGTCGGCAGCATGTACTTCTGGCGGTCCTCGCACAAGCTGCGCACCGCGGCCGCGTTGACGATCGCACTCGCGGTCATCCTGCCGGTCCTCCCCCAGCAGTACTGGGATCGCATGTCGACCATCACCGCGTCATCGGAAGAACGTGACGCGTCGCAGACCGGACGCCTCCACTTCTGGGCCGTGGCGCTCGAGATGGCAAACGATCATCCGATTCTCGGGATCGGCCACCGCGGCTATGAAGCCGTCTACGACCAGTATGACTTTTCAGGCGGCGAACAGGGCACCAGGCGCGCGGTGCACAGCGCGTGGTTTGGCGTCCTCGCGGAAGCGGGCTATCCCGGACTGATGCTCTACGTCGCGATCGTGCTCTCGTCGCTGCTGGCGTGCCGCCGGGTGCGCAAATCCGCAAAACGCGGCGAGATTCCGGCGGACCTGGGTGTGTATGCGGCGGCGCTTGAATCAGGCCTTGTCGCCTTCGTCGTTGGCGGCAGCTTCGTCTCCTTCCAGTACAGCGAAATGCTATGGCACTGGTTTGGATTGACGATGGCGCTGAACACGGTGGCGGTCAATGCCGCGGCCGAACAGCGGGCACGCGTGGCCGCGCCTGAACCGGTGCCACCGGTCGCGCCGGCGCCTCGGGAACCCGAGTTTGCGTGGGGGTAGTGATGCCGCGAGTCTCCGTGCTGATCCCCGCGTACAACGCCGAGCGATACATCGGCGAGACGATTGCATCCGCGCTGGCGCAAACACACCGGGACTTCGAGGTTATCGTCGTTGACGACAGCTCGACGGACGGCACGGCGGCAGTGCTGGCCTCCTTCGGCAATGCGATCAAGGTGCACCGCCAGGTGAACAGCGGCGCGGCCACCGCGCGCAATACGGCGGCGGCCTCGGCGACCGGAGAATGGCTCGCCTTCCTCGACGCCGACGACTTGTGGGAGCCGCACAAGCTCGAACGGCAGTTGGCGATGGCCACCACCGCGCTGTGCTACAGCAACCGCTCGAACTTCGGGGAGCGCGGGCCCGTGCCGGCGATCCAGAGTGACGTCACCACGATGCACGACGGCGACGTGTTCGCGACGCTGCTGCTCGAAGGCAACTTCATCACCAGCTCCAGTGTGCTGATTCGCCGCGACACGTTCGCGGACCTGGGCGGCTTCACCACGACCTTGAAGAACGCCGAGGACTGGGACCTGTGGCTGCGCGTCGCGGAACGTCACGACGTGCGCTACTGCCCTGAGCCGCTGGTGCGGTATCGATTCCACGCCGGCGGCAAGAGCCGCAATCATCGGCGAATGGCCGTGGCGCGGCAGAGCGTGGTATCGCGCGCCCTCGACAGCCCGCGCGGCCGCCAACTGAGCTGGCCGCATCGGCGGCGAATCTGGGCCGAAACCTGCCGCACCAACGCGTGGGACGCCGGCCAGGCTGGTGCGCGCGCGGATGCGTTGCGCGACTACGCGCGGGCGGCGATGGCCTGGCCCCTTGCCGCCCAGCCATTCAAGGAAGCGTTAAAGGTGTGCCTCAATGTCTGATCGTCCGCTGAGAATCGCGGTTGACGCGCGAAGCCTGAATACCGAGCACCTGCGAGGTATCGGCAAGTCGGTCTACGAATTGGTCAAGCGCGCCGGCTCCAGCGGTGCGATCGAGTACCACCTGTTTGCCGACCGCCCCGATCGTCCCATGCAGGTGCCTGAAGGCGCTGCCGCGGACGTCTCCGTCTTCGAGACACGAGGCTACCGGTTTCATACGTGGGAGCAGTGGTCGTTGCCGCGGGCCGCGCAACAATGCGGCGCCGATCTGCTGCACGCACCAGGCACGGCGATGCCGTGGTGGCAACCAGTGCCCGCGGTGGTCACCGTGCACGACACGATTCCGTGGCAACAGCGCGATAACGCGACCACGGCAGACTTCTATCGCGACCGTCTGCTGCCGGCCGCGTATGCGCGCGCCGCTGCGATCACCACCGTCAGCAACACCTCGCGCCGTGACATCCTCGCGCGCTGGCCGGCGATCAAGCCGAAGCTGCATGTCATCTCGCCTGGAGTGGACGAGCGTTACATCGACGCGCAGGTGAGCCACAGGCCGCTGGTCATCGACGGCAAGCTGCTCACCGAGCCCTACTTCCTGTACCTGGGCGGTGCCGATCCGCGCAAGCGCTTGATGTGGGCGCTCCAGAGCTGGTGGACCGGCGCAGGCGCCAAAGCGATGTTCGTGGTCTGTGGTCTCGAAGCCGGCGCACACGCCACGATTCGCCGCTCGGTCCCGCGCGAACTGCAGGATCATCTGGTCCTCGCGAGTTTCATCAGCGAGGAAGATATGCCGCAGGTCTACATGCGGGCCGCGGCGGTGCTCTATCCGTCGCTCTACGAGGGCTTCGGGTTGCCGGTGATCGAGGCGCAAGCGGTCGGCACCCCGGTCTTGTTCAGCGCCGTGGGCAGCCTCGCCGAACTGCAGGGCCCTGGCGCGATCGTGCTGCCCGTCGACGATCTCGAGGCGTGGGTCCGTACTGTCGCCAACGTCCTCAACAGCCGCGCCTCGCGGTTTGGCCCCGATCGCATCGCCCGTGCCTGGGCGCGGCAATATTCCTGGGACGCGTACGTCGATCGCACGCTCGCGGTGTATGCCGCCGCTGCTGCACGCCAGGCGGCAGCGCCGCGCGATCGCGATCTGCATCAAGGAGCCACCTCGTGAAGCGGGTCCTCGTCATCGCCTACCTGTTTCCGCCGATCGCCAACTCCGGCACGCAGCGCCCACTGAAGTTCACCAAGTACCTGGGGCAGCACGGGTGGCAACCAACGGTGATGACGGCGGCGCAGTTCGACGGGCAGCGCACCGACCCGGGTCTGCTCGAGGAGATGCCGGCCGGTCTCGACGTGATTCGCGTGCCCATGCTCAACGAGCGCATTGCCGACACGATTCGCAAGATCGGCCTGCACACGCGCCTTGCGAATCGCATCGCCGACGGTGTGCGCTGGCGTTTGCAGGCACGCGTCACCGGACCCGACATGTTCGCGTTGTGGCGGCCCACCGCGACGCGGGCCGCGCTCGAACTGTTCCGCACGCAGCCATTCGACGCGATCTACGCGACCGGGTATCCGTGGACGAGCCTGGTGATCGGCCGCGACGTGTCCCGCGCCACGGGACGCCCGCTGATCGCCGATTTCAGGGATCCATGGGCGTCGGAGGATCTCTACCGCGATCACCGCGCCCCGCACGAGGAAGAAATCGCCCTCGAGCGCAGCGTCGTGGAACAAGCGTCGTCCGTGCTCACCGTGTCGGCGACCTTCACGCGCCGCTTGCGCGCGTCGTATCCGGACCTGGCCGACGCAAAGTTCCAGACCATCACCAACGGATTCGATCCCGAAGACATCGCGCTGCCGGTGCAGGAACGCCCGTCCGGCGGACGATTCCGAATCGCCTTTGCCGGCGTGTGGAAAGAGGGCTACAACCCGGCACCGTTGTACGACGTGATCGAGTGGCTGATGCGATCGCAACCGGAACTGCTCAACGGCGTGGAATTGATCGCCGCTGGATTTCCTCCAGGTGAAGCGCACCGGCGCGGCCTCTCGGAATACATCAGGGAAGTCGGTGTGCTGCCGCATCGCGATGCGGTGGCATTGATGCATTCCGCCGACTTGCTGTTCATGACCAACGCCAGCGGCGCACGCCAGCAGCTGGCCGTTCCCGGCAAGTTGTACGAGTACCTCGCGACCGGCAAACCGGTACTGGCGTTGACCGATCCTGATGGCGACGCCGCGCGCACCCTGCGCCGGGTCGGCGGCGGTGTGTCCGTATCGCCTGACGATCCAGGCGAGTTACTCGAGCTGATGAGGAAGTTGTGCCGCGAGCGTCGTCTCGACGTGCCGGCGCTGAACCAGGAGGTCCTGGCGGGGTTCGGCCGCCCGCAGTTGACCGGGCGTCTCGCCGCACTATTGGACGATGCTACCCGCCGGATGCCGCAGCCCGCGGCGTCCCAGCCGGCGCCACCTGCGCCGGCGGTGTTGCGGCTGCGCCCTCGATAACGGACCACAGCGCCGCCAGCCGCTGATCGAGCGCATATTCGCTGACCATGTGCGCCCGCGCGGCGGCGCCCATGCGGCCCGCCAGTTCTCGATCGGCGAAGAGCCGGGACATGCCCGCCGCCATGCCCTCGACGTCGCGCTCATCGACGAGGAACCCGGTCTCGCCGTCGCGCACGACGTCCGGAATGCCGGCATGACGCGTCACCACCGACGGCAGCCCGCTCGCGCCGGCCTCGAGCACCGCGTTCGGTGTTCCCTCGCAATCACCATTGAGCGCCTGCACGGAGTGCTGCACGAAGCAGCGCGCGGCGCGCAGCTCGTCGCGGATCACGTCGTGCGGCTGGTGACCGAGGAACACGACCTCGCGCTGCAGGCCGAGCGCGCTGACGAGATCCATGCACGGTCCCAGCAGCGGACCATCCCCTACGATTCTCAGCCGCGCCTGGCTGCGATCCCGCTGCGCTCGCGAGAACGCGAGGATGGTCAGGCGCGGCGCCTTCTTGTCGACGAGCCGGCCGACCGCGACCGCGACCGGCGGCGCTGATGCCGCATCGCCGGGAGTGAACTTCTCGCAATCTACGCCATAAGCGCAGTAGTGGACCTTGGCCCGCGGTGCGCCCAGGGCCAGCAGTGCACGCTCCATCGCGCGCGATACGACGATGATTGCGGCGGCCGCCTCGAACAGGCGGCGATACCCATCGCGATGTTCGTCGAGAACCGCCCGTACGCTCGCGTCGTAGCCGTGAAAGTGCACGACCAGCGGCACCCGGGCGCGCAGGCACGCGTCGACGAGGCGGACGCCGGTCGGTCCGTACTCCGCGAGGACCACACCAGGACGTTCGGCAAACGCGGCCGCATAGCCGCGCGTGATCTCTTCGGACCACGGCAGGCGCTTGCGGATGCGCTGCGCCTTGCGTGCCAGCCTCGGCAACAGCGCATCGGACAGCACCGGCCGCTCGCGAATCGTCGGAATGAATCCATGAATCACGACGGTATTGGCGGGCAGACGTTCGATGTGGCCGCGAATGAACGGGGCGTCGAGATCGCGTGGATTCACGGCGACGACGTGCAGGGTTGGCCTGGCATCAGACAATTCCAACCACCTGTTCCGACCGCTCACCGGGCGCCGCCACCCTCAGCTCGTAGGCCGGATCGACCTCCGCAGTACCTGCCACGCGAGTGGTTTCGTGCACGACGAACGACGCCAGCCCCGACACCGCGATCGGTTGCCACAGCTTGTTGGTGTCGGTCACGTGCAACACGATCCCGTAGGTGCCGCGCAGGACATTGGCGCGGAAATGAATCCGCACGTGCAGTGACGTCCCCGGCTCCAGGTCGATCGGCGGGTCGCCATCGACCATCGGGCTGCCGTTGAACATGACCAGGCCGTCGCTCCTGATGATCTCGAAGCCGATGCGGCAGCGCGGCAGCGGCTCCCGCACCGTGATCGTCGCATCGAGCGTCAGCGCCGTCTTCGGATCGACCGCCTTCTTGATCGGCGTGAAGGTGCCGCGCTCGGCCAGTTTGACGTGCTCGACCTGGATGCGCGGATCGACCGCCTGGCCATCCGGCGACGCATACAGCGACGCCACTTCGCCCACGCTGGCGACGATCGGACCGCGGCCCGGGCGCAGCAGGATCGCCTTGTCGCACAGGCTGACGATCGCCTGCATGTTGTGCGACACGAACACGATCGCCGCGCCGGAGCGGCGGAATTCCTGCAGCCGCGCGTAGCACTTCTGCTGGAACGCGAAATCGCCGACCGCCAGCACTTCGTCGATCAACAGCACGTCCGGATCGACGTGCGCCGCCACCGCGAAGCCCAGGCGCGCGTTCATCCCTGACGAATAGCGCTTGACCGGCGTGTCGATGAAATCGCGAATCCCGGAGAAGTCGATCATCGCGTCCATCTTGCGCGCGACTTCGGCGCGCGACATCCCGAGGATCGCGCCCTGCAGGAACAAATTCTCGCGGCCGGTGAGATCGGGATGGAAACCGGCCGAGATTTCGATCAGCGCCCCGACGCGCCCCCTGACGCGGCAGGCCCCCTGCGTGGGTTTCAAGATCTTCGTCAGCAACTTCAGCGTCGTCGACTTGCCGGCGCCGTTCGGTCCGATGATCCCGATCGCTTCGCCCGGCTGCACTTCGAACGACACGTCCTTCAGCGCCCAGAACTCCTGATCCTTGAGTTCCATGGCGTCGGGGCGACGCACGAACGGCCGTTTCGCGAACGCCGTGACCGCGTCGCGCAGGCTGTCGTGGCGCTCGCCACGGCGGAACTTCTTCCAGACTTGATCGAAAACGACGGCGGGTTCGCTCATGGGATTTGAAAGACGTGAATCAGGGGACGGTAGGCGTAGCCATCGTGATGGACGGCACGCTGAGAAATGTAGATGCGCTGGCGCTCGGCGTCGTAGGTAACGCCACCGACGCGCGCGCTGGGCTCTGGATACGGCAGATCGAACGGCCACACGCCGTACGGCTTCACTTCCCAGGGTTCCTTACGACCGGCGCGGACCTCTGCGAGATCGTTGAGGTCGTAGGCCCACATCTGGAAGCGATACGGGTAGGCGTGCTGGCCTTTGTCGGCGCTGGCCGGGTCGTAGCAGAGTTTCTGTCCGTCCTTGCCAAAGGTCCCGTCGAGCGATTTATCGCTGGTCGCATTGCCATAGCAATACGGGCCCATGCCGTTGCGGCCGATGAACAACGCGGTGCGCTTGCCCGACGGCAGCACGACGCCAGCGACCTGGGTCGCCGCGCCATAGGTGGAGTTCGATCCGCTCCACGGACCGAGCGTTGGATGCTCCGAGGGGTAATACACCAGCGGTATGGCGTCGATCTCGTCCTGGCGATCGAGATCCGCCGGCTCCCATGCGAACGCGGCCGGTCCGAACGACGTCCGCGTGATGATCGGCTGGCAACATTGACCGGTGAGTGCCGGTCCGCCAAGCTTTGATTGCCACTCCGGAGGCACTGCCGCGAGATACCCCGCCACGAAGCCGGTCCGACCGCTCTTCCAGACCCTCTTCATCGGTCCGGCAGCCCCCTTCGACGCCAGCGCGACCGGCCGCGAGAAGTGCGACACGGTCTGCGCGTTCTTCGCGTCGTAATAGATCAGGCCGGTGCCGTAAAGACGGCCGCGATGCACCAGCAGTCCCGACAGCGCGGCACCTTCTGCAGCGACGTCCTTGATGCGGCCTTCAGTCGGATCTTCGAACCCCTGCACGTACGACGCGACCGGCAGATCGGCGATCACATCGGCCTTCAGCGGCGTCGGCACGGTGATCTCGGCGATCTTGCCGCTCCGCGCGCCAACGAACAGGGTGCCGGCCAGCGGATTGAACGCGAGCGGGCCACCGCCCGATGCGAACGTTTCGCCGGCAAGGTCAGCCGGCAGGCGGAACGCACCTTCGTAGCGCAGTCCGCTCCACTCCAGTCGAGGTAGGGCGGTTGGATCCGTGACCGGCGTAATGCGCGCGGCGGTCTGGCCGATGGTTCGTAGTGTCACGCCGGCGATCGGCAGCACGAACACAGCCAGCGCGGCGACAACGAGTGCCACCAGCGCCAGGTAGCGGAATTGACGATGCTTACGCACGCCCGTCATGAAGCGAAACTTGTGCCGCATGCAAACGCGCGTTTGGCCCGCTACATCATCGGGGGAAGAAGGAAGTCCTCGGAAAGGCTGACTAATCTCGGTCGGATGCGCGACTCATTTCATCCGTTTCACTCCACAATGTGGGCGTTGCGCTGCAAGCCGGCGTTATTTCACGACCGTTCGGGTTGGCGAGAACTTTGCTCACGTAGCGGCCGTGCGACCGCTGGTCTCTTTCGTCATCCCCGTCCGTAACGACGCGCTGCGCCTGCGGCGCTGCCTTGCGAGCATTGTCAGCAACAGCTATCCCCGCGAGCTGATCGAAATCATCGTTGTCGATAACGAGTCGACGGATGGATCTGCGAAAGCGGCGTCCGAGTACGGCGCGATCGTCGTGCGATCGCCCAGCGATTCGGTAGCGGCGCATCGCAACCGCGGCGCGCGGGCGACGCTGGGCAGCATCATCGCGTTTGCTGATGCGGACCACGAGATCGACCCGTGCTGGATCGCAACAGCGGTCGAGGTGCTGAGGGATGCGTCGGTGGCCGCGACCGGCGCGCCGTATCACACCGAGCCGGCCGCCAATTGGGTCCAGCAACAGTACGACGGCCTCCGCACGCGGCCGGTCCAGCAGGAAGAGGTGGCGTGGCTGGGCAGCGGCAACTTCGCGCTGAAGCGCATCGCCTTTGAGAAGGTCCAGGGTTTCAACGCCACGCTCACGGCGTGCGAGGACGTTGACCTGTGCAATCGCCTTCGCCTTGCGGGCTATCGGATCGTCGCAAACCCAAACCTGCGCAGTGTCCACTTCGGGGATCCCAAGACGCTGCGCGCACTGTTCTTTGGCGAGCTGTGGCGCGGCCGCGACAATTTACGCGTCACGTTCAGCGGCCCTCGAACACTTCGCAACTTCCGCAGCGCGATCGTTCCGGTGGTCGAATTGTGCTGCCTGACCACCTCGCTGATCTGCCTGGTCACTGGTCATCCCGTGCCGGCTCTGATCGCGGTGCTCGCGGCGCTGGCGCCCTCTGGCGTGCGCGCGGCGTATCTGATCCGCAAGCAGCTGAAGCCCAACGTCGGCGCAGCCGTCCAGGCGTTCGCCGTCGCAGTGGTATTCGATCTCGCGCGGGCGCTGGCGCTGCTGGCACGCGGCAGCCATCGCGCTCGACGGGAGGCGTGAGATGCCCGCACGCGGTCCTGTGCGGGTGCTGGAGCTCCGCAGCGTACGCGGTACCGGAGGCGGTCCCGAGAAAACCATCCTGATGGGGGCGGCGATGGCCGACCCGCGCAGCGTCCACGTCACGGTCTGCTACCTGCGCGATCAGCGAGACGACGTGTTCGCGATTGACGCGCGGGCAAGGCACGCCAACGTCGACTACGTCGAGGTCAAGGAGAACCACTCGTTCGATCCGATGGTCTGGCCGCAATTGCGGCGGCTGATCAAGGAGCGTTCGATCGATATCCTTCACGCCCACGACTACAAGACGGATTTGCTGGCGCTGCTGCTGGCGCGGGCCAGCGGCGTGGCCGCACTGGCGACCGCGCATGGCTGGACGGGCCATTCCTCGCGCGAACGCAATTGGTACTACCCCACCGACAAGCGGGTGCTGGCGCGGTTTCCGCGGGTGATTGCGGTCTCTAGCGATATCGCGCGCGAGCTGGCCGATCACGGTGCGCCGCCGGCACGGATCACCACGGTCCTGAACGGCATCGACCACGCGCATTTCAAACGTGACGCGTCGAAGGTCGGGGAGGCGCGCGCGGCCCTCGGGCTCGATCCCGATGACGTGGTCATCGGCGATGTCGGCCGGCTCGAACCGCAGAAGCGATTCGATCTGCTGATGGAGGCATTTGCCGCCATCCATGCGAAGCGCCCCAACACCAAGCTGGTGATCGCCGGTGACGGCAGCCTGCGGCAGGATCTCGCGAATCGCCGCGCCGCCCTCGGCCTCGAGGATGCCTGCCTCCTGACCGGACACGTCACCGACGTGATTCCGCTGCATCACGCCTTTGACCTGTTCGTGCAGTCGTCGGATTACGAAGGCACGCCCAATTCAGTGCTCGAAGCCATGGCCATGGAAACGCCAATCGTCGCGACGGCGGCCGGCGGCACGGCGGAGCTCGTGCACGATCAGCAGCATGGCGTGATCATCCCGATCGGCTCCGTCGACCGCCTGATTGACGGCATGGAGCAGGCCCTGTCGAATCCCGACCGCATGCGGCGCATGGCGGAGCGCGCGCGGCAGCGCGTTGAAGGCGAGCTGTCGTTCGAGTCGCGCGTGCGACGCGTCGAGCGCATCTATCACGAGGTGGTCGGTCATGCGTGACGCGATCAAGCGCGCGGCGCATGCCGCCGCGTGGATCGCGGTCACGCCATCGGTGCTGTCCTGGTCGCTGCGATCGCTGGTGATGGGCCCCGATCGCGCCCTCGAAGGATCGACGCAGGCGTGGGCGATCGTCCCCGGCCTGATCGGCCAGTATCTCCGGCGCGCTTTTCTGTCGCGCACGCTGCTGGGATGCTCGCGCACCGCGACGATCGAATTCGGCACGTTGTTTTCATCAGCGTCGGCCTCGATCGGCGATCGCGCCTATGTCGGCCCCCGCTGCCACCTGGGCTGGGCGGTGATCGAACAGGATGCGTTGCTGGCCGCCGGCGTGCACGTACCGAGCGGCGCGAACACGCACGGCATCGACGACCTCGACACGCCGATCCGCGATCAGAAGACCACCAAGACGCCGGTGCGCATCGGCGCCGGCGCCTGGATCGGCAGCGCCGCCATCGTGATGGCTGATGTCGGCCGCGATTCAGTGGTGGCCGCCGGCGCGGTGGTCACCAAACCGGTCGCCGAGCGAACGATTGCCGGCGGCGTGCCGGCCCGCGTCATCCGCCATCGCGATCCGCACACGCCACTGGCGCTGGTCAGCGGCGGCTCGGGGGTCATGTAGTGCGAATTCTTGCGCTGACCCATCGGCTTCCCTACGCGCCCAATCGAGGCGATCGCCTGCGCGCCTATCACATGCTTCGGCATCTCCATGCACACGCGCAGATCGAGCTCGTGTCACTGGTCCATGACGATGAAGAGGCTTCGCATGTGGACGAGGTGCGCGCGTTCGTCGATCGCGTGACGACGCTGCGGGTGACCACGCTCAGGAAGGCGTTGAATTCAGCGGCCGCGTTGGCCACCGGCGCGCCGCTGACGCATGCGCTCCTCGATGCCGCCGGCATGTCGACGACGCTGCAGTCGATTTGCGATCGTCGCCCGCCAGACGTGGTCTTTGCCTACTGCTCGGGGATGGCACGCTTCGCGATGCAGGCGCCGCTCAATCGCCTCCCGATGGTGTTGGACTTCGTCGACGTCGATTCCAAGAAGTGGGAGGCGATGGCCAGGTCCGCCGCGCCGCCACTGTCGTGGATCTACGAGCGCGAAGCCGCAACGCTCGGGGCCTTTGAGGCTGGCGCCGCCGATCGAGCCTCCTCCGCGTTGGTCGTCAACGCCCGGGAAGCTGAGCTGGCGCGCCAGCTGTCGAAGGACGCCAACATCCAGGTAATGCAGAACGGCGTCGAGCTCGAACGGCTCAAGCCGCCCGGCCCGCCGTCAGCACGGCCACGGGTGGTCTTCTGTGGTGTCATGAGCTACGCGCCCAACGCCGAAGGCATGACGTGGTTCGTCGAGCACGTGTGGCCCCTGGTGCGCGCCCGGCGATCAGACGCGACGCTGACAGTGGTCGGCCTTGATCCCTCTCCAGCGTTCATTTCGCTGTGCGGCCGCGATCCCTCGATCACCGTGACCGGCCGCGTCGCCGATGTCCGCGATTGGTTGTGGGATTCGGCGGTCGGCGTGGCCCCGCTGCACGTCGCCCGCGGGATCCAGAACAAGGCCCTCGAGGCGATCGCGGCAGGCCTGCCGATCGTGATCACTACTGCCGTTGCCGGGGGATTGCCTGCGGTCGCAACACCAGCGTCGCGAGCAGCCGATACACCGCGTGAATTCGCCGAACACGTGCTCGACCTCCTCGCGATGACGCCGGCGCAACGGCGATCGATCGCCAGGTCCGCTGACCTGAGCGCGTTGGAGTGGTCGAAGACGCTCGAACCGCTTTGGCCGATCTTCGAGTTCGCAGCTCAGCCGTCGTCGCCCATCTCACGCAGCTCATCGATCGACATACAGATCCGTTTTCCAATCGCAAATCAGTAAGCGTCAAAGCCTCAGGACGTATCGAGTCCGGTTCTGGCCGTTCGACTCACGATCGAAATTGTTAGCGACACACCAAAGTCGTTAGCGCGATCGCGTTGATCGCGCGTGTAGCGATCGCAAACACTTTCGAAATTCCCGCCAGCTTTCACCTGATTGCACGACGCGTCGGCGCGTCGTTGATGTTGGTCTGCGCCTTGCGATAGTGGTGCGCGTGCGGCACGCGACCGAAATCGCGGTCCGCACAATCCCAACACTTTCGCAAAAAGGAACCAGAGGCAATGAGGAAGAAGTGTGTACGTTGGACGAAGTCTGTACGAGCCACCCTAGTCGTCGCGATCGCCGCCGTTGCCGCGCTCGGTGGCACCATCGGCGCGCAAACGAGTGATCCCTCGTCGCTGCCTCTCCTGACGGCCGCGAACTTTCAGTACCTTGGCGGATTCCGCCTGCCGCGTGAAACCGTCAACGGCGACAGCTTTTCCTACGGCGGACGTCCCATTGCCTTCAGCCCCACGACCAACTCCCTCTACGTCAGCAGCCGCGCCGGCCGCCTGGCCGAAGTGACCATTCCCGACGGCATCAACAGCAGCGACGTCACCAAGATGCCGTTCGCGACGTACCTGCAGCCGTTCGCGGACCCCACCGAGGGCCACCTCTCCGAGGTCGGCAGCGGCGTGGCGCTCGACGGTCTGATCGTCTACGGTGACAAGCTCTATGGCACCGCGTCGATGTATTACGACGCCACCAACGCACAACGCGTGTCGCACTACTCGCACTCGCTGCAACTGAATCAACCGAGCTTCTCGGGCTGGTCGCAGGTGTGGGAAACCGGCAAGGCCGGCTTCGTTTCAGGATTCATGTCCGTGGTGCCGGCGCAGTGGCGCGCACTGCTCGGCGGACCAGCGGCTACCGGCCAGTGTTGCGTGCCGATCGTCTCGCGCACCTCGTGGGGCCCTGCCGCCGTAGCGTTCGATCCGGCAAAGGTCGGTCAGGCCAGCGTCAGCGGTACCGCGCTGCTCTACTACGACGGTGCGCATCCGACCCTCGGCAACTGGAGCGGCTCGAACACGACCTACGGAGCGACCACGCAGATGGGCGGCATGGTGATGGTGGCCGGCACGCGCACCGTGCTCTTTATCGGCCGCAACGGCATGGGCGCCTACTGCTACGGCAATGGCACTGGCGACCAGAATCTCGTCGGCACCGCCAGCGCCGACGGCTCGCACTGGTGCTACGACCCGACCTCTGGCGACAAGGGCACGCACGCGTATCCGTATCGCTACCAGGTGTGGGCCTACGACATGAACGACCTCGCCGCGGTCAAGGCCGGCACCAAGCAGCCCTGGCAGGTGGTGCCCTACGGCGTGTGGCCGTTCGACCTGCCGACCTTCGAGAAGGCCGTCAAGATCGGCGGCGTGACCTACGACCCCGCGCGACAGCTGCTCTACGTGTCGCAGATGGGCGCCGACAAGGACGGCTACGCGAGCCGCCCCATCATCCACGCCTTTCAGCTCGACCTGCCTCCGGCTCCGGTTCCGGAGCCGCCGCCGTCGCCGGTTGACGCGGTCACACTCACCGCCAACAAGATCGCCCCGCAGGCGCCAAACTCCACGATCACGATGACCGCGAACGTGACCGGCGGTGTCGCCCCGCACCAGTTCAAGTGGTTTGTCACCGACGGCACCACGTGGACGCCGGTCGGTGGCTGGACGGCCTCCAACACCTTCACGTGGACGCCGACTGCTGCCAATGCCAACGCCCAGGTCGGGGTGTGGGCACGCAGTTCGTGGAACAGCACCGATGCCGGCGAAGCGACCGCCGCCCTGCCGTTCGCGATCACGACGCCTGTCGCCGCCGCGCCGGCCGTCATCAGCAAGGTCTCGTCGGTGACGGTCACCGCCGATCGCACCGCCCCGCAAGTCACCGGCACGCCGATCAAGTGGACCGCGGCGCCGACCGGCGGCAGCGGCCCACTGCAATACAAGTGGTGGGTCTACGACGGCGTGAACTGGGTTATCTACAGCCACTGGTCTACCAGCAACACCTTTACGTGGACCCCTGGCGTCGCCAGCAACTTCTTCAAGATATCGGTGTGGGTGAAGAGCAACGGCAACAGCAAGGACGAAGCGGAATCGTCGGTCAGCTCGAGCGCGTTCTCGATCGCGGGCAAGACACTCGTCAGCGTGCCGCCGCCGCCGCAGACCAGCCTCAAGGTGCTGTGGGCGCAGATCGCACCCAACAAAGCCGCACCGCAAACCACCAACACCACCGTCACCTGGACCGCAACGAGCGTTGGCGGACCGGCGAGCCTGCTCTACAAGTGGTGGATCTTCGACGGCTCGACGTGGACGGCGCAAGGCGGCTGGACGACTTCACACACGTTCGCGTGGACGCCATCGTCGCCGAACGCGAAATACAAAGTCGCCGCGTGGGTGAAGGGGGCCGGCAACAGCGCCGACGCAGCTGAAGCGCAGATGTCGTTCGAGTACGTGGTGACAGGATCTACGCCTTAGTTGGCGCGAGTAAGAACGCACAGTGTGCGTGTAATTGTTGGATAGCTTTTCCTGGTAGGGCGCTCTCGTCTCCCCCGCGAGAGCGCTCTACATCTCAGCCAGCCTCGAAGTTTCCCTCTCAATTCACAGTTCCGGAAATAAACGTACGCGAAATTACCTTTCTGGCCTCTTCATTGCACAAGTCGCGCACGCAGCCTCTGCGGTGTGAGTACGACTGACATCGCGGATTCCGCCCAACCATTCAAGAGGACGACCGATCGATGTGGAAACATTGCAGTACGTTTGTGTGCGCGCTCGGATTGCTCGCCATCGCCACCTCCACGTTAACCACGGCTACGACTGATCCCTCATCGCTGCCTTTACTTCAGTTTTCAGATCTCATGTATACCGGCGCGTTTCGTTTGCCGGATACCGCGGTGAACGGCGACACGTTCAACATTGGCGGCAGAACAGTCGCCTACAACCCGGCTCGCAATTCCCTCTTCATCGGCAGCCGCGCAGGACGCATTGCCGAAGTCAGCATTCCCACTCCGTTGAACAGCACCCAGATCAACTCGCTGCCGCGGGCGAGCTTTCTACAGGGCTTCGTCGAACCCACCGAGGGACATCTCGCCGAGGTCACCGGCGACGTCGCGATCGCCGGCATCCTCGTGCACGGCGATCGAATCTACGGCACCGCCTCGATCTACTACGACGCGCTCAACCTGCAGCGGGTCTCGCACTACGGACGTTCGACCACCCTCAATCAACCGAGCTTTAGCGGCTGGTCGTCGGTGTGGGACGATGCCAAGTCCGGCTATGTCGCCGGCTTCATGGCATTAGTGCCAACCGAGTGGCAAGAGAAGCTCGGTGGTCCGGCGATCACGGGTCAGTGCTGCATTCCAATCGTCACGCGCACGTCCTGGGGACCGTCAGCGTACGCCTTCAATCCGGCCGACATCGGCCGCAGCGACGTGAAGGCCACGCCGCTGCTGTATTACGACGGTGCGCATCCGACTCTCGGCCCGTGGAGCGGGTCTGGGCCCATCTACGGCGCGACCACGATGATCGAAGGTGTGGCGGTGATTGCGGGCACGCGAACCGTGTTGTTCTTCGGACGCAATGGCGTCGGCAACTACTGCTACGGCAACGGCACCAGCAACAAGAGCCTGGTCGGCACGGTTGGTTTGGACGGCGCGCATTATTGCTACGACCCCACCAACTCAGACAAAGGCCAGCACGCGTATCCGTATCAGTATCAAATCTGGGCCTACGACCTGAACGATCTTGCGGCGGTCAAGGCGGGCACGAAGCAGCCGTGGGACGTGGTGCCGTACGGGGTGTGGCCGTTCGCGTTCCCAACGACCGAACCGAGCATCAAGATCGGCGGGATCGGCTATGACTCTCAGCGCCAGATCATCTACGTTTCGCAAATGCGCGCGGATCCTGATGGCTACGACAACCGCCCCTTGATTCATGCGCTGAAGGTCGGCGGTGTTGCAGGGTCACCGCTGCCGGCGCCGGCGCCCAGTTCAAGCCCGTCGGAAGTAAACGCCGTCAGCCTCTCCGCCAACAAGGCTGCGCCGCAGACCCCGGGCACCAACGTGCTGTGGTCTGCCGTCCCTTCAGGCGGCGTGGCTCCCCATCAATATAAGTGGCTCGTCCACGATGGGGCCAAGTGGACCCCGCTCACCGGATGGAGCACCTCGAACACCTTCTCGTGGACGCCAACGATCGCCAACTCGAGTTACCAGTTGTCAGTGTGGGTGCGCAGCGCCGGCAATACCGCGGACGCACCGGAAGCCTCGAACGCCAAAGCCTTTGCAATTGAAGCAGCCGCGGCACCGGTCGCGTCGAAAGTAAGCGCCGTCGCACTGACCGCAAACAAGACCGCTCCACAGGCGCCGTCAACGACCATCACATTCACGGCCGCGCCCAGCGGCGGCGCCGCTCCGTACCAATACAAGTGGTGGATCTTCGACGGCTCGGCGTGGATCGTCTCGGGCTCGTGGACGTCATCGAACACCTTCGCGTGGACTCCCACCACCGCGAACTCGAACTACAAGGTTTCGGCGTGGGTGCGCAGCGCCGGCAACAGCCGCGACGAAGCTGAATCATCGTTCGCAATCAGCTTCCCCATCGCCGCGACCACGTCGACCAGCAGTCCGGCTCCAACGACCACGACGCCACCGCCCTCGACATCGACCAAGGTCAGCTACGTCTCCATGACCGCGTCGAAAGCTTCGCCGCAGGCGCCGGGCACGTCGATCATGTTTGCCGCCGCGCCAACCGGCGGCGTCGCGCCGCATCAATACAAGTGGTGGGTCTACGACGGCTCCAAGTGGAACATCATGGTCAACTGGAGCGGGGCGAGCACGTTCACGTGGACTCCGACCAAGGCCAATGCGCAATACAAGGTCACGGTATGGGTGCGCAGCGCGGGCAAGACCGCCGACGTCGAAGAATACAAAGCCACCATCGACTTCCCGATCTCTGCAACGTCCACGCCGTCGACCTCAACGCCAACCACCACCAACGCGCGGGTGACCACGGTGATGCTCAGCGCCAACAAGGTGTCACCGCAACTGAAGGGGACGTCCATCACCTTTACCGCCACCCCCTCGGGCGGCGTCACGCCGTATTCCTACAAGTTCTATGTGTGGGATGGCTCAACGTGGCTGGTGGTGCGCGGCTGGAGCACCTCGAACACGTTCACCTGGACCCCGACGATGGTGAACCCGTACTACAAGGTGGCCGTCTGGGTGAACAGCGCCGGCAACAGCTCCGACAACTACGAAGCGACGACGTCGATCCCCTTCTCGATCAAGTAGCGAATCGACGCGTCAGGACATCAGCAATACGATCACCAGCAGGGCGCCGGCCGACAAGCCGGCGCCCGCCCATGCCAGGCGCTTTCTCAGCCGTTCGCGCAGCGGCACGAAGGGCTGCCGTTGCACCGACGGAATGGCGATCGCCTTCGGCGCATCCTGCGAGGGTCCCAGCGGGCGCTGAAATCCGTAGGCCAGCAACAACACCAGCGGCCTGGTCAACGTCCCCGTCGGCGATTGCCGAAGCATTGTCACCGCATATTCGAAGAAGCCATCGGCGCGGGCGAGGAAGCAGGCGCGCGCTGCCTCGCCGTCGACATGGCGGGCGGCAAATTCGAACACCGCCGCCTTGCGGATGTCCTGTGCGGCCCACGTCTCGGTCGGGTACTCGAGCCGCTCGGGCGCATCCAGATACGGGCGCTCGTTGGCGGACATCCACAGCGCGTATTTGACCAGCACGGCGCGCGCGTATTCGTATTTCTCGTCGATCAAGCCGCGATCTGCCCGGTACTCGAGGTACTTGCCGAGCGTCTGCAGGAACACGGTGTACGACCAGCGGTTCTCGGCGTCGAGCGGATCGATCGACGCCGGATCGTCGTCTGGATGCACGGCGCGCGTGATCAACGCTTCCGCCTTGGCCAGGTACTGCGGTTCCGCGGTGAGGCGGTGCGCATCGATCAGCGCATTGATCGAGTTGCCCGCGCCTCGGCCGGGCCCGTGAAACTCCGGCGAGCGCGTCGAGCTGGCCAGACCCGTATCGCGCCGGTCGATCCACCGGAACCGCGACTTGCGGCCGTCGTCCATGTCGATGACCCAATTCGCCAGCTGAATCACGGCCGCGCGGGAACGCTCACTTCCGGTGAGGAAGTAATGCAGCATCAGCCCGGTCGTGTAGTTGTGCTCGGAGCAGGGTCCGCCGCCGGACGCTCCGCTGAGCCGCGAGTAGGCGCGGTGCGTCGCCGTTCCCGCAGCCTGGTAGTGCTGCGTGTGCCAGAAGTATCCGCCGTTGTAGGCGGCGCGGTCCCTGGTGGTGTGATAGAGGTCGATGTCGGCGACGTGCGTGGCGAGCTGATCGGCGAGCGTCCACCATCGCGGATCGGAAGTCTGGAGGAAGCGCGTGATGAAGCCGGCGATCGCGTCGTACTGGTTGTTGTAGTGCGACACCAGCGCGCCCTCATGGTCCGCGTAGAGATCCCCAAAATTGCGCCAGCCGAACTCGTCGATCGCCTCGCGCCGTTCGACGAAGGTGGCGGGACCGCGAACGATGCTGGACACCAGAGCGTCGTAGTCTTCGGCCGAGCGCGCGGATCCGGCAGACAGCGGCGCCCAGACGCCGGCTTGACGGTGTGCGGCGGCATCGGCCGACACCCTTAGCGGCGATCGCACCCAGGCGAGCGGCTCGGCGCTTACGGTGTCGCGGCCGAAGCACACCGCCGTCCACAGCGTGCTGCGCTCCCCGCCCTGCAGTTCCTGCGCCTCCCCACACTCGCGAGGGAACATGGCCACTTCGCAGCCGGACGCGTCCGCTGACAGCGCTTTCGGGAAGGTCTCCCAGAAATACGGAACCGACACGCTGACGCGGGTATCACCGCCGCCGATTGACACGATCGGCGTAGCGCGCAGGCCTTCGATGTCACGCCCGCCATGTGACGCGCGGAAGCCGCGATGGCGCAGCGCGACTCGCTGGTCGCGCGTGAGATGGTTGTCATGATTCCAGTGCGCGCCGCCGCTGGACTCCTGGAGAACCGCGAACCGGCCACCCGCCGGCCCCATGTGATCGCCGCGATCAATCGACGCCCAGACGTCGGCCGTGCCGCCGCGCGCGGGAACGATGCGAATCGACAGATCACGAATCAACACCGAGCCCGGATCACCAAGGTCCCACACGCCGCCCGGATGCCGGGCGGCGCGCGGATTGGTGATCGACAACTCCAGCTTCACGGTGCCGAGTCCAGCGAAGAAATGCAGGCGCAGAGCGGCGTCAAGCCAGCGCTGTTTCGACTGACCGACCAGGGCACCTTGCAGGTAAACCACCGCGCGCAGTGTGCCGGCGCGTTCGACCGTGGCGCGCTGGATCGCGAACTGATAACGCTGACCGCCCGCGTCTTCGGCCACGATCGCCGTCGACTCGAGCACCGGCCGGCCCCCAACTTCGGCGGCCGCAATGAAGGCAGATCCGGTCCGCGGGATGTCAATCGTGGCCGCGCCCGTCAACACTCGCAGGGACTCACCCGCGTGCTCGATCGCGATCGACGGACCGGGCTCGCCGCCCGACACATCGGGCGCCAGCGCATAGAAGCTCTGCCCATCCACGTCGATGTCGGCCTGGAACTCGACGAGCAGCCAGCGCACCGACCCGTCCCCCCACCGATCGAGCACGGTGGTCTGCACCGGCACTGATCGGCCGCGTTGGTCGGTCAGCGTCCATCGCGCAGCCCGTGCCACCGCACCGCGCGGGCACGACACGCCCACGGCCACGGGCTCGCCATGGCGCTCGAAGGCCGGCGCCTCGGGATCGGACGAAACGGTGATGACAATGGGACGGAACGCCATGTGCAGCACCGTCTCAGGGGATCGCTCGAACAATCATCGGCCCCACACGCATCGTCACCGCGAGCGGCAGCTTCTGCCAGAGCGCGATCGCCATTTGGTACTTCGGGTTGGCCGGACTCACGTTCGGCAGGTCGCCCGGCGTCGCCAGGTCGTACTCCCAATGCAGTGGCACTGGCGCGGCGCCCCATTGCGACTTGAACTTGAACGTCCCTTCGTTCGGCGTCGAGCGGCCCATGTCGAACACCGGCGCGCCGGCCTGCTGCGCGTACTGAATCGCATCCCAATACAGCAGGACGTTCGCGCAGAGTGAGTTGTAAGGCCTGAGCGATGATGCCCAGGGCAACTGCACCATCTGCGGTGTGCGATAGGTCACGCCGGCGGCGATCGGCGCGCCGTTCAGGCGCACGACGTGAATCTGCGCGCGGTCGGGAAACACCTGCAGCACTTCTTCGAAGAGCCGGCGTGAATAGACCGGCGTGCCCAGGTCGCGCATGTTGCGCGCGAACACCGAGTAGAAATCATCAACCAGTGCGGCGCCGCCGCGCTCGACAACCAGGCCGGACTTCTCCGCCTTGCGAATCTGGTTCCGCACCTTTCGATCGAGCGCGTCCCACAACGCGCCCTCGAGCGGCAGGTGCATCGCCACCTTGTGTGTCTTGCACGGCAGCTCGCTGAACTGGCGGTCCACATGACGAAGCTCGACGTGCGAGCACCGCCGCTCGAGGGCCTCCTGATGCGCGCGTGCGACCAGGGCACGGCCAATCTCAGGCGCATCGGCCTTCACCCCGCCGTAGTTGACGAACGGCAACGACGTCAGCGTGCGGCCAAACAGCAGGCTCTTGATCTGCACCATCGGCAGGACGCCGGTAATGACGCCGCCCTCTCGTGCCAGTAGGTAGACCGGCTCGTGCCCGAACGCGTCTGCGAACACGCGGCGCCAGCGCCACGAGTGATAGCCGGTCGCATCGCCACGCGTTTCAAGATAGGACTCCCACGCGGCGCCATCGACGCGACCCGCGACGGACACGGTCACCCTATTTGGCATGGGCGAGCCTCGCGACCGGGGAGACCGACGGTGGACGATGGGTGGCCAGCACGCTGCTGACCGGCGCGAAGGCAAAATCGCGCATCAGGCGGCCAAGGCGCTCCACCGTCTTCTCGATGCCGACGTGATGACGCCAACGCAGCACCCGCGACTGTGCCAATCGTGGTTGATCCGGATCCACTTCCCACGGGTGGATATAGAACGCGACCGGCAGTCCATCCCCGTCGTTGACACGGGCGATCGCCCGCTTCGTCAACCAGTACGGCGCGAGCCTGAAGTACCCGCCCCCCGCGATCGGCCAGTTCTTCGAACCAAGACGCACGGTCGGTGCCGGCAGCTCACAGATCGACCCAGACTCGCAGCGCACCAGGTGCGGGTGGCGCGGCGCATCGGGGATGCCGTAGCGATGGTGCTGGACCGGAAAAATGCTGGCGTCGTAGGTGTGCCCCTCTTCGAGCAACACATCGAGCGCCCAGGTGCTCGCGTCGACGATCGAGAAGCTCGGCGCCCGGTAGCCGCGCACTTCGCATCCACCCGCCTGCTCGATGACCGCCTTCGCCCGGCGCACATCCTCGCGGAACTGCGCCGGCGTCAGCATGTAGATCAGCTGATGATGGAAGCCGTGCGACGCCAGCTCGTGCCCGCGCCCGGCAATGGCGCGTACCAGTGACGGGAACTGCTCCGCGACCCACCCCAGCACGAAGAAGGTGCCGCGGACCTTGTGCTCGTCGAAGACCTCGAGCAGCCGTTCGGTGTTGGCCACGACGCGGCTCTCGCGCGTCGCCCACGACGATCGCGAGACCACGCGATCGAAGGCCGATGCGTGGAAATAGTCCTCGACGTCGACGGTCATCGCGTTGACGACGCGGCTCACTTTGCACCCCGGCGAAGGAGTACCGTCTTGACCGTCTCGAGCGCGATCATCAGGTCGAAGCGCAGCGACATGTGCTTCACGTAATAGAGGTCGTACTGCATCTTTTCGAGGGCGTCCTCGACGCTGGCGCCATAGGCGTAGCGGACCTGCGCCCAGCCGGTGACACCGGGCTTGACGACGTGCCGCTGGCCGTAGAACGGAATCTGCCTGGTCAGTTTCGCGACAAACGACGGCCGCTCGGGTCGCGGACCGATCAGGCTCATGTCGCCGAGCAGCACGTTCCACAGCTGCGGGATCTCGTCGAGACGGGTCTTCCTGAGCAACCGGCCGACGCGCGTGATGCGCGGGTCGTCATCTCCGGCGCTCCACACCGGTCCGGTCTTCGCTTCCGCATCACTGCGCATCGTGCGGAACTTGTGAATCGTGAATGGCGCGTTGTTCAGGCCGACACGCTCCTGGTGGTAGAACACCGGATCGCGCGGGGAGTCGAGCTTCACCATGATCGCGGTGACGACCGTCAGCGGCAGCGAGAGGATCAGGCCGCAGGTCGCCGCAATCAGGTCAAAGGCGCGCTTCACCGCGATCGTGACGCGCGTCTTCCTGAAGCCGGTCGAAAACACCAGCCAGCTCGGCCGCAGGTTCTCGAGCGCGATCTTGCCGGTGTACTCCTCGTAGACAGAGGCCAGGTGGTCAAACAGGACACCGCTGCGCAGCCGCACGTCGAGCAGTTGGTCCATCGGCAGTTTGCCGCGTTCGTCCGACAGGCTGACGACGACGCGATCGACGTGCATGCGCGACGTCAGGCCCGGGATATCGTCGATCGTGCCGACCACGCCCGGATTGATTACCGGTGCCCCGACGCGCGTCGGGTCCGGATCGACGAAGCCCACAATATCGACGCCAAGCTCCTGCCGGCGCTCGAACAACTCACGCGCCAGCACCACGGCGGCCGGGCTCGTACCGACCAGCAACAAACGCTCGCGCGGCGCCAGGCGTGACGTCACCATGTCGAACGCCGAACGCCACGCCATCACCATCACGATGGCCAGAGCGGCGGTGAGCAGGAACACGCCTTGCCGCACCACCAGGAGCGGGAACATCCAGTAGGCGAAGCCGAGGATCAACGACGTCGCGCCAATCGCGCGCATCAGGCGCGTCGCCAGATCGCCTTTCGACAGGATCGTCCGAAGATCGTAGAGGTCGGCGTAGTGCAGGCACAGCTGACACACCACGACGATCAGCAACACGCGGAAGATCGCCGTGTTGTCGGTCACCAGCTCCCACGCCTGTGAGCCGCCGACCAGCACGCTGCTGATCACGACGGCGGTGGCCAGGAGGGCCGTTTCACCCGCGAACAGGATGAATGATCGCCACGTCCGATTGAACATGTCAGGCCTCGCTCAGCCGGAGGCGCCCTTGCGCTTGCGAAGCCATCCGAACCAGCGCTTCGGGGGAGGCGGCGCCATCTGTCCTGGTTGGTGCTGGTGACCGTAATAGCCGTAGTTGGACGGCATCCCGGTCTGCTCCGCGCGATTCAAGACCACGCCGAGAATGCGGTTGGTGCCGACGGCTTGTGCGGCGCGCTGCACCATGGGGTACGGGGTCGAGTGGGCCGACACCACCAGCAGCGTGGTGTCGATCATCGCGGCCAGCAGGTTGGCATCCGGCAGGATCGCGATCGGCGGCGTATCGACCACCACCCAGTCGAACGACTCCTTCGCATCATCGAGCAGCTCTTTCATCGCCGGCGACACGAGCAGGCTCATCGGATCGGGTAGCACCCGGCCCGCGGTCAGCACCCACAGGTTCGGCGTAACCTGGTGCACCGGCAGGCGCCCCTCACGAGACGTCGCCAGGCTGTCGGTCAGGCCCTCGGTGGGCGGCAGCGCGAACATCTCGCGCATGCGGGGGCGCCGCAGATCGGCATCGATCAGCAACACGCGCCGCTGATACGACTCGCTCAACGTCAACGCAAGGTTGGTGGCCGTCAGCGTCTTGCCTTCGGCCGGCAGGGCGCTCGTCACCATCACGCTGCGCACGCCGGACGACTTCTGGGCGTGGTGCATCACCGCCGCGAGATGGCGATACTGCTCCACCATCGCGGGATCCACTCCGTCACCGATGATCAGCTTGTGACGATCGGCCGCCCCGAACTCCGGGAGCGCCGCCGGCGCCGTGAGCTGCGGGGTGCCGCGCCCTGCATCCGTAACCGGCCCGTCCGGCGACGGCGGCGCCACGGGCGCAGCATCGATCGGCGATGCCGGCTCCTCGGGTGGAACGTACATCGTCTCGACCGGCGAAAACGTCCACGACGTGTCCGGCGCCACGGCTTCGGCGCTGATCGCCGGCGGCAACTGCGCTTCGGCTTCCGCGCGTTTCAATGCGTCACTGAGTCGGGTCATGTGCAGTCTCTAGAAGAAGGAGAACCGGCGGCGGCCAAAGGCCGCGAACATCGGCGCGCGGGATTGAACGGGGACCGGCTCGGGCATCCGAATCGGGGCAAGGGCGTCGGGATTGGCCGGCTTCTTATCGGCCGGGGCCGGCGCCAGCGCGAGCGAGCGGCAGACCTCCGACACGATCGCCGCGCCCACGGGCTTCTGATCCGCGGCAAAACCGTTCACGAGGGCGTTGTCGCAAATGACGCTGATGACGCGCGGAATACCGTTGGCGTGCTGATGGATCGCCACCACGGCGTCGCGCGAGAACAACTGCGTGGCTTCGCCCCCGGCGGTGCGCACGCGAGCCGAAATGTAGGCGGCAGTGTCCTTCAGGCTGAGTGGCGTCAACTCGCAGCGCAGCACAACGCGCTGCTTGAGTTGCCGCAGCCTCGCTTCGTCGAGCCGGCGCGCCAATTCGGGCTGCCCGACCAGCGCGACCGCGATCGAGCGGCCGGTGCTGGCCTCCGCGTTGGTTAACAACCGGATCTCTTCGAGCAGTTCGTAGGGCACGCTCTGCGCTTCATCGACGACCAGCGCCAGTCGCGGCCGCGTCTCGTCGTTGAGCGCGTCCTGCAATTCGCGCAGGAACTGGATCTTCGATGCGCCGGCCTCTGCGCCGAAGCCGAAGCCCGCCGCGAGGTACTCGAAGAACTCGGCGCGGGTCAGCGTCGGATTCGACAGGTGCACGATCGTCGATCGCTCGGACGATGCCTGCAGAGCCTTGCGGACCAGCGTGGTCTTGCCGGTACCGGCTTCACCCACCAGCACGGTCACACCAGGCCGGCCGGCGAGTCCGTACTCGAGGTGCGTCAGGGCCTCGCGATGCTGTGGTGTGAAGCACAGGAACCGCGGGTTGGGCGAGAGATCGAATGGCCGCTCTTGCAGCCCGTAATACCGTTCGTACATGGTTACCTCAAATACGTCCACGCCACCGTGGCGCAGACGGCGAACACCGTGGCCGCAGCCGCGCCGCCGACCGCGGTTCGCCGCGACCACCATCGCCTCGTGCCGGCCCGCATCATCGGCACGGTCGCCAGCACCATCAGGTTCAGGGCCGCGCGCACATCGGCTTCCGTGCGCAATGTCTTGTCGAAGAATTCGGCGAGCGCCGCCAGACCGAAGCCGACCGCCAGCGCGGCGACCAGCGCGATCAGGTAGAGCCGCGGGCGATTCGGGCTGGCCGGCCGCTGCGGCAGACGAGCCGGATCGAGCACCTTGAACTGTTCGCCGATCTGGCGGCGCTCGAGGTTCGCCGCCATCTGCGAGTCCTCTTTCTTCTGCAACAGCCCACGGTAGGTCTGCTGCATCGTCTCGTAGTCGCGCGACAGCGCGGCGAGTTCCGCCTCGCGCACCGGCGTGGTTTCGAGGCGCGATTGATACATGCCCAGCTGGCCGCGGAGGCGTCCCTCTTCGGCCACCTTTGCCTGGATCTGGCGGTCGAGATTCTCGAGCTCGGCGCGCGCATCGGTCAGCCGCTTACGGCGGGCGACATCGATCGTCACATCGGGCTTTGCCGGCCTGGCCGCCAGTGTGCCTTCGAGCTTCTGCGCATCGACGCGCTTCTGCAGCTCCTCGACATTGCGGCGCAGGCGCTTGACATCCGGATGTTCGGGTCGCAGCCTCAGCTCGACCGCGAGCAGCGACTGCTGCGCCACCCGCAGCTCGTCGTCGAGCGTCTTCGACATCTCGCTGTTCGCCGCGGCCGTGGCCGCCGGCACGTCCGCGGGCGCGTCGACGATCTCGGTAACGGTGCGTTCGAAGTTGATGCGGCGCTCGCGATCGCGGTTCAGGGACTCGCCCAGCGTCTGCAGCGCCATCTCGGTGTTGTGCAGGCCCTGGAGATTCGCCGCCATCTGCTCCGGCAACTCGCCGTTGTGCAGCCGCTTGTACTCCTCGAGCTTGTTCTCGGTCAGCACCAACTGACGGCGCGACTCATCGAGCTGGGTCGCCAGGAACTGGCTCGTCCCCTCGGCCAGCACTTCACGATCGCGCAGGCTCTCGTCGATGAACAACGATGACAGCCGCTCGGTCACGCGCATCGCCACGCGCGGATCCTCGGCGGCATAGCTGACCCTGAACGCATCGCCTTTGACGATGTCGATGCCAATGTCCTTGGTGCGCATCTTCTCGACGATGTCTTCCATCAGCTCCTGGTTCTGGCGCTCGCGCTGATAGAGATTGAAGTCCTGCACGATCTGCTCGAGCCGCGTGCGGCTGAGAATCTGCTGGCTGATGGTGCGCAGGCGATCCTCGATGCGGCCCGTCACCGTCGACTTGACGTAGGCTTCGGGCACGCGCTGCGGGACCACCAGGATCAGCGTCTCCGATCGGTAGGTGTTCGGCAGCATGTAGATCACCGCCGCCGCGATCGATGCCACCAGCACCGCAGGCAGGATGATCAGCCACTTGCGACGCCGCCCGATCTGCACGAGCGTGTCGAATGAATATTCCTTATTCGGGATCACGAGGCATCCTCACTTTGTTGATGATCGGGACCCAGGCCGTCACGCCGAACGTGAACGACTGCCGCGACAGCTGTGGCAACAGCTTGACCGCGGCGGTGCCCTGCGGTAATTCGTAGTAATAAAAGCCGTACTGCCCGTAAATGCCGAAGTGGCGCGTCATCGCCCAGTTCAGTCTTGTCGTCGCATGCGACGTCAGCAGGCGCCTGTCGCCGTCGAAGCCGAACTGGCCGCGGCCGGCGCTGATCGACGACATCCACTCGAGCCGGGACCGCAGCAACCCGCTCACCGACGCCGCAGCGGACTCCGACAGCAGCGGCTCGGCGAACCCGGGGAGAAATTCCGTGGCGCGCGAGGCGCCGAGCGACGCATGCCAGGTCCGCCGGAAGTAGCGCGACAGCGTCGCGGTGCCGTTCAAGCGATAACGGCGGCCGGTAATCGGGCGCTTGACCATCGACGTCTGCGTCGTAATGTCGAGCGTCGTCTTGCGCGCCACCGACAACTGCTTGAGGAAATCAATGCCGACGTCGACAACTTCGTGCACGAACTCGGAGTCCCGGAGATTTCCCTGGCGGATGCGCTCGCGCCCGTAGCCGAGCCGCAGCGCGAAGTCGCGACTCAGCCGGCGCTTCCACTGGCCGTGTGCGGACAGGACGTCGAAGGTGTCCGCGGCACGGTCCGCGAACTTCGTTTGCCGCTGCGAGAGCGAGGCCGTCAGGAAGGAGCTTTTGGTGTACTGGCTGGTAAAGCTGCCGGTGACATCGTAGGTATCGTTGAGCAACCGGCGCACGACGTATTGGTCGCCCGGAATCACCACCGTGGTGCCCGGCGCCGGCACCATGACGCCCGGCAGCAGCCGGAAGAAGGGCGAGCGCAGGTAACGCGCGCTTCCCTCCACCTGCAGGCGCGTCGTCACTTGCGCGCGATACAGCAGCTCCGCGTCGTTGGTCGTTGCGCCGAACGAGCGATCCTCGCGAATGAACTCCTGGTAGGTCGCGCCGGTCTGGAACAGCAACCGCGTGCGATCGGTCTGCCGCTCGAAGGCAACTCCCGCATTGGCGCCGGCCGTCGCGCCGCTCTTCGGCCGGCTGTCGTCGGGCACCGACTCATAGAGAAATACCCCGTCGTCGTACTGACCCGCGAACGCGCTGCGCAGTTCGAGCGCGGTGAACTCGCGTCCGATGCGCTCGGGCGTGCGGCCGAACAAGCCGCCGAACGGTCCTGGCGCTGCTTGCGCGAACGCTTCGCCGTGCAGCAAGGCGGCGACAATGACGACGAGCGCGGACTGGCGGCCGGCGCGGTGAAACACGGCCATCATCACGGCACGACCACGGTATCGCCGGGCTTGAGCTCGATGTTCTGCTTGAGGTTCTTGCCGTTGGTAACGTCCTTGTAGTTGAACGGCAGGCTGACCTGGCGGCCGCCTTCGGTCCGCATGATCACGATCTTCTTGCCATTGGCGTATTCGCGAAGCCCGCCGGCCATGGCGATAAGCTGCACGACGGTGGTCGGGCTGGTCAGCGGATACGGCCCCGGCTTGTTGATCTCGCCGGTGATGAACGCCCTGCGGCTATTGATCTGGCGCACGACGACCGTCACGCTGGCGTCTTCCATGTACTTCTTGGATTCTTCGACGATCTTCTCGCGCAGCTGATCCGGCGTCAGGCCCGAGGCCTGCACTTCATTGATCAGCGGCAGCGCGATGCGGCCATCGGGACGCACCTGCGCGTCGGCGGACATGTCCTTGTCCTTCCAGAACACGATCGACAACACATCGTCCGTGCCGATCACGTAGCCGGTCGGCACGACCGGATCAGTCGCGCGCAGCGCGGCTGCCGTCGGGACGGAGGCCGGCGCCGTGCCGCCGATCGCCCCGACGGGCTGGCTGCCGGTTGCGGCCGGCTTCTGCGTCTGCGCTGATGCCGTCAAGGCCAGCAGCAGGCACAGCGCCACGGCGGTGCCCCAGTAAGTCTTCACTTCAGCGGTACTCTTTGAACGGCAGTTGGCAGTCATGTTTCCTCAGGAAATTCAGGAAGCGCTTGTACTCGCGCGATTCCATGTTGAAGAGGCGGGCGACGATCTTGTAGTTACCGCGCGCCTCTTCGAGGCCGCGACGCACCACGTCCCGCACGTGGGCGCGCGTGATTTCGCGGGCCATATACATCGGGTACACCGTTGCCCAGAACGATTCGCGCTGCTCGGTGAGCCGCGTGTAAAGATCGTCGGCCACGGTGCGGCGGCGTTCACGACGGGGGCGGAACGCGACGTTGTCCTGCGCGCGCACTTCTGACGGCAGGTCGGCCAGCTCGATCGTCTCGTGCTGCACCGCCACGACCATGCGCTCGATCAGGTTCTCGAGCTCACGGACGTTGCCGGGCCAGGAGTAGGCGACGAGCGCCTTCATCGCCTCAGCCGACACGCCGGTAATCGGCGAGCGGTTGGCGGCGACAAACTTGTTCAGGAAGTGATTGACCAGCTCGGCGATGTCTTCGCGGCGTTCGCGTAGCGGCGGCACCGTGATCTGGATCACGTTCAAGCGGTAATAAAGGTCTTCGCGGAACGACCCCTGCGCGATCATTTCGCGCAGGTTGCGATGGGTCGCGCCGATCACGCGCACGTTGACATGACGCGCGCCACCGTCGGCGCCGACGCGCTGGATCTCGCCGGTCTCGAGGAAGCGCAGCAACAGGCCCTGCATGCGCAGCGTCATCTCCCCGATCTCATCCATGAACACGGTGCCGTGGTGCGCCGCCTCGAGCTTGCCCGGCTTGTCGCGGTACGCGCCGGTAAAGCTGCCCTTCACGTGACCGAACAGCTCGGACTCGAGCAGCGTCTCCGGCAGGCCGGCGCAGTTGACCGGCGCGAACATCATCGACGCCCGCGGACCGCTGTAGTGAATCGTGCGGGCGACGATCTCCTTGCCGACACCGCTTTCACCGTGAATCAAGACCTTCGCGTCACTGCGCGACACACGATCGATCTCACCCTGCAGCGCCTGCATGGGCTGGCTGTGGCCGATGAGCCGAACGTGTTGCTTGGTGCGTGACGCCATCCCTGCGCCGATGGGGGGGCCGAAGGAAGACAAAGCGCTGGAATCTCTGGTTACGTCCACTGTTATGGGCCTCACTGATGCGCAAAGCGCTCGATCACGCGTTGGTCCTGGCGGCTCAGCGCCACGAACGCCGCGCCAATCGCATACCGCTCACCACCCGCGCCGCCTGACAAGGCGGCGCGTGAGCGATCGACGCGTTCCACTTTCACGTCCGCCGAAAACGGCACGCCGCCGAAGTTGAAACGCAGCGTGCCGCGCGTCCCAAGGTCAACCGCATGCGTCGACTCCAGCAGGACACCGCCGAGGCTGATGTCGAGCAGGCGAACCGGCACAGGGAACGCCAGCACCGACAACTCGGTGTCGGAGATCACGGCGCGGGGAACTCGTCGGCGGTCGGGCATCGCGTCACGCATGGCGCGCCCTAGTGCAAAGAAGTCGCCAACACGAGGCAGCACGTAGTCTCCGTGAGCGATGACTTGCGCACGCTCTACTGACAGATTCGTTTTTTTCACTGAAGTGTTTTCAATCAGGCAGAACTTTATTCACCGGCCACAGGTGGAAAGTCGCCACACATGGTCAAGCTGTTACGCAAGTTCGGTAGGGAATGCGCGGTACGCCATCAAGCGATCGACGGCTTCGAGGAAGGCAATGGACGTGGAAATAAATTCGACACCGACGAGATAGCACTCGCGGCGCGACGATGCGTCGGACATCAGGTGCAGCACGCGCGCATCCGCCAGCGCCGGCTGCCCGTCGAGCATCAGGCACAGAGACTGGACCGATTCGATCGCAATGGGCTGATGGGCTTCGATCAACGCGCCATGACGCGTCAGGTTGCGCACGCGCACCGCGTCGCCGGCTTCAAAGGATCCCCAGAATGCGCCGAAGACTTCGAATCGGACTTGTGCCCGGCGATCACCGGGCGCACGCATCATTACCAAGGGCCACTCACGCGCCTCGCGCTGGTGCAAGGCATCAGCCACAGCGTCGTCACACCGCTCATAGGAGAGTCGCGGTTGCCGCCTTGGCTGAAGTCCAACAAGGTCGATGATGTGCCGACTAATTTCCTGCGCCGCGCAGTATTGATGGCGCGATTGTTGCTCCGGCGAGGCGGCGTGGTGAGAGCCTTTCGGCGTGCCGCGTTCCCCTTGCTGGCGCTGGCCGGCGTGGCGATCGCGGCGTCCCGGGCCGAGGCAGACGGCATCAACCTGCTCCGACAGGGAACACCGCGGCTCTCGCCATCCATCATCGTCGACAGCCCAACCAGCATCTTCGGGTCGGACGGGGAGGTCACCTCCCAGCGTGAGCGCGATTGCGTGGCGATCGATGATGACGTGCGCGGTTCGTGGTCGAGGTTGGGCAGGGTCGAGTGGCGTTTCGGGCGCTTTACCTGGGAATGGGAGTCCGCCAACACGCCCGGAGTCGTCTACGTGATCTGCGTGGATCGCCGTCGACATTCACCCGCCGGTGGCCGTGGTGGCGTGGGCGGCGGTTTCGGCAGCGGCATGCAACTGGCCCCGTTCTCCGGCCGGCCAACGGGCATTCTGTATGGACCCGGTGTGATCGGCGAAGGAACCGCGGAGTCCCCAGACGCGGCCGTCGCACCGCTTGCGGAACCAGATCTGCGCAAAGGCCCGACACCGGGACCTGACTCCGCCGGTCCAGGCGATGCGCCGATCATCGGATTTGATTCACAGCTCTTCGATCCGCAGATGACGGCGCTTCGAGTTTCGTTTGCCGCGCCCATTTCAGATCCGCTGGTGACCGACGGCCCATTCGAGACCCCTCAGCCCTCGTTCGCGGCGCCGATTGCGCTCGATCCGGTTGTTGCGGCCCCAGTGCCGGAGCCCGCCACGTGGCTATTACTGGGCACCGGGCTGGCTGCCGCCTGGCGGGCACGCCGCCACCGTAAATGAATGGGACGCGAGGTATGATGTTGAGTCACCCTCGCGCCCATAGCTCAATTGGATAGAGCGTTGGCCTCCGGAGCCAAAGGTTGCAGGTTCGAGTCCTGCTGGGCGCACCACCTAAATTAGCTTCTTGATCAGCTGAATCTGGCCCGCGTGGTACACCGCGTGGCCGGAGATCCCGATAATCAGGTCGAAGCGTTCGGCTTCGCCGAGCGGCGACGTGCGAGCACCGCTCGCCACGTCCGACACCGCCTGGCTCAGGCGCTGCTGCGCTTCGTCCAGCGTCGCCGTGACCTTCTTCCACGACAGCGACTTCTCGTCTTTCAGCTCGAACCAGTCCTCGCCGTCGAGCGGGAACGTCGCGCGCGGCTTGCCGGTCAGCCGGCTGGCGGCCTCGTTCGCCCAGAACGCGGCATGCAACGCGACCTCGGCAATGTTGTGGCGTCCCTTGGCCGGGCGCTTGTAGGCATCCGCCGCCGTTGTCTCGGCCACGGCGGAGCCCAGGTCCGAGCCATACCAGGCGCCAGGGCCGTAGCTCTCGTCGAGGATGCGGTTCAGGGTCGCCGCCGGCCACCCGGTCGGCGTGGGTGTCTTCGATGCGGTCGCGCTCATCACTAACCTCCTAATTACGTTTAAACGGTTACGAACAATATCCCGCCAGGAGTAACCAGTCAACAGCGTTTTAACAGTTACGCACGAATGGACATACAATCGGGGCAATGGCCAAAACCGCCCGGCCTTCTCCCCTCCCGGCTGAGTCCGTCGATGCGGAGCGGGTGCTTGCGTTCATCAACACGCTGGCGGGCCGGCCACGAGAGGTGCCAGACGAGCGGTTGACCGGTTACGACGCCCTCATCGATTGGGCGCAGGAGCAACACCTCATCTCCGCCGCGGCCGGCGATCGCCTGCTCGCCGAGGCGCGGAAGCACCCCCATCAAGCAGCCGCCGTCCTCGCCCGGGCCAAGGATTTTCGCGAAGCGCTGAATGGACTCGCCAATGCCATCGACGCCGGCCGACAGCCGTCAGCCGATGTGCTGAAGACGATCAGCGATTGCCTGGCCGCGGCCTACGCCAACGGCCGGCTGGTCCCGCATGAGGGCGCACTGCAGTGGGTAGCCAGCGCGGAGGACGAGCTCGAACGCGTCATCTGGGAAGTGGCCCGGGCCGCCGGCCGGCTCGTCGTCTCACCGCGCCTCGCCCGCGTCCGCGCCTGCGCGGCGTTCGACTGCGGGTGGTGGTTCGTGGACGACACCAAGAACCGCAGCCGCCGCTGGTGCGACATGAAACTCTGTGGGAATCGCGAGAAACTCCGGCGATTCCGCTCCAAGTAGGTTCCACATGTTCCAAGGGTTCCAAATGCTTCCAAAGGCACCGTTCTGTTTGGTTCCAGTCGTTCTCATCGCACTTGGAACTCTTGGCAGCCCCGTCAGAACAATGCCTTTGGAACCGGTGGAACAATCTGGAACCGTTGGAACCGCTCCCGAGGAATTCACTGTCCGACTCGATACGACAAGGGGTGCGATCGTCATCGAGTGCGTGCGCGCCTGGGCGCCGCGCGGGGCGGATCGGTTCTACGAGCTGGTGACGTCCGGCTATTACGACGATGCGGCGCTGTTCAGGATTCGGCCGAAAACATGGGTCCAGTTCGGCATCGCCGGTGATCCCAGGCTCGCGCAGGCGTGGCGGCCCAAAACCATTCCGGATGATCCGTTTCAACCGGCGCATGGCAGCGAACGCGGTACCGTGTTCTTCGCGTGGGCGGTCCCCAATGGACGGACGACGCAGGTCGTGATCAATCTCCGCGACAACCGCGAGGTGCACGACAAAGAACCGTTCGTGCCCTTCGGCCGCGTGATTCAAGGCATGGACGTCGCCGATGCGCTGTTCGATGAATACGGCGAGGCCGCCGGCGGCGGTATCCGCGCTGGAAAGCAGGATCCTGTCTTCCAGGGCGGCAACGCGTATCTGCGGAAGAACTTCCCGAGACTCGACTACATCAAGACCGCTCGAATCGTTCCCGTTCCCAGGTGAAATCCACCGATCGAGGTCCACGGATTACACAGATTACACGGACGGAAACTCGCCACAGGGCACAGCGACGCATAGAGTAACGGCGCCTGGCGGCGAAGCCGCCCGCAGGACCAGCGCGACCAAAATCACAAGCGCCAGAGCGACGAAGCGCGCTTGCGATTTCGGTCACGCTGATCCTGCCAACGCGCGAGCAAAGCTCGCGCTGGCGCCGGACGGAATCCGTGTAATCCGTGTAATCCGTGGATCAGAATTGGTGGACGATCTGCCCTGCGATCTCGTAGATCTGATCGAGGTGATCGCGCCGCTCGAGCGAGACGTCCGCGCGGGACGTGGTGACGATCACGAGCTGCTTGCTGGGGACGACGAAGATGAACTGGCCGCCGTAGCCCCACGCGTAATACGACTTCACGCCGTTGAAGTCGCGGATCCAGAATCCGTGGCCGTATTCGCGGTCGCTGCCCCACCGTGAGCGACCCACGCCGTCATCGGCCTTTTCGACCCACGCCTTCGGCACGATCTGACGATCGCCGACGCGTCCGTCATTCAGGTACAGCTCGCCGAAGCTCACCATCTGCTTCGGCGTCATCAGCATGTCGTTGCCACCAAAGTAGATGCCCTGCGGGTCGGTGGGCCACTTGGCCAGCGTGAAGCCCAGGGGCTTCGCGAGCTCTTCTTGCGCAAACTGCCAGGTGCTTTTCTTTGTGGCCTTGGTCAGGATCGCCGACAGTAGGTGGGTGCTGCCGGTGCTGTACTCCACGCGAGTGCCTGGCGGATCAACGAGCGGCCGTCGCAGCACGTACTGCACCCAGTTCTTGCTGGTCACCCACGCCCCGTAGCCGCGGCCGCTCGTCGACTCCAGCCCCGATCGCATCGTCACCAGGTGCTCGATGGTGATGCCGCGCTTGAACGGGTCGGGGTCGCGCGCCAGTTCGGGAAAGTAGGTGGCGGCCAGTTGATCGGTGTTCTGGAAGTAGCCCTTACCCGTCGCAATACCAATCAACGCCGAGATCACGCTTTTCGACGCCGACTTGATGTTCGTCACCTGCGTTGCACGCGCGCCGTTGAAGTAGCGCTCCAGCACGAGCTGGCCCCGATTGCTCACGAGCAGGCTCTTCAACCTCGGCATTGACGCCGCGCTCTTCGCGGCGGCGTCAAGCGATGGCGCCGCCGGCTGCGCAGCAGGTGTCGTGACCGTCAGCGCGACGAATGCGACGAGAAGCAAGGCGATTCGGCTCATGAGGTTTGCGTCCGTAGTCTACAATCCGGCTATCTGATTCTCGGCAGGTAGAAGAACTATGAACAAGCTGTCTGTGTTTTCTGCGCCATCTGTGGCCCTGGCGGTATTGGCGTTTTCTGTGCCTTCTGCGGCGCAGGTCACCACTGCCGACTATCAACGCGCCCAGGCGATTCGACAGCAGTACGAATCCGCGGCCGTGTCCGTGCCAGACACCCCAACCTGGGTCGGTACGACGCATCGCTTCTACTATCGCCGCACGACGGCCACCGGCCACGAATTCGTAATGGTCGATGCCGACACGCGGCAGAAGGCCCCGGCCTTCGATCACGCCCGGCTCGCCGACAGCCTGTCGCGCGCCGGCGGTCGGCCCGTGACCGCCACGCGCCTGCCCTTCAACAACTTCACCTTCAACGACGCGCTGAGCGCCATCGATATGACGATCGACGGCGCGCGTTGGACGTGCACGCTCGCCGACTACGCGTGCCGCACGCCGGAGATCACCCCGCCCGGTGAGTTTCGCCGCGGCATCACCGGCCCCGTCCGCGGCGACATTTCCGCCATCACCCCGCGGCCGCGCCTGTCCCCCGACGGCAAGTGGATGGCGTTCATCGACAACTACAACGTCGCCATCCGCCCATTCGGAGGCGGGAAGCGCACGGCGCTCAGCACCGATGGCTCCGAAGGCAATTACTACGACGGCGCGTCCATCGCGTGGTCGCCGGATTCGTCGAAGGTGGTCGCGTACCGTGTGCGCCCCGGCTATCGCCGCCTGGTGCACTACGTCGCATCTTCGCCCGAGGATCAGCTGCAGCCGGAGCACTGGGCGGCGCAATACGCCAAGCCCGGCGACCAGCTGGATCTCGAACAGCCGGTGATGTTCGATGTCCGCAGCCAGAAACAGATCGCGATTGATGCGATGCTCTTCCCGAATCCGTACGACCTGTCGGACATGGTGTGGCGGAAGGACAGCCGCGCCTTCACCTTCGAATACAACCAGCGCGGCCACCAGGTGTATCGCGTCATCGAGGTGGATGCGCAGACCGGCGCCGCCCGCGCCGTGATCTCGGAAGAGCCCAAGACCTTCTTCTACTACAACCGCTCGCAGGCCAACCTGCAGCAGGGCAAGCGCTATCGCTACGACATCGCCGACGGCAAGGAAATCGTGTGGATGTCGGAGCGCGATGGATGGAATCACGTCTACCTGATCGACGGCGCAAGCGGCGCCGTCAAGACGCAGATCACCAAGGGGGCGTGGCCGGTACGTCACGTCCTGAAGGTGGATGAAGAGAAACGCCAGATGTGGTTCAGCGCGGGTGGCATGGCGCCGGCCCGGGAAGGAAAAGACCCGTACTTCCAGCACTACTATCGCATCAATCTCGACGGCACCGGTTTGACGCCGCTCACGACCGTCGATGCGAACCACACCGTGGAGTTTTCATCCGACATGTCGATGTATGTCGATCATTACTCGCGTGTCGATCTCGCCAGCGTGGCGGAGCTGCATCGCGCGGACGGATCGCTCGTCGCGTCCATCGAGACGGGTGACATCACCGCGCTCACGAAAAGCGGCTGGAAGGCGCCGGAGGTCTTCGTCGCGAAAGGTCGTGACAATACGACCGACATCTGGGGCCTCGTGTGGAAGCCGAAGAACTTCGATCCGTCGAAGAAGTACCCGGTCATTGAATACATCTACGCCGGCCCGCACGGCACGCACACCCCGAAGACGTTCGCTGCCTATAGCGGCATGCAGGCGCAGGCCGAGCTCGGCTTCATCGTGGTGCAGATGGACGGCATGGGCACCTCCAATCGGTCGAAGGCGTTCCATGACGTGGCGTGGCAGAACATCAAGGACGCCGGCTTCCCCGATCGCATCAAGTGGCACCAGGCGTTCGCGGCGACGCATGCCTGGTACGACATCACGCGCGTCGGCATCTACGGCGGCTCGGCGGGCGGGCAGAACGCCATGGCCGCACTGCTCTTCCATCCCGAGCTTTACAAGGTCGCCGTGTCGTACGCCGGATGCCATGACAACCGCATGGACAAGATCTGGTGGAACGAACAGTGGATGGGATGGCCGATCGGTCCGCAGTACTCCGCCTCATCCAACGTCGATCACGCGCATCTGCTTCAGGGGAAGCTGCTGTTAATGGTCGGCGAGCTCGACACGAACGTCGATCCCGCATCGACCATGCAGGTCGTCAACGCCCTGATCAAGGCGAACAAGAACTTCGACCTGCTGATCTACCCCGGTGAAGATCACAACGCCGGCCGCGGCGGCCAGTACGCCGACTACGGCGAGCGCAAGCGATTCGACTTCTTCGTGCGCCACTTGATGGGTCAGAATCCTCCCGAGTGGAGCGCACCGGTGACCGCGACAACGACGCCGAGCCAGGCGCAGCAATAAGGGCAACCACGAAGGCACGAAGCTCACGAAGGCTCTAGAAATGCGTGTTGAGAAGTGGATCGTCGTGTCCTTCGTGTGCTCCGTGGTTGCCTCCTGCGCCTCGAAGCCCTCGGAACCCCAGCCGATCGTCTCCGTGACACGGCCGGTCGGATCCTGGCAGGGACGCGGCACGGCCACCGTGGGCGATATCCCCAGCGAAACCGGGCGGTTTCGCATTGTCTGGGAAACCTCGAACGAGTCCCCCGCCGGGACCGGCACATTCAAGCTGACCATGCGCTCAGCGATCAGTGGCCGCACCCTCGGGATCGTCGCCGACCACCAGGGAACGGGCACCGGTACCGCCGAATACGACGAAGGCCCCAGAACCTACGATTTCCTCGTGGAATCGATGAATGTCGACTGGAAATTCCGGGTCGAGGAGACGACCGGCGAGTACACCAAGCCGGCACGCCTGCCCTGAGTGGAACGCGCTCATTCGCTACAGACATGAGCCGGGCGGTTCGTCCCCGGAACTGCAGAAATTTCAGTAAACTTGGCAGGTGCCAAACATTGTCTTATCTCGGTTTGTAACCCCTCTCGTACTCGTGGCGGTTGCGGCAGTCGGCGGAGCAGCGTGCGCCACCACCCGCAACGTGTCATCGGCGGGTCCCGGCATCCTTCAGCCCGGCGCGCCGGGACAGGACACCAAGACCATCACGGAAGCGCAGGCCACCGATCTTTCGAAGGTCGGCGCCACCGCGGCTGACGTGAAATTCATGCAAGGCATGATCGGCCACCACGCCCAGGCGGTGGAGATGGTCGGACTGCTGATGCAGAACAGCAACAACCCCGACATGAAGCGCCTCGGCCTCCGCATCCAGGTCTCGCAGGATGACGAGATGAACATGATGCGCACGTGGTTGAAGGAGCGCGGCCAGGCGATTCCCGGCCCGCACGCGCACCACGAGCCGGGCGGCTTCATGCCCGGCATGTTGACGTCCGAAGAGATGGCGGCGCTGGCCGCCGCCAAGGGCGTGGAGTTCGACCGCCTGTTCCTCACCGGCATGATCAAGCACCACGGCGGCGCCATCACGATGGTCGACGAGCTGTTCAAGTCACCGGGCGCGGGACAGGAAGGCGGCATCTACGCATTCGCGTCGGATGTCGTCGCGGATCAGCAGATGGAGATGGATCGCATGGGCGCGATGCTGAAGGAGATTAGGAAATGAAGATGGCTGACTGGAGATTGACGATTGGCTCTTTCGCCGCAGTTGTAGCGCTCGCGTCGACCGCCGCGGTTGTCGTGGCGCAACAGAAGCCCGCCGATCCAAACGACCCGCGCGTCGGCCTCAAGGCCGGCTTGCGTGACGCCGGCGTCGCGGCCCGCGGCATGGAACTGGTCTCGACCCGTCCGCGCGCCGAGGGCTTCTACGATCCGAAGAATCCGGCCGGCGAAGCGATGCCTGGCGAACGGCCGGCGGGTGCGCCCGCGCCCGCGCCGCCTCCGGCTCCGCCCGCCGGCACGCCGCGGCCGCCAGCCGGCCCGGGCGCGCTCGACTTCGCCAACTCCGACATCGCGTTCAGCGGCCAGCGGATGGTGATCGGCAACTTCCACGGCTTCAACGCCTACGACATCGAGAGCGCGAAGAGCCCTCGCCTGCTCGCCTCGGTGGTCTGCCCCGGCGGTCAGGGTGACGTCTCGATCTACGGCAACCTGCTGTTCATGTCCGTCGAACAGACGCGCGGCCGCATCGACTGCGGCCTGCAGGGCGTCGAAGCGCCGGTCAGCAAGGAACGCTTCCGCGGCGTCCGCATCTTCGACATCACCGACATCACCAAGCCGAAGCAGGTCGCGGCCGTCCAGACGTGCCGCGGTTCGCACACCCACACGCTCGTGCCGAAGGACAAGCAGACGCTGTATGTCTACGGGTCGGGCACCGGCGGCGTCCGCTCCGGCGAAGAGCTGGTGGATTGCTCGGGCGGCGATCCGAAGGAGAACGCCAACACCGCGCTCTTCAGCATCGACGTGATCGAAGTGCCCCTCGGCGCTCCCGAGAAGGCGCGCGTCGTCAACCGTCCGCGCATTTTTGCTGACCTGAACACCGGCGCGATCGCCGGCCTCAACCCCGGCGGCGACAGCGGCCCCGGCACGCAGCGCAGCGCCAGCACCAACCAGTGCCACGACATCACGGTGTTCCCGGAAGTCGGCCTGGCCGCGGGCGCCTGCTCGGGCAACGGCATCCTGATGGACATCTCGGATCCGGCGAACCCGAAGCGCCTCGACGCCGCGGGCGACAAGAACTTCGCCTACTGGCACTCGGCCACCTTCAACAATGACGGCACCAAGGTCATCTTCACCGACGAGTGGGGCGGCGGCACGCGCCCGCGCTGCCGCAAGGAAGACCAGGCCAACTGGGGTGCCAACGCCATCTTCGACATCGTCGACAAGAAGCTCGTGTTCGGCGGCTACTACAAGATGCCGGCGCCGCAGACCGAGACGGAAAACTGCGTGGCCCACAACGGTTCGCTGATCCCCGTCCCCGGCCGCGACATCATGGTGCAGGGCTGGTATCAGGGTGGCGTGTCGGTGTTCGACTTCACCGATGCGAAGAACCCGGTTGAGATCGCGTTCTTCGATCGCGGTCCGCTCGACGCGAAGAACCTGATCATCGGCGGCTACTGGTCAACCTACTGGTACAACGGCAACCTCTACGGCTCGGAAATCTCGCGTGGCATGGACATCTTCAAGCTCGTGCCGACGCAGTACCTGTCGCAGAACGAAATCGACGCGGCCACCCAGTGGCGCGCGACCGAGTTCAACGCGCAGAACCAGCCGCTCGTCCGCTACGAACCCACCACCGCCGTGGCCAAGTCGTATCTCGATCAGCTGAACCGCACCAAGGGCATCTCCGCCGAGCGCGCCAAGGCGGTGACCGACAACCTGGCCAAGGTCGATGAACTGCGCACCGGCAAGGAACGCGACGCCGCGGCGCGCCTCGACGCGCTGACCACCGTTGCGAACCAGCTCGAGGCGGACGCCAAAACCAAGAGCGGCATCGACGCCAAGCGCACCGCTGCTCTCGCCGAAACGTTGAAGGGCCGCGTTGCGCGGCTTCGTTAAGGAGTAATGATGAAACGCACGACTGCATTCACCAGCGCGTTCTTCCTGGCGTCGGCCATCGCCGTCACCCAGGCACAGGCACCGGCCCCGGCACCACAGGCACCGCAGACACCCGCGGCACCTGCGGCCGGTGGACCGCCCCAGCAGCAACCACAGCCCGTCCCGCCCGCGGACTTGCCGCGCCCCTCGACGACGGACCCGCGCGCGAAGCTGAAGCCGGGTGGTCCTGGCGAGAAGGCCGCCGAGGCTTCGTGGAACATGGAGCTGCTGTCGAACCTTCCGAAGCCTGAAGGCTTCTACGACAAGGACCTGCCGCTTGGCGTGCGGGCGCCGCAGCCCGCTCCCGGTGCGCCGCGCACCCCGCCGAACCCGAACGCGTTGAGCTACACCAACTCGGATCTGGCGTTCAAAGACAACATGATGATCGTGGGCAACTACCACGGCTTCAACACCTACAACATCGAGCGCGCCAACAAGCCGCAGTTGATCGCGTCGGTGGTGTGCCCCGGTGGCCAGGGCGACGTCTCGATCTACGGCAACCTGCTGTTCATGTCCGTCGAACAGACGCGCGGCCGCCTCGACTGCGGCCTGCAGGGCGTGGTGCCGCCGGTCAGCAACGAGCGCTTCCGCGGCGTGCGCATCTTCGACATCACCGACATGAAGGCGCCGAAGCAGGTCGCGGCTGTCCAGACGTGCCGTGGTTCGCACACGCACACGCTGGTGCCGGACGTGAAGGACAAGAGCCACATCTTCTTGTATGCCTCGGGCACCGGTCAGGTCCGTTCGGGTGAGGAACTCGTCGGCTGCTCCGGCAAGGCGCCGAACGAAGATCCGAACTCGTCGCTGTTCAGCATTGACGTGATCGAGGTGCCGCTGGCCGAACCGTCGAAGGCGCGCATCGTCAACCAGCCGCGCATCTTCGCCAGCGCTGAAGGCAACCTCGCGGGCCTCTGGGCCGGCGGCGATCACGGTCCCAACACGCAGCGCACGAGCGTCACGAACCAGTGCCACGACATCACCGTGTATGCCGAGATCGGCCTGGCGGCCGGTGCCTGCTCGGGCAACGGCATCTTGATGGACATCCGCGACCCGCGTAATCCGAAGCGCCTCGACTACGTGTCGGACAAGGGCTTCGCCTACTGGCACTCGGCAACCTTCAACAACGATGGCACCAAGGTCCTCTTCACCGACGAGTGGGGTGGCGGTGGCCAGCCCCGCTGCCGCGCGGTCGATCCGCTGACCTGGGGCGCAGATGCGATCTACGACATCGTCGACGGCAAGATGATCCACAAGGGCTACTTCAAGCTGCCCGCCGCGCAGAGCGACCAGGAAAACTGCGTCGCCCACAACGGTTCGCTGATCCCGGTTCCCGGGCGCGACATCATGGTGCAGGCCTGGTATCAGGGCGGTCTGTCGGTGTTCGACTTCACCGATTCGGCCAACGCCAGGGAGATCGCCTACTTCGATCGCGGACCGATCAACGGTGAAGCGATGCTGTCCGGCGGCTACTGGTCAACCTACTGGTACAACGGCAACCTGTATGGCGCCGAGATGGCGCGCGGCATCGACGTGTTCCGCCTCAAGCCGAGCGAGTTCCTCACGCAGAACGAGATCGATGCGGCCACGCAGTTCCGCCTGCAGGAATTCAACTCGCAGAACCAGCCCAAAGTGGTGTGGGAACCCACCGCTGCCGTGGCGAAGGCCTACATGGACCAGCTGCAGCGCTCGAAGAAGGTCACTCCCGCTCGGTACAAGGCGGTCAGCGATGCGATGGGCAAGACCGGCGGCGCGTCGGCAATCGCCGATCTGAACAAGCTCGCCAGCGATGTTGATGCCGACGCCGCGAAGGAATCCGGCCAGGACCAGAAGCGCATGAAGGCGCTCGCGGAAACGCTCCGCGGCCGCGCCGCGCGCCTGAAGTAATCAACGATCGCACGATCGTCAATCGACAATTCAAGGGCCGGCCTGCGGGCTGGCCCTTTCGCTCGTACGGGAACTTCCCTTCCTCTGGGCCGTAAAGAGGAGTATGATCTCTCCTCTTAGCATCCCAGAGGAACAATGCTGACTCCTCTTCGACTGTTCTTCGCTCGACTCCGCGCCCTTGTCACTGCCGCCGAGGACGATCGCGAGTTTGCGCAGGAATTGCAGGCGCACCTCGAGCTGTTGACGGACGACAACGTCGGCGCCGGTATGACGCCGGACGAGGCACGACGCCAGGCGCGGCTGACCCTCGGCATGGCCTCTTCCCTCCAGTCACAGCACCGCGATGTCCGCGGATTCCGCGTGCTCGAGGATCTGTTCCAGGATGTCCGTTTTGCCTTCCGGTTGATGCGAAAGGAGCGCTGGTTCACCGCGGCGGCGGTCACGGCGATCGCGCTCGGCATCGGCGCCAACACCGTTGGCTTCAGCATCATCGATGCGGCGTTCTTCCGCGGCTTCAATTTCGAGCGCGCCGAGGAACTGCATGCCATCTCGTGGCGACCGACGCGCGGACTGCGTCTGCAATCCTCGCCGCTCGACCTGGACGACTGGCGGACGGCATCATCGTTTTCCGGTGTCGCCGCCGCCGGCTTCGGCGCCATCAACATCAGCGATGACCATGCCGCTCCCGAACAGACCCAGGGCGCCCAGGTCACGGTCAATCTCTTCGACGTCCTCCGGCAGCCGCCACTCCTGGGCCGCACCTTCGTGACCGGTGAAGACCGGCGAGGTGCCGCACCCGTCGTGATCATCGGTTACGACCTCTGGATGAGCCGCTTCGCTGGGGATCCGAACGTGCTCGGACGCACGCTTCGTATCAACAGCAAGCCCACAACGATCGTCGGTGTCATGCCGCAGGGCATGAAGTTCCCGGACAACAGCGAACTGTGGTCGCCGTACATCCCCACCGACGTGCAGTTGTCCCGCGACGTTCGCCCACTCAGCGTATTTGCCCGTCTCAAGCCCGGTGTGACCAGGGCCGATGCCGCAACGGAACTGGAGGCGATCGCCCAGCGCATCATCGCTGACCATCCGAATCAGCGGAAAGCCGTCACCGGCGCAAAGCTCGAAACCCTCGTCGAGCGGTTCCTGAATGGCGCCGCGCCCAGGATGTTCGTGGTCATCATGGGGGCGGTCTGCTTCGTGCTGCTGATCGCCTGCGCCAACGTCGCCAATCTGCTGCTCTCGCGCGTCGTGTATCGCTCGCGCGAGGTGGCGGTGCGCTACGCGCTCGGCGCCACGCGCTGGCGCGTCATGAGACAGTTGCTGATCGAAAGCATCGCGTTGTCGGGCCTCGGCGCGATCGTCGGCGTGTCGCTGGCGCGCGTTGGCGTGCAGGCCTTCGACAGCGCCATCCAGGCCTCCGGCGCGCCGTACTGGCTGCGGTTCACAGTCGATTACCGGGTGCTGTTCTACGTGGCGGCCACCTGCATCGTCACCGGCATCATCTTCGGCCTCGCACCGGCGCTGCAGGTATCGCGCGCGAATCCGCAGGACACGCTGAAAGAAGGAGCGCGCGGCGCCGCCGGCAACCGGCGGGCCGGACGCGCCGGCGGCGTCATGGTCGTCGCGGAACTTGCCATGACGATCGTGCTGCTGTGCGGCGCCGGGCTGATGCTGCGCAGCTTCGTCGCGCTCTATGCCGCACCACCGGGGTTCGATATCAACGGGCTCACCCGCATGCAGTTGCAGTTGCCGCCGGCCAGGTATCCGGACGTCGAGTCGAGACGACGCTTCTATGCGCAACTGCTGCCGAAGATCGACGCGATCCCCGGTCTGCAATCGGCGACCGTGACGACCGCAGTGCCCCCACTCCGGCATGAAACGTGGCGGGTCATCATCGACCGCAGCGCGCAGGTGGACGACGACGAGCGGCCCTTCGTGTCGACGGTCTCCGTCGCGCCGCGCTTCTTCGAGACCCTCGGCGTTGGCGTGGCGCGCGGCCGGGTGATTGAAGCGTCTGACGGCGCTTCCGGGGCCGCCAACGTCGTCATCAACCAGAGAATGGCGGATGAGTTCTTTCCTGGCGAGGACCCGGTCGGGCGCCGGCTGCGGTTCGTGCCACGCTCCACCGAGCCCGATGCGCAGCCGCAGCCGTGGCGCACGGTCGTAGGTATTGTGCCGACCTTCCAGCAGGGAACGGATGACGAGGCGTTTCACAACAGCATCGTCTACCTGCCTTTCCTGAACCTGCCCGAGCGCACCGCGTCGCTGATGGTCAGAAGCGCGATGCCGCCGGACCAGGTCATGACCGCCGTACGCTCGGTCGTGCAGTCGCTCGACGCGGATCAGCCGGTGTTCAACATCGAAACGATCCAGCATGTCTTCGAAAACGAACGCTCGATCTATCGAATCTTCGCCTGGCTGTTTGGACTACTGGCTGCGATCGGCCTGACGTTGTCCGCGGTCGGAATCTACGGCGTGATTGCCTACGCCGTGACCCAACGCACGCAGGAGATCGGCGTGCGGGTCGCGATCGGCGCCAGTCGTTGGGACGTGGCGTGGCTGTTCCTGCGCAGAGGCGTGGTGCAGCTGGGACTCGCGCTCGCCATCGGCATGCCCGCTGCCCTGGCGCTGGGCGCAGTGGCGAGAATTCCCGTCGTCGAAGTACACGCCGGGGATCCCGTGACGATGGTCGGCATTGCGATCGTCATCAGCGCCGTTGCGCTGGCGGCGTGCCTGATCCCGGCGCGCAAGGCGTCGCGCATCGACCCGGTGGTCGCGCTGCGCGCCGAGTAGCGTCAGCGGGACATTTCAGCGAGCCGATCCGAGAAGCCGGTTGAGGGACGCGGCGAGCCTGACCCCACCCAGCGCGAGCCTCTCGTCAACCACCGCGATGTGGCGGCGGTAGTACCCTTCATCGATGTTGGTGTCGTTGGTCACCAACGCTTCCTTCGCCAGCCGGAAGGACTGCTCCGCCCACTGCGCGGGCGTGCCCGGTGGTTGCGATCCCCAGCCCTTCGTCGCAATCAACTTCAGCAATTCGGCCTGGTAGGTCGTGTCGTCAAGGTTCTTCCTCGCGATCAGGCGCCCGTCCCACACCGAATGCAGATTGCAAGGCGACGGTCTTGCCGGGTCGTTTCCACAATCCGACTGACCAAACACGCGCACGTGCACATCGTTGCCGCCGCGGCCAACACCGAGCGCGTGAAATGGCTGATGCAGGTCGCCGATGAAGTGCACCACGAACTTCAACGCGGTCGCGCGATCGGCGCGATCCAGCTTCACGTTGCCGAGCCGTTCTTCCCAGTACGAAATGCGATCGACCACGCAGTCGCGCCAGCGATCGTTGCGTGAGCCCGCGGCGGTACCCGGCTGGCGGGGACAATCGCGATCGCGATCGTAGCCGGCCGCCTCAGGCGGGATGTTCAGGTAGTGCCAGTATGACGTCTGCACCTGTTCACCGGTGATCGAGTCCGCCCAGCTTGAAACATCCGCGAGCGTCTGCCCATCGAGCAGCCACTGCACGTTCTTCTTCGCCAAGTCCGTCAGTCGCGCGGCCGCGATCAGACCAACAAGGCGATGGCCCTGCCCTCCCCACGCGAACAGATCCATTGATGAAAAAAGTGTGACAACAACGGTCGTTACGACAATTCTCTTGGTCATGGCGCTTCCGGCCCGTAGCGCTCCCGCGCGAAGGGGCGTCCGAATTATGCGACAGAAGTGCTGGTATTCAGTTTGCTTGTTGAGCTTCTGCCAGCCCCAGCTTGTCTTGCCGAAGTGACACCTCGCAACGGCGGACGGAGGAAACGACCGTGTCTTGGAACAAACAACGTCTCATTGTGGCTGCATCGCTGATCGCGGTCATGAGCGCACCAACCTTCGCCGAGGCGCAGCGCCGCGGCGGTGGTGGCGGAGGCGGCCGCGGTCCGCGGATCGTCATCGCCCCCCGTCCGGTCATCGTCTCGCCGTTCTACTCCGGGTACTACCGCTCGTACTACAACCCGTTCTTCTGGGACATGTACGGGTGGGGATACCCCGGCATCCCGGCCCTTGGCTTCGGCCCCTACAACCGCGGCTTCGTTGACGACAGCTCGGCGCGCATCCAGGTGAGCCCACGACATGCCGAGGTCTACGTCGATGGCTATCGCGCGGGGGTCGTGGACGACTTCGACGGCTTTGCGCAGCGGCTTCGCGTCCCTCCAGGCGAACACGTGATCGAGTTGTATCTCGAAGGACACAAGTCGATCTCGGAGGCGATCCTGTTCGCGCCGGGCGAGAGCTACCGCATCCGTCACACCATGGAGCCGCTCGGTCCGAGCGATCCTGAACCCACCCGTCCCACGCCGAAACCGGGAGTGGCCCCCGCGCAGCGTCCGGTGTTCGATGCCTTCGGCCAACCGGTGGGCAGAGGTGCAGCGCCACCCGCGGCGACGGCGAGTGAAGGCGCTTCGCTGCTCATCAGGGTGCAGCCTGGCGATGCATCCATCACCGTTGATGGTGAGCGCTGGCAGAGTTCTGGCGACCGCCTCGAGATCCAGGTGACGCCGGGCGAGCATCGTATCGAGATCCAGAAGGACGGCTATCAGCCATTCAGCACCACCGTCCGCGTTCGCCCGGGCGAATCCTCGCCGATCAATATCAGCCTGACCAAGTCAGGAGAGGAATAGTGATGCGAAGACTGTTGCTGAACATCATCTTCGGATCGGTGTTGCTGACTGGGATGGGCGTCAATGCGTGGGCGCAATCCCAACCAGCCTCACCCGCTGCACCAGCCCAACCCGCCCTCATCGTCGAGCAGATCCAGAACGGCTGGTTGTTCTCGCCGGATGTCCGGGCGACAGAACTGAATGGCAAGACGGAAGCCCTCGCCGGTGGATATCTCGGCCGCATCACCGATCGCTCGTGGGTGGTGGGGGTCGGCGGCTACATGCTCACCAACCCGGATGACGACCGCAAGCTGTACTACGGTGGCCCGGTCTTCGAATGGTTGATTCGCGCCGATCGAAAAATCGGCTTCGGCGTGCGCGCGCTGGTCGGTGCGGGCAGCGGCACGCTGCCGCGGCCGCTGAGCGACTTCACCAACGGTCGCGCGCCCATCAACGTGCGTGACGACCGGCGCGGTAACAATCCGCGTAACCCTCCCCGGCTGGTCGATCCAGCGGCGACCATTGCCGTGCAGGACGACTTCTACGTCGCCGAACCGCAGGTCAACGTGATGTGGAACATGACGGCCGGTCAGCGGCTGGTGTTCGGCGTCGGCTATCGCGCCATCGGCAGCGCCCCATTGTTGGGCGACGACCTCAAGGGGTTGAGCGGCTCGATCGCCTATCAGCTCGGCGGCAAGTAACGCGTTCGTCGGGGTCCGCCGTCAGGCGGACCTCACGAGACCGGCTTCGCTGATCTCAAGTTGTTGTCCGTGCAACGTGGCGAACTGATCGCGATCCAGGCGCAGCGCGATCGGGGTGGACCAGCCCATCTCCTTCGCAACGATCAACCCGAGAAGCAGGATGGCATCGGGTTCGTGCAGGATCACCGCGGCCGGCGCGCGGCCGCCGTGCACGAGTTCAAGAAGAATCGCGGCCGCAGACGATGAGCCGACGGTCGCGGGAATCATCAGCGCCGTGCCGGCGATCTCCGCGCCGTGCTCCGGATGCCGCGGGTCGGCGATCGTGCCGCGGCGGGGATCGACACCGCCCCAGAAACTGATCGGCGCCGTCAGCGCGAAGCCGCGCGCGCTCGTCGCCGCTCCAGACAGCAGGACTTCGCCCTGGATCGTCACGACGACACCCCGAAGACCGGAATGCCGGTGATCGCGCTCTCGACGCAATCCGCCATCGAACCATAAAGGACCGAGTAGCCGGTATTCGCCGGGGCGTAGTGCGCGAACTTGCCCGAGTTGGTCATCAGGATCGCGCCAGGCTTCTCGGGCAGGATCGGCGTGACGACCACACATGTGTCGGCAACGATCACGATGCCGAGTGACTCGAGCTGCTGGCGATAGCCGTCGCGCTCGAGTACGCGCAGCACGTGCCGCCCGGTGCACGCATAAATCGGCACCGCGAGCTTCCGGCCATTCAACAGGCGTCGCAGGGAATCGAACTCCTCGAGCGACAAATGCGGACTGCCGATCGCAACCGCATCGATGTGGTCCACCCGATCCGTCGTCGAGAGACGCGACTGCGCGTCGCGCACCATCGCCGGCGTCACCATGATGCGTTCGTCGGGGGCGCGGAAGTGCAGCGCAATCCCCTCTTCCGACGCTTCAGGCGTGGCGCCGGTCACATGGAAGAGGCCGACCGACCCGGCGGACGCCGCCGCGGCGCCGAAGGCCTTGAGCACGTCCTCCCACGGACGGAAGTTGAGTCCGCTGACCACACCGATCGACGTGCCGATCAGCCGCCCGTAGAGATGCCCGAGCACCGGCCACGCCATTTCTGAATAGAGAAACTTCGGATCGATCTGCGAAACGTCGAACACCACCGTGGCACGGCGGTTCTCGGTGCGATGCAGTCCGTAATCCGGCGCGCGGCCGGCAATGGCGCAGGCGATATCCAGGAAGTCGCCGTAACGATTGGTGCGGGCGCCCAGCACCGAATTACAGAACGCCACCGCGTTGGATTCGCCCCACGCCACATGCGCGCCAAAGCGAGGACGATGGCCGGCTTGGTATGGTGCGCAGGTCCAGGTCTGTTCGCAGCCCAGTTGCCGATAGGCGGTCATCATGCGCGAGGCCATGCCGCGCTCGTGATCCGGCAGCCGATTGCGCGAACACCCGGTGAGATCGATCGCGCCGACGTTCAATGTCGACCGAACGCTGACTTTCGCGCCGCCGGTCACCAGCTTCTCGGCAAACAGCGTCCCCGAGTCCCCGTGATACAGCGCCCCGTCGATGTGCGCGGACTCGATCGGGATCAAATGGGTGGCGCCCATCAGCCGTGCCGTCTCGGCGACGATCCGCATCGCCATGGCTGCGCCATCGCCCAGGGCTCCGCCGGCGATTGCGCGTTCGTCGTCTGTCAGGGAAACAGCCACCTGGCCCTCATTCTCTCAGAACCCGACGCGGAACCCGATATCAAACTGCCAGCGCGGCCTGGGCCCGTCAAGCGCCCGGATCGCGGCCACTTCGACCGGGAATCCCAACACGTTCGCTCGCACGCCGCCACCGACGCTGCTGATCGTCGCCGTGCGATCGGCTCTGGCTCGAATCGCGCCGGCATCCGCGAACACAAAGGCGTCGGCGGGCACAGGCCCGTATTTGATATGCCGCGATCGCAGGCCCCAGATCGGCACGCGGACTTCGACGTTGGCCGCGACCAGCTGGTGGCCGAGCAGTTCATCCCCGCATATGCGTTCGGCCTCGGGCCGGCAGTAGCGATAGTCCTGGCGATGCCCACGAACGAAGTAGCTCGAGCCGAGATAGTTCGAGAGCAGTCGAGGGTCACTGCCATCGTTGCCGTAGCGCGCGGAGTGGATCACCCGCACGGCGATCGAGTACGGCCGGACCGGCATCATGTAGTGGCGCACATCGGCCAGCACGTTCGTATACGACAGCTGCCCCGCGGCCGGCGTCACCTCGAAACGGAAGCGCGATCCAAGCAGCGGACCATTCGGGCCGAACACCGTCGTGTCGCGCACGAGCGCGGCGCTCACTTCACCAACCGTCGTCGGCGCACCGCCGCGTGACTTCACTTGAGCAGTGGACAACACCTTGCCGGTGTCGACGTCCGTGATCTGCGAGCGCACGTCGCGTTGATACGACGCATGGCGAACCCCACCCGTGAACTCAACCCGCAGTCCTCGGCTGAACGGATAGGCGACCACGGCCGCGGCTCGGACTTGCATGCGCTGCAGGTAATCGGCCTGCTTCAGGAATGCAGCCTGGCCGTCATGCTCGATCGACTCCCACCGCGAATAGTGCACCACGTTGGGCTGCAACTCGCCGAGCAGGCCCCAATTCCATCGCCGCTCCTGGTTGATGTAGCGGAGCGTGAAGGCCGCATCACGCATGTGATTGCCGATCTGGACCGCCGCGCCCAGACGCCGCTCGCCCAGCATGTCGCCAAACAGCAATGCGCCGCCGCCGCGCACGAAGGTGCCGAAGGGGCCGCCGCCCGAACTCAGGTACGGCTGACCGACTCCCTCGAGCGACATGCGTGGGAAGTAGGCGCGCGCCTCGATCGAGGCATGCTCGGGAAGACCGGTCGTCGCATCCGCGAGATAACCATCGATGATGCCGGCCGGCTCCGCGGGCGACGCCGGCGTCTCCTCGACGAGTTGCTGCGCTCCGGCCGTCGCCTTCTGTTCAGCCTGAACCACCAGGCGCGGCCGGCCCCGCTCGAACACCGTGAACGCCAGCGTCTCGCCATTCGACGACAGCGACAACGCGGGGCTGGTCGGCGTGATGCCACTGATGCCGGTGTCGACGTTGGTGATCTGGTGGATCGCCGACCCCTCAATGCACGCGCGATAAATGTTCATGGTGCCGTGCGGATCGCCGACGAAATAGATTTCGTGATCGTCAGCCGACCATTGCGGGCTGAAGGCCGACGATCCGGGTGGAACCGCGAACTCGGTGATGGCATTGCTACGGACATCGAGCAGCGCAAGCCGGGGGCGTCCGAACACCAGTGCGTCCGCATGGCTCGAGTAACGTTCCGTCGCAAACGCGATCGTGCGTCCGTCATGCGACCACGCCGGCTGCAGATCCGCAAACGCGTCGTCTGTCACCTGGCGAAGGCGGCCCGTCGCGACGTCAGCAATATAAAGATCGCTCATGCCGCCGGCCAGGGCGGCAAACGCGATCTCACGGCCATCGGGCGACCACGTCGGCGAGAGCACCTGGCCAAGACGGTCGAACACGATCTCGCGATCGCGGCCCCGGCCGCTCATGTCGATCAGCATCAACGCCGCGCTGCCCCGTCGCACCGCCGCGAACGCAAACCATTGCCCGTCCGCACTCCACGCGCCAGAAGATCGCAGCGGTTGCAGGCTGTCGAACTTCGCGCTGGCCGCAGTGGTGGCGAGCTTTCGAATCACCTTTCCGGTCGGCACATCGGCGACGAATAGGTCGATCGACAACCGGTCGCGCTCCGAGAAGAACACCGCCTGCCGGCCATCCGGACTCAGCGCCGGCCCGAGCTGCATGTGCTCGCGAGTCCACGGCTTCAGCCGCTCGCCGCTCTCCGCCCGCGGGCCGTAGCGCTTGCCGGCATCCAGCCGCCAATCAGCGAACAGGTGGTCGAGTTCCGCGCCGGTTGCGTGTCGCATGCGATCGACAAGTCGCCGCTGCTTGCGACCGGGCTTGAGGGCCTTCTCCACGATCTGGTCACCGAACCGGTCGCCAAGGTACGACCAGAAGGCGTGCCCATAGAGGTACGGCGACAGCTCACGGGCCGCGTGCGCTTGTGTCGTTGGAAGGCGGTCGCTCAGGACCGCATCGCGCAGCCACAGCGAGGACTCCGTATCGAGCGATCCGCGCGAGAGGTACTCCGCCATGCCCTCGATGAACCACAGCGGCTGGCCGGTATCGCCGCCGATCCGGCGAGCGATGTCGAACTGGAAGGCATGCACGATCTCGTGCCCAAGCACACGATTCGTCTCCGCCATGGTCGGCGCAAACGGCATCGTGATGCGCCGCCTCGATGCATCCGTGACGCCGCCAACGGAATCCGGCAGCAAGCCCGGCACGACGTTGGTCTGCGCGAACTCCGCCTGGCTGCCGTACAGGACCAGGGGTTGGCGCGAATGGAGCTCGTGATTCAACAACGTTGAGAATCGCGTGTACCAACGCTCGGCCAATCGCGCAGCAATGCGCGCCGCCCGCTCCTCGCGCGCGTAGTAGTACACGTCGAAGTGCTCGGTTGCGAGAATGCGGAAATCAAAATCCACATACTCGACCTTGTTGCGGCCAAAGTACTGCGCGCTTGCTCCGCCGGCCCAGAGCAGCACCAACGAAATCGAGAGAGCAATTGTACGGATGTAGGTTTCTAACTTAGGCGGGAGCGCGGATCAAGACCGAACTGACAAGATCGAACGGAAGTGCGAAAGAATCCTTCGCACTTCCGTCTACAGACGAGTTGGTCGCGCTAGCGGCCGAAGCGGAACGTCAGTCCGACAGTGCCGCGCCAGAAGTCGAATTCGCCGAGGTCGAAGTCGTCGAAGTCGTTGTCGTCTGCCGCGTCCTGCATGGCACGGAAGTAGCGGACATCACCGCGGATCGCGAACATGTCGTTGAATGCCGCATTGACGCCCACGCCCACGTTCACACCAAGGTCATTCGTCGACAGGTCGTTGAACAACCCGGTCGCGCTGGCAACGTTCGAGCGGATCAGGCCGAGGCCCGCCGACGCGTACGGCCTGAAGCCGCTACCCGGCTTCGCACTGAGCAACAAGTTGCCCATGATGGTCGTCACGTTGTTAGCGCCGAATTCGAAGTTGCGGTCGCCGGCCGTGTCTTCGAAGAAGTTCGGAGAATAGCCGAGGTCCACTTCGAAACCGACTACGCCGGGATTCCAGCCGATCGTGCCGCCGAAGTCGAGACGACGCTCGACCGCGTCATCGTCATCGGGGAAATCGCCGAAGTCCGCGTTGCCACCGAAGTTGCCGCCCACGAATGGCGAGATGAACCAGCTCTGCGCCTGCGCCTGCGCCGGAGCGAGAAATAACGCCAGAGCACCAATCAAAACAAACTTACGCATCATGCCTCCTAAGGTTGTGCTGCAGCGCATTAGCGCCCGCCACCCAACCTCGAAGCTGCAATCAGCGTGCCCAGTGGACCTCAACAACAGACACAAAAAGAAAAGGCCCGCGGAGTTGAATCCGCGGGCCTTCTGAACCGTTGAACCTGTGAACCTGGGCGTGCTAGGGCAATGCGAAGGTCTGCAGGCCGTTGCCGTTCTGCACGACGATGTACTGCTTGCCCTGGTGCATGTAGGTCATCATGCCGTAGCGCTGTGCACCCGACGTCGGGATGGCGCCGAGGCGCGCACCGGTCTTCTTGTCGATGGCAAACAGCTTGGTCGCGTTGTCCGCCGTCTGGCCAGGCGCGAGCAACATCGTCTTGGTGACGATCAGTGCGCCAACGCCCGGACGTCCAAGGTTCGTCTCGACGTTCGGGACGCCCTTGAGCAGCGGATGATTACGAATCGCATCCTGCTGCGCGGTCGGGGCGTCGCCGTTCGGCTTCACCCACACGTAGTCACCGGTGTTCAGGTTGATCGCGCTGATGCGTCCCGCGTAGCCTTTGAAGACCGGCAGGCCGGCGAGCGGATTGTTCGCCGCGCCCGGACCACCGGCGCCGCCACGGCCTGCGCCGCCACCGCCGCCTTCACCACCGCTGGCCATGCCCGCGCCCTTCTTGGCGCCGGCCTTGGCCGCAGCTTCGGGATACATGTCGATCGCCGCGTCCACGGACGTCGCGGTGCAACCACCGCTGGTCGGCACCCACTCCGTCACCGTGGAACCGGTCTGGCCGAAGCAATCCATCTCCTTGCCGGGCACCAGCGCGCGGTTACCGCCGCCCTGATGCGAGGGGATGTAGATGATGCCGGTCTCCGGATCCGCCGCCGGCGGATGCGTGATGTTCGTGCCGCCCGTTTCACCCGGGTAGAACCGCGCGCTCGCAATGCCTTCCTTGTTGCCGCGATGCACCGGGGGGTTGAACGGCGGCGCCAGCAGGCCCTGCAGCCGCGCCTGTTCGAGCGCGAGCTTGCGGACTTCAGGCGTGTAGTCGATCACGTCGTTCTCGGAGCGGCCGATCAGCTCGTACGGAGCCGGCTTGACCGGGAACGGCTGCGTGGGCGACAGCTTCTCGCCCGGGACCTTCGACGCAGGAACCGGCATCTCCTTGAAGCCCCATAGCGGCTGGCCTGTCACGCGGTTGAACGCGTAGAGGATCGCCTGCTTCGTCGCCTGGAACACCGCCGGCACGCGCTTGCCGTCGATGGTCACGTCCATCGCGATCGGCGCGGTCGGTGTGTCGTAGTTCCAGATGTCGTGATGCACCATCTGGTAATGCCAGACGCGTTTGCCGGTCTTGACGTCCAGCGCAATCAAACTCGCGCCATACAGGTTGTCGCCGGGGCGGAAGCCACCGTAGAAGTCCACCGTCGCGCTGTTGGTCGGGATGTAGACGATGCCGCGTTCCGGATCGGCTGACAGCGGCGCCCACGAGGAGACGTCGCCGGTCGTGCGCCACGCGTCGTTTTCCCAGGTGTTGTGACCGAATTCACCCGGGCGCGGAATGACGTGGAACTTCCACAGGAACTTTCCGGTCTTCGCGTCATACGCGAGGATGTCGCCGGGGACGTTCTCGTTGCGCGTCTGGTGATAGCCCTGCTCCGCCGAGTTGCCGACGATGACGACATCGTTGACGACGATCGGTGGCGAGGACGAGGTGATGTAGCCGAGATCAAGCGGCACACCCTCGTTCGGGTTGTACTTCTGGGTCTTGCTCTTGCGAATCCACGGATCCCAGTCGGCGATCAGGTCCGCCGCCATATCCACGACGCCGCTCTTGGGGAACGAGTCGAGTCCGACGGGCTTGCCCCAGTTCGGGAGCGGCTGGCCGGTGTCCGCGTCGAGAGCGACGAGGAAGAACCCCGGCGTCGCGATGTAGACCACGCCCTTGCCGTTGATCTCGCCGTAGGCGACACCCTTGCCGTACGACGCGCGCATCGAATACTTCGAGCGATACGTCTCGGGCTCGACCCAGCTCCACAGCAGCTTGCCGTTGGTCGGATCGATCGACACGACGTGGCGGCGCGGTCCGGCCACGCTCAACAGTTTCCCGTTGACGTAGCTCGGTGTCGCGCGGGCCGTCATCGGCCCGACAACGTCGAGCGGACGGAATGTCCAGGCTTCCTTCAGCGTTTCGAAGTTCGCTGGCGTAATTTGATCGAGCGGTGAATATCGGGTGTGACCGTAATCACCGCCGAGAGTGCGCCATTCGCCATTCGCAGTGCCTGTCTGGGCATTGCGAGACGACTGGGCTAACGGAACGAGCGTGGCCGCCCCGACGAGCGCGAGGACGAGCGCCGCTACTAATGTACGCGGATGTTTCATGGTCATGCAGAGTAAGCGGTCGGCTCAACAGGCGTCAAGCAAACACCGCAGCTTCACGCCTCGGTTTTTTCGAAGATTTACCCTGTGTTTTTTCGTGGTCTGACGTGAAAAACCGGCGGAAAAACTAGCGGGCTCGGGCCGACACCACCCCGCGGTCCACAAAGGTCTTGATCGCCAGCCGGGTGGCCTCGATGTTGTCGACCGCACCCTTGTCCCGCCAGACCGCGCTGGCAAACACCAGGCGCCGCTGGTCGGCCGTCAGTTCGCCGACCAGCCAGCTGACGCTCTCGCCGGAAGCGGTCGTCGTCGCACCGGTCTTCGAGTTCAGGCGCAGGCCCGGCCGCCACTGCGCGTCGAGTTGATGCACGCCGCGAGCGTTCTCAACCGTACCCGGCGCCTGGAACATCGCGCCCTTCACCTGCTCCATCGACACCTTCGAAACCGGCAGCGAGGCGTCGTAGAACTTCTTCAGAAACGAGAGCTGTTCATCAGGCGAGATGCGCAACGTGCCGTTGACCCAGTAGTTCGCGATCGGACCAGACGTGTTGCGGTTGCCGTAGTCGAACTTGCCGAGCCACTCCTTGGCGCGCGCCGCGCCGATCTTTGGCGCCATCCGCTGGAAGAACCACAACACCGAAGGCCGAATCGCGGAGAGGACGGTGTGATCGACGTTCCACTTTGCCTGCTCGGGATACTTTGTGCCGTCCCACTTCTCAATCGTCGTCGCCGTCACCACCCTGGTCTCGAGTCCGATCAAGGCGTGCGGAATCTTGTAGGTGGACGCGGGTGAGAGCCGTGTCGCGCATTCTGCGGCGCTCCCCGCCCATCGGTCGAGCTGGCCGTTGTCGATCACCACCACGCAGCGATGGGCTGGCTCTTGGGCGGTGACGGGCCAGCAGAGAATGGTGGCAACGAAGAGCGACGTACATGCCGAGCGGATATTCACGTCGTATATCTTAGTTGGCTTGAGTACCTCGTGATCGACGTCGATACCACAGACGCCCCCGCGTTTCTCCGCATCACGCCACGCGGCGCCTGGCCCGCAATTGACGAGCAACGCGAGGCCCGTGAACACGCCATCGCCGCCGGCCACCTGACCCGGCAAACGCGCGCGCTGTTCGACTTGCGCGAGTTATCGTCGATCGCCAACTACACCGAGGTCGAGAAGATGATCGAGGCGGCGATGAAGCTGGGCGGCGTGCCGTTGTTTCGCGCGTGTGTGGTCGGATCGGCGGTGCAGTTCGGCCTGGTCCGCCAGATGAAAGCGCTTGCCCCGCCATCGATCGAGCTCGAGGTCTTCACGAATGAAGAAGACGCCCTGCTCTGGCTGTGGCGTAAAGAGCGCTAGCCTCTCACGAGCCGCGAGTCGTACCCGCCCGCCACCAATTCCTCGTAGGCGCGCCACACGTCATCCGGAATCTCTTGCGGGAGCTGCCATCCCTTGTCGCCGTAGATCTTGATGCGCTGAAGATCGCCCACGATGATCGCCACCACGTCGTCTTGCGACAGCGACTCGTGTGAGTAGCGGTCGAGGTATTCGTCGAACGACGTTTGCGGCGACGTCACGATCAGGTCCTTCTCCGGCCAGCGGCTCTTGAACGTCGCGTAGGATCGTCGCTCCATGTAGGGCTTCTGCACCACGATGAACGATTGCGGATCGAGTCCGCGATCCGCGAGCAGCTGGCGCGTGAACGTGATGTTCTCTCCGGTGTTGGTCGATCGATTCTCGATGATGATGCGATCGGAGGGAACGCCGAGGCCTACCGCCACGGCGGCGAACCGATCGGCCTCTGCCTCGGTCCACAGTTGCTTTGTGATCGACCCGAGTCCGCCTGAGTAGATGAGCAGCGGCGCCCATCCCTCCAGCCACAGTTGCGCGCCTCGTTCGGCCACGGCCGTATCGTGGCTGCACAGCACGAGGATCGCATCGGCCTTCGACAGCGTGTGGTGCATCCGGTGGTAGTCCCACAAAGTGCGTGCGAGGAGACGGATCCGATCGTCCATAGCTTTGTGGGTGCCCAGAATTATTGATTGTTGGCGTTTCGACTCGGTATTGCTATAATTTTGGTTTGTTCGCCTCCGCGCCCAAGTCTCTGGGTGCCTGGCTCGAACAAGCCATCCACACCCGCGTGGACCCGTAGCTCAATTGGCAGAGCAGCAGACTCTTAATCTGTTGGTTGGTGGTTCGATTCCACCCGGGTTCACCAGCCTTCGCTCACGATCACGCGAAGGCTGATCCGCCGTAGCGCGGGACCCCTTAAGCGCGAAGGCGGACCCCACTTTAGCGACTCACCTGCGCTAATTCCTGCTGAGCTCGTGTCGCTATACTTGGCCACCGTGTCCAGATGGCTCCCCTGGCTCCCCCTCTCCGTCTCGCTATTCCTGCTGGCGATTTCCGGCTCGCGCTTCTTCGTCGACGAGATGCAAGTCGTCCTCGAAGTCCTGCTGCTGACGGCACTGACACGAAGCATCGGACTGCGCGCGGGGGTGTTGGCGTTGGCCTGGGGCACGGGCGCGGTGGCGCCGCTGACCACCGCCATCGGCATGGCGCTGAGCGCGGCCGGCATCGAGATGACCGACGGCGTCGGCAACACCGTCATCGTCCCGTTGATCGAAGAGACGTTGAAGCTGCTACCGGTCGCCGCCGTGGCGTGGATGATCGGACGCTGGCAGTTGTCGCTCCTCAACCTCTCCGACCTTCTGCTGCTCGGCGTCATGAGCGGCGCGGGCTTCGGCATGGTGGAGTCGTCGTACTTCGAGCACGTGCGCACCGGCGAACGCTACGCGCCGCACCTCCTCGGACTCAACCTCCTGCCCACGGCATGGGGAGAAGCCGGCTACGTCGGACATGGCGCTGCCACCGGACTTATCGCACTCTCGTTTGGTATCGGCGCCTACCTTCGCCGCGCACGTGGAGGAGTCCCGTGGTGGTGGGCGGTTCCGGTCGCAATGTGCGGCTGGATCGTCCTCGAGCACGGGCTCGCCAATGCCTACGTCAATGGCGGATCGGAAGCCCTGCTCGCACTGGGAGCCGGACGCCTCACGCCATGGCTCTTCTTCGCGGCGATGTTCGTCGCCATCACCATCGACGCGCGGCATGCGATGACAACGCTCGCGCGGTCGCGGACGATGCGGGCGCGCCGTGCGCTCATCACCGTGTATCTCGACAAGCAACGCCGTGCGCGAAGCTGGCCAACGCCCGCCGCCCTTATGACGATCATCGGCCAACTCCGCTGGCTGAACGCGACCGCGTGGTTCGATGCGACCAATCGGGCGGCATCGCAGAGAAAGGCGGTGGCGTGATGACGCTCACCGACTTGGCGACGCTCGCCGTCGATGCAGTGCGAAACATTTACGGCGCCACCGGCGGCCACGTGCCCTGGACCGGGATGTACTCGCTCGGCTCAGTGGCCTGGGAATGGATGTATCAGGACGCTCGGGCGCATCATCCCGACATGCATCCGTGGGATGCGATGGCGCGCGAGCTCGGTATCACACGCGAAGAATTCGAGGCCTACCGCTGGGCGGACGGCCACGATTACACCAACGACTGGCAGGACATGACCGAGTACCAGCGCTGGCGCGACGAGAACGATCCGGCGAAGCAGCTCGCCGATCTCATCATGGAAAAGTATCGTCGCTGACGCCTGGCACGGGGAAGCTACCCGCGTGCACGCACGGCGCGCGGGAACGAACCGCGTAACGCAGTACGCAGATGCAAACCCGCAATCACCATCGGGCAGGCCATCACAAACGACACCGAAGGCCGATGCGCCATCCTCAGTTCGAGCAACAGATCCAGCGTTCGTCGCCTGCCATCCCGCGATTGGAAATACGCCACTTCGTCGCGGAGCGGCGCCACCTCCAACCGATCGCAGAAGTAACAGTTGTGCACCGATCGCTTCAACGCATCCATCGCATATCGTGTGGCACCCGGCAGCAGCGGGTACGCGACGACGCAGAACAGCGCGTGATTGAACAAGCCGAAGAAGGCCTTGGCGACATCGATCCGCCTGATCGGCGGGAGCGGAACACGCGGCAAGAGATCTTCTCCCCACACCGTTCGCGCCGATGTGACGATACTGGGGATGGCGGCGCGGTCGACAAACAGGGCCTGCGCGCGCGGAATGCTCAGGATGCGAGCCGGATCGCCCGACAGCAGGTCGCCACGGGTGCAGACGAAGAAGGATCGCACGTTGGCCGTGACCACATCGGCAAAACGCTGCAATCGCCCCGCGAACCCGCGTGGTGCGGCCATGGCCTTGCCAAGACCATGGCGCTTCTCCAATTCGGTGATGACGTCGCGAGCGCGCTCAATCGCGTCGCCGCGCTGGTCGTCCAGGACAACGAGCAGATCCACGTCTGAAAGACCGGCGACGTGCCCGCCGGTGGACGTGCTCCCGAACAGGACGAGACTCACCAGGCCGACGTCGGTGAGCGCCACGGTCGCGTCGCGAATGTAGGCATCAACGACTCCTGGCGTGTCCCGGCGCGACTGCATGCTAGGCGCGTTCGGCGAGCGCCTTCAGCTTCTCGAGCGCCTTCGGCCACATCTCCTGAAACATCCTGGCGTGCTCGTCATCGGTGTCCATGTCCACCAGGACTTCGGTGCGGCCGTCTTTTTCCTTGAACGTGTAGTTCTCGAACGCCGGCGTCCATTTCTTGACCGCCTCACTGGTGGTGTCTTCGACGCCGTTCTGCACGAAACCGAGATGTTCGATCGAGATGTAATCGTGCGGCCGGTTCTCGCGAATCACGGCGACCATGCCAGACGGCGGCGCGCCATCCTCGCCGGGCCCCAGGAACAGGATCTTGCTGCCCTGGCTCCAGTCACCCTCGAACCACGATCCCTTCGGACTGAACGCGCTCGTCCACTCTCGATACGTGGCGTCCTGCAACATGGTGTCCCAGACCTTTTTCGTCGGCGCGTTGATGGTCGTGGAGAAGTGCAGCTTTTGCATGTGGGTCCTCGTAGAGTCGGAGTTCGTTCCTGCTATTTCGCTGCTGTGGACGCGCAGCTGTCAAGCACGGCAGCAGCGTGAACGCGGCTGTAGGTTGATCGCGATCTCGCTCAAAAGCTCCAGCAGATCACCTTGTCCACATCCTTCACGACGATCGCGCCGCTCGTGATGGCGGGGTGCGCCCACACCGCGGACTCCGCAACCTGGTAGCGCCTCACCTCTTCGTATCGCTGCGGGTTCGCGCGCATCACCACCAGGCTCCCTTCCGTCGTCGACGCCAGCAGCCACGGTCCGCCGCGCATCATCGAGGCGTTGTCACCCTCGCGTCCCTGCGTGTTCCACAGCGTCTTGCCGCTCGCTGCATCGATCGCCACGAACTGCCCTTTGCTCCGATCCGCCAGCCCGTAGATCGTTCCGCCGATCAGCACCGGCGAGCTCATGAACATCGGCGATTGTAGATTGGTCCACACGGTCTCGGTGATCCGCTTGCCGCCAGCGAGCTTCGGACGGATCGCGGACAGCGGCTGATCGAGACCCGCGTTGATCACGAGGTCCTGAAAGACGATGGGGGTGAACGCGTTTTGATCGAAGTCCGTGGTGAACGGCACCTGCCACAACAACGCGCCGCTCGATGCGTTCAATCCAACCAGGAACTTCTGCGTCTGCGCGACCACCTGGTGAACACCGCCAATCGTGGCGATAATCGGCGATCCAGAGCCGGGGCCATCACCATCCCACTGCCAGCGTGGCTTGCCGGTTGCGGCGTCGAACGATGTCAGCGCGCCATTCGAATCGCCACCGACGTGCACGATGACATTCGAGCCGTCGATCAGCGGCGACGTGGCCGTTCCATATTGCGGGAGCACACCAGGAGCCGGTCGTCGCCAGATCAACGCGCCGCTCGCCAGATCGAACGCCGACAGCACGCCGCTGATGCCAAACGTGAAGACGCGCCCACCGGCAATCGCAGGAGTGGACTTCGGGCCGGCGCCGTGGGACTGCGCGGCGGGATTGACGGTGAATGGCGCTGCATACGATGCGCGCCAGATCTCCTTGCCTGTTGCCAGGTCGAGTGCGCGGACGATTTCCTGATCGCCCTCGCGCGCAAACACCACCACGCGGTTGCCGGAGACGACGGGCGATGCGTGGCCGGCGCCGACCTGGATTTCCCAGCGCTTCTTCAGCGCCTCCGGCCACTGTGAGGGCAGCGCATCAGCGGAACCATCGCGCCTGGGTCCACGCCACTGCGGCCAGTCAGTGTTGAGCGCGCTCGCCTGCTGCGCTCGAGTGACTGCCTCCCCCGAGCCAGCGGCTGCCAGCGCGGCGAGCACGACCGGCGCCAGCAGCAGCCGTCGCGCTATTTCCACGCGCGGCCGGGCAAGGCATCGACGACTGCCGCCATCCGCGTGCGCGTCGCCTCATCCGGGAGCCGCCCGACGCCGCCGCCGATGTTCTCCAGCATGTGGTTCGCCTTGGTCGTGCCCGCGCGAACCACGGTCACCGCGGGGTGACTGACGACGAACTTGAGGAAGAACTGCGACCAGGTCTTGATGTTGTACTCGGCGGCCCAGTCCGGAAGGGGAATGGAACCCGAGCGCTGAAACAGCGTGCCCGTGCTGAACGGGAAGTACGCCACGACGCCGATCTTCCGCTCCTGGGCGAGCGGCAGGATCTTCTCCTCGGCGGTGCGATTGTCGAGGGAGTAATCGACACCGATGAAGTCGATCGGCTCGTTGCGCATCAGCGCCTCAAGTTGTGGATACAGCTGCTTGACGATGACCGTGGCGCCGACGTACCGGATGCGGCCCTCTTTCTTCATCTCCTGCAGCGCCGGCCATTGCGCGGGATCGGCCTGCACCGGCAATTGCAACAGATCGATCTTGGGGACCTTGAACTTCGTAAGCAGCGCATCGACCTTCGCCTTCGGAGTGGCAGCACCGGGCTGTGGCGGACCGGACGGCAGCGCTCGTAATGCGAGGAACAACTTGTCCTGGACGCCGAGCTCGGTCACCACCGTGCCGGTGAGGTCCTCCACTCCGGGCACCGACTGGTGCATCGTGTCGAGGAAGCGCCCGCCGTTGTCGATCAGCGTCTTTAACACCTCTTTGAGTGCTGCCGGATCGAGGGAATTGCTGTTTCCGAACTGGACGCCGATGACCGGGAGCATTTCCCCTGAAGACGGAATGGCTCGTTGAATGAGCCGCTGACCGGATGGCTGAAACGCGCTGAGCAGCTCGGGACTGAGCGCGAGCGCGGCGCTCGCGCCGAAGGACGTTCCTAGAAATGTGCGGCGTGAAATCATGGTGTCTGGAGAAAGTTTACGGCTGACCGGAGCCGGGGGTTTACGCAAGAGGCGCACTTGCGGGGACGAACAGCAGCAAGGATGGGCCGGCCCATCGTTGCTGATATCCTTCACCTTCTACTGGAGGGTGACAGGCATGATCCGGCGTCTCGCACAACAGGGTTTCCTCGGTTTGACATTGGGAGCATTGCTCGCCGCCTGCGGCGGCGCGCCTCCCCCAGCGACGCCGGCACCGGCGGCCGAGGCGCCCGTCTCGATCGATACGCCCGCCATTGATGCCGCGCTCAAGGGCATCAGCGGCGATCGCATCAAGGAGCACATGACCGTGCTTGCCGGCGATGCGCTCGAAGGCCGCGGCCTGGGCAGCAAGGGATACGAAGGCGCGCTGCAATACGTCGAGAAGGCGCTGACCGCCGACGGCCTCGCGCCGGCAGGCGAGAACGGCGGATTCCGCCAGCGCGTGCCGCTCAGAAATGCCGTGGTGGTGCAGAAGGCCAGTTCCTTCGCGGTCTCATCGAAGGGCGTCAAGAAGGTTCTCGGCTACGGCAAGGACTATCTGCTCTCGGCCGATCAACTCCGCGAAGACGTCAGCCTCGATGACGCGCCGGTCGTGTTCGTCGGCTACGGCGTCAGCGCGCCGGCCATGGGTTACGACGACTACGGCGCCGGCATCGACGTCAAGGGAAAGGTCGTCGCGTACCTGAGCGGCGCGCCCGCGAAGTTGCCCAGCAACGAGCGCGCCTACTACTCGTCCGGAACCGTGAAGGATGCCGAGGCGGTGAAGCGAGGCGCCGTCGGCACCATCAGCTTCACATCGCCTGATGATCCGCGCTTCCGTTGGGATGTGAGCGTGGCGACCAGCACGCAGGGCAACTACGCCTGGATCGATCCGAAGGGACAGCCGAATCGCGGTGATGCGAACCTGAAAGGTTCGGTCTCACTCAATCACTCCGGCGTGGCCGCGCTCTTCGCGGGATCGGCAAAGCCCGCCGCCGATGTCTTCGCGGCCGCGGCCAAGAGCGAGCCCCAGGCGTTCGACCTTGCCACGCGCGTCTCGATCAAGACGCAGTCCACGCATACCAGCGTCGACAGCGCCAACGTCGTGGCACGCCTCGAAGGCAGGGATCCCACGCTCAAGAACGAACACGTGGTCTACATTGCGCACGTCGATCACTTCGGCCGCGGCGTGGCGATGAACGGCGACGACATCTACAACGGCGCGCACGATAACGCCTCGGGCGTTGCGATCGTGCTGGAACTGGCGCGCGCCTTCAAGTCGTTGCCGGACGCGCCGAAGCGCTCGGTCCTGTTCCTGTTCGTGACCGCCGAGGAACGCGGCCTGCTCGGCTCCGACTACTTCGCGCGCAATCCCACCGTTCCGGCCGGCGGCCTGGTCGCCGACCTGACGCTCGACATGCCTTTCCTCTTCCACCCGCTGAAGGACATCGTGCCCTACGGCGCGCAGCACTCGTCGCTGTCGGTGCCCGTCGAACGGGCGGCCAGGAAGATGGGACTGGCGATCGGCACCGATCCGATCCCCGAGCAGGTGCTGTTCATCCGCAGCGATCACTTCAGCTTCGTGCGGCAGGGCGTGCCGTCGCTGTTCATCAAGAGCGGATTCGTGACGGGTGACGATCGCGACGGCGGCGCCATCAACGCCGCGTATCGCCGCGACGTGTATCACAAGCCGAACGACGACATGTCGCAGGCGTTCGACTTCGGCGCGGGCGCGGACCACGCGCGCGTCAACTTCCTGACCGGCTGGCAGGTCGCGGAAGAGGCGAAGCGCCCCGAGTGGAACAAGGGCGACTTCTTCGGCGGACTGTTCGGAAAAGCGCGCTAGTTATTTCGCGACGTTCGGCAGGTACAAGGACATCACTTGTACCGCCGACTTCAGGTCCACGAACTGATGTGGCACGCCTGACGGCACCATGATGAAGTCGCCCTTGGCGAACTCGATGCGAGTGCCGCCGTTGATCGTGGTGCCCTGGGTGTTCACGCCGTTCGGCTTGCCATCTGCGATGGTTCCGCCGGTGAGCATCGTGCCGGAACCGTCGATCACATAGAACAATTCAGCGCGATCGGCGTGCGCCGCGGCGCCCTGCGTTTGCGGCTGCCGCTGCTCCACCGCGACGTTGTACGGATCGAGCGTGAAGACGCGCACCGACGCCGCCGGGCGATCGGTGGCGAGCTTCGAGAGCGCCGCCTGGAGATCGGCGGCGCGAAAATGGGTGGCCTTCGTGCGATCGGTTGGCGCGGGCGTTTGCGCGAAGGTGGAAGACGTGGCGGCAACGAGCAACATGGCGGCGAAGACGTATCTCATCGTGACCTCGTCGAATCTTCTAGCACACTTCGCTCATTTCGCCATCCATCGCGAGCCGTCCCACTCCCACGTCTCGGCTGCTCCGCCGAGCCCGCCCACCAGGACGGTGCGGTCGCGCGCGCGGTCGTAGACCATCACCGGTTGGTAACGGTAACCGGGTGTCGGTCCGTTGAGCGTGATCTCGCTCCACTGCCGGCCGTCCCACTGCCACATGTCCGTGAGCGGCGCGTTCTTGTGCGCGGCGGCACCGGAGTACACCAACACCACGCCGCGCTTCTCGTCGTACGTCATGCCGTGCGCATAGCGGCCGCGCGGTCCCGTGTCGGACGCCTTGCGCCACTCCTTGCCGTTCCAGATCCACGTGTCGCCGAAGAACGGCTGCTCGCGGCTGTTTGCCGGTGCCGCGCCGACGCCGCCAAACAGCACGACCTCGTTGCGCGTGCGGTCGAATGCCAGCCCAAGGCGCGCGCGCCCGGCCGGGCCCTCGGTAGCGACCTGGACCCAATCGGCGTCCCTAAGTTCCATGGTTTCCACAGGCCACGGTGCCGAGCGTTGCGCCGGGATTCCGCCAAACAGCAGCACGCCGCCGTCCTTCGTTTCAACCAGCGCGTGATGATCGCGGGCGGCAATGTCGCCAAGGGCGTTCCAGTCCGTGGCGCCGCCGAGCCATGCATCGCCGTGCGTCCCCCATCGCTCGCCGGTCTTTCGCGCGCCGCCGGCGACCACCGCCGCGCCTCGCAATCGTGAATACGCCGCGCCGGCATTGACCCGGCCAATCGGGCCCTCGATGGCCATCGGTTCCCATCGTGATCCGCTCCAACTCCACATCCGGTCTCGCGCGCCGTCGGACGGATCGCCGGCATCGCCGATCACCACCACGCGATTGATGCGCGGATCGAAATAGCCGACAGCGTGTCCCAGGATCGGCGACGGAGATGCGGGCTCTTGCTGCGCCGGCACCGTGATGTGGGCGAGCGCGATCAGAATGGACGTGAATACAGCTGGAGCGAACCGGAAGGAACTCATGCGCCGCATTGTCTGATGCGGAGCCACGATCGGCGCACCACCTTGAAGAATCGTGGGATGAGCTGCGGGGGGAGCAACCGCAGCCCGATGCACCAGGAAACTCTTACCAGCGGAACGTAAGTCCTACCGAGCCGCGCCAGAAGTTGAACACTTCCGTGGCCAGCGGCTGATCGAAGAACGGGCTGTCCTCGATCGGATCCTCGTCGTCCAGCGACTCGAATCCCCGGATGTAACGGGCATCGGCACGAATGCCGAAGTGACGCGTGGCGAAGATGTGCGCGCCGGCGCCGAAGCTGTAGCCGCTGTCGTCGCTCACGATCTCGTCGAACAGATCGCTTTCGCTGCGCAGGCGGGTGCGGATCGTGCCGAGGCCGGCCGTCACATACGGCTGGAAACGTCCGTCACGGCCGCCGACCGGGATCGAGAACACGATGTTGCCCATCACCGTCTGGACGCTCGAATCGAGATTCAGCAGATCAAAATCGTTCGTGCCACCCGTGAACTGAAAGAAGTTCGGGGCAAGGTTGTAATCCAGCTCCAGGCCAACGATGCCGTTACCGAACCGGTAGCCCAGGCTGCCCCCGAAGTTCATCCGCTGCTCAAACTCATCGTCAAAATCGTTATAGGTGAACTGGTTAGCCGCGCCGCCGAAGGCCGCGCCCAGATAAGGAACGAGGAACCAGTCAGCTCGGGCGGGCGCCGCCGCGCTTCCCAGAAACAGCACCACCAGACCCGTTCTCAGCAGAAATCGCGAAAAGTACTTCATTCGTCTCACTCCCTCATGGTCGTGCTGCAATTGTGGGGCCACCGACCAGCTAGAGTGACGCAGATGATGCAGCTGACACCTGACCCCAATTGCATCACGCCGTCAGAGGGGCCGAATGAGTCACTTGGGGTCAGGTGTCACCGCGACGGCGGCGCGGTCGGACTCAATGGCTGGGCTGGAGTCGATCGCGAGAACAGCGCGTCCACGCCCGCTCCAACCGCCGCGCCAATGACGAAGCTGATGGCGCCAACCGTAAGGACGGACTTCGTGCAGGACGGATCGCCCTCCTCTTTCAGTTCGTTGCACAAATACGCGCCGCCGCCCATCATCACGCCCGCGGCGAGGATGCCGCCGATCAGCGCGCCGTTCGCGACGGAATCGCGGCGCCGCGCCGGCTGAGCGGGCGGATGCTCTTCGAGTGCAGCGGCGACGGCGCGCTCAGAGATGATCAGACGCGGCGTTGTGTCGGGGATGTGACCGGTTGGTTCCTGCGCCCGAGCGGGAACTGCGATGCTCAGCGCCAGCACGACAATGCAGCAGCTCTTCATGCTGCATCATCGTGCAAGAGAAATGCCCTACTTCTGCTCCGCGGCGAGTTTTCGCCGTTCGTCAAGCAGGTAGCCCCTCAATTGTGCAACGGCGCGACGGTCGAGTTCGGCAAAGCGCGGCATGCCGCGTTCGACGAGCGAACCATCGAGGATCTTTTCAAGGCCGTTGAGCGCAGACGGCGTGGACCGTCGCAGGTCTGGCAACACCGTCGCGCCGCCGTGGCAACGCGAGCAATAGGTGGTGTAGATTTTCGCGCCGGCCGAAATGTCCGCCGCGCTCGCGGTGTTCGCGATCGCGGTGACGCGCCGCGGGGCAATGGGCGTCAGCGGCGTGGCGGTGCCGCCAATGGCGTAGGTCAGTATGCGGCCGACGCTGCGGAACTTCTTCGGGAACGCACCGCCCCACCCCGCCATCACCGAGACGTATTGCTGCCCGTCAATTGAATACGTAATCGGCGGCGCCACAATGCCGGTGCCGGCGTAGGCCGACCACAGCTTCTGCCCTGTTGCGGCGTTGTAGGCGATGAACTCACCGGCGGCGGTGCCTTGGAACACGAGATTGCCTGCCGTCGCGAGCGTGCCGCCATTCCAGTAGTTGCCGTACTCCGCCGTCCAGCGCGGCTTGCGTGCGATCGGGTCCCACGCCAGCAGGCGTCCCTTCGATGGAATGTCGTAGCGCTCCACGTTGCGGCCGATCGGACCGAGGCCCAGGTTGTATTCATTTGGCGTGTAGGTGAACGCGCCGGTCGGCTGCTCGAAGTAGCGGCCGTTGTCTTGCGCCGGAATGTAGACGAGACCGGTGGTCGGACTGAACGACATCGCCTGCCAGTTGTGTCCGCCGAGCGGTCCGGGGCGAATGTACGTGCCCTTGTCCTTGTAGGCGGCGCCGGGCACTTCCACGGGACGCCCGGTCTTGAGATCAACGTGCGTCGCCCAGTTCACTTCGACATAGGGATCGGCCGCGAGCAGTTCACCGGTCGCGCGGTCGAGCACGTAGAAGAAGCCGTTCTTCGGCGCCTGCATGATCACCTTGCGCTGACGGCCTGGCTTGCCCGCCGCAGCCTCGTCGGAGGTGGGCCAGTTGAGATCGGCCATCATCATCGGCTGCACCGAGGTGTAGTCCCACGTGTCCGCCGGCGTGGTCTGGTAGTGCCACACCAGCTCGCCGTTGTCTGGATTGATCGCGAGGATCGAGCAGAGATACAGGTTGTCGCCGCCGCCGGGGCTGCGGATGTCGCGGTTCCACGGCGATCCGTTTCCGGTGCCGACGTAGAGCAGATTCAGCTCGGGGTCGTAGACGATCGAGTCCCACACCGTGCCGCCGCCGCCGACCTTCCACCACGTCTCGCCCTTCCACGTGGGCAGCGCCTTGTCGAGCGCCTTGTTTTCCTGGGGCTTCGATGGATCGCCGGGCACGGTGTAGAAGCGCCACGCCAGCTTGCCGGTCTCGGCGTCATATGCCGAGACGTAACCACGCACGCCGTACTCGGCGCCACCGTTGCCGATGATCACCTTGCCGTTGGCGACGCGCGGGGCGCCGGTGATGGTGAAGGCCTGCGATTGATCCACGGTCAGCGCGCTCCACGCCGGCTTGCCCGTCTTGGAATCGAGCGCCACGAGTCGGCCGTCCAGCACGCCGACGTAGATCTTGTCCTTGTAGAACGCGGCGCCGCGATTGACGACGTCGCAGCAGGCGAGGTTGTCGTACTTGCGATGCACTTCCGGGTCGTACTTCCAGAGTTGCTTGCCCGTTTTCGCGTCGACCGCGTACGTCACGCTCCACGATCCAGTGGTGTACATCACGCCGTCGATCACCAGCGGCGTGGCCTCGAGGCCGCGATCGGTCGCCGTATCCATCTGCCAGGCCAGTGACAGTTGGGCGACGGTTTTGTCGTTGATCTGGTTGAGCGGGCTGAAGCGCTGCTCGTAATAATCGCGGCCGTACGACAGCCAGTCCTGGTTGCGGGCATCCGGAGTCCGCAGCGCGGCGTCGTCCACTGGTGCGGATCTTTGCTGGGCGGAGCCCAACGCGATCCACGATGCAAGTAGGATCAAGCCGGCGGCAAGGGTGCGCATCATGCGCGCGATTCTGTCAGAAAGCTTTGAAGCCCGGCAACCCGGAATGCTCCGCTCTCGTCTTAACGTCCTGATGCTGAAATTCAGCGCGATCTGCCTCGTCGCCGCCATGGGGATCGGGGTGTCGGCGCAGACGCCGGCGGTGGACCTGAAAGGGCTGCTCGATCAGTATTTACGCGGCGATCGCGACGGGGCCGTGTCGAAAGCTGCCGCCTTGGAGGACCTCGGGCCGCTGCGGCTTCGGTTCGTCCAGGACACGCCGGGCTGGGTCGTCGCCGATCCTGAGCAGGCGGACACGCGTCGCGCGGCCGTATCCGCCTTCCTGCTCGAGCTCACGGCCGCGCGTCTCGAGTCGGATTGGGGCCGGCTGTCGGACCTGGTCGAGTGGCAGTGCGCGCAGTTGCGGGCCGCCGGCGCGACGCCGACTGCATTTGAGCGCGCGTGGCACGCCGCGTCGCACGCATTGGCCGGCCGCGCCCGCGCGCGGCAGTGGTTGCTTGGCGAGTTCGCGGTGTTGCCGCACCAGAAGCCAAGCAAGGCGCCGCCGACCAATCCGAACAGTCCACCCGCTCGCCACTTGATGCACGCGCTGGAGAGGTTTCCGGATGATCCGCATTTCCGGTTGAATCGCATCGTCGCGTGGACGTGGGGCCGCGACACGGAACCGATCCGCAATTTGCGGAAAGAGGCCGATCAGCAACTCGCAAGGGTGGCCGCGCGTCGCCGGTTGCCGTCGCAGCTGGAAGCCGTGATCGCGCTGGAGCCGCTGACGAAGATCCCTGACGTCGGCGGCGATGCCTACGTCCGCATCGGCGTGATGCAGTTTGTGGTCAGGGATTTCGCCGCCGCGCTCAAGGCGTACGAACAGGCGCAGGCGATCGCCGTCACTCCGGCGACGAAGTTCGTCGCGTACCTCAACGCCGGCCGCGCGCTCGAAGCCCTGCAACGCCAGGACGACGCCGCGCGCGCGTATGCGAGCGCCCTCGCGATCATGCCGGAGGCCGAATCCGCGACCATCGCACTGGCCAGCCTGCGATTCGCCGGCGACGAACGCGACGCGGCTGTGACGATGATCGACAGCGTCTTCAACCGCCGCCCGTCGGCCGCGGATCCTGGTCGCCTGATTCAATACGGCACTTTCGTCCACTGGTCCGCACTAAAGGCCACCATGCGCAGCGCAATTTCCTCCACCTCCCCCGTATCGAAATGAGACGCCGAGCGGGAAGGGGCCGGGGATCATTTCGGGTTATCTGCTTCTTCTGTTGTGTCTTAGGGCTTCCGACACATGTCGCGTCACAGGCGGTGTTCCGTGCGCGGACCGAATCCGTCGCGATCAGTGCTTCCGTGAAGCGAGGCAATGCATCGGTCGCCAACCTTCAGGCAAGCGATTTCCGCCTGACCGACAACGGCGTGGCGCAGGCAGTGGAGGCCGTCACGATCGAGTCCGTGCCGCTCGATGTGACGCTGTTCATGGACACAAGCGGTAGTACGGCTGGCGCGCTCGATCGCATGAAGCGCAACGTGGCGTCGATCGCGGGCATGCTGCGCCCGGACGATCAGTTTCGTCTCCTCACGATTGGTCTCTCCGTCGATACGCCAGTGCCGTGGCAGCCCGCTGGCCAGCCCCTCGCCCTCGACATGAAAGCGGTGCCGGGAATCTCCCTCGTGTACGACGCGCTTTTCGTCGCGCTCACTCACACGCCGGCCGCCGGTCGTCGTCATTTGATTGTCGCCATGACGGATGGCCAGGACTGCGGCAGCTTGCTCGACGGCCCTCGCGTGCTCGACGCAAGCGGACGCTCAGAGGCGGTCTTGCATTGGATCTACGTCAGCGCGGGCGGCGACTTCGACGAGCGGAGTATTCCGGCCTGGTGTACGCCCAACGACGCCGGCGAGGAGCCGTTCGTCGAACAAAGCGCACAGCGTACCGGTGGCGACAAGCATCGTTCCCGCTTCGGCGATCCCGCAGTACGCACTTTCTCCCAGATCCTCGACGAGTTCCGGCAGAGCTACGTGTTGCGTTATTCCCCACAGGGCGTGGCAGCACGAGGCTGGCATACGGTGACGGTGCAAGTAATTGCACAGCCAGCACTTACGATCAAGGCTCGATCCGGCTACTTTGGTTCGTAGAGCGACAGCTACGAACTCGAGAAAAGATCCCCGGCCCCCTGCCCACGCGAACCAATTCTTGCTCAATGCCGTCAAAGGCTGTATATGTCGAATATCGACATGTCGAAACCTAAAGCGGACCTGCCGTACGGCACGCTGGATCTGCTGATCCTCAAGACCCTGGACACCATGGGCCCGCTGCATGGCTACAGCATCGCGAGACGCATCGAGCAGATGTCCGGCACGCTCAAACTCAGCCAGGGCTCGATCTACCCGGCGTTGATGCGCCTCGAGCAACAAGGGTGGATCAATACCAGGTGGGGCATTTCGGAAACCAACCGCAGGGTGAAGTTCTACGCCCTGACGCGATCGGGTGAGAAGCAGCTCCACATCGAGGTCGCGAACTGGGAACACGCCTCGTCGCTGGTCGCGAAGATCCTTGGAGCAAAGGCATGACGATTCAGCGCCGTCTCGCGCGACTCCTCGCGTTGTTCACGTCCAAACGACTCGAGCGCGAGCTCGATGACGAGGTGATCGCACACCTCGAACTGGCGGAACACGATGCGCGGCAACGTGGACTCGATCCGGTTGAAGCGCGCCGCGAAGCCATGCGCCGGTTCGGCGGCGTCGATCAAATGAAGGAAATCCACCGCGACGATCGCAGCGCGCGGTGGGTGGAAAATTTCGTCAAGGACGCGCGGTATGGACTGGCGTCCCTCAGGCGAGAACCCTTGTTCACGCTCGTCGCGGTCGGCGTCCTCGCGCTCGGCATCGGCGCCAACACCGCGATGTTCAGCCTCGTCGACGGCGTCCTCTTCAAGCCACTGCCGTTCCCCGAACCCGGCCGCATCGTCCGCGTGTGGGAGACGCCGACGCCGACCACCAGCAATTCAACGACCACACGCACGTTTCTCGAGCTCACACGCCAGAGCCAGGCGTTCGCGGCGTTGTCGGCGGAATCGCGATCGACGGCGACCGTGCTCGTCAACGGCGAACCCGTCCGGCTCGATGGCCGCTACGTCTCGTGGGATCACTTCGCGGTGTTCGGCATCCAGCCAATGCTCGGCCGCGCCTTTGCGCGCGACGAAGACCGCGACGGGGCCGAGCGCGTCGTGATCATCAGCCACGCCGCCTGGCGGCAGCATTTCGGCAGCGACGCCGGCATCCTCGGACGCGACCTGCTGCTCGATAACGAACCGCACAAGGTGATCGGCGTGCTGCCGCCGGGCGCCTTCGACCGTCATCGCGCCCGCCCGCTCGACCAGCCCGCGAGTTTCTGGCGCCTCAACGCCTTTACCGAAGCGGAGATCGCCGCCGGGTCGCACTGGTTGAATCCGGTTGGCCGCCTCAAGCCCGGTGTCACGCTGGCGCAGGCGCAAGCCGACGTGCTCGCCATCCGCGAGCGCATCGCAGACCAGATTCCGCAGTGGAAGAGCAACTGGAGCGTCGCCGTTGAGCCGTTCGACCACCTGCTGGTCGGTGATACCCTGCGCCAGTCGATCTACGTGGCGCTCGGCGCCGTGGTGCTTGTGCTGCTGATCGCCTGCGCCAACATCACCAACCTTCTTCTCGCGCGAAGCGCATCGCGCGCACGCGAGATGGCCGTGCGATCGGCGCTCGGCGCCACCCGGGCGCGCATTGCCGCACAACTGCTGGTCGAGAGCCTGATGCTCGGCGTGCTCGGTGGCATCGCCGGCATCGCACTGGCATCACTGCTGATTGACGTCGCGGCGCCGCTCGTGCCCGGCCTCCCCTTCACCGCCGAGATCTCGTTGAACTGGCGAGTGCTCGCCTTCGCAACGTCGGCGGCACTCCTCGTGTCGGTGCTGGTCGGACTCCTGCCTGCACTCAGGATGTCGCGTCGATCCGCCTCCGCCGCGTTGAACGACGCCTCACGCGGATCGTCCGGCGCGACCGATCGCACGCGCCGGTTGATCGTCGCCGTCGAGGTCGCCGTATCGGTGATCCTGATCTGCGGTGCAGCGCTGCTGTTCAAGAGCCTGGTCCGCCTGCAACGCGTGGAGATCGGTGTCCAGGTCGAGAAGGTCATCACCATGGGGATCGACCTGCCCTGGGCGCGCTATCCCGACGGTCATCGACTCGCCGCGTTCTATCCGACCCTGGTTGAGCGGCTGCGCGCCATTCCCGGCGTCACCAACGCCACCATCTCCGGTGACGTGCCGCTTGAGGGCACGGGCGGAGAGAACCTGAATCTGCCAGGCCGCGACGAGCGGCTCCTGGTGCGATTCAAGCGCGCCGACGAGAACTACTTCCCCACCATGAGTGTCGGCGTTGTCGCTGGGCGTGCCTTCACTCCCGAGGATCGCGCGGGCGCACCGTATGTCGCCGTGATCAACGAAGCGCTCGCCACGCGGCTGCGCGATCGATTCGGCGTCGCCAACCCGATCGGACAAGGCGTGGTGCTGCCGGCCCTTGGTTTCGGGGGCAATCGCCGCGAGACCATGACCATCGTCGGCGTGGTGCGCAACGAACGCGTGGACCGCGACCTGCGCGAGCCGATGAGCGAAACCGCATACGTGCCGCTCGCGCAGGCGCCCAAAATGCAGGTCAAGTTGTCGGTGCGCACCGTCGGTGATCCGGCAGCCGCCGTGCCTGCGATCCGCGAGGCCGCGAACCAGATCGATCCGCTGCTCGCGCTCGCCGACATCCGCACGATGGAAGAGATCTGGCAGCGGAGCTTGTCGGGCTTGACCGAGCCCGTGTGGGTGATCGTCATCTTCGCAGGGATGGCCGCGCTTCTCGCCGCGCTTGGCCTCTACGGAGTGGTCGCGCACGCCGTGACGCAACAACGTCGCGAGATCGGCATTCGCATGGCCCTCGGGGCGCGGTCCAATGATGTGCTGTCGATGATCGTCCGGCATGTGGCCTGGACCATCGCGATTGGCCTGGTGGTCGGCATCGGCGGCGCGCTGGTCGTGACGCGCGTCACGCGCTCACTGCTGTTCGAGGTCTCGCCACTCGATCCGTCGGCGTTCGCCATCGGCGCCGTCTCGATGACGGTGATTGCCCTGCTGGCGGCGATCATTCCGGCCATGCGCGCCACGCGGGTTGATCCGACCACCGCGCTGCGCGCGGAATGAGGTTTGCTCCTCACCACGTCGAGGTGATGACCATGGACTCATTGAAGAAGCACGGCGACCCACTTGAAGTAGAGATCCGCCGTGATGCGGTACGTGGAGCGGAGGAAGTCTCCGACAATCAACCCGGCAGCAAGGGCGATGGCTCGCGCGACCGGGCCGGCGCTGGAGGCCGAGCTGACGGTGCCGACGACGAACCCCGCCTCGTTCGCTCGGCGAACCAGAAGCCGAACCCCGCCCATCCCGCGGATGACGCGACGATGGAGCCGGGCGGCGATTTGGGCCAGAAACGCACCACGCTGTAAACACTTGGAGACAACTCGAACTGAGCTGGGCGTGATATTTTCGCGCCCATGCGAAATCTCCGTTCGACCGTTCTGACCGCCGCCACGCTTGCGGCGATTATCTTCCTCGTGTCCGGTGTGCGGCCGTCCGCTGAACAGGCCAAGCCCGCCGCTAATGCCCCCACGTTCAAAGTGGACCCGACGTGGCCACTTGAAATGCCGAACAACTGGATTATGGGCGCCGTCACCGGCGTGTTCGTCGACGCCAAGCAGCACGTGTGGGTCTCACACCTGCCTGAGACCCTGACCGAAGAAGAGCTCTACGAGGAGCCATGGAAGGCCGGGACCCCCGACCCGGCGAAACCCAAGCCGGAGGGCAAACCCCTGGGCACTTGCTGCAAGGCCGCGCCGCCGATCCTGGAGTTCGACGCCCAGGGCAAGCTCGTGCAGGGATGGGGCCAGGGTACGTTTACCGACTTCTCCGATTGGCCGCGCGATCCGCACGGCATCTTCGTCGATCACACCGATCACGTGTGGGTCGGCAGCCACAGCCGTCATCGCGTCATGAAGTTCACGCGCCAGGGCAAGCTCGTGCTGCAGATCGGCGAGTACGAAAAGGTCGGGGGCAGCAACGACACCAAGTTGCTCGGCGGACCGTCGGGTATCTGGGTCGATCCCAAGACGAACGAAGCCTTCATCTCGGACGGCTATCGCAATCGGCGCGTGATCGTGGTTGATGGCGCGACCGGCGCGTACAAGCGTCACTGGGGCGCGTACGGCAAGACGCCGGACGACACCACCAAGTTCGACTACAACACCATGACCAGCGGTCAGTTGCCGCAGCAGTTCTCCACGCCGCACGGCATCACCGGGTCGCGCGACGGCAAGATCTACGTCACCGATCGCCGCGGTAACCGCATCCAGGAATTTGATCAGTCGGGCAAGTTCCTCAGGGAGAAGGTCATCGAGCCGGCGACCGGATCCTCGGGTTCCGCATTCGTGCCGGTGCTTTCGGCCGACCCGCAGCAACAATGGCTCTACATGGCCGATGGCACCAATCACAAGATCTGGATCCTGCGCCGTTCCGACATGGAAGTCGTCGGATCGTTCGGCCGGGGCGGCCGCTTCGTGGGACAGATGCTGCGTCCCCACGGCATGAGCGTGGATTCGCAGGGCAACCTCTATGTCGGCGAAGCCTCAACGGGCCGCCGCGTGCAGAAATTTACCCTCCTGAAGAAATAGCCGCCCGGCGGCACGGTGTGCGTGGGACGAACGTTCGTCCCACGCATCGTAATTTCCCATCCAAAACATCGCATTTCTCTCTGCAAAGCTCATCCATTGGGCGTGCTACGATTCGCGCCTGCTCCACCCTTCTGTCTTTTTGAGCAACCCTCGAGGTTGACGATGTCCCGTTGGAAATTCAGTGTGTGCAGCGCAATTGCCGCCGTGGCGCTTCTGCTGCTACCAGGACACGCCTGGTCGCAAAATCCCACATTCAACATCGAAGGTGTCGTCACCGACGCACAGCAGGCCACACTGCCTGGCGTGGTCATCACGATCACCAATACCGCGACGGGTCTCACCCGTACGGTCACAACCACCGAGAACGGCCGCTTCGTGGTCCGCGCGCTGCCGCCTGAAGGGCGGTACCGCGTGCAGGCTGAGATCGCCGGCTTCGCCAATCAGGTCCGGCAGGACCTGGTCTTCAACGCCGGCCAGAACGTGGTGTTGAATTTCACCATGCAGCTGTCGACCGTCCAGGAAACGGTCACGGTCGCCGGTGATGCGCCGATCGTGTCGACCACATCATCTGAAGTGGCGAGCACGATTGATCGTGCCGCGTTCGAAACGCTGCCGGTCAAGGAGCGCAACTATTTCCGCTTGCTGACACTCGATTCGAACGTCGTCGCCGCCGGTTCCGGATCGAACGCCGTCAACGTCGGTGGTGGCGAGGTGTGGAACTTCGGCACCTACGTGGACGGCACCAACAACCACTCGAAGTGGTTGACCTTGCAGCGCGCCCCGCAGCTCGGATCGAGCGGCTTCGCGATCGAGACCGTCAAGGAAGTGCAGCTCATCACCAATCAATTTTCGGCCGAGTTCGGCGGGCACTCCTCGGGCGTGGCCAGCATGATCACGAAGAGCGGCACCAACGATTTCGACGGCTCGGGATTCGTGATGATTCGTCCTGGTGATCTCGATGCCGCTCCGCCGCTGGCGCCGATCGTCAACGGCGAGAAGGTCAAGGCGCCGTACAACCAGCAGCAGTTTGGCCTCACGACGGGCGGCCCGCTGATGCGCGACAAGCTGTTCTTCTTCGGCAGCTACGAGCGTCGCCGCGAGCGCAGCCAGGTCACGGTCACCGCCGTCGAAGCGCCTGGCGTCGTCCCCACGCCGGCTGACGAGCACCAGGGTCACGCCAAGGTGGATCTGCGCTTCAATGACCGCAACACGCTCGGCGTTCGCTACAACATGGTGCGCTGGCAGAAAGACAATGAAGGCGGCGGACTGGCGCTGCCGGGCACCGGTTTCATCTGGGACAACAACGTCGACACGGTGCACGCCACGTTCACCACGGTGGTCTCCGACAAGCTGCTCAACGAAGTCCGCGGCCAGTACTCGCGCTATACCGATCGGCGTGCCGCCAAGTGCGAAGGCGTGTCGATCGTCCGGTCGGGTTACTCGACGTCCGGATGCAACGATCAAGGCACGTGGGGTGTGCTGCCGGAAACAACCTACGATCTGTCCACGACGTTGTCGTTCTGGAAGGGCAATCACACCATGAAGGCCGGTGCGTCCTTCACGTATGACGTCACCGAACAGTTGTTCGCGCCCCTGCAGAACGGCCGCTACACGTTCTCGGGCTCGCCGACCGTCGCGCCCAATCCGACGCTGTACGCGCAAGCGTTCGCGCTGGTGCCCGAGGCGAGGTTGATGTTCCCGAAGGCGTACGTGCTGGCTGGCTTCTTCCAGGACGACTGGCGCATCGGCAACCGCCTCACCCTCAACCTCGGCCTGCGCTACGACGTCGAGATCATCAAGGACATTCCGGACTGGCCGGCGGGCACCGATGCCAACAATCTCGATCCGCGCGTCGGCTTCGCGTGGGATCCGAAGGGCGATCAGCAGTGGGCCGTCCGCGGCGGCTTCGGCCGCTTCACGCAGCAGCACCCGATCTTCACCATCGTCAAGGGCGGCGTCGGCGGGGGCAACGGCCTGGTGACGCTGTCGCTCAGCGCCGGCGACCCGCTGTTCCCGACGTTCCCTAATGTGTTGGCCGCGTTCCCGCCGGGCGCCACGCTCCCCGCGCGCAGCATCCAGGAGATCTCGCCTGATTTCGAGAACGAGCATGCGTGGCAGTACAGCTTTGGCGTTCAGCGGCAGATCGGCAGACGTACCAGCGTCGCGATCGACGGCAACATCAACCGCGGCGTCAAGCACGGCTTCCTCGACATGAACGCGCCGACACCGATCGCGAAGGATGTCCTCAACGCCGCGCTCGCCACCAACCCGAACGCGATTGTCCGCACCAGTGCGCAGGCCGACCTGACCCGGCCCATTACGCCGGGGCCGAACGGCTTCCGCCATATGGACGTCCTCACCAATGAAGGCCGCTCCTGGTACGAAGGCGTGCGCTTCTCGGTGATCCATCGTGCGACGCCGCTGACGGTGACGGCGTCTTACACGCGTTCAAGTGCGGAAGACATGCTCAATCACTGGTTCTCGCCCGAGAACAGCCGCGACCCGGAGTCGGATCGCGCGCCAACGGGCGCGGACACGCCGCATAACCTGGTCACGAGCGCGACGTGGAACGTTCCCGGCAGCGGCTCGTTGATCGGCGGCTGGCGCTTATCGATCGTCACGCACAGCCAGAGCGGCGCGCCGTACACCATCCGTTACGCTGGTGATCCCGTCGGCTACGGCCAGGGCGTCGGCGCCGCCTGCAACTCGCGCGGCTGCCAGCCGAGCACGCCGAATGGGCGCAACACCGCCCGCGGCATGTTCATCAACTACGCGGACCTGTCGCTCGGCAAGCAGTTCCCGATCGGCGCCAACAAACTCGACTTCCGCGCTGATGTGTTCAATATGTTCAACAACCAGAACCTGTTGGCCGGTGGCTACATCAACCTGGTCGGGAACCCGCGCTTCGGTCAGCACAGCGGCGGATCAGCGGTGTTGAACAGCCGCCAGTTCCAGTTCGCGCTCACCTATCGGTTCTGATGAGTCGCATGCATCGGAGATCGTTTCTCGCCGTCGTGATCGCCGCCCTCTCGTGGGGCGGCGGTCACCTTCACGCGCAGGGGACCGTCAAGGTCCTCGTCCAAACCGAGCTGGGCAACATCGTCATCGAGGTCGATGCGGCCAGGGCACCGAACACCGCGGCGAACTTCCTCCGTTACGTCGACGGTGGACACTACGATGGCGGGACGTGGCATCGCACGGTGAAACTCGATAATCAGCCTGAGAGTCCGGTGAAGATCGAGGTGATTCAGGCGGGTGTCAATCCCGATCGAGCGAAGTCTGGTTTCCCGCCGATCGCCATCGAGCGCACTTCAACGACGGGGTTGCTGCACAAGGACGGCGTCATCTCCATGGCGCGCGGCACGCCCGACAGCGCGACGTCCGGCTGGTTCATTTGCATCAACGACCAGCCGTCGCTGGACTTCGGAGGGGCGCGCAATCCGGATGGCCAGGGTTTCGCGGCGTTCGGACGCGTCATTTCCGGCATGGATGTCGTGCGCAAGATCCAGGCGGCGCCCTCGTCGACTGATCGCAAGACGAATACCGAGGCGCAGCGCCTCACGCCGCCGATCAAGATCATCAAGGTTGCGAGACAGTAGGGGACGTTGCCAATGAAACAAATCGTGTGGGCTCTGGGGATGGTCGTCGCGCTGGCATCGCCGGCGTTTGCGACATGGTCGGTGATCGCCATCGATGCCAAGACCGGGCAGGTGATCATCGCGTCGGCGACCTGTGTGCGTCAGCAGGGTTTCCCCGAGCGGAAACCCAACGGCGCGCGCGACTTGATGGACGTGCAGGCGGTGATCGTGCCCGGCATCGGCGTCGCGGCGTGCCAGGCCGGTGTCGACAACACGCGCGAGAACCAGATGCTGGTGTATCGCGAGATCAAGAAGGGCACGCCGCCCGCCGACATCATCGAGATGTTGAAGAAGGATCCCAACGTCGAGCGCCGTCAATTCGGCATCGTCTCGATTCCGAATGGCGGCACCATCACCGCGCAGAACAACCGCGCCGGATTCAACGGCACGGGCAATTCGCGCTCATCGCTGTACTTCGGTGGTGTGGTTGGTGACTTCCACTACCAGGTCCAGGGCAACACGCTGCTTGGCGACCAGGTGGTGTACCAGGCGGCACTCGCCTTCTCGCGCGCCACCGGCACGCTCGCCGATCACGTGATGGCGGCCATGGTGGCGGCCGACGCCAACGGCGGCGACCACCGCTGCAACTGCGGCAACAACTTCACGCCCGAACTGCCGTGCGACAACAAGACGGCGCACGTCGCCTACATTGCGATCGCCGACAAGGACGACCAGGTGGGCGTCACGCACAATGACGGCAAGTACTACGCGTTCCTGACGGCGTATGACAACGAGCTGAAGAAGGGCGAGAGCGCCAACCCGGTGAAGACGCTGAAGATGCGTTACGACGCGTGGAAGAAGAGCGGCTCGAAGCGCACGGCCCCTCCAGGGCCGACGCCGTTCGTGCCGGCGAAGTAGCAAGAATCAGGAGGCAAGTAGCAAGAAAAACGCTCTTCTTGCTACTTGCTACTTGCTACTTGCTACTGCTGCTGTCCCCCCCGCCCACCCTGGCGCGGCGGGTTCTTGATCGCGCGGTACTGCGCCAGTGCCGCGTTGACCTTGAACTCAATGCCCATGCGGCCGATCTCCGCGGTCGCCTTCATCGGATCACCCGACACGCCTGAATCCTTCGGTCCGCCCCACGGCATCAGCATGTTCTTGCGGATGCCGGCCGCACGCACGTGCAGCATCTGTGACGTGTCGCTGATGCCGGCGTGGCTGCCGATGATGTCTTCGCCGTAGCCGAACGCCGCTTCCATCCACGCGCGGTAGTGCTCGCGTCCGCCTTCGTAGTAATCGGTGAGCGCGAACACCTTGGTGCCCGCATCCTTCCACTCGGCGTTCAGCTTCTCGGCCACGCTGCGCATGCCCTGCTGATTGCCGCCGCTGTCGCCGATGAAGATGATTTCCTTCGCGCCGTGCGCCTTGAGGCTGCGCGCGGCCGCGTCGAGCAACATGTCATACGCCGGCGACGGCAGCGAGATGGCGCCGGGGTTCTGGCGGTCCGGATCGCCCTCGGGCACATACGCGATCACCGGCGCGACCAGCGCGTTCTTGAGGCGGCGCGCCATCAGGTTCGCGCTGTGCGAGACGATGTAGTTATGCTTGCCCATGATCATGTGGTAGCCGTTCTTCTCGGTACCACCGGTGGGGATGATGAACGTCGTCTTGCCCGCCTTCATGGCGTCGCGGTTCTCTTCCCAGGTCAGTTCATCGATGAAGACGGTGTCCGGCGCCTTTGTCGGCGTGAGACCCGCAGGCGCGGTATCCATCGTCGGCTGCGGAGGACCAGTCGGCGCGTTCTGACCGCCGCGGCCACCGCGACCCTGGCCACCGCCGCCCTGCGGCGCCGCGGGTGCCGCCACCGGAGGCTCGCTACCCGCGTTCATGCGCTTGATCTGCGCGAGCGCGAGATCCATCTTGATCTGCAGTAGCGCCCTGCCGACCTCAGGCGTCGACTTCGACTGGTTGTTGCCGCTCACGCCGTTGTTTGGATAATCGTTGCCGGTGAGGCGATCCTTGCGAATGTGCTGTGGAGCGACGAACAGCAGCTCCGACGTGTCGAGGATGTTGGCGTGGTTGCCGACCTGGTCTTCTGCCACCTTGAGGAACTTTGCGGCCCACGTGTTCTGCTCCGCGTGCGCCTTGGTGTAGTAGTCGTCCACCCAGTACGCGGTCGCGGCGCCGGCCCACAGCGTGTTGAGCTTTTCCGCCGCGGTGCGCATGCCCGTGCGGTTGCCGCCTGATTCGCCGAGGAACCAGATCTTCTTGAAGCCGCCGGCCTTCAGGCTGCGGCCCGCGGCGACGAGCAACTCCACGAAACGATCTTCAGGAAGCGTGATCGTGCCGGGCTTGCCCATGTGGCCGCCGGGATTCTCCCAGCTGCCCTCTGGCACGTAAGTCACGACCGGCGCCACGAGCGTCTTGCCCATCGCGCGCGCGATCTTGTCGGCGGTGTAGTTCATGACGAACTTGTGTTCGCCATCCACCATGTGCGGTCCCTTTTGTTCGGTGCCCGCCGTGCCAATGATGACGTTCGTCGTGCCGGACGCGATGAGGTCACGCACCTCGGCCCACGTCAGGTCTTCGATAAAGACGGTGTCTGGCGGCTTGCCACCCGGACCACTCGCCGGCGCGTCCGCAGGACGCTGCGCAAAGTTGACGGCACCCACCACCGCGCAGAGACAAATTGTTGCAAACAGTACGCGTTTCGTCATGCGCGGCATCATACCTACTTTGGGACCTGCCCCCAAACATCGCACTTCGCCCCGTCAGCGGCATGGTCTCTGTGTTCTCTGGGGGCTGGCCCCAAACATCGCACTTCGATCTTGGACCCTTATGAAGGCCAGCGTGCAGACATCTATGGAAGGAACTGCAACACGGGGCGACGTTCCTGGTTGCAATTTCTTGAGCGTCTTTTCCGCGAGGTGTCGCTGAACTCCGAATTAGGTCTGTTTGCTTGCCTCAGCGTTCGGCAAGGAATTTGGTTCACCAGTCGACATGCCCAAGAGTCTGCGCGATGAAGTCGCTGGCGGAACGTTTCACGTCATGAATCGCGGTAACCGACGACAACGCATTTATGAAGACGATCGTGACCGCCGGCGCTTCCTTCGGATCTTCGCGGAAGAGCAACAGAATCACGCAACCATTCTGTGCGGCGGCTGCCAAATGGGATCGCACTTCCATGCGATCGTCACTACTCCGCACGGCAATCTTTCCGACTTCGTCGGCGCTTTCCAATCGCGCTACGCGCAGTATTCGAACTGGCGGCATGGAAACGTTGGCCACTTGTTTCAGGGTCGCTATCGTGGGGTATACGTCGGTGACGACGTTCAACTGCTGACCGCGATGTGTTACGTGTTTCTCAACCCCGTCAGCGCCGGGTTCGTGCGGCGAATCGAGGACTATCGATGGAGCACGTATCGCGCGACCGCGGGCCTGGATCCTGTGCCGCGATATCTTTCGCTCGAATGGCTCCGGACCCTGTTTCCCGGTGATCGACTCTCCGACGCACAGCGACAGTTTCGCGGCCTGATGGAACACGCCAAGCCAGCGTACGCATATTTCTCACAACACGAGGCAGCAGTGGATGCCGATGCGGTGAAGCGGGTCATTCGGTCTTACACAGGTGAACAGCTGCAACTTGGCAGGATGCCGCGCCTGTATCGCACCGCGCTGCGTGCCCCGCTAGACGACCTGTTCCCGAGCCGGGTTCGTGGATCTGAGCTGGGCGAGCTCATTTACGAGGCTCGTGTCACCCATGGCTACACCCTTGTTGAAATCACACGGCATTTACGAATCCACGCGGCAACCGCCAGCCGACTCTTTCGGTCCGCGTCCCAAAGGCGACGGTGAGGGGCTGGCCCCGAACCTCGCAATGCGATGTTTGGGGCCAGCCCCAAGTCGCGGCAGACATCGGTGCGGACGTTGACTGCGATGTTCGGGTCCAGCCCCCTATTACAATGGCTGGAAATGGTTCGCACTGCACTCCTGATTACTGTCCTGTTTGGCGCTGCCTGCGCCTCGACGTCCAAACCCGCGCCGGCGCCGCAGCCGCCGCCCTCGGCCGGCGCGCCATCGGCCGGCGCTGCCGGCTCGCAGCGCGCGACGTGGCTCGACATGTTCGCGCGCGGCTACTTCCCGGGCCGGAGCGGACAAGTCTTCGTCGTGCCCAAAGAGGGCTGGTTCGTCACCTCCAAGGATCCGCTCTACAGGTTCATGCACGGCTCACCGTGGTCGTACGACACGCACATCCCGATCCTGTTTTACGGCGCGCCGTTCATCAAGACGGCGACGCTGGGACACGCGATCCAGCAGGATGTGGCGCCGACGATCGGCGCGTTGATCGGCGCGCCGTCGTTGCCAACCTACACCGGACAGGTGCTGAGCGCGGCAATCACCGGATCCGCCAGGCCGCGCGTCGTCACCGTCTTCGTGCTGGATGCGATGCGTTCGGACTATTTCGACAAATACGCATCGGTGATGCCGACGCTCACGCGCATGAAGAAAGAAGGCGCCTGGTTCGCTGATGGACGAACGCAGGTGCTGCCCACCGTCACCGGTGTTGGTCACGCCAACATCGGGACCGGCTCGGACCCGCGCTACCACGGCATCGTGGTGAACAACCTGTTCAACCGCGGCACCGGCAAGCCGCAGGAAGCCTACGACCAGCTCGACACCAAGGAACTGATGGCGCTGACGCTCGCCGACAACTGGAACCTCGCGACCGACGGCAAGGCGATCATCATCGGACAAGGCGGCGCGATCCGCGCGACCGCGGGCCTCGTGGGCCGCGGCGCCTGCCTGATCAGCGGCAAGAAGATCCTGGCGGCCAGCTACGGCGGCGCCGATGGCGGATGGGAAACCAATCCGGCGTGCTACACGATGCCGGAAGTGCTGAAGTCATTCGTCGGCCGCAAGGTCTGGGAGGCGGCCGGTGGAACCTGGATGGGGCACGACATCGCGAGCGCGCAGAAGTTCCGCGCCTCGAGCCTGTTCCAGAAGTACGAATCCGAAGCGCTGATGGCGGTGGTCGACAGTACCGCCGCCGGCGCGGATGACGTCACCGACTTGATCTTCGTCAACATGAAGGGGCCAGACTACACGTCACACGCTCACGGCCCCGATTCGCCGGAGATGCCGGTCACGCTGGCCGAACTCGACCGGCAGATCGCCGCGTATCTCGCGTTGATGGACAAGAAGGCGGGAGCGGGCCGGCACGTCACGGTGATCACGGCGGATCACGGCCAGCCGACGGAGCCGCCACCGGGCGGCCGCGTCTACCTTGAAGACATCATCGCGCAGATGAACAAGCGCTTCGACGCCGACGGCAAGGTCATCAACTACTACAACGACGCCGCCAACAACCAGCTGCACCTCAATACAGATCGATTGCAGCAACTCGGCGTATCGCTGAAGGACGTCGCCGCGTTCCTCGAGGGCCTCGAGGCCTTCGAAGCCGCCTTCACCGAAGACGAGGTCAGGGCGGCACAGGCGCGACTGCGAAAATGATGCACGGGTTCGTCATCGCCATCGCGAGCACACTTCTCCTGCAGGCGCCGCCGTCACTGCAAGCCCCCACCACCACGGCGCCGCTGCTGCTCGACGGCCGTTGCGAAGGCAATGAATGGCGAAGCGCGGCTCGCACGCCACTGGGAGACGGCCTGGAGCTGCTGATCCAGCAAAACGCAACACAGGTGAAGTTGTGCGTGACGCTGCCCTCGGAGAGCTACGGCACGATGGACCTCTACATCGGCTCGCAGACAGTGCCGATGCCGATCAACCTGCACGCCTCGGCGCAAGTTGGTGAGCGTCAGCGCACCACGACCGGTTGGCCGGAGTGGACGTTCGGAAACCAGCGCCAGTGGTACTCGCCACCAGTGGCGCTGTCGCGCGCCACCGTGGTCGATGGCCGCGCGCAGCTCACGTTCGGCAGCGTCGCGGCACGGGAAGTCGTCATCGAGAAAGACAAGTTCGGCCGCGGTCCGTGGCGCCTGATGCTCGAAATTCGCGCGCTCGGCGCGGACAAGAAGGGCAGCACGCAGTTCCCTGCCAAGGCCTCCACCGACGATCCATCCACATGGGCCATCGTCAGCCTCGACAACTAGTCACGGCATGCTGATCGCTCTTCTGCTCACCAGTCTCCTGCAGGCTCCTGCGGCCGGAGCCCCAGCCGGTGCCACCGTCGTGACGATCGATTCGCGCGAGATCGGCGAGCGTCGCGCAATGTGGGTGCAGGCGGCCGCGGACTGCTCGCCGGCAAAGCCGTGCGACACCCTCTATGTCCTCGACGCGCACGCGCTGTATCCGCTCGCCACTGCATACGCGGCGGTGATGCAGTCAATGGGCAGGATGCGGCCGCTCGTCATCGTTGGTGTGCCGAGCCTGTCGATGGAGGACCGGCTCCGTAATTTCACGAGTGGGGCAACCGCGGCGGAACGGACGCGATACCCAAGCGCCGGCGGATCGAAGCGTTTCGCGGCATTCCTCCAGCGTGAAGCAGTGCCGGCAATCGCGGCGCGGTTCGGCGACAACGGGACGCGCGTGCTGGCCGGACACTCCCTGGCGGGCCTGTTTGCAATCGACGAACTGGTGAGCGGGGACTGGAACGCGGTGGCCGCGATCAGCCCTACGCTCGGCTGGCAGGACGCCTCCGCAATCGGACGCGTCGAAGCCTGGATGAAGACGACGGCCACACCGCGACGGCTCTATGCGTCGGTTGCCGATGGCGATACCGAGGTATATCGGCGGCAGTTCGATCGGCTCGAGCAGTTGCTCTCGGCGAATCCCGCGCGCCTCTCGTCGCTGATCGCCAGGCGCGCCGGCGAAGACCACGTCTCGACGATCGCGCCGGCGCTGCAGCAGGCGATGCTGTGGTTGTTTGCGAACCCGGCCCCGGCGCGCGACTAGCGCGCGCCTGGAGCGAGGTTGCTGTAGAAATACCGCGCGATCAGCTTGTAGACGTGCGGTGTCGTGCCGGGTCCCTCGGAGATGCTGTGCGACCGGTTCGGATAGATCATCGAATCGAACGGCTTGCCCAGCTCGATCAGCCGGTTGATCAACTTCTCGGTGCCCTGCGCGTGCACGTTGTCGTCGCCGGATCCGTGCACGACCAGCAGCTTGCCCTTCAGCCCTTCCGCGAAATTGATCGCTGATCCAACCTTGTAGCCCGCTTCGTTCTCCTGCGGTACGCCCATGTAACGCTCCTGGTAGATCGTGTCGTAGAGCTTCTGGTCGGGCACCGGCGCCACCGACACGCCGACCTGATATACGTCAGGGAAACGGAACATCGCGTTCAGCGTGTTGGTGCCGCCGCCGCTCCATCCCCACACGCCGACGCGATCCTTGTCGAGGAACGCGTGCTTTGCGAGCAAGGCGCGCACGGCTGCGGCCTGCTCCTTCGACGACAGGTCACCAACCGTCCCGTAGATGACCTTGCGCCACGCGGTGCCCCTCGGCGCCGGCGTGCCGCGGTTGTCGATGCTGATGATGATGTAGCCGGCCTCGGCCAGCGCGCGATGGAACAGCAACTGCGAGCCGCCCCACGAGTCGTTGACCGTCTGCCCTGCCGGCTCACCGTAGACATGGGTAATGAACGGATACTTCCTGGTCGCGTCGAAGTGCGACGGCTTCAGCATGTAGCCATCGAGCTGCACGCCTTCACCGATCTCGATGCGGAAGAATTCCGCCGCGGGAGTCAGCAGCGGCTTCACCTTCGCCATCACCGCCGACGGATCCGTCAGCGCGCGCACCGGCTTGTGGCTCGGCAGCTCGATCACCTCGGTTACCGACGGGCGCTCGAACTGCGAGTAGGTGTGGAACGCCAGCTTGCCGTTCGGCGACACGTCGTAGCGGTGCGTACCGGGCTGGCTGGGTGGCGTCACCCGTTCCGGGGCGCTGCCCCCGTCAAGACGCGCGCGATACAGGTAGCGCTGGCCGGCGTTGTCCGGCGACGCGCGGAAATACATGTAGCCGGCCTGCTCATCGAAGCCGGCAATGTCGGTCACGTCGGCATCGAACTTGGTGATCAGTTGCCCATTGCCGCCCTCGCGGGGCACGCGGTAGACGTGATTGAAGCCGTCCTTCTCGCTCTGCCACAGGAACGTGCGGCCACCATCCACCCACGGCACTTCTTCGTTGATGTCGACCCACTGCGGTGATTCATCGCGGAACACGCGCTTGACCGCGCCGCTCTTCATGTCGGCGGTCAGGAAGTCGTTGCGGTTCTGCTGACGATTCAGCTGCTGGATCGCGACCGTGCTGGCGTCGATCCAGCCGAGACGCGCCAGATAGGTGTTACGCGGATCCCCCTCCGTCTTGATCCACGTCGTCGGTCCGCCGTCGGCGCTGACCACGCCGATCCGAACGGCGGAATTCGTCGTGCCGGCCTTCGGATACGGAATCTTCGTGATGACGGGATAGAGGGAGTCGGTGGTGTTGATCAGCGAGAAGATCCCGACGCCCGTGCTGTCGAACTGGAAGTAGGCGATCGACTTGCCATCCGGACTCCAGCGAAAGCCATCGCGCAGGCCGAACTCTTCTTCGTAGACCCAGTCCGACGTGCCGTTGATCGTCGTCTCCGACCCGTCGCTGGTCAACTGCGTGACACGGCCGTCGTCGAGGCGCTCGATGTAGACGTTGTTGCCGCGGACGTAGCCAATGCGCGTGGCATCCGGCGAGAACTTCGCGAACATCAACGACGCGGGCGGATGAGAGGTGCCGACCTGCTTGAGTCCACCACCCTTGACGTTCAATACCCAATAGTCGCCGCGCGTGTTCTGGCGCCACACCTTTTGCGTGTTCGTGAAGATCAGCAGCTTCGATCCGTCATCCGACCACACGTAGTCGGCGATGCCGAGGGCGCGCTGGGATCCCGCCGGAATCAGCTGGGCGGCCGAGATCAGCACGCTGCGCGCGCCGGTCGCGGCGTCGTAGCGAACGATGTCGTTGCCGCCGGCGGCACCTGAGGCCCGCTCCACCGTCGTGTAGGCGGTGCCGTCGCCGAGCCAGCGGGCCGGTCCGAACCGCGGCAACGCGTACTCGTTGTCCTTGTAGATGCGATCGATCTGCTGTTCGAGCGCGCGCCAACGCTCGTCCACCTGGGCGGAGGCCGCGGTGATCGTCAGGGTGATCGCGGTGACGGCAAGAAGGGTCGCTCGACGGGAAAATTCGACGGTCATGGTTCCCACATCTTAGCGAGCATCGGTCTTGCATGGCTAGGCTAGAACCGATAGCCCATCATGAAGCGCAACGCGCCGAAGTCGAATCGATCGGCTCGCTGGAGATCCGCTCCGCTGGCGTTGCCGAGCAGAAACGGGTTGGTCGCGGCAGCCGGCCCCTGCGCGCGCACCGTGTAGCGATCCTCATCAGCGAGAGACGTCCAGAGGTATTCGGCGCCGGCGCTCCACTTGCCGCCGAACTTGAACTCCAGGCCGCCGCCCAACTGGTAGCCCCACGCCATGTCTTCTTCGGTCTCGACAAAGGTGTTGGCGGTGTTGCTCGTCGCAAAGCTGTGATCGAGGCCGGCCCACGCAAGACCGCCAGTGCCGTAGACCAAGGCTCGTTCACCACCGAAGCCCGCACGCGCGCGAACGCCGCCGAGCCATTCGAGTTCGCGAGTGAAGGTATAGAACGCCGGCGTCGTGCTGAAGGCGGCCACGCTGTCGACGTGATCGACGAACGCGACATCACCAACAATGCCGACCACCAGCCGGCCCCGCTGCCAGTCGTAGCCCACACGTCCACCGGCGTCGAGGCCGCTGTCGTCCACCGTGCAGCCGCTCGCGGGGAGTGAGTTCACGGCCGCACCAACGCAGAATCCAGGCGTGAAAGCGTCCACGCCCGCGGCGGTGGTGATGGTGTCGTCGAAATCGCCGTCAAGGTCGCGATCGAACACGAGGACGTTGTCGGAACCTTCCATGACCTTGCTGAAGCCGATGTGACCAGCAATGTAGCCACCGGTCCAGCTCTGTGCCGCCGACGGCAGAGCCACTGCCAGGGCCACTGCCAGCACGGCCGTGGTTCGTACAACTTGAGATAGGTGCGTCATTCAAAACTCTCCTAATCCAATGACGCCCTGTCTCGCGGTGACGGTTCATTCGTCGCATCCAGCACGACAGCAACCGGCGAAACGCGATAAAGTTTCGGGGCAATGGCACTCGAGACGGGCACCACAGTCGGCCGCTACAAGATTCAGGGATTACTTGGCAGCGGCGGCATGGGCGAGGTCTACAAGGCCATCGATCCGGTGCTGGGACGCCCGGTGGCGTTGAAAGTCCTTCGTCCCGAACTGAGCCGCGATCCGGAACGGCTCAGCCGCTTCTTGCACGAGGCGCGAGCGGCATCGGCGCTGAATCACCCCAACATCCTCACGGTGCACGAAGTTGGCGATCACGATGGATCGCGCTACCTCGTGTCCGAGCTGGTCGAAGGCGAAACGCTTCGTGAACGCGTCACCCGCGGGCCGCTCTCGTTGCGAGAGATTCTCGACATCACGATCCAGGCCGCGTCGGCACTCTCGGCCGCGCACGCGGCCGGCATAGTGCACCGCGACATCAAGCCAGACAACGTGATGCTGCGCCCGGACGGCTACGCCAAGGTGCTCGACTTCGGTGTCGCCACGTTCGCGCGCGCCTCCTCGTCGCAGGATGCGATGGCGACGATGGCCACCATGGGGCCGCCGGAGACGGGCGCGGGCATGATCGTCGGCACGATCGCCTACATGTCGCCGGAGCAGGCGCGTGGCCTGCAGGTCGATGGCCGATCGGACTGCTACAGCCTCGGCGTGGTGCTCTTCGAATTGCTGACCGGTCGCGCCCCCTTCGCGGCGCCGACCACCACGGACCTGCTGGTCGCGATTCTCTAGCGCGAACCCCCATCCATTCGCACGGTTGCCAAGGGGCTGCCCCTGCAACTCGAGTGGCTCGTCGAGAAGGCGCTCGAAAAGGATCCGGCGCTTCGCTACCAGACGATTGCGGACATGCGCGTCGATCTGCAGCGGTTGAAGAGCGCGCTCGAATCCGGCAAGTTGAACGCCGCGGCAGCGGACGCCGCTTCCGCCGCGGATGCCGTCCTCGAACGCCACCTGACCGACGACAGCCCGGAGGTGGTCTCGGCGGGCAGCATCTCGTGGGTCTCGCTGGCCGGCGGCGTAGTGGCGGCAATCGTCGCGGCCGTGGCGATGTCGTTCTACGCGCAGGCTCGACCTGGCGCGGACCTGCCGCTGCAACTACCTGAAGGCGGCGTGGTCACCAAGGCGCGCGACACCATTCAGGGCTTCGGCTACAAGGACATCGGCTCCAACACCGACACTGAGTTCTCGAATGTCCTGAGCATGGACTCGATCGTCAGAAGTGCCGGCTTGCCGGCGGCGCGCGACGCGATTCGCGAGGGCGGGCCCGTGGCCCAGTGGCGCGCCGGGATCGGACGCTCGGGCAGTTCCGACGCCGGCGACATGGAACCGGATCCTGGTGACTTTTCAGTGCGGTTCGATCCCAAAGGACAGCTCGCCGCATTCGCGACCGGATACGCGACGGACACGACGATCGCGCACGTGGATCGCGCCAGGGCGGGCGCCATCGCGATCGAGGCGATCAAGAAGTCATACGGCATTGATGCGTCCGCCTACGACGTGGAAGTGGTCGAGCGCTCCTTCCCTGCCGGCAAGACCGAGCTCACCTACCGCAGCAAGGATCTGTCGTACGGTCACGTGCAGCAGTTTCGCGTCAACCTGCAGGGCGAGCAGCTGATCATGATCGATCGCACGTATCAGCGACCGCGCGGCTACGTCGCCCCGGAGACACCGCTCGCGATCCGCATCTACACCAACGCCGGTCCGTTCGTGCTGATCGCCCTGGTCGTGATCGGTTGGGCCTTTGGTCTCTATTACCTGTTCAAGCACAGGAACTGGGACGCTCTCACGCGCCGCCTCCCAGTCGCGATGTGTGTGCTCGTCATCGTGCAGGTGGGCCTGCAGGTCATCGGCAACTCGGGCGTGTTCGAAAGCTTGATCGGCGTCATTGCCGTCACGCTGTTCCTGATCGGCGTGGCCTTGCCGGCGCTCAGCGGATTGTTTCTGTGGATCGGCCGCCAAAGTCCCGCGCGCATCTGGGCTGCAGAACAATTGACCCTGGGTCGCTGGAAACTCCCCGCCGTGTCCGCGTCGTTGGTCGACGGGGTGACCGCCGGCGCGATCATCTGCGGCATCGGCCTCCTCGGCGACTGGAGTGCGCTGCAGATCCCAGGCATCGAACCCTCTATCTCGCGCGAGCTGAATGCCGTCGATGCCACCTTCGGGTCGATGCTCGGCAACACCTTGAGTGCGGCGGCGTTCACCGCACTCGGCGTCGCGTTCGCGGTTGAAGCGCTCGACCATCACAGGCTGCACCCGGCGCTGGTGGGCATCATCATCGCGCTGGGCGCAGGATTGGCCGGCGCCAACGATCAAACGCAGTTTCTCCCCACGCTGCCGCTCGTGGCCGCCATGGCGGCCACCGGCGTCATTATCATGTGGCTCTATCGGCGTCGCGGATTCCTGGCCGCGTGGATCGCCGGCATGGCGCAGGGGTGGCTGACCACCGCGATGGCGCTGCGGTCGTTGGAGGACTCGGAACTGAGCAGGTTGAGCGGCTTCCTGATCGCGCTCGTGGCGGGGATTGCCGCGGCCGGCGTGATTGGCGCCGGCCGCAGGCTGACACAGAAGCCCGGAACTGTTACATCCGCGACTTGAGTTCGGTATCGATCGCCTTCAGGAATTCTTCGGTCGTCAGGTACGGGTGGTCCGGACGGATCAGGATGGCGAGGTCCTTGGTCATGCGGCCTGACTCGACCACATCGACGCAGACCTTTTCGAGCTTCTCCGCAAACGCCACGACGTCCGGCGTGCCGTCGAAGCGGCCGCGGTACTGAAGTCCTCGCGTCCAGGCGAAGATCGACGCGATCGGGTTGGTTGACGTGGGCTTGCCCTGCTGGTGCATGCGGTAGTGGCGCGTGACCGTGCCGTGCGCGGCTTCGGCCTCCACTGACTTGCCGTCCGGCGACATCAGCACCGACGTCATCAGGCCGAGCGAACCGTAGCCCTGCGCCACGGTGTCGGACTGCACGTCACCGTCGTAGTTCTTGCACGCCCACAGGTAGCCGCCGTTCCACTTCAGGTTCGACGCGACCATGTCATCGATCAGGCGGTGCTCGTAGGTCAGCCCCTTCGACTCGAACTGCGTCTTGAACTCGCTGTCGTAGACGCGCTGGAAGGTGTTCTTGAACGTGCCGTCATAGACCTTGAGGATCGTGTTCTTCGACGACAGGTAGACCGGGTAGTTGCGGCCGAGCGCATACGTGAAGCAGGCGCGCGCAAACCCCTCGATCGACGAATCGAGGTTGAACATGCCCATCGCGATGCCGCTGCCCTTGGTCTTGATCACTTCGCGCGAGATCGGCTCACCGCCGCCCTCGGGCGTCCAGCTGATGGTGATGGTGCCGGCGCCGGGGAACGTGAAGTCCTGCGCGCGGTACTGGTCGCCGAAACCATGGCGCGCCACGACGACCGGCTTATCCCAGTGCGGAACGAGGCGCGGCACGTTCTTGCAGATGATCGGCTCGCGGAAGATCGTGCCGTCGAGGATGTTGCGGATCGTCCCGTTCGGGGACTTCCACATCTGCTTCAGGTTGAATTCCTTGACGCGCGCTTCGTCCGGCGTGATGGTGGCGCACTTGACGGCAACGCCGTACTGCTTCGTGGCGTTGGCGGAGTCGATCGTGATCTGATCGTTGGTCTTGTCACGCGACTCGACGCCCAGGTCGAAGTACTTCAGGTCGATATCGAGATACGGGAGGATGAGCTGTTCGCGGATGTTCTGCCAGATGATGCGCGTCATCTCGTCGCCATCCATCTCGACGACGGGATTCTTGACCTTAATCTTGCTCACTGAGGGCTCCTAGGAAACCCCAATGATATCGACAAACCCCGGGCGTGGAAACTACCCCTTGGCCGCCGGCTTCCGCGCGGCCCTGGGCGCCGCCGGCTTCTCCGCGGCGACGTGCTTCTCCGCCCACTCTGAGATCGAGTCCATGGCGGCGGCGAGCGCTTTGCCCTTCTTGGTGAGCGCATATTCGACGCGCACCGGCGTGTCGGGCACCACGGTGCGGTCGATCACGCCTTCCGCTTCCAGTTCCTGCAGCCGTTCGCTCAGCATCCGGTCGGTGATGTCGGGGATGGCGTCGCGCAAGGTGGCGAACCGGCAGGTGCCCTGCAACAGGACCCAGACGATGGCGCCGTTCCACCGGCGGCCGATCAGCTCGACCGCGTGATGGAACTTGGTGCACAACGACGGGGTGTGGGCAGGCGCCTGTTTCATATGACATCCGCCTTCGCGAGAGCTTCGGCGCGATGTCGCGCCGGAGCCGCCTCCGGCGGCGGAGGCGGACACCTTCAGAATATCACGGCATCCTAGCTACTACTTGACAGTTAGTCGCTACCTTTTGTATAGTGACTACGTTAATAGTGGTGATGATCGATCGCTAGGGAGATGAATGTCATGGACGCTGGATTGTTGCTTGCTCGGATGGTGTTTGGACTGCTGATGGCCGCTCACGGCGCGCAGAAGGTGTTTGGCTGGTTCGGCGGCTACGGGCTGGCCGGGACCGGCGGTTTCTTCGAATCGCTGGGCTTCCGGCCCGGGAAGTTCTTTGCCGGCGCCGCCGGCACAACGGAGATGGTGGCCGGCTTGCTGGTCGCGCTGGGCCTGCTCGGTCCGCTGGGGCCGGCGATGATCGTGGCCGTGATGCTGGTGGCCGCCTCGACCGTGCATTGGCCACAAGGCCTGTTCGCCCAGAACAACGGCATTGAGGTGCCGCTCCTCTACGGCGTGGCCGCGGCGGCGCTCGCACTGACCGGTCCGGGTGCGTATTCCGTGGACTCGGCGATGGGGCTCACCTGGTCCGAGCCCGTCATTTGGTCGGTGCTCGCCCTCGGGATCATTGGCGGGGTGGCCAATCTCGCCATCCGGAAGACCGAACCCCGGGAAGCGCACGTCTAAACAGGTAGCCACGAAGGCACGAAGGGCGCGAATGGCCGCTGGGGGGTTCGGCATCGCGAACTTCGTGACCTTCCTGGCGACCTGACTCATGGGCCGGCTGCTAATCACCGCTCTTCTGTTTGGCGTCACGCTGAACAGCCAGGCCCCGGCCCTTCCCTCGATCGTCGCGCCGTATCCCACCGGACTCAACGGCACCCTGGTCTTCCAAAGCAACCGCCCCGCGCCTGATAATCCCGGCGCGCGCGACCATCTGTTCACGATCGATCTCGCCACGGGCCGCGTGACGCAGCTCACGTCCGGCGGCAATCACAACGATCAATTTCCGCGCTGGTCTCCCGACGGACGCCGCATCGCGTTTGCCTCGTCGCGCGGCGGCAACTTCGACATCTACGTGATGGATGCGGATGGCCGCAATGTCACGCGCCTGACGGATCACAAGGCGAATGATGAACAGCCGTCGTGGATGCCGGACATGCAGAGCATCGTGTTCAGCTCGGATCGCGACAGCCGCAGCGATCTGTATCGCGTATGGATCGCCGATCGCCGTGTCGAGCGCTTGACGCATCATTTCGTCGGCCGCGCCATCATGCCGAACGTCTCGCCTGATGGAAGGTCGGTGGCGTTTGCGGCGCAGACGCTGCAGCGCCTGCAGTTCTGGTCGTATCAGGTCCAGGTCCTCGACCTCGCTACCGGACGCACCCGCCCGATCGACGGTAGCGCGTGCTGGCCGAACTGGTCGCCAGATGGACGCCTCGCCAACGTGTTGCTGGAGCAGGAGCCCTCGCGCATCCAGGTCCGCAACGCGGACGGCAGCGGCGCGCGCGAGCTCGCCGCCGATCCGAAGCGCTGGGCCTACTACCCGGACTGGTCGAAAGACGGCCGCTGGCTCGCGCTCTCGGTCAGCCCGCAGCATCACGAAGGCGAGGACTGGGACCTGGCCGTGATCCCCGCCGATGGCTCGCGCCCGCTGCAGAAGCTCACGATCGGCCCCGGCAACGATCGCCTCCCCGACTGGAAGCCGTAAGAATCTGTAAGGTTTTCAACAGCTGCACGACTAATAACCGTGCCCTGTTTTCAATTCCTGCCGTTTGTTAAAGGGACAGACCCCCTAACTCGTCATTTCGCTACAATTCTTGCGATGTCGAGAAAGACGAACGTTGCATTGTCTGCGGTGGTCGCAGTTACTGCTATCGCCGTCCTCAGCGCCTGCACGCAGACCCAATCGGTTTCGGCTATTGATCGGCTGAAGCCATGCACCGGCCATGACACGCCGGTTGATGCCTACTGCGGCACGCTGAAGGTCTACGAGAATCGTGCGACCAAACAGGGCCGCGAGATCGATCTGAACATCGTGGTGCTGCCGGCACTACGCAGCGATGCGCAGCCCGATCCCCTGTTCTTCCTCGCCGGCGGTCCCGGACAGGGCGCCGCCAAGCTGGCGAAGGTCGTGCGCACGATGTTCGCGTCCGTGCAGCGCGATCGCGACATCGTGCTTGTCGACCAACGCGGCACCGGCAAGTCGCATCCGCTCGAGTGCCTCAATGATGACGACGATGGCCTGAAGACCCTGGCAATGACGCAGGATCAGGTCATCGATCGCCTGAAGGCGTGCCAGGCCAAATACGACGCCGACCTGACGCAGTACACAACGACGATCGCGATGGACGATCTGGACGATGTGCGCGCCTTCCTCGGTTACGAAAAGATCAACCTGTACGGAGGGTCCTACGGCACGCGCGCGGCGCTGGTCTACATGCGCCAGCATGGCGATCGCGTCCGCACCTCGATCCTCGACGGCGTGGCGCCTCCCGACATGGGCCTGCCGCGATACTTCCCGCGCGACTCGCAGCGCGCCTTTGAGCTGCTCGCGCGGGACTGCGCGGCGGACGCCGGCTGCAACGCCGCCTACCCCAACCTGCTCGAGCGCACGCGCACACTGCTCGATCGCCTCAAGACAGATCCACCCCTCCTGAAGGTGACGCACCCGCGCACCGCGGAGACCGAGGACGTCCGGATCGAGGCACGGCTCGTGGCCAACGTGATCGTCACCGCGCTCTACTCGCCGATGATGACGTCGCTGGTTCCGGCGATCATCGCCGCCGCCGAACGCAATGACTTCCAGAGCATGCTCGCGCTGGCCGGCCTCGGCGGCTCGGAAGAGGGCAACATGAGCATCGGCATGCAACTCTCGGTGATCTGCGCCGAAGATGCGCCGCGCATTACCGCCGAGGACATGAAGAAACACAGCGCGTCGACGCTGTTCGGCGAATACATCATGTCGATCCAGCAGCGCGGCTGCGAGTTCTGGCCGCGCGCCAAGGTGGACGCGTCGTACTACGAGCCGGTCACCTCGTCGATCCCGACGCTGGTCATGTCCGGCGAAGTCGATCCGGTCACGCCGCCGACCTGGGGTGAACAGGTCGCCCGGACGCTCAGCAACTCGAAGCACCTCGTCATGCCAGGCACCGGTCACACGCCCGGCGGTACCGGCTGCGGCCAGCGCGTGATGAAGAGCTTTATCGAGCGCGGCTCTGTTGACGGAATCGACAGCGCCTGCGTCGACAAGGTGCGGCGCCCGGGCTTCTTCGTGACGCCGGCGGGTCCGGATCCCACCTTCGCCCAGGGGGCTACGGCGGGCAGGCCCTCTCGCGCCGGAGGCACACAGTGATCGCCATCGATAATCTGCACAAGCGTTTCGGCGAGGTTCGCGCGGTCGATGGCGTGACCTTCACCGCCGACGACGGCAAGGTGACCGGCCTGCTGGGCCCCAACGGCGCCGGCAAGACCACGACCCTGCGCATGCTCTACACCTTGATGCGCCCGGACGAGGGCACGATCCTCGTCGACGGCATCAATGCGGTCGCTGATCCGCAGGGCGCGCGCTTCGCGCTCGGCGTGCTGCCCGATCAGTCGGGCCTGTATCCGCGCCTCACGGCGCGCGAACACATTGAATATTTCGGTGAACTCCAGGGCATCACCGGCGGCGATCTTCGCAACCGGACCGATCACTTGCTGAAGATGCTCGACATGACCGCGATTGCGGATCGCCGCGTCGCCGGCTTCTCGCACGGCGAGCGCACCAAGACCGCGCTGGCCCGCGCCATCGTGCACAACCCGAAGAACGTGCTGCTCGACGAGCCGACCAACGGCCTCGACGTGATGAGCACGCGCGCCGTCCGCGAAATCATCCGCCGCCTCAAGGGCGAGGGCCACACGGTGCTGTTCTCCAGCCACGTGATGCAGGAAGTCTCCGCGCTCTGCGACACGATTGTCGTCATCGCGCGCGGCCGCATCGTGGGCTCCGGCACGCCGGACGACCTGCGGCGCCAGACCGGCCACGACAACCTCGAAGATGCGTTTGTCGCACTGAGCGGCCTTGAACCGGAGAGCGTGTCATGAGCTCGCAGTCGACTCCCATGAAGCAGGCCCTGGTCGTCATCCGCAAGGAACTGAAGGACTGGTCGCGCGATCGCCGATCGATCCTGACGGTGCTGATCAGCTCGCTGCTGGCGCCCGGCATCATCTTCTTCATGTTCAACAGCATGGCCAGCCGGCAGCGCTCGGTCGAGGACATCACCGTGCCGGTGGTCGGCGCCAGCAACGCCCCGGCATTCGTGGACTGGCTGAAGCAACAGGCCGGTGTCACGATCACCGACGGTCCCGAGGACGCTGAGGAGGCCGTCAGGTCACGACGCGAGGAAGTGGTCGTCGTGATCGACGAGGACTTCGCCAAGAACTTCGCCGCCTCGAAGCCGGCGCAGGTTCGCCTGGTGTCGGACGGGTCGAGCCAGAACTCGCGCCCGAAGATCCAACGCGTGCGCCAGATGCTGCAGCGCTACAACGGCGAAATCGGCAGCCTGCGCCTGATCGCGCGCGGTATCAGTCCGGTCGTGGCGCAGGCAGTGCAGATCGAGGACGTGGAAGTGTCAAGCGCTCAGCAGCGCGCCGCCATGGTGCTCGGGTTCATTCCGCTCTTCGTGATGCTCGCGGCGTTTACGGGCGCCATGGGCATCTCGACCGACTCTACGGCCGGCGAACGCGAGCGGGGATCGTTCGAGGCGCTGCTCGTCAACCCGGCGCCGCGCATCAGCATTGCCGCGGGCAAGTGGCTCGCCGGCACCATTACGGCGTTTGCGACGGTGATGATCACGGCGGGACTGCTCTTCTCGATGTTCAGGTACCTGCCGCTCCAGGACCTGGGCATCCGCTTCAGCCTCGGCACGCCGGAACTGCTCGGCACCATGGCGGTGGTCCTGCCTCTCGCCCCGCTGATCGTCGCGATCCAGATGTATGTGGCCACCTTCGCCAAGTCATTCAAGGAAGCACAGAGCTACCTGAGCTTCCTGATGATGGCGCAGATGATCCCCGGCATGATGGCGACGATGAACCCGACCGGCACGAAGGCGTGGATGTATTACGTGCCGTGGATCGGACAGCAGACGCTGCTCACCGACGTGCTCGGCAACAAGCCGATCAGCCCGATTACGTTCGTAGTGGTTGGAGTGGTGAACATCACCCTCGCCGTGCTCGCGATCAGAGCGGCGGCGGGGCTGATGACGAGGGAGAAGATTATCTTTGGAAGGTAGAACGAAGTGAGAAGTGAGAAGTGAGAAGTGAGAAGTGAGAAGTGAGAAGTGAGAAGTGAGAAGCTTCTCACCTCTCACTTCTCACCTCTCACTTCCGACCTTGCTACTTTACATTGACCACAATGTGAGCCGACGTCCAGCAGCACTGGTCGCCGCCGCCGCCGTTACCTGACGCGTCGTTGACCTGCGCGCGCAGCCAGTAGGTGCCGGGCGCGCTGAAGGTCGCCGTGGTCTTCGCTTCGACGAACTTCTTCGCATCGCCACCGTTTTCGAGATTGATGGTCTCGGCGCCGATCTTCACATCACCCGGTCCGCGATACTTCCTCCAGATCACCTGGATATCACCACGCCGCGCCGCCGCGGCTGCAGCGGCGGCACCACCACCGGCGGCGGCCGGTGACACGCTGACCACGCGACCGCCGATAAAGGCCGGCAGCGGTTCGTTGGCGGGTTTCGCACCGGCGGCTGGGCGCGGAGCCGGCGCGGGCGCCGGTTCAGCACCGGACTCGAACGTGATCGTCGCTGGCTGATCCGCCGCCCACGCGGTCAGGTCGAGCGGCTGTCCCACCGTCGCGCTGAGCGTCGCCACGGTCTTCTCGACCGGCGGCCCCATGTACTCGGGACCGGCCATCGCGAACTTGATGCGCGGCGGCTCGTTGCCATTCGCGGTGTTCTTGTAGAAATCAATCCAGTACGGCGGGTTAACGTAGAACGTCACGACGTTCTTGTGGCCGTTCGCGTTGATCGTCCAGGTCAGTTTCTTCGTGCCGAAGTCCTTCGGGACGACGATCGCGAACATGCCGTGCTGGCGGCCGGTCAGGAAGTGCGTCGGCTGACCGTAATCCGGTCCACCTGGTTCGATGCTGTTGTCAGGGCCGATGGGAATATCGACGACCTGGGTGCGGTTGCGGTTGAAGTAGCCAACCAGCAGCGCGATGCGGCCGTCCTTCAACGGGCCGTAGCCTTCGAAGGCGGCGTAGATCGGACCACCAGAATTGACGACCGGCTCGGCAAGCACGCCTCCCGGAGGCGACTTCACCTGGCCCTCCTCCGCCAAGGCTACGGAGGACAAGCGGGCGTCGACGAGTACGAGAGAGGCCGTCACCATGGCGGTTGCCATGGTGACGGTCACAAAACGTTGTGTAAGCATGTGGTGGGTTTACTGCTGCTGTGACGCAGCCGTGGTGGTGCTGACGGCCTTGCGGCGCTCTTCGATCGCGGCGCGATAGTCGGCGTCGTTCAAGTAAGTAACGTTGACCCAGGCGTGCGCCATTTCGTCAACGGTGCGGTCGCCGTAGCCGACCCACACGTTCGGATCGGGGTTCGCCTTGTTGTTGGCGGTGTTGTCGTGCCACGCGGTGACCTTGATGATGGTGCCCTTGGGCAGCAGCGGAGCCGACGTCTCCTTGTAGACGTAGGTGTTGTGCCAGTTGAAGTTGAAGTCCGCAACGTGGCTGAGGACCTGGGTCTGCCCGTTCGGCAGAATCGCTTCCATCGTCATCGACTTGCCGCGGAGGTGCATGTGCGGCTGGTAGCTTTCTACGCGGCCGTTCTCGCGGAGCAGGAAGTAGCCCTCGGTCGCCTTGACGGTGTTCGGCGGCAGGTCGAGACCTGAGCCGAGCGCGCCGACGCCTGTGCCACCGGTGCCGCCCATCAGGTGCAACACCTGGCGGAACTTCGGCTCCTGGCCCTTCGGATAGAAGTAGATGCCGAGTTCGACGGTGTCGGTGATGTCTTCACCACCGTTCGAGTAGTGAATGTCCCACACGATCTTCGAACCGGGCAGCATCAGCTTGCCGCTGTTCGGACGCATCTTCTCGCCCTGCTTGCCGACGGCCCATTCCATGAAGGTGCCGGGCTGCGGGTTGCCATTGGCATCATCCGGGTTCTGCGCCAGCGGATCGATTTCGCGCTGCTGGAGGCGGGCAATGGCGTGATGCGTGATCTTGCGGCCCTTCACGCTGCTCGGGCGGATTTCAAGGGCGCGCACCCAGCGCGCTTCGGTCAGTCCGGTTTCGACGACGGGCTTCCACCACGCGTCGTTCTGTCCGGCCTTCTGCGTCCACGGCAGGGACTTGATCACCAGATCCGGTTCCTTCTGTCCGAAGTCCTTGGCGTAGTTCCAGCCCTGCTCGTTCGGCCACTTCACCGGCGCCGGCATGTCCTTCGGGTCGCCCTTCGGCGAGCCGGCATCAACCCACTTCACGATGGTGTCGATTTCCTTCGCAGACAACGACCGGTCGTTCTCGAACTCGGTGATGCCAACGGTGGGATCGATGTGCCAGGGCGGCATCTGCCGCGAGGCCACACGATTCTTGATTGACCGCGCCCACGGCCGTGCTTCCTCAAAGCTGACGAGTGACATCGGCGCGATCGAATCGGGCCTGTGGCACGCCTCACACTTGTTCTGGAAAATCGGGGCGATGTCTTTCGTAAAGGTCGGTGACTGCGCAGCCGCAGTGACGGGCAACGCCAAAACCGTGAACAATCCGAGCGACGTGACGATCCGGCTCATTTCAAAATCTCCTTCCCGAGATTCGAGTGCCCGAGTATTCGTGGGCGAATTGTAGCAGCAACGGCCTCGGCCGTAGCAAGCAGGGCCACGGGGCCGGAAAAACGCCGTTTCCCGTTCCCGGATCCCGGTTCCCGGCCTTATTCTTTGAGCGTTATGGCCTACACCCTGACCGTGAACGGCAAGCAGGCCAGCGTCGATGCACCAGCGGACATGCCGCTGCTCTGGGCGCTGCGAGACATCCTCAATCTCAAGGGCACGAAGTACGGCTGCGGCGTCGGCGCCTGCGGCGCGTGCACGGTCCACATCGACGGCAAGCCCACGCGGGCCTGTCAGACACGTGTTTCGGCGGCCGCCGGGAAGGCCGTCACGACGATCGAGGGCCTGTCGGTGGACGGCACGCACCCCGTGCAGCTGGCGTGGCAGGAGATCGACGTGCCGCAGTGCGGCTATTGCCAGGCCGGCCAGATCATGTCGGCCGTCGCGCTGCTCAACCAGAAGCCGCGCCCGACCGACGAAGACATCGACAACGCGATGAACGGCAACATCTGCCGGTGCGCCACCTACATCCGCATTCGCGAGGCGATTCACAAGGCCGCCGGCGCGACGACGACCAATACGCAGGCAGCCGCCGCGCGCGGCGGGGAGGAATAGGTCATGACTCAAGACCTCAAGACCTCGAGACCTGGCCTCTCGCGGCGCTCGTTCCTCCAGGTCTCGGCGCTGGCTGGCGGCGGACTGATGATCGCAACGTCGCTCAGCGGCTTCGACGAATTGCTGGCACAGACCGGCAGCGACTTCACGCCGAACGCCTTCATCAAGATCACGCCGGACAACATCGTCACGATCATCGCCAAGAACCCCGAGATCGGTCAGGGCGTCAAGACGTCGCTGCCGATGCTGATCGCCGAGGAGCTCGGCGCCGAGTGGAAGAACGTGCGCATCGTGCAGGGCGACCTCGACACGGTGAAGTACGGCCCCCAGAACGCCGGCGGCAGCACCAGCACGCCGACCAACTGGGAGCCGCTGCGGCGCGCGGGCGCGGCAGGACGCCAGATGTTGATCGCCGCGGCGGCGCAGACGTGGAGCGTGCCGGCCACTGAGATCACGACCGCCGCGGGACGCGTGCGTCACGCCGCGTCGAATCGATCGCTCACGTACGGTGAACTGGCGACCAGGGCCGCGTCCCTTGCTCCGCCGGACCTTCGCACCGTCGCACTCAAGGATCCCAAGGACTACACGATCCTCGGCAAGCCGACGCACGGCGTCGATGTGAAGGCGATGACGATGGGCGCGCCGATCTACTCGATCGACTTCACGCTGCCCGGCATGTTGTTCGCCGTGTTCGAGAAGTGCCCGGTGTTTGGCGGAAAGGTCGAGAGCGCGAATCTCGACGTGATCAAGTCACAGCCCGGCGTGAAGCACGCATTCATCGTCGAAGGCGGTTCGGATCTCACGAGCCTGCTGGGGGGCGTTGCGATCGTCGCCGACAGCTGGTGGCAGGCCGAGAGCGCGCGCCGCAAGCTGGCCGTGAAGTGGAACGAAGGCCCAGCGGCGGCGCAGAGCAGCGCCGGCTTCGCGAAGCGCGCGCTGGAACTGTCCACGCAGGCGCCAGGGTTCACGGTCGGCAAGGACGGCGACCCGGATACCGCGTTGAAGTCCGCCGCGAAGGTCGTCGAGGGCGCGTATTCGTATCCCTTCATTTCCCACGCCGCGATCGAGCCGCAGAACTGCGCGGCGCAGTGGCACGGCGGCAAGCTCGAACTCTGGTCGCCCAGCCAGACACCTCAACGCGGCCGCGACATGCTGAAGCAGCTGTTCAACCTGCGCGACGAGGACATCACCCATCACATGCTGCAGGCCGGCGGCGGATTCGGGCGTCGCCTGTCGAACGACTACGCCGTCGAAGTCGCGCACATCTCGAAGACGATCGGCGGCGGTCCGGTGAAGCTGTTGTGGACGCGCGAAGACGACATGCGTCACGACTTCTATCGCCCCGGCGGCTTCCACTTTCTCAAGGGCGGCGTCGACGCCAGCGGCAAGGGCACCGCGTGGCGCGGGCACTTCGTCAGCTATGGGCCGATGAATCCTCCGGCCAACGCGCCGAACACCTTCGCGCAGTCGGCGAACATTCCCAACACCGAGTTCCCGAGCGGCTTCGTGCCGAACTTCGCGATCGAAGCGACGCTGATGCCGCTTGGCGTGCCGACCGGCGCACTGCGCGCGCCGCGCAGCAACGCCGTGGCGTGGGTGTACCAGTCGTTCATCGACGAACTGGCGCACGCGGCCGGGAAGGATCCGTTGCAGTTCCGTCTCGACCTGCTCGCGACGCCGCGCACGAAGCCGGCTGGTGATGGCTTCAGTGCCGAGCGGATGAGCGCCGTCTTGAAGGCCGTTGCCGAGAAATCAGGCTGGGCATCGAGGGCTGGCAGGCCAGCGGGCCAGCAGGCTAGCGGCACTGCGATGGGTATCGCGTGCCACTACAGCCACCGCGGTTACTTCGCCGAAGTCGCGGAGGTCACGCTGATGAAAGACAACGCCCTCAAGGTGAACAAGGTGTGGGTCGCCGCGGATGTCGGCAGGCAGATCATCAACCCGAGCATGGCGATCAACCAGTGCCAGGGCGCGGTGATGGACGGCCTCTCCGAGTTGATGACGCAGGAGATCACGATCGAAGGCGGCCGCGCCGTGCAGAGCAACTTCAATCAGTACCAACTGCTCCGCATGCGCCAGGCGCCGCCGGTGATCGACGTGCAATTCGTTCTCTCCGACAACAGCCCGACCGGCCTCGGCGAACCGGCGCTGCCGCCGATCCTGCCGGCGGTCTGCAACGCAATCTTCGCGATCAACGGACAACGCATTCGGTCGCTGCCGCTCACGAAACACGGCTACCGTTGGGCGTGAGCAGGGCAATAGGTAAATAGGCCAATAGGTAGATGGGCCAATGGGCCAATAGGAATACCTCCTATTGGCCTATTCGCCTTTTGGCCTATTCGCCTTTTGGCCTATTCGCCTTTTGGCCTATTCGCCTTTTTGCGCGAACCTTTTTCTCTTGCGCGCGTATACTGTATAGCACACAGTATGCAGCACACAGGATATGGACCCGAACCTCTTTGACACGCTGCGGCTCGAGCTGCGGCGCGGCAGCCTGACGCTGGCGGTGCTGGCGCAGCTGCGGTCGGAAAACAACGGATACACGCTGCGGAAAGCGCTCGTCGACCTCGGCCTCGATATCGACGAAGGCACGCTGTATCCCCTGCTGCGCCGGCTCGAGGCCCAGGAACTGCTGACCAGCGAATGGCGCGAGGAAGGCGGGCGTAACAAGCGGTTCTACAAGCTGTCGCCCGGCGGCAGGGCAATCCTCAAGCAGTTGCTCGCGGAGTGGAAAGAGATCAATGCGTCGCTCGATCGGATCGTGTGAGAACCCCGGTCAGCCGGAGACCAGACCATGGACTTAATCGAACGTTACGTTGAGGCCGTTCGCCGCCACCTCCCCAAGTCGGCCAATCCCGACATCGTCTCGGAGCTGTCAGACAACCTGCGCTCGCAGGCCGAGGAACGCGAACAGGCGCTCGGACGCGCGCTGAACGACGATGAGCAGGCATCACTACTGAAGCCGCACGGGCACCCGTGGCTGATGGCGAGCCGCTACATGCCGCAGCAGCACCTGATCGGCCCGGCGCTCTATCCCTACTACCGCCAGGCCCTCGCCATCGTCGTGTTCTGGGTGGTCCTGCCGATCATCCTGATCGGCGGCGCGGTGACCGCGCTCTACTCCGACCACCCGAGCCTCTGGTTCTCGCGCATGATCAGCTCGGCGTGGAACGGCGCCATCTACGCCGTCGGCATCGTCACGATCGTCTTTGCGGTGCTCGAGCATGAGCGGGTGAAGTTCACCGCGCTCGAGAACTGGAATCCGATCCGCCTGCCGAAGCCGGGCCAGGGTCGCGAGATCCCGCGATCAGAGACCGTGATCGGTCTCGTCTTCCAGATTGCGTTCCTGGTCTACTGGACGAAAGTGATCGGCCTTCCGAACTTCATCCTTCATGAGGGCGAGCGGCTGCAATTCACAGGCGCGCCCATCTGGAACGATCTCTACTTCCCTATCGTGGCCGTGGTCGCCGTCAGCATCGGCGTGTCACTCGCCGACCTGCTGCGCCCCTGGCGCACGACCGCGGTATCAGTCGTCGATATCGCCGTCAGCATCGCCTCGCTCGTCATTGCGACGATCGTGATGCGGGAAACGCAGTTCGTGACGCTGGTCGGCGGCATCGACGATCCGGCGCGCCTGGCGCGCGCCGAGTTCTGGCTGAATCGATCGATCTGGTGGGCGTTCGCGGTGGTGGGAGCGGTCAGTGCCGGCATGGCGCTCAACGAGCTGTGGCACCTCGCGAAGACACGCCGTGCGGCGGCGGTCAAATTCGCTTGAGCCTGACCTTCAGGTAGGCGACGCCCATCATCAGCACCATCACGATGCCGCCTGGGCTGAGGCCGTTCTCACAGGTGTAGCGAACGGTCTCACCCGGCGCGGCGTCGAATTCCACCGTCTGTCCGAACAGGGTGTTGTGCGCCTTCAACTTATGGTGGCCGGCTTCGATCTGCTGCGTGAACGTCATCCCGTACTTCAAGGTGCGGTCGGACTTCACGCCGTCGATCCAGAGGTACACTGGCCGATCCTGGATGTCCTGCGGATGATTGCGAACGATTTCAAGCGTCGCGGTGTTGCTCACCTTCCCAGCATACTGGCTTTGCTGGTGAGCGCGGCATGCGCGTCCGAACCCGCCGTGCCCCGCATGGTGGAACGCTCGCGGCTGTCCATGGGCTCGCAACTCCGCATCGGCGCGTGGACGACCGATGAAACGCGCGCGGTTGAGACGTTCGAAGACATCTTCAAGGAGTTCGATCGCCTCGAGAACCTGCTCAGCGTCTGGAAGGATGGCAGCGACGTCATCCGCATGAACCGGAACGCCGGCGTCGCGCCCGTGCCGGTCAGCGAAGACACCATCACCGTGCTGAAGGAAGCGGCCGAGGCCAGCGTGGTCACACGCGGCAAGTTCGACATCACCTTCGGCGCCCTCACCGACATCTGGCGCTTCGATCACGACCAGGACAACAGCGTGCCCGACCGGCAGTTGATCGAAATCCGGCTGCCGCGCATCGATTATCGCGCGGTGCAGGTGGACGCCACGGCGCGCACCGCGTTCATCAGCCGGCCGAACATGAAGGTGCATCTCGGCGGCATCGGCAAGGGCTACGCCGTCGATCGCGCGATCGCGATGCTGCGGGCCCGCGGCTTCGCCGATTTCCTGATCCAGGCCGGCGGCGATCTCTACGTTGCCGGCAGCAACGGCCCCGTGCCCTGGAAGCTGGGCATCGCCGATCCGCGCGGATCGCACGAGCCGTTTGCGACGCTCGACGTGCGCGACGGCACGTTCAGCACGTCAGGCGACTACGAGCGCTCGTTCATGAAGGACGGCAAGCGCTACCACCACATCATCGATCCGGACTATGGCGAGCCGTCGGTGAGCGGCTGCCGCAGCGTGACGCTGGTCGCCAATCGCGCGGTCGTCGCCGACGCCATTGCCAAGGGCGTGTTCCTGCTGGGACCTGTCGAGGGAATGAAGCTGATCGAGGACTTGCCGGGGATCGAAGGGGTGATTGTGACCGATCAGAACGAGGTGCGTGTATCGAGCGGACTGAAGGGGCGGCTTGAAATGATCAAGCCGCCCACCAACGAACCTTAAGCCGCCTGCGACGCCTGCGGCTTGAACTCCCCTTCCCACTTCGCCACAACGACCGACGCGAGGCAGTTGCCGGTGACGTTGGTCATGGTGCGGGCCATGTCCATGATGGCGTCCACGCCGAGGATCAACGTGACGCCTTCAAGCGGCAGGTTGTAGCTCGCCAATGTGGCGGCCAGGATCACCAGCGACGCGCGCGGCACGCCGGCCACGCCCTTGCTGGTCAGCATCAGCGTCAGCATCATGGTGATCTGCTGGCCGACCGTCAGCTCCACACCCGCGGCCTGTGCCACGAACACCGCGGCCAGCGACAGGTAGAGCGTGCTGCCATCGAGGTTGAAGCTGTAGCCGAGCGGCATGATGAACGAGACGATCTTGCGCGGCACGCCGAACGCCTCGACGCATTCCATGGCGCGCGGCAATGCCGCCTCGCTCGAGGTCGTCGAGAAGGCAATCAGCATCGGCTCCTTGATCGCCTTGAAGAAACCGGCGATCGGGATCCGGAACATCACCATCACCGGGATCAGCACCAGCAGGAAGAACACCGCCAGCGCGACGTAGAGCGTGAACACCAGGTAAGCCAGGTTCTGCAGCACCGACAGGCCGCTCTGGCCGATCGTCACCGCGATCGCGGCGCCGACGCCGAACGGCGCATACAACATGATGATGTTGGTGACCTTGAACATCGCCTCGGTCAGCGACTCCGCCCACTCGATCACCGGGCGGCCCTTCTCGCCGACCATGCCCAGGCCGATCGCGAAGATCATGCTGAACACCACGATCTGCAGCACGTCGCCCTTGGCCATGGCGTCGATCACCGAGGTCGGCACCATGTGCAGGATGATCTGCTGCCACGTCTGCGCCTGCGCGCTCACCGGCGGAGCGCCGGCGGGCGGCGGCAGCACGAGTCCGTCGCCGGGCCGCATGATGTTGACCGCCAGCAGGCCGATCAGCAGCGCCAACGTCGTCACGATCTCGAAATAGACGATGGCGCGGAAGCCCATGCGGCCGACGTCCTTGAAGTGACCCGCGCCCGCGATGCCGGCGACCAGCGTGCCGAACAGCAACGGCGCGATGATCATCTGGATCATGCGGATGAAGATCTGGCTGAACGGCCGGATCACTTCCACCAGGTCCCGGTTGTAGTTGTTGATCAGGATCCCGGCGATCAGGCCGACGACAAGGCCGATCATGATCTGCGCGGTGGGGGAAATTCTGGGCTTGCTGGTCGCGGTCGCGGTAGTGGCCATGTGCGAAACGAATTCTATATCAGGCGCATGAGCCAGACGGCCAATAGCCCAATAGGCGAATAGGCGGACAGGCGAATGGGCCGATCAGATCAGCGAACGGGCTGCAGCGGGAAAACTCGAAGCTTCCGTTCGTTATATTCAATGATTCGCCAGTGCGGGCACTTCTGCTGGTCGGCATAGAGCCGCTCGCAGTCGTCGCAGCGCACGCACTCGGTGACCAGGATCTTCGGGCCGTCGATGGCGCCCCACTGACAGGTCTTCTCGCAGATGCGGCAGGTCTTGCACTCGGACCAGCGCTTGATGCGGAACACCGTGGCCAGCGAGATCAGGCCAAGCGTCGCGCCGACCGGGCACAGAAAGCGGCAATACAGGTTGCGCACGAACAGCGTCGCGGCCAGCAGCACCGCCAGCAGGGTCCACATCGCCGGCGTCCCGAGCAGGCTGAACATCCAGAACGGCTCGGTGTACTGGTAGATCAGCACGTTGTGCGTGACGAGGTAGTAGACGAGCACGCCACCGAGGATCGCGAACTTGATCATCGACGCGCGTTTCTCGATCGCCGGCGGCACGTCGATGCGCATCTTCGCCGGCAGGATCGCGTCGAGCGTCTGCGTCAGCGCGCCGTAGGCGCAGATGCGGCCGCAATACAGGCGGCCCCACAGCACCGTCGACACCACCGTGAACCCGAAGAACAGGTACCAGGCCAGGTTGTATTTGAAGATCGGCCAGGTCCAGTCGAACACGCTGAAGATGTTGGTGATCGAGATCAGGTAGCTCTTGGCGAACCCCATGTACCCGATGGACACGGCGAACGTCACGTACTTGAGGACGACGCTCTTCCGGCGAAAGCTGATGAGCGCCAGGATGATGAAGGCGGCGAGAAGTGCGAGATCGAGGTACTGCGAGGCAAGGATATCTGCCCAGGTCTCGACGGGCGCCTCGTCGAAACCCCACGGATCGGGTTGCAGTGCCATACCGCTCGCCTGATAGCCTGCTAGCCCGCTGGCCCGCTTCACTGCTTGAGGTCTTCGGGCTTCAGGAACGTCTTGGCCATGGTCCGCGTGGCCTCACGCATCACGCGCGCGGCGTGATTCATGGTGATCGAGGCCCGCGAGACCGCGGCGATGTCCTTGCCGATCTGGAAGGGATCGCGAATGCTCTTGTTCTTGAACTGCTCGACGAACTTCGGCGGGTCCACCGAGAAGTAGCCGTACGGCTCGGAGTTGTAGTCCATGATCACGTTCTGGATGATGCCGCGCGTGTCCATGCCGACGAGGAAATGAATCGGCCCGTGATAGCCGATGTCGGTGGGCACCACGTCGGTGGTCCAGAAGATGAAGCCGATCGGCGGCGCGTTGGGATTCGTCTTGGGGTCGACGCCGTAGACCTTGTAGTGCAGCGGCGTGCCGCCGAACGTCGAGAAACCGCCCGCATTGGGGAACAGCGTCTTGAAATACGGCTCGGGCCGAGGGTTGGTAAAGGTCCGCTTCGGCTGCGCCGAAAGCGTGACCACGCCCGCCATCAACAACACGAGGAACATCGCGCCGAATCGTTTCAACCAACCCCTCCGGTGACTTCGCGTCAGCATACAATAGGCCGCCATGAACCTCGTCTCCAGATATCTCGTCCGGTGCCTCGTGATTGGCGGAGTCTTCGGGTTGTTCAGCAGCGCGCCCACAGCCCAGACGCCGACATACCCCTACGACCACATTCACCTGAACGTGCCGGACGCCGCTGAAGCGTCGGCCTGGTACGAAAAGCACATTCCCGGCGGACGCCGCATCACCGAGGCGCCCAACCGCATCATGTACGGCAGCACCCGCCTGATGTTCCTGGTCAGCAAGACGGCGAAGCCCAGCGCCGGCAGCGCCATCGATCACCTTGGCTTCTCGGTCCCCGATCTCGACGCGAAGATGAAGGAATGGGAGGCGGCGGGCATCAAGGTGACGTCGCCCGTGCGCGACGTGCCGAAGCTGTTCAAGCTCGCGTTCCTCGAGGATCCGTGGGGCACGCGCATCGAAGTCGTGCAGGATCCCGGGTTGCTCGGCCTCCATCATGTGCACCTGCGCAATCCGAATCCCGATGAAGGCTTCGCGTGGTTGCTCGACAAGTTCGGCGGCAAGAAGGACCGCCTCAAGGGCACCATCGACGGCATTCGCTACGACTACGACGGCTTCAGCAGCGTGTGGGTGCTGATCACCAAGGGCGAGGCGGAACCGAGCCAGGGCCGCGCGATCGATCACATCGGCTGGCGCTCGGTGGGTCCGCTGAACGACACGGTCGCCAAGCTGAAGTCCCAGAGCGTTCAACTGACCTCGGAACCACGCCCGCTGACGCTCCCCAACGGGCCGTCGATCAACTTCGCGTATGTGGCGGGGCCCGCGGGCGCGCGGATCGAGCTGGTTGAACGTCCGGGGCTAAAACCGGGACAATAAGAGGTCGACCAACCTGAAGGTTGGTCGCTACAGGTTTGTCGCTACAGGAGATTTCGAAATGATGACCCGACGTGAAATGATCGCCACCCTGGGCGCGCTGGCAGTGGCCGTGCCGGCGTTCGCCGCCGCCGACCAGACCTACAAGGGCGAGATGGTGTGCGCCAAGTGCTTTCTCAAGCGTCCCGACGCGAAGGAATGCCAGGACGTCCTGATGGTGGGCGATGCCAAGAAGCCGACCGCCGAGTACTACGTCACCAAGAACGACGTCTCCAAGGAAACCGGCGAAGCGTGCATGGAGCCGATGAAGGTGACGATCACCGGCACCGTGTCCGAAAAGGACGGCCGCAAGTGGATCACCGCGTCGAAGATCGTGAAGGAAAAGTAGTTACTCGCGCTCGAGTCTGACCCGAAGGGCGGCGATCTGCCAGATCACCATCATGATCCAACCGCCCCTTCCCAGCGAGTTGCTGCACTTCAGGCGCACGTGCTCGCCTGCCACCGCATCAATCTCGATCGTGTGTGAGAACAGCGTGTTGAACGCGCGCACGGAGTGACGGCCGGGCGGAATCTCGCGCGTCACCGGCCGGTTGTATTTCACCTTCCCCCACAACTCCCCATCGACATACAGGTAGACCTGCCGATCCTGGAAATCTGACGCGCCGTTGCGCGTCACGGTGAGCTGGGCGCTGTTGATTTTCGACGTGAAGGTGGCAGCGGTATTGTCCGGACCGTGAAACGCCCGCTGCAGCTCGGCGATTTCACCCTGCACCGTGTCGACATCAACTACTGTCGAGACAACCGGAGACATCTCTGAAGAATAACCGATCGGAACCGATTGCCTAAACGAACGGCGGGATTCCGCCGTAGTGATTAGTGGCAGTCAGGCACGTGTGCCGGCGCCGAATGGTTGAGGTTGATGTATTTCCTGGCACGTCCGCTGATTAGCGTCGTCTTCGCACTCATCGTTGTCGGCATCTCGACGCCGTTCGCCGCCGCGCCCGCCTTCAAGGTGTGGCTGACCACGGCGCCGGTGATCACGCTGCCGGGAACGGTCGATTCCAACAGCCCGGTGATGTGGGACCTCGACGGCGGTCAGCAGAAGATGTTCATCATGACGTCGCACTCCGGTGTGCCGTCCATTGCGTCCGGTGTGGACGTCGGCCGCGTGAGCCCGGCCGGCGCGGTCACGCTGACGCCGCATCCCGGCTACGGCGTCTGGATGGAGGCGGTCGTTTCGGATGGCGTCGAGACGTGGTACGGCTTCTACCACAACGAGTGGCCCGCATCGCGATGCGGGCGTGACGACCGCTTCGTGCCGCGCATCGGCGCCGCAAAGTCGACCGATCGCGGACGCACCTGGCAGGACCTCGGGGTCGTCATCCAGGCGCGACAGGCGGCGATCGCGTGCAGCTCCTCGAACCGCTATGTGATTGGCGGCGTCGGCGACTTGAGCGTGATGCTCGACGCCAACAAGCAGTTTCTCTACATCTTCTACAGCCAGTACCCAACCCGGCAGAAATCGCAGGGCGTGGCGGTGGCGCGCATGGCGTGGGCCGATCGTGATCGCCCGAACGGCCGCGTGGAAGTATGGCGCTCCGGCGTGTGGGACAACTCGCGCCGCATTGAATTCGTTCCCGGACTGCCAGGCACGCAGCGCCTGGTGCCGGCGTGGACCTACTTCTCCGCCACGCCGCTCGTCGCGCCGACGCAGGCGTGGCACGACGGCGACGACAAGGTGGATGCGTTCTGGGGACCCGCCGTTCACTGGAACACCGCCATCGAGCAGTACGTGATGCTGCTCAACCGGGCGAAGGATGAAACCTACGGGCAGGAAGGGATCTACGTGTCGTTCGCGCCGCGGCTCGACGATCCGTCGCTCTGGTCCGCGCCACAGAAGATCCTGAGCGGCGGCCGATGGTACCCGCAAGTCGTCGGTTCGTCACTCGGTACCGGGACGGACAAACTGGCCGGCGCCACCGCGCGATTTTTCATGAGCGGCAAGAGCGAGTGGATGATTAACTTCTCTCGATGAAGACCGCTATCGCGGCTGCCCTCCTCGCGCTCACGGCACTGCAAACTCCGGCCCGGCCGGCGCCCACCAGGATCCAGATCGCCGACGGCATTTACCTGTATCGCACCGCGCCGTATGGCGAGGTCGGCCTCGACGGCAATTCGATCGTCATCATCTCGAACAGTATTTCTGAAGGCGGTGGCGTGCTGGTGTTCGACACCAACGGCACGCCATCGGCCGCGGCCGCCGTGCTCGCCGACCTGAAGACCCTCACCTCGCAGCCGGTTCGCTACGTCGTCAACTCGCACTGGCATTGGGACCATTGGTATGGGACCGAGGTCTACGCGCGCGCGTTCCCGGGTGTGCAGGTGATCGCGCACGACAAGACCAAGGCGATGATGGCGGGGCCGGCGATCGAGTTCAACAAGCCCGGGCTCGATGCGCAGTTGCCTGGCTACATTGCTCAACTCGAGCAGCGCATTGCGAAAGCCGAAGGCGCGACACCGCCTCCCGCCAACCTGCCGCAGTTGAAGCAGGCCCTGGCGGATGCGAAGTTCTTCCTCGAACAGAAGACCCGCGTGCAGCACACGCTGCCCACAGTCACCTACACGAACAAGCACGTCATCACGCTCGGCGGTCGCGAGGTGCAACTGCTGAACGTCGATCGCGCGGTCACGCCCGGCGACACGTTCCTCTATCTGCCGAAGGAGAAGATCGTCATCACCGGGGATCTCCTCGTCAATCCGGTCTCCTTCGCCTTGAGCTCCTACCCCACCGGCTGGATCAAGACGCTCGAATTCATCGACGCCCTCGACGCCTCGATTATCGTCCCCGGCCACGGCGAGCCATTACGTGACGAGAAGCTGCTCAAGGCCACGACGGCGGTCATGAAGGCATTAGTGACGCGCGGCGCGGACGCGAAGTCACGCGGCCTGGATCCTGACAGTGCGCGCGTCGAGATCATGCCGCAGATCAAGGACCTGATGGTCGCGATCACCGGCGATGTTCCGGCCGTGAATCGCGCCTTTGAGGTGCAGCTCGTCGACTGGTTCCTGCACCGGGTCTACGACGAGCTCAACGGCCCGCTCACCGACGCGATCGCGCCTATTCCTCCAAAGTAAAGATCGCCTCGACGCCAAGGCCGAACAGCTTTCCAATCTTCATGGCCAGCGGCAAGCTTGGGTCGTACTTCTCGGTCTCGATCGCGTTGATCGTCTGTCGCGACACGCCGAGGTGATTGGCCAGCTCCTGTTGCGACCAGTCGCGCTCGGCGCGCAGCACTTTCAGGCGATTCTTCACTGGTAGCGCGCCCTGGCCCGCCACAGGCCGATGTAATACAGCAGCGGCAGCATTGCCCAGACGTGGCGCAGGCTGAAGTCATCCGGGTTGAGCGTGATCGCGACGTCGAGCAACCCCAGCGTCATCAGCAACACGAGCGCCGCGGGGAACGCGAAGCCGAGCGCTTCGAGCTCGATCCGCCGCTCGAGTTCGTCCATCTGTTTCACGCCTCTCGTCCACGCGACGAGATACCAGATGAAGAACGGCACCGGCGCCAGCGCGATCGCCGATCGAATCAGCGGCGATCCGAATTCCAGCGCCAACAACCCGCGCGCGATGAGAAACACCGAGACCCACAGCAGCCCCGCCACGAGCAGACGAACGCCGTACACCCGTCGAGTCGCCTCAACGACTTCCCCTGCGTGCTTCCCGGTGAGCTTGGCGGCTTCCGCCGCTTTCTCGGCGGCTTTGCCACGGCGATGAAGGATGGCAGTCAGCATGTTCAGCTCCTGACGGAACTGTAAACCATGCTTGACCAAATGTAAAGTTTATACGACATAATATACTTTATGGGGTAAAAACTGCGAGAGGTTGGGCGCCGTTTCCGATAACTTTTTTGTTCGGGCTGGCTATGCACTCCCCGGAGGGCCACAAATTCAACTCGTCGTTCAAGAAGGTGATCGCATGGCTAGGCCATCAAAGGAATACCAGGCATTCCGTGATCTCACTGATCGTCTTCTGAAGGTTTCCAAAGAGACGGTTGATAAGCGCGCCGAGGCGTACAAGGCCGAGCGGGACGAGATACCTCGGTCGATGCGTCCGGGAAAGAACCCGAAGATACCCTCGGGCCGCGCTGACGTGGAATGAGGAAGGCGCGAAACGCTGAACGGCGGAGGAAACACACCACCCGCAAGACGACACCCAACACCTTCGTGGAGGCATTGGCCCATTTCTCAAATGCCGACCATTGCCTGCAATTCGTCGCGTCTCGCAGGTGGCCAGGCGGAGTGCGGTGCCCGCAGTGTCATTCAGAGAAGGTCTACTTTGATTCGTCCCGCCAAGGGTGGGAGTGCGGCACGCGACATCCGAAGAGAAAATTCACGCTCAAGACAGGCACGATCTTCGAAGACTCCGCGCTTGGGTTCGACAAGTGGCTGCCCTGCCTCTGGCTGGTCGCCAACTCGAAGTCTCCAATCAACAGCCACGGACTCGCGGGAACCATTGGAGTGACACAGAAGACCGCCTGGCACATGCTCCATCGCATTCGGATGGCGCTCGAAATCGAGGATCGACGAGCCTGAAGGCTCGTCGCTACAGCATCCTCAATAGCGACTGCGCGTTCGCAGCAGAGCGCGACGAGGTATCGACCGGCTCGGGCCTCGAACGAGCCGACTCGATGCTTTTCACCGACAAATCGAGCGGAGGCCACGTCAGGCGCTGTTTGAGCCAGAGATCACGCGAGTTCGCCGGGGGCTTGATCCGCCGAGCGAAGATTTGACCGGCGAGCTGAGCGGCCCGCGCCGGGCGATACCTCGTCGCGCAACAGGCGAACGCCGACAGGCGGGGATCGACGAGCCTGAAGGCTCGTCGCTACAGCGGTCTCAAGGCGCCCGCGCGTTCGCCACAGAGCGCGACGAGGTGTCGTCCCGCGCCGGGCGATACCTCGTCGCGGATCAGGCGAACGCCAAAGAGCGGACGGGGTCGACGAGCCTAAAGGCTCGTCGCTACAGGAGTACACGAGGGCTCACCGGGGCCGCAGCCCGCTAGTCGTGCATGTGGCGGAGGTAGATCTGCTCTAAGTCGCTGTGCCCAAACTGCTTAGTGTCCAGCGACTCGACCAGGCGGCCGTGCTTCATGATGCCGACGCGCGTGCCGGACTCCTTCGCCCGGAACAGGTCGTGGGTCGCCATCAGGATCGCCACCCCTCGCCCACTCAGCACGGTCAGCAACTCGGAGAAGTCATTCGAGGCTTTCGGATCGAGACCCGATGTCGGCTCATCGAGCAGGAGCGCCGACGCCCCCTTCGCGATCGTGATCGCGATGCCGACCTTCTGCCGCATGCCCTTCGAATACGTCCCGACTCGACGTCGAGCCTGGTCTGCGTTGAGACCCACCTGCTGAAGAATCGCGAGGAGCTCGGCGTCCGAATCCGCCGCGACTTGCGCCAGGCGCGTGAAGAAGCGCAGGTTCTCGAGACCCGAGAGGTTGGGATAGAGCGTCACTTGCTCGGGGATGTACGACAGCTTCTTCTTCGTCTCGACCGGGTGCGCAACGACGTTCAAGCCGCCGATGCGCGCTTCACCGGATGACGGCTCGATGAAGTTGAGGAACAGGTTGATGGTGGTCGTCTTGCCCGCGCCATTCGCACCGAGCAGGCAGAACACTTCACCTGGCGCAATCGACCACGACACGTGATCAACCGCCTGCGTGGCGCCGAACGACTTGCAGAGATCAACGGCCTCAATCACAACTGATAACCCTTGTACTTCCTGAAACCCGCCCACCACAGCAGCACCGCGACACCGATCATCATCGCAATCGGCACTACGACTCGGCCGCGCATCAACGAGGCCGGCTCATCCTGATAGGCAAACACCGGCGACGCCGCGTACTCCTGCGGCGTCAGGGTCGCGGCATCGAGCACCCGTGGCTCGAAGTAGGCGCGCCACTGGCGTTGGAAGGCTGCAGCTTCCTCTCGGAAATGCACGTAGCGATACGTGCTCGTGCCCGCCACATCCAGCAGCACGCCCTGTGCGATCATCGTCGGCGACAGCACGCTCAACCATGATGCGAGCCGCTGTTGTTTCTGCAATTGCTCGTTGAATGCAGTCTCGACCGATTCCAGGCGGTTGGCGACGCGCTGATCGCGCTGCGCCTGCAACACTGCGAACTGCCGCATGCCTTCCCTGCCAACGCTGCCGCTGGTCGGGTGATCCTGCAGGAATTGTCCCAGCTCCCGGCTCCCCTGCACCGCCGCTTCCTGGGTGGCGGCGCGGGCCTGCACCGCTGCCTCCACGCGCGAGGGCATGGGATAGCTTGTCGCGATCAGTAGATTCACGGCCGATGGCCCAACCACCACGAACAGTAGCCAGATGCCGGCGAGCACGAGCGCGTTGGCCGCGGCATTGAGTCCGCGCGCATTGACGATCAACGCCAGCCCGTGCCAGACCGCCGCGTAAGCGGCAACGACGATCGACCACAGGAGAGCCCGCTGCATGAACGCCGCGTCGACGGGAGTGGCGAACGCCGTCAGCGCGAGGGGTAGCACGATTGCCGGAATGATCAGGAGTAACGTCCTTACGACCATTTTCCCCGCAACGACCTGCCGCAAGGTGACGGGCTGCGAGAGCACCATGCGCAGCGTGCCGCGGGCGCGTTCGCTGGCAGTGAGATCGAAGCTCACGGCGAAAATCAGCAAGGGATACAGGAACAGCATCACGAACGCCGCATCGAACTGCCCGTTTGCCACAGATAGCGGATGCTCGATCTGATCACCAGAGACGAGCGCATCGAGGGACCGCGCGGTGATCTTGATGTAGTTGGGATAGACGTCGCCCTGGCCCACGGCGAGCGCCGCGAGCGGCGCCGGCGGCAACAATGCCAGCCAGCCTCGCTCATTCGCCGCCACGTCCGCACGCACGTCGGCGGACTGGGCACGTTGCCGTTCGCCCCGCTGCTCGAAGGCCGCCATCGTTTCGCGTTCGCGCGATGCGCGCGCGATACCCAGGACGGTGGATGCCACCAGCGCGATGCCAAACACCACGACGACCAGCCGAACGATCGCGTTGGCCGTCAGCACGCGCCATTCGTGACGGGCAAGAAACAGGATCACGCTAGTCGACCCTCATCGACGCCACCGACCAGGCCGCCATGACCGACACGGCGAGCAGCCACGCGCCAAGCACCGTCGCGCTCCACGAACGCTCCGACAATGCCCACGCTGCCGACGGCACGTCGTAGTCAAACGGCGGCACCTTCTCCCATAGATCGCGCCCGCGCGTGTAGTCGAAGGTATTGAAACGTCCCGACGCAGCCAGCTCGCCGTTCAACGTCGTCAGCATCGCGCTGCGATACGACGATGCGGCGGCCGCGAATTGGCGGTCGTGCGCTTCGTCAGTGCCGGCAAACGCCATCGACAACGTCCGTGCAGCCACGGTCGGCGCCAGCGCCCCCATCCGTTCGAACGTGCGAGCCTGACGTTGATATTGCTGGAACAGCTCGTCGAAGCGACGGTTGTAGAGCGCGGTTTCGTCCGCTTCCGACTCGAGCAACGCCGTCACTTCGACGTTGGCGGGGGCCATGGTCGTCTCGAACTCGCCGTCGAGAAAGCGCGTCATCACCGCCTCAACGCGCGCATCCCAACTCGGCCACGAGTCCTTTTCGTCCTGGATCGACGCCGCGAACTCGATCGCCGACGGTGACGGATCCTGCCACTTCGCAACCGCCATCGCGATCGGCGGCGCGATGAACGCGTTGACGAACCACAACGCCAGCAAGACCACGAGCGCAGCGCCCTGCGACCTGGCGCGCGCGGACACGGTGAGCCCAAGGCCGATCCAGATCAGCGTGTGGATCAAATAGACGCTCGCGATGCCCGCTGCACGCGCGCCAATCGGCGCATCGGGATCCGCGGGCGCATTCATCCACAGGATGCCGCCCCCGATGATCGCGGCCGGAAGAATGATCGCGGCGAGCGGCAGCATGGCGCCCAGCGCCTTGCCGATCAGCAGCGAACGGCGACGGATGCCCATCGCCATCAACGGCCGCAGCGTCCCGAGTTCTCGCTCGCCGGCAAAGCTGGAGAACGTCAACGACACGACCAGCAACGGCAACAGCACGAGCGCGGCGGATGCCGGCGTCAGTTGGCCGAGCCGTCGCGTGGGCGTGGCGTCCTCGATCGGACGATGACGCGCGAGCTGTTGCTTGTGAGCTTCGAGAAAGACGAAGACGCCCACGAACGGATCCAGGCCCGGATCGATCGCCGACAGCGGCTGCACCGGCTTGAACACGAACGCGCCATAGTGCGCGGCGGCGTGCGGATTCATGTCGCCCTTGTCGAGCCACACGTCCCGCTCGGCCTGTTGCGCGTCGGCGTGCTGGCGCGCGATCTCGGATTGGTTGTGAACGCCGCCGGCAACGGCAGCAACGATGAGGAGAATGAGGAGGACGGCCGCCCAGCGAAAGCGGCCGTCGCGCCAGATTTCGGTCGCGTCCTTGACCGCGAGGGTCAGGGCCGCACTGGTCACTGCTTGGCAGCAGTGGTCGCCGGCGCCGAGTACTGAACTTCCTTGGCCTTCATCGGCGCCACGCCATCACCAACGTTGACGACCACGCGCATGCCGGCTTTGAGCTCGGACTGCATGCCCTTGTCCTTGCCACGTTTGTACGTGGTCGTGGGCACGACCTCAAAGGTCGCGTCCTTACCTTCGGTGGTCTTCATCACGACCTTGTTCTTGTCGACGGAGGTGATGGTCCCCATCAGCTTGTGGTCGTGACCGGGATGCGCGAGCGAGGTCACCGGCGCGAGCAGGCTCAACGCCAGGACGGCAAACAGGAGTTGCTTCATGCGGGTAGATTACCAGCTTTGCGGGCCAGATTGAGCACGGCCTCGGCCGTAGCTCCAGCGGCTCGCAGGTCACGAATGCCCGTGTCGCCGTCGGACTTGCTCAACTTCTGGGTGGGCGACTTCATCACCAGCGAATGGTGCGAAAACCGCGGCGGCGCGGCCCTGCCAAGCAACCTGGCCAGGCGGATCTGGCGGCCAGTGGAATCGAGCAAGTCCTCGCCACGAATCACGTCGGTAATGCCCTGGCGGTGATCGTCTACGGTTGCCGCGAACTGGTACGTCCAATTGCCCACTCGGTCCCGGATCAGCATGTCGCCGCTTTGCGTGGACGGATCCTGGACCTGCGGGCCCTTCACGGCATCCTCAAACCGTTCGTCACCGGGTTCGAACCGCACTCGCCAGCCAACACCATCCGTCAACGGGATGCCCTTATCGCGGCAGGTCCCCGCGTACGGCTGCCCGGTCGCGGTGTCAGACCGCGCACATGTGCAACCAAACACCAGTCCGCGATCGGTCAGCCGCGCGAGCGCGTCACGATAGATTGCGTCGCGCTCGCTCTGCCGGACGACCGGACCGTCATGTGCGAAACCGAGCCATGCGAGATCCTCGAGAATCGAGGCTTCGTACTCGGGCCTCGATCGCTGGCGATCGTGATCCTCGATCCGCAGCAGCACTGCCCCGCCTGCTCGCCGGGCGGCGCCCCATACATGCAGGGCATTGACGACGTGACCGAGGTGCAGGTGCCCGGTGGGGGCGGGCGCAAAGCGGGTGATCATTTCTGCTCGTCTTCTCTACTCACGCAGCATATGCGTTCCATCCGGCCACAGCCACGCGAATGCCGATCATGACCGTTCGAGCCCTGCAATCCACCACTGGGCCGCGGCAAGGCGTCGGCGGGTACGGGATTGGCGTATAACCCTTCAGAGTGGTTTTCGCCTCCCTGTTCTTCCTGTTCGTCTACCTGTTCGGCGCCTATGCCTACGGCGCGGCCACGCTGCTCAGCCTTGGCCGTTCGCGATCGCTGTGGGGCATGGACAAGGACTACGAGCCGGCGGTCCAGAAGGAAATCGATCGCAGCGCGATCGCGCTGTTCGTGATCAGCACTGCGTGGTTCGTGCTGCACACCCTGATCGAGTTCCGCACCCTGATGGGAGCCACCGAGCGCGGCTGGCTCGATCTGGGCACGTTCATCGCCTTCCTGTTTCCGCCGGTGATCATGCGCACCATGTACCTGGAGTCGAATCCGCAAGGTTCGACGCCGGCGCCGGCGTTCTACCGGGTCCTGCCGGGCGTGATGCTCGCCGTCTCGGTCGTGGCGTTCGCGTACTTCGTCGCCGCGATCCTCGACGCGGTTCCGCATCCCACGCCGCTCGGCCCCTACATCGGCACGACGATCGGCGTCGAGTTCACGCTCGCCAGCTTCTACTCCATTTCGCTGATGCTGGGACGGCCGCGCCGCGTGATGACGCTGGACCAGAAACGGCTTCGCAACGTGATGCTGTTCCTGTTCGCCGTCCTGATCACGATCTTCGTGTCGCTGATGGCGATCGACGGCGACCGCCTGCCGGTCTACATCCTCGATCGCGCCTCGCGCGCCGCACCGATCTACTTCATGATCGCGTCGGTCTATTTCGAGAACCGCTTCGCGTTCTACGACCTCGTGGTCAAGCGCGCGCTGCTGTTGATCATCAGCGTCGGCATGATCGGCGGCTACCTGGCGATCACGCTGCCCTTCCTCGGCGAGCTGCCGTCCGGGTCAGTGCGGCCGTGGCTGGCGGCCGTGGCGCTCGCGCCAATCGCGATGCTGATGCGGCGCGTGCACGAGCGCACCGAACGATGGCTGGATCAAAAATGGTTCGGGCGCCTGTTTACGCCCGTGGAAGCCGTGACGCACGTCCTGGCGGCGATGCAGCCGGCCACCGACGAACGCACGCTGATTGAAGCCACGGAAGCGCGGCTCACCGAGATCTTCGACGCCAAGATCGTGGTGCTGGTCGGCTCGCGCGCGATCCTCGAGCCGGAGATGCAGACCGAGGTGAAGCTCACCAGCCCGGTGTCCGGCGCGATCGTCCGGCTGGCGGTGCTGAAGGGCGATCACTGCAAGACCCTGCTGTCGGAAGACCTGACGCTGCTGCGCTCGCTGGGCAGCGTGTTCGGGTTCATGCTCGAGAACATCCGCCTGCAGCGCCAGCGCGTCGAGCAGGAGCATCTCGCGCAGGAGCTCCGGGTGCAGTCAAGCCGCTCGGAGTTGAAGGCGCTTCGCGCGCAGATCAACCCGCACTTCCTGTTCAACGCGCTCAACGCAATCGCGTCGCTGATCCACACCGACCCCGCGCGGGCGGATGAAGCGGTCGAACAGCTTGCGGAGGTGTTCCGCTACACGCTGCGGCGATCGGATTCCGAGTTTGCCCCGCTCGACCAGGAGCTCACCTTCGCACGCGCGTATCTCGACGTCGAACAGGCGCGCTTCGGCCAGCGGCTGACGTTCACGATCGACTCGGACCATGCCGCGCCCGCCCCGCTGATCCCGTCGATGCTGCTGCAGACGCTGCTCGAGAACGCCGTCAAGCACGGCGTGTCGCAGGACCGCGGTGCGGGACGCATCGACGTGATCGTGCGATCGGCTGGTGATCAGCTCACGCTGGACGTGCGGAACACGGGACCGGCGCCGCGCGACCCGTCGGCTCGCGACCGCGCCAGGACTGTCGCGGACGCTCGCTCAGGGCAGGGGGGCGAGCGCTTTGGCCTCCACAGCGTGCGCGAACGCTTGAAGGGACATTTCGGCGATCGCGCCTCCTTCAGCCTGGCGCGTGATGAACAGGCCAACATGACGGTCGCACGCATCGTGCTGCCGCAGACGAGGGCGGTCGCTTGATCCGCGCCGTCCTGGTCGATGACGAGCCGCCGGCCCGCGTGCGCATGCGGCAGTTGCTCGAAGCCGTCGGTGGCGTCACCATCGTCGGCGAGGCGGGCAATGCCACCGATGCGCACGTGGTAATTGCCGACACGCGTCCGGATCTGCTGTTTCTCGACGTGGAGATGCCGGAAGTACGAGGGACAGCCCTCGCCGCGTCCCTTCCAGAGCCGCGTCCGTTCATCGTGTTTGCCACCGCGTTCGACAATTACGGACTCGACGCGATCGCGGTTGAAGCCACTGACTATCTGCTGAAACCGGTCTCGCGCACCAAGCTCGCGGCCACGCTGGATCGCGTGCGCGCGCGGCTCGGAAAGCTTTCGGTCGAGCGCGATGTCGTGGCGGCCACGCAGGTGCAGGCGCATATGTGGCCGGGGCAGTTGCCCCGCATTCCTGGATTTGATTGCGCGGCGGCATCGCTGCCGGCTCGTGGAGTGGGCGGAGACTTCTTCGATGTGTTTCCCATGGCGGGCAGGGCGGGTCAGGCCGGTGGGGCGGGTAGGGACGCGGAGTACGCGTTGCTCCTCGGTGATGCTTCAGGCAAGGGCGTCGCTGCCGGCCTGATCGCATCTGCCGTTCAGGCGCGCGTCAACACCGCGGCTCGCCTCGCTCACCTTGACCCCGAGGAGCTGATGGCGGCCGTTGATCGGGATGTCTACGCCACGACGGATGGGGCGCGCTACGCCACCGCGATCTACGGCGCACTCGACGTGGCAACGTCTCGCCTGCTGCTGGTCAACGCCGGGCATCCATCCGCCTTCGTGCTGCCCCCGGCACCCTCGACCGCGACAAGGCTATTGACCGCCACCGGTCCCGCGCTCGGCCTGATCGAGGCCGGAACTTTTGGATCGCATTCGTTAAAGCTCACGCCGGGTTCGCTGTTCGTGGCATATACAGATGGCGTGAACGAAGCCCGCAATGCCGCGGACGAGGAATTTGGCGAAGCGAGACTGGTCGAGGTGGCCTCTGCGCATCGCGATCGCAGCGCCGCGGATGTGTGCGCCGCCATACTGGCTGCGGTCCGCGACCATCGCGGGGCCGCGCAGGATCAGGACGACGTGACCGTGTTGGTGGTGAAGGCCTCATGATTCGCACGCTCATCGTTGACGATGAACATCCCGCCCGTGAGCGGTTGAAGCAGTTGCTGACGGCGCATCCGGATGTGGAGGTGGTCGGCGAGGCGGATGACGGCATCGAAGCTGCGGAGAAGATCGCCGAGCTGTCGCCCGATCTCGTCATGCTCGACATCCAGATGCCGGGCGCCAGCGGTCTGGACGTGGCCGCGTCGCTTGGCAAGCCGCGACCCGCGGTGATCTTCTGCACGGCGTTCGATCAATACGCCGTAGACGCCTTTGAGCTGTCGGCGCTCGATTACCTGCTGAAGCCGGTCAACCGGGCGCGCCTGGCCTCCGCGATCGATCGTGTGCGCGTGGCCGCGGCGCCGGCCGGTCGCGACCGCGCCCTCGAGCAACTCACGCAGGCCAGTGGCATGGCGCCAACGCGGTTCCTCGCGCGGCGCGGCAACCGCTTCAAGGTGGTGCCCGCCACCGAGGTCGTCGCCTTCGTGTTCGTCGACGGCATCACGCATCTCACGACCACCACCGAGCAGCTGTCGATGCAGCCCACGCTTGCGGCACTGGCCCGCCGCCTCGACGGCGGCGCGTTCTTCCAGGTCTCGCGCAACGCGATCATCCGGCTGGACGCGGTGAAGGAAGCGAAGCCGTTCAGTGACGGCACCGGCGAGATCCTGCTGGCCAACGGCCAGACGATGCCCGTCGCGCGCCGCCGCTGGCGCCTGCTCCTCGACAAGCTGGGAGACGGATAACGGGACCGCAGAGAAATTCGCTTTCCGCCTCCCATCAGTTGCCGTCATAATCCCCATCATGATTTCTCGTCGTGACGTGCTGACCCAGCTGGCCTTCGCTGCCGCCGCTGCCCGCTTTGCCCCCGCCGACCTGTTTGCGCAGACGCAGACGGCCGCGCAACGATTCGGCAAGGAGAAGCTGATCATCCGCTCGATGCGGCCGCCAGACTTCGAAACGCCGGTGGCGCTGCTTGATTCGTTCATCACGCCGATCGAGCATTTCTACGTCCGGTGCCACATGCCGGTGCCGCAGGTCGACGCCGCGACGTGGTCACTGAAGGTCGGCGGCGAAGTGAATTCCCCGCTGGCGCTGTCGCTCGACGAGATCAAGAAGCTGCCCGCGCACACCGTGACGATGACGCTGGAGTGTGCCGGCAACGGCCGCGCGTTCTTCGATCCGACCCCGGCCGGCATCCAGTGGGAGAAGGGCGCCGTGGGTACTGCGCGCTTCACCGGCGCGCGCATGTCGGACATCCTCAAGAAGGCCGGCGCCAAGACGACCGCGCTCAACGTCGAGATGCACGCCGCCGATCGCCCGCTCGGCACGCAGCCCGCGTTCGTCCGCCAGGTGCCAATGGCCAAGGCGATGCACCCCGACACGATCATCGCCTGGGACATGAACGGCCAGCCGATTCCGCTCGCGCACGGTTCACCGCTGCGCGCCATCGTGCCCGGCTGGGAAGGCGCGTATTCGATCAAGTGGTTGAACGCGCTGAACCTGATCGCCAAGGATTCAGACAGCTTCTGGGTCGCGACGGGCTATCGCTATCCGAATCGCCGCGTCGCACCGGGCGCCGCAGTCGACGCGAAGGACATGGAGCCGCTGCGCGGCATGCCCGTGAAGTCGCTGATCACCACGCCGACGCAGGGCGCCGCGCTCGGCGCCGGCAAGATCATGGTAGGTGGATTCGCGTGGGCCGGCGAAGACGACATCAAGGCGGTCGACATCTCGATCGACAACGGCGCCACGTGGCAACCGGCGCGGCTGACCGGCGAGCAGGCGAAGTTTGCGTGGCGGCGGTTTGAACACACGCTCAACGTCACCAAGGCGCAGTCGTACCTGATCCTGTCGCGGGCCACCGATTCGCGCGGCAACATGCAGCCGGCTGTATCGCAGTGGAATCCGTCGGGCTACCTCTGGAACCAGTACGACTCGGTGCGCATCGAGGTCAAATGAGAATGGTTCCACGGGTTCCAAAGGTTCCAAAGGTTCCAAGGGTTCCAAGGGTTCCAATCGTTTGGTTCTGTTGGGTTCTGGTTCTTGGTTCTGCGGCCGGCGCCCAACAGCTTCCAGCCGGGCCGGGCGCCGACGTGCTCAAGGCCCGTTGCCTGTCCTGCCACGAAGCCGACATCGTCGTCTCGCAGAGGCTGTCGCTCACGGGCTGGACCAACTCGGTGGCGAAAATGATTCGCTGGGGATCGCAGATCACGCCGGAAGAGCGCGAGGTGCTGCAGCCGTACCTGGCCGCCCACTTTGCGCCGAAGCCTGCCGTGTCGCACGGCGGCAATGTCGCCGCAGGGGAAGCCACGTTCAAGCGCGCGTGCCTGTCGTGCCACGACGCCGACATCATCGAGCAACAGAAGTTGAGCAAGACCGGCTGGACCAACTCCGTCGCCAAAATGGTGCGCTGGGGCGCGGCCGTTCCGGAAGCGGAGCGAGAACCGCTCGCCGATTACCTGTTCTCCCGCTTTCCGCCGAAGAAGTAGTTGAATTCGGGGTCTGACCCCAAATTCAACCGAATCGCATGCTAACTGGCCTCGCTGCCGTCGTCGCGCTGTTCACGATCCTCTGGATCGTGTCGCTGATCGTCCGCAACTCCTCCATCGTCGACATGTGGTGGGGGCCTGGCATCCTGCTCATCGGACTCACCTACTTGATGACGACCGATGGCGCGCAGGCCCGCGGCCGCCTGGTTGTCGCGTTGCTCGCGCTCTGGGCCCTCCGGCTCGCGTGGCATATTGGCGCGCGCAACATCGGGCACGGCGAGGATTTCCGCTACGCGAAGTGGCGCCGCGAGCGGGGCGCTTCGTGGTGGTGGTTCAGCTATTTCAAGGTGTTCCTCCTGCAGTCGGTCATCGCGTGGATCATCTCGATGCCGCTGTATTACGCGATCGCGCCGGCGACGCCGGAGCGGCTGTCACCATTCGACTTTGCAGGCACCGTCGTGTTCGCTCTCGGCTTCCTGTTCGAGGCGGTTGGCGACGAGCAACTTCGCCGATTCAAGGCCGACCCGGCGAACAAGGGCCGCGTCCTGAACAGCGGCCTGTGGAGATACACGCGTCACCCGAACTACTTCGGTGAAGCGGTCATGTGGTGGGGCTTTGGACTGTTCGCGCTGTCGACCGGCGGCTACCTCGGGCTGCTTGGCCCGGCGATCATGACGTGGCTGTTGATCCGGGTCTCGGGCGTGTCGCTGCTGGAACAGACGCTGCGGCAGACCAAACCTGAATACCTCGAATACATCCGCACGACGTCATCGTTTTTTCCGATGCCTCCGAAGCGCAACACCGTCTGATAAACTGCCTCGCAGTGTCCCTCTCCGAGAGCGGAAAGCCCGCCCCCCGCTGGCTCCTGCCCCTACTCCTCGTCCTGTTCTTCAGCTCTGGCGCGTGCGCGCTTGTCTACCAGGTGATGTGGCTGCGCATGCTCGCCCTGGTGTTCGGCGTCACGGTCTACGCCGCGAGCACGGTGCTGGCCGGCTTCATGGCTGGTCTCGGCGCCGGCAGCTGGCTGGCCGGACGGCTGGCGGCGCGCATCCCGAAGCCGCTGGTCGCGTTCGGCGTCGCCGAAGTCCTGGTCGGCATCACCGCGTTCAGCACCCCGTTCCTGCTCGACGCGCTCACGACGCTCTGGATTTCGATTCATCCCTCGCTGCCGTCATCGCTGGCGGCGATCACGGTGATTCGATTCGCCGTCGCATTCCTGCTGTTGATCGCCCCGACCTCGCTGATGGGTGCCACGCTGCCGCTGGTCATCAAGTCGGCGATGACGCGCGATGCCATCGGTTCGCGCATCGGCCTGCTCTACGCGATCAACACCACCGGCGCGATTGCCGGCGCCCTGGTCGCGGGCTTCTATTTCATCTCCGAGCTTGGCGTGATGCGGTCGTTCCAGATCGCCGCGGCCACCAACCTGGTGATCGGCCTGATTGCCATCGTTGCCGGTAACGCGCTGCCGAGCCAGTCCGCCACGTCGGACTCGACGGCCGCCACCACGCCAATCGCCGACACCACTCCCTCGCAGCAGCGGCTGGTCCTGTGGGCGTTCTTCATTTCGGGATTCCTCTCGCTCGCGCTCGAGATCATCTGGTTCCGCATGCTGGTGGTGTTCCTGCGGCCGACGGCCTACGCCTTCACGATCATGCTGGGGTGCGTGCTGGCCGGCATCGCGCTTGGCAGCGCGCTCGCCTCGCCGCTGCTCCGCCTGCGATTGCCGTGGATCAAGGTGCTCGCCGGCATCCAGGCATTGATTGGATTCGCCGCCGTGGTGTCCTTCAACCTGCTGACGCGCGCGCAGGCCGCGTCTGACGCGGCGACGCCGCTGTTCGAACGCATCGGCGTCAATCCTTACCTGGCGCCACTGGCCGCATCGAGCTTGATCGCGATGCTGCCCACGACGCTCCTGCTTGGCGTGGCATTTCCGATCGGCCTGACGCTGTGGATCGGCGGCGCGAGCGCCCAAGACACCAGCCGCCGCACCGGCGTCTTCTATTCTCTCAACGTGCTCGGCGCCATTCTCGGATCCGTGCTGGCCGGATTCGTCTTGCTGCCATGGCTGGGTACCAAGAGCAGCCTGATCCTGGTGTCGTCGCTGGCCACGGTGTCGGGTGTGCTGCTTGCGCTCTCGGACCGTCGGAACGGTTCCGGCATGTCCATGGGCGTGGCCGCGACCGGCGCGCTCCTCCTGATCGGCGGCGCAATGGCGGCCGTCGATCCATTCGACGTCGCATTCGAACGCTTTCACCGCAACGAGGCGTTGTTATGGCGGGAAGAAGGCGCCCAGACCACCGTCGCCGTGCACGATCGACGCGGTAATCCGCCGATGCGTGTGATGTACCTCGACGGCAATCACCAGGCGAACAACTCGCCCGGCACGGCGTTCGTGCACCATCGCATTGGCGCGCTGCCCGTGATGCTCCATCCCAATCCCAAGACCGCGCTGGTGATCGGTCTGGGTGGCGGCGCCACGCCTGGCGCCGTGGCACGGATGGGCGTCGATACTGATGTCGTTGAGTTGTCGCAGGCCGTGGTCGCCGGCTCCGAGTTCTTCAAGGACATCAACTTCGACCTGTTGAAGCGCCCCAACGCGCACCTGCATGTGGACGATGGGCGGAATTTCATGATGATGTCGAGGAAGAAGTACGACGTCATCACGGCCGACATCATCCTGCCAAGGCATGCGGGAGCGGGCTCGTTGTATTCGAAGGAGTACTACGAACTGGTGCGCAGCCGTCTCGCTCCCGGCGGATTGGCGATGCAGTGGAACGGCGGCGACACCGAGACCGAGTACAAACTGCTGATGCGGACCTTCATGTCCGTGTTCCCGTATACGACGCTGTGGGGCGATGGCAGCCTGATGCTGGGCAGCATGGAACCGTTCACGCTCAGCCAGACGGCCTACGAAGCGAGACGCAAGACCTTTGAGCAATTCCCGTGGGATGTGGCGACGCTGCGTCGCATCTTCCTCGCCGGACCGGACGAGATGCGTGAGTTCGCCGGTAGCGGTCCATTGCTCACCGACGACAAGCCGATGATCGAGTACTTCCTGTCGCTGCCGCTCAACGACGGTCCCGGCGGTTACAAGGGCACGCGCATCGACATCGAGCGCGTGCTGGTGCCGTAGCTAGGGCGCGGTCATCACCAGCGCCTCGCACGGGCTGTCATCGGCGCTCCGGTAGGCGTGCGGCTGCGAGGGATCGAAGTAGATCGAGTCTTTGGCTTCCAGTTCGTGCGTCTCTCCCGCGATCTCGATGACCAGCGTCCCCTTCAACACGTAGACGAACTCACCACCGTCGTGCTGATGGGTTCTCGGCCTGGACGGCTGGTGAAATCGCACCCAATAGGCATTCATCCGCCGTTCGGTCGCCGCGAAATCCAGGCACTCGAACTCCCACTGGGTGTCGCGGCCCCCGAGCCGCTCGGGAAACCGCGTCCGGTCGCGATGCCGCACGACGCCCAGCGCGCGTTGCGGGGCTCCGGCCGCAAAGAAGTGATCGAGGCCGACCCCGAAGACCAGCGCGATCCGCAACAACGTCGGCAAGGTCGGGAACAGCTGGCCGCGCTCGAGCTTGGACAGCATCGCCGCCGAGAGGCCGGTGTGCTGCGCCAGCTCGACGAGACGCATCTTCTTTCTCAGCCGTAGCGCCCGCAACTTCGCACCAATGCCGTAGGTTCGCAGGCCACGCGTGAGGGTTGGTGAAGTCATTCAACTGTCAGTTAAACACTTTGTCTTTTCATGAACAAGGCGAAAACAGCTTTCACCCGCCGCGCAACCACTGCTGGCACCTCGCCGTCATACCCAACGTGACCGGCGCTGCGCCACTCTGGCGGAGCCGAACGGACACAAGGAGATGGCAATGAAGTCGTATGTGTTTCAGTTGCTGGCGGGAGTCGCCATCGCGGGAATGATCGGCGCCTCGGTGCAGGCGCAGGGCAAGGACATCGTGGACACGGCGGTTGGCGCCGGACAGTTCAAGACGCTGGCAGCGGCGCTCAAGGCCGCCGGCCTGGTCGACACGCTGAAGGGCGCGGGACCGTTCACCGTGTTCGCGCCGACCGATGAGGCGTTCGCGAAGCTGCCCAAGGGCACGGTGGAAGATCTGCTCAAGCCCGAGAACAAGGCGAAGCTGACGGCGATCCTCACGTATCACGTGGTGCCCGGCAAGGTGATGGCGGCCGACGTGGTGAAGGTGAAGGAAGCCAAGACCGTCCAGGGTGGCGCGATCAAGGTCAACGCGATGGGCGGCAAGGTGATGGTTGACGCTGCCAACGTGGTCAAGACCGACATCACGGCCACGAATGGCGTGATTCACGTCGTCGACACCGTGTTGATGCCGAAGTAAGCAGCTGCTTCCCCTCCATGACAGGGTGAGACACCGCGGCGCTCACCCTGTCATACAATTCGTGGGATATGCCCGTCGCTGCGCCCGAACTCGAGAAGGCTCGCTCCACGCTCGATGCGTGGGTCCGCGAGTTGATGCAATGGCACTTCAGCCCTGAGACCGGCTGCCCGTTCTGGTTACAGTGGGCGGAGAAGGCCGGCTGGGATCCTCGCGAAGAGATCCACACCTACAACGACCTCGACAAGTTCGGACTCTTCCAGGATGAGTGGCTGCGCGGCGGCCCGGTCAGGCGCTGGGTGCCGAAGGGCTACGAAGGCAAACCGGTCTACACGTTCGAGACCGGCGGCAGCACCGGCGTGCCGAAGTCGCGCGTCAACATCGACGACTTCCGCATCGATTACGAAAATTACAGCGCCACGCTGCCCGACGACAAGTTCCCGAAAGGCGCCGACTGGCTGCACATCGGTCCGAGCGGACCGCGCCGCCTGCGCCTGGCCATCGAACACCTCGCGCAGTATCGCGGCGGCATGTGCTTCATGGTGGACCTCGATCCGCGCTGGGTCATCAAGCTGATCAAGATGGGCGAGATGGAGATGATGGAGCTCTACAAGCGCCACGTCATCGACCAGGCGCTCACGCTGCTCAAGGCACACGGCTCGATCAAGTGCCTCTTCACCACGCCGAAGTTGCTCGAGGCGCTGTGCGAGCGCATCTCGCTCAAGAAAGCCGGCATCACCGGCGTGTTCTGCGGCGGCACTGAAATGACACCGCAGTTCCATCGCTTCGCGGTCGAAGAGTTGATGGAGGGCGCGCACTTCGCGCCGACGTACGGCAACACGCTGATGGGTCTTGGCCCCTCCAAGGCGCCGGAGAAGGAAGACAACTGGGCGATCATCTACTACCCGCCCGCGCCGCGCGCGATGATCGAAGTGGTCGACCCGGATAATCCATGGACGCTGGTCGACTACGGCACCACCGGCCGCACGCGCCTGACGACCCTTACCAAGGAATTCTTCATGCCGCGGTTCCTCGAGCGCGACGAGTGCGAGCGCGAGCGGCCGTGCGAGCAGTATCCGTGGGACGGTGTGCGAAATGTCCGCCCGTTCTCCCGCTTCCAAAAGAGTGTGGTCGAAGGGGTCTACTAGGCCAGCGGGCCAGCAGGCTAACGGGCCAGCAGGAACAGCATGTTGCATTTACCGATTCTTCGATGGGGCGTTCCGTATCGCAGCGTGAACCAGGTGGTCACGCCGCACTTCCGCACGCGCCAGCCGTTCGTGTCGATGAGCCAGGCCAACATCGGACTCATCCGCCGTGACCTGTTGAAGCAGGGCGAGGCGCGGGCGCGCCTGCAGGCCATCCCCTACAAGGACCTGGTCGCCATGGCCGGCCGCGCGGCCGGCCACTTTCTCAACGACACGCTGCCGCTCGATCCGGACAGCGGGACGACCCAGACACCACAGGACTACATCGAACAGGTCTCGGCCACGACCGGCGCGCCGTTCAGCAATGTGAGACGCAACATGCTGAAGGTGCACGGTGTGCTGGACAAGGTGGAGGAAGTCCTCGCCGGCCTGACGCGCGGACTCGACCTTGCCGTGCTCGACTCCGGCTACGGCGTCGTCAACGGCCAGATGTTGAGCTTCTATGCCCGCGCTGAGGCGATGGGCGTGGTGCTGCCGTCGAACTCACCCGGCGTGCATTCGCTGTGGGCGCCGGCGACGGTGCTGAAAATGCCGCTCGTGCTCAAGCCAGGCAGCGCGGAACCGTGGACGCCGCTGCGGATGATCTACGCGTGGATCAAGGCCGGCGCGCCGAAGGAAGTGTTCGGCTACTACCCGACCGATCACGCCGGCGGCAACGAAATCCTGCGCTCCACCGGACGCGGCATGGTGTTCGGCGACGTGGCTTCGACCAAGCGCTGGAAGGCTGAAGGCGGTCGCGTCGAAGTGCACGGCCCTGGCTACAGCAAGGTCGTCATCGGTCCCGACCTTGCCGACAACTGGGAGCAGTACATCGATGTCATCGCCGAGTCGATCTCCAACAACGGCGGCCGCTCCTGCGTGAATGCGTCGGGCGTGTGGGTCACCAAGCACGCTGATGCCATTGCCGAAGCACTGGCAAAGAAGCTGGCCACCGTGATTCCCCGTGCCTCCGACGACCCCGCCGCGATGCTCGCGCCGTTTTCGGATCCCGAGACCGGCCGCAGAATTTCCGGAATGATCGACTCAGACTTAGCCACGGATGGCGCAGAAGGCACGGAACGCAAGTACGCCCGTGACGTCTCAGCCGCCGTGCGGGGCGCAGAGAGGGTTGCGACTGTCCACGGCGGCACGTACGTGTTGCCGACAGTGGTGCGCTGCGACGCCAACCACCCTCTGGCGAATCGAGAATTCCTGTTTCCCTTCGCCAGCGTCGTCGAGGTGAAGGCCGAAGACCTGCCGGATTGCCTTGGACCGTCGCTGGTGGTGACGTGCATCTCGAACGATCCAGCGTTTCGCGCCCGCTTCGTCGCCTCACCACACGTCGATCGCCTGAACTTCGGGCCGATGTCGACGACGCAGATTGGGTGGGATCAGCCGCACGAAGGCAACTTGTTCGAGCATTTGTATGCTCGACGCGCGATTCAGCGCCTTGCGTAGCTCACAGTTGGCCGTGAGGAGTGGCGCGTGAAGATCCTGTCGCTGTCTGCAGGTGCCGCCAGCATGTATTGCGGCAGCTGCATGCGCGACAACGCGCTGGCCGCGGAGTTGATCCGCCAGGGCCACGACGTCACGCTGCTGCCCTTCTACACCCCGACGCTGACCGACGAAGAGAACGTCAGCCGCCAGGACCAGGTGTTCTTCGGCGGCATCAGCGTGTATCTCGAACAGCACATGCCGTGGTTCCGCCTCGGACGCTTTCTCGATCGCCTGCTCGACGCGCCGGCCGTGATCAAGGCCTTCACCAGCGGCTCGATCGCGGTGGATGCGAAGCACCTGGGCGCCTTGACGGTGTCGACGCTGCGCGGCTCGGACGGCAACCAGCGCAAGGAGATCGACAAGCTGATCGCGTTCGTGACGAGCGAGCCGGCTCCCGACGTGGTCAACGTGCCCTACACGCTGTTGATCAACCTCGTGCAGCCACTCAAACAGGCGCTCGATCGCCCGGTCGTCGTGACGCTGCAAGGCGAAGATCTGTTTCTCGAGGCACTCCCCGAGCCGTTCAAGACCGAGGCGCTCGAACTGGTCCGTTCGCAAATCCATCACGTCGACCTGTTCATCGCGGTGAGCGAGTACTACGCGCGGTTCATGCGCGACTACCTGCGGATTCCGGAATCGAAGCTGCGCGTCGCCGGCCTCGGCGTCAACGTCGCCGACTTGGTGAATAAGTGGGACCTGGCCCCAAATATCGCACCTGATAGTCGGGGGCTGGCCCCAAACAACGCAAATGCGTTGTTTGGGGCCAGCCCCCGACAGTTCACTTTGGGGTATTTTGCGAGGGTGGCGCCGGAGAAGGGGCTGCACAATCTTGCGGAGGCGTATCGGATTCTGCGTACCGAGAGGGGGATGCCGCCATCGCGCTTGATGGCAGGCGGCTACCTGCCGCCGGAGCACAAGCCGTATCTCGAACGGATCATCGATGACCTCGCGAAGGCGGGCCTCGCCGATGAGTTCGTGTATCGCGGCACGGTGGAGCGCGCCAGGAAGGTGCAGTTCTTCCACGACATCGATCTGCTCTCCGTCCCGACGCCGTATCACGAGCCCAAGGGCCTGTTCGTGCTCGAGGCCATGGCCTGTGGCGTGCCGGTCGTGCAGCCCAACCATGGCGCCTACCCGGAAGTGATCGCCAGGACCGGCGGCGGCGCGCTCTCCGCCACCGACGCCGGGCGCGACGTCGCGAACGCCATTGAGCCGCTGTGGAAGGATCCGGCGCGGCGGCGCGAGATGGGACAACGCGGCGCCGAGGGCGTGCGCAACCACTACACTGTTCGACACATGGCCGAGGCCGTGCTGCATGCTTACCGCGACGCAACTCAGCAAGACGTATCCAACCCCCGGCGGTGACCTCACCGTTCTCCGCGACGTCTCCCTGTCACTGAACGACGGCGAGTCGGCGTGCGTGATGGGACCATCGGGTTCCGGCAAGAGCACGCTCCTCTACATCCTTGGCGGTCTCGAACCGCCAACAACCGGAACGGTCGACCTCAACGGCACCAACCCCTACGCGCTGTCGGCGGACGGCCTTGCGGCGTTCCGCAATCGGGATGTGGGCTTCGTGCTTCAAGACCATTGCCTGCTGCCGCAGTGCACGGTGCTCGAGAACGTCCTGGTCCCGACGCTGGTTGGCGACGCGGACGCGTCCGCGCCCGAGCGAGCGAAGGCGCTGCTCGGCATGGTGGGACTCGGCAGCCGGCTGGATCATCGCCCGGCGGAATTGTCCGGCGGCGAGAAACAGCGCGCCGCGATCGCGCGCGCGTTGATCCGCAATCCGCGCCTCGTGCTGTGCGATGAACCGACCGGCAATCTCGACGCGGATACCGCACAGACCGTCGCCGACCTCCTGATCGAGTTGCACGGCCGCCACAAGGGCATCATGGTCGTGGTCACGCACAGTGACTCGCTTGGCTCCCGCTTCGCGCGGCGCTGGCGGATGAACCGCGGTCAGCTGACGCAGTAACGCAGATGCTGACCCGCGCCAGCCTTCGCTACTACGCCGGCACGAATGCGCTCGTCGTGTTGGGCGTCGCCGTGGCAGTGGCGGTTCTCGCCGGCGCCCTGCTGGTCGGGGCGTCGGTCCGGGAAAGCCTGCGTCAACTGGCCCTCGGCCGCCTTGGGAATACCGACGCGGTCGTCATTGCGCCGACGTTCTTCAGGGCCGGACTCGCGGCCGATGTCCAGTCGAAGTCACCGCAGTTTGTTTCTGGCGCCGCTCCGCTGATCGTGGTCGATGCGGCGGTCTCGCACGACGAATCGCAGCGCACGGCCGGACGCGTGGCCGCCTACGGTGTCGACACGCGGTTCTTCGAGTTTCACAACCGGCAGCCCCAAGACGGGGTTGCCTCCCCTGCTGTGGCGTCGGCGCCACAGAACCGAGAAGCCTTCATCAGCGAGGCGCTGGCGGCCGAACTTGGCGCCAAGGCGGGCGACAGCATCACGCTGCGTGTCGCCAAGCCGACTGATATTCCCCTCTCAACGTTGCAGGGCCGTCGCGATGCCGCCGGCGAACGCATTCGCCTGACGGTTGCCCGCGTCCTCGACCGCGCCTCGCTGGGCGAGTTCTCGCTTGCGCCCTCACAGGGGCCGGTGCTCGCGATCTACGTGCCCATGCAGCGGCTGCAGCGTGACCTTGCGATCGATGATCGCGTCAACGCGATCCTGCTCGCGCTGAACGACCGGCCCGAGGATCTCATCAACCAGGTGATCGCGCCGGCCGCAGATCTCGATGACTTCGGCCTTCGCTTGCGACAGGCGCCCGGCGACCGCACGATCGTCGAAACGCGCGCCGGGCTGCTGACGGACGAACTCGCCTCGGGCATCCGCGCAATCGCCGGCGACAATGGCCTCCAATCCGAAGGCGTACTGGCCTACGTCGCCAACACCATGCGCGTGGGCGATCGCGAGATTCCCTACTCCGTGGTCGCCGCCAAGGGACCTGGCCGCGGAGAGATCCGGCTCAACGAGTGGGCTGCAACTGATCTACAAGCCAGGGTCGGTGACAAAGTCACCCTCGAATACTTCCTGTGGTCGGACGAGGATGGCCTCGCGACCTCGCGCGCGGAGTTCACCGTCTCCGGCATCCTGCCGATGCGAGACGAGGGCGCGGATCCGACGCTGACGCCCGACTATCCGGGCATCAGCGATGCCGCGGACATGACCTCGTGGGATCCGCCATTCCCCGTGGAACTGCAGCGCATTCGCCCGAAGGACGAGGACTACTGGGACAGGTATCGGGCCGCGCCGAAGGCGATCATCTCGCTCGCCGATGGACAGCGGCTCTGGGGATCCCGTTACGGCAACATCTCGTCGCTGCGATTGTCCGGAAGCGCGTCGATCAACGCGCAGGCGCTCGATCCCGCCGCTGCCGGCCTGACAGCCAGGCTCGTTCGCGATGAGGCCGCTGCCGCGTCGCAAGGCACGACGGACTTCGGCCAGTATTTTCTCTACTTCAGCTTCTTCCTCGTCGTCTCCGCGCTGTTGCTGGCGTATCTGTTCTTTGCCGTTGGCCTCGAGCAACGAACCATTGAAGTCGGCATCCTGGCTTCGATCGGCTACTCCCCATCGAGAATTCGCTCAGCCTTCATGCGAGAAGGACTGATCCTGACAGCCGCCGGCGCGGTCATCGGCTCGATCGCGGCGGTCGCATACGGTTCGCTGATCCTGTATGGCCTGCGCACCTGGTGGATCGGAGCGGTCGGCACGCGTGATCTCGCATTGCATATCGATCCCGCGGCACTAGGCGCCGGCGTCGCCGGGGCCTTCATCGTCGGTCTGCTCGCGCTCTGGGGCGGCATCCGCGCCATGAGCCGGCGCTCGCCACGCGCGTTGCTCAAAGGCGGCATGCCCGCGCCAACCGCGCGCGCCAAGCTGATCACCAGGATCGTCGCCGGCTTCTTTGCGCTCGCCGGATTCGCAATGCTCGCACTGGCCATCAGCGGTGGCATCGATCCGACGGCTGGATTCTTCGGTGCCGGTGGTTCGTGGCTCGTCGCCGGGTTGTGCGCGGCTTCCATCCTGCTCAGGCGCCGACCCGCGTCGAGCGCGCTTGGCCGGGGCGCACGAGGCATGTTCTCGCTCGGCGTGCGGCAGACGTCGGTGCGGCCGGCTCGATCGGTCTTGAGCCTGGCGTTGATCGCGTTTGCGAGCTTCCTGCTCGTCACCGTTGGCGCCTTCAAGAAGGATGTGTCGGCATCGCCTGCCGACGCGACGTCAGGCACGGGTGGGTTTGCATTGATGGGCGAATCGGTTGCGCCGCTGATGCACGATCCCAATGACGCCAGCGGCCGCGATGAACTCGGGCTGATCGCCGACGACCTGAAGGGTGCCGCCTTCACTCGCTTCCGGCTGCGGCCCGGTGATGAAACGAGTTGCCTGACGCTCTACCGTCCGACCAACCCGCGAATCATTGCGCCGGAGCCGCGCTTCCTCGAGTCACCTCGCTTCTCGTTTGCGGCGTCGATGGCCGAATCCGCGGACGAGATCGCCAACCCGTGGCGCCTCCTCAACCGCACGTTTGACGATGGGGCGATTCCGGCGATCGCTGACCAGACGACGTTGATGTACAGCCTTCACCTCGGCGTCGGCGATGACTTCACGTTCACGCCGCAGGGACACGAACCCGTGCGCCTGCGTATCGTGGCGGCGCTCGCCGACAGCTTCCTGCAGTCGGAAATGATCATCGGCGAGCAGGCCTTCATTCGGCTGTTCCCGCGGCAGGAAGGCTATCGCGTGTGGATGATCTCAGGGATCGGGGATCAAAGGGCGGCAGTAACAACTTATCTAGAGGATCGCCTGTCAGACTTCGGCATGGACGTGATTGACACGCGCGAGCGGTGGGACGCGTATCACCAGGTCGAGAACACGTATCTCGCCACGTTCCAGGCGCTCGGATCGCTGGGCCTGCTGCTTGGCACGCTGGGACTCGGCGCCGTGCTCGCGCGCAATGTGCTCGAGCGCCGCAAGGAGATCGGGCTGGTGCGCGCCATTGGCTTCACGCCCGCGAACGTGCGAGCGATGGTGTTGTCCGAAGGCATGATGCTGGTCGCAGGCGGCCTGCTGATCGGCGCCGGCTGCGCCCTTGTCGCCATCATGCCGGTCGTGCTCAATCGCGGCCAGGCCTTGCCCTGGGCCAGCTTGATCGGACTGGTCGCCGGCGTGGTGCTCACCGGAATGCTGGCCTCCCTCGCCGCTATCCGAGTCACGTCGAAAACGCCAATTACGTCAGCGATAAAAGGTGAATAACATGCGGGCCCTTGTAACCCTTGCAGCCTTTGTAACCTTTGGAACCCTCGCTTCGGCCGATTGGCCTCAGTGGCGCGGCCAGGCGAGAGATGGCGTGGCTGCGGTCTTCACGCCTCCCGCGGTGTGGCCCGCTCAACTGACGAAGCGTTGGCAGATCACTGTTGGTGCCGGTCACGCATCACCGGTGGTGGCCGGCAATCGCGTCATCCTGCATTCGCGGGTCGGCACGAGAGAGATCGTGGCGGCATACGACCTCGCAACCGGCAAGCAGTTCTGGCAGGACGGCGTCGATGCGCCGTACACCATGAATCCTGCCGCGACCGGTCACGGCCCCGGCCCGAAGTCGACACCAGCAATCGCCGATGGCCGCGTCTTCACGTTCGGCATCAGCGGCATTTTCTCCGCTCACGACCTCAACAGCGGCAAGCTGCTGTGGCGAAAGCCCGCTCCGAAAGTGCTGCCGGAGTTCGGCACCGCCATGTCGCCGCTCGTCGATGGCACCCAGGTGATCGCGCACCTCGGCGGCCTGAACGCCGGCGCGTTGACGTCCATGGATGTGGCCACCGGCGCGGTGAAGTGGCAGTGGACGGGTGACGGCCCTGGGTACGCGTCCCCGGTCATCGCCACATTTGCCGGCGTACGGCAGGTCATCACGCAGACGCAGAACAGGATCGTCGGCGTGGACGCGCGAGACGGCAAGTTACTTTGGGAACTGCCGATCAAGACGCCGTATGAACAGAACTCGGTGACACCGCTCGTGGTCGGCGACCAATTGATCTACGCCGGCCTCGAGAATCCGACCGTCGCCGTGCGGATCGCCGGCGGCCAGGGCAAGCCGTGGACCGCGCAGCGCGCCTGGAGCAACGACCAGGTGTCGATGTACATGAGCTCGCCGGCCGTCGGTGGCAATGCGCTATTCGGGTTGTCGAACAAGAATCGCGGGCAGTTCTTCGCGATTGATTCGACCAGCGGCAAGACGCTGTGGCTGTCGAAGGGGCGCGAAGCGGAGAACGCGTCGATCGTGCGCGCCGGCGAGTTCCTGTTACTGGCGACAACGAACAGCGAGCTGATCGTCGCAAAGACGAACCCTGCCCGCTATGAAGAGGTGAAGCGCTACGTGGTGTCGGATTCGGCGATGTGGGCGCACCCGGCATTCACCGGGCGCACCATCATCGTGAAGGACGTGGATAAGTTGACCGCGTGGGGGTTCTAGATGGCGGGCGAACCTAAAGGTTCGCCCCTACAGGCCTGTTTCCGGCAGCTTATTTCCGGCGGTCGCCGATTGCCCAGAGAAACGACGAGGTCCGCATGAACAACTGGCCCTCGGAGATCGCCACGGTGCTCAGGCAGTAAGGCGCGCAGTCGTTCAACAGCCGGTTCGACGAGATGATCTCGAACTTCGGACCGGCGCGATACACGGTCGTCAACCCTTCCTCTTCCGTCGTCACGTAGATCTTCCCGTCCGCGAGAATCGGCGACGCGCTGTAGGTGCCCGAGGGCAGGCGCACTGGTCCGTAGACCGTTGCGCCGGTCTTGACATCGAGCGCGTAGGCGATGCCGTTGTCGCGCACCACATACAGCAACTTTCCGTCGCTTACGGGGGTCGGAACGTCCGGGCCCTGCGCAAACTGCCAGACCACGTGTGACTTCGCCACGTCACCGCTGCCGCCCGGCTTCATCACCGTCAACGGGTTCACGCGCGTCGGCGCGATGATCAGGTCATTGACGATGGTCGGCGAGGCCACGATGCGGTAGGCGCCGTTGCGATCGGGATTGAGGACGTCGGCGCGCCAGTATTCCTTGCCGGTCGCGGGATCGTGTCCGGACACCACGTCGCCGCCGGTGATGATCAGCTCCGGGCGGCCGCCGGCTTCGATCCAGGCCGGGGTGATGTAGGCATCCGGCGATTCGCGCACGGCCGGGTTCGGACGCTCGACCTTCCAGATCGTCTTGCCCGACATCTTGTCGATCTTGAGGATGTAAGACGGGTCGTCGGTCTTCATGCCGTGCAGCACGGGCACATAGAGCGCGTCGCCCTTCATCAGCGGCGTGCTGGCGTATCCCCAGTTCAATCCGAACTTGCCGTAGTCGGCCTGGATGTCGCGCATCCAGACTTCCTTGCCGGCAAAGTCGAAGGCCTTGAGGACGCCGAGGCCCGTCATCACCCAGACGTACTTGCCATCGGTGATCGGCGACGGCGACGACATGTTCTGCTTGCGTTCCATGTGGTTGGCGGCGACGATCTGCCGCTTCCACATCACGGTCTGCTTGTTGCGATCGATCGCCCACAGTTCGAGCTCACCGGTGTTGGTGCCGGTGGCAACGTTCAGGAAGATCGTGTTGCCCCAGATGATCGGCGTGGAGCCGCTGTAGGCCGGCAGCGGCAGCTTCCACGCCACGTTCCTGGTTTCGATCTTGTCGCACACCGTCGGGACGAGCGGCCGGCCCTCGAAGTTGCTGCCGGGTTGCCGCTGACCGCGCTGCAGCAGCTCTGCCGTGGCGTCGGCCGCGAATGGTCCGCCGATCGCGGAGACCTCCGCCTCATCCGCTGAAGCCGTTGCACAGGTGGCCGACCAGGTATCCGGCAGACCTTTCTCGGTGCTGACGCCGTCGTGTGTCGGGCCGCGCCACGCCGGCCAATGCTGCGCCAGCGTATTCACGCCGGCCCACGCCATCCACACCACCATCGCCAGAACCAGCTTGCTCATACGACTCCTATACCGAACGTGCGTCCGCCGCATTTACCGGCCGGACTTAACTGGCCGGTCTGAAGTACAGCACCATTCCGGCTCCAGCAGCCGTTAACAAAAATCCGAGGTATAGCAGTGGGTTAATCGAAGACTGCGGCGGGTGAATGATCATCGTGGTGATTACGTTGACGAGCGGCGCGAAGCCGAACACGATCGGCATCACGTAAGTTGGCGAACCGCCATTGCGGAACGCGAAGATGATGAACACGGCGCCGATGGCACCGAGCGCGCCGGCAAAGGTCGCGGTCATCGTGCCCGTGGTGTTGAAGTTGCGCATCTCGCCCTGCGACGTGAGCACACCGGCAGGCACGAGCACGCCGATCAGAAAGTACGCGACGCCGACACACAGCAATGCGCGCATCGGACTCCCCAGCGCCAGCTGCCCGCGGTGCAACGATGCTCCATACATGCCCCACGAAAGTGCGGCGCCAAATGCCAATGCGATCCACGACGACATAATCAATCCCCCTCAAGGCTCGCCCCGAAGGGCGAGCGAAGTATCTCTGCGTGCGCGCGTTAGTGTAGCGACCTAGAACCGGAACCGCACTCCGAGCTGTACCTGGCGCGCGCTGGTCACGGTGTTCCTGATGCGGCCGAAATTGCCAAGCGGCGCTTCCCCATCGGCCGCGCCCGCAAACGCCACGAGGTTGGGCACACCGAAGTTGGCGCGGTTGAAGATGTTGAAGATCTCCACGCGCACTTCCAGCCCCGTGCCTGCCGTCGGCTTCACGTCCTTCACGAAGGCGAGGTCCACCAGCTTGAGATCCGGCCCCACGAGTTCACCGCGGCCGACGTTGCCGAACGTACCGGCCGGCTGCAGCGCGAACGCCTGCGGATTGAACCACTGGTTCGGATCACCGTTGACCGCGTTATCGGCACTGAAGCCCGTCGCATAGCTGGCGCGATCGCGGCCGATGCCGGGACCGAGCGACGGCTGCCACTGCGACCGGGAGCGGTTGTTCAGGACGAACACCGTCAGCGGATAGCCGCTGCGATACGTGCCGATCGCCGACACGCGCCAGCCGCCGAGGATCGCGCCCGCCGCACCAGACATATTGCGTCCGAACGGCAACTCCCACGTCGCATTGGCCACGAGGTTGTGGCGGACGTTGAAATCCGACGGACCACGGTTGTAGCCGGGAATGAATTCCGGAAACGCCGAGGTCGTGCCGTTGGTCGCGTCAGAGAAGAACGTCGACGCCTGCGTCGTGTCTTCAGAGTCGGACCACGTGTACGACGCCTGCATCGACCAGCCGTTCGAGAAGCGGCGGCGCGCATCAACGATGAAGGCGGTGTACCAGGAGTCGCCGTCAGAGGTCTTGGCCTCGATCGTGGTCCACGCGGTGTTCTGTCGCGGCAGGCCTGCCGCGAAGAAGGGCCGGCCATCGGCGCCGGTGGTGGGCGTCGCGGTGTTGAGGTCGTTGCTGCGCAGCAGGTTCAAGCCGCGCGATCCGGCATAGCCGAGCGTGATGGCGGTCTCGGCACCGAGCTCGCGTTGCACGTTGACGTTCCACACATGGATCGACGGCGTCTCGATGTCCCACTGCACCGGCCGGATCGACAAGCCGGAGGCGCGCTCGAACGGCGGATTCGGGAACGTGGGCGCCTGGTAGACCACGCGCGGCGTCTGCGGCGGATTCGTGACGGTGACGATCAGGTTCTGTGAGCTGTTGGTGGAGTAATACAGGCCATAGCCGCCACGCACCGCGGTCTGGCCATCCCCCGTGACGTCCCATGAGAATCCGAGTCGCGGCGAGATGTTGTTGTAGTCGGGGCCCTCGTACAACCGGCCGGTCAGCGCCGTGCGATCGGCGAGCGTGACCAGCGCCGAGTCGCGTCCGCCCTCGTCCACCGGCATCGACATGAACTCGTAGCGAATGCCGGCGGTGAGCGTCACGCGCGGATGCACGCGGAGCTCGTCCTGCACGTATCCGCCGGCAATCCAGAACGGCCAATGACGCTCGAATGACGCGGTCGGCGTGAGGCCGATGAAACTGGTCGGCGTATTGGTCAAGAGCGCACGCAAGTTCGCAAACGTGTAGGTGCCGAGGCTGAACGTCGGATTCACCATGTCTTGCGTGTAGTGCTCGGCGAGGCCGCCGAGGCGGATCAAATGACGGCCGCGATTCCAGACCAGGTCCGCCTGCAGGCTCGCCACATCCTGGCGGAGGCGCAGGTTGCCGGAGCTCTGCGTGCCGAACCGCTGCAACCCTCCCACGTCGATGTTGCCGATGAACTGACGGCCGGCGGCAAACGGCGGCAGCGTGGTGTTCGCTTCCACGTCCTGCCCCACCCGCGTGCGGCTGTAGCCGAAGCGATAGGTTCCCAGGAAGTTCGAGGTGTAGGTCTGCTTGAGCTCCGTCGTGAAGAACTGGTTGTTCGAGACGAACGTGCGCGGGAACTGTGGGTAGTCCGTCGGCAGCCGCTGATCCGCATCATCAAAGGTGTAGCGCGCGAACACCTGCGAGGACGGCGTCAGGTTGTAGTCGATGCGCCCCTGCAGGAAGTTCTGGTCGATGCGCTGATCGAACTGGAAGCTGTGAAGCGCCGTGCCGTCGCCAAGGTTGGCGCCGTTCGGCGCGGGATAGGCGTTCACATACGGCACGACCGACGCCTGCACGCCGACGTTGAGGAACTGGCCCGGGTTCGCGGTGTCAGGAAGCAGGCCCTGGCGAGCGTTGGCGTCGGGCACGGCCGATGTGATCGTGCGCCCGAGGTTCTCGCGCAGGCCTTCATAACCGGCGAAGTAGAACAGCTTGTCGGTCTTCACGGGACCACCGACCGTCGCGCCGAACTGATTGCGCGTGAAGCTCGGCTTGCCCGTGGTGTCGAAGTAGTTCTTCGCGTCGAGCGCGTCGTTGCGGTGAAACTCGTACGCGCTGCCGCGCAGCGAGTTGCTGCCCGACTTGGTAATGACGTTGATCTGGCCGCCGCTCATGCGGCCATACTCCGCGCCGTAGGCGTTGGTCTCGACACGGAACTCCTGCACCGTCTCGGTGCCAAGCGCCGTTCCTGCCGCGCTGCCCGCGGGACCATTGGTCATGTCGTTGAGCAGCGTGCCGTCGAGCAGATAGACGTTCGCACGCGGATCCTGGCCATTCACGCTCATGCCAAGCCCGTGCGCCACCACCGAACCGCCATCGCGGAAGGGATACGGCGTCACGCCCGGCTGCAGGAACGCCAGGTCCGTGTAGTTGCGGCCATTGAGCGGCAACTGCTCGATCGCGCTGCTGTCGACCAGGTAACTCAGTTCACCCGTGCGCGTGTTGACGGGCGGCGCCACGCCCACCACGGCGACCGTTTCGACGACGCCACCGACCTCGAGGGCGAAGTCCAACGCGGCGGCCTGGCCGACGGTCAGAATCACGCCCTTGCGGGCGACCGGCTTGAAGCCGGATAGCTCGGCCCGCACTTCGTACGAACCTACCGGCAACGCCGCCAGCACGTACCGGCCGTCGGCGTCCGTCACGCCGGTGCGCGAGATGTTGCGCTCCAGGTGCACGGCGGTGATGGTGACGCCGGGTAAGACGGCGCCGCTGGTATCAGCCGCCCGGCCGGTCAGGGTGGCAGACGTCTGGGCAAACGCTGGGACGGAAAGCAGGGACAAAAGCAGGACCAACACGGGCTTCAATCGCACGATGCGTACACTCCAGCCCCCATACTACGCGGGGCGCGCGTCCTGCTGATAGACTCTCGCCACCGATGACTGGCCCGCGTCTCACTCCCCTGCAGTGGCTGATTTGCGCGATTGCCGCGCTCGGCTTCGCTTTCGACATCTACGAAATCCTGATGGCGCCGCTCGTCGTCGGTCCCGCCATCGGCGAGCTGACCGGCCTCAAGCCGGGCACACCGGAATTCAACGTGTGGACGGGCCTGTTTTTCTGGGTGCCCGCCCTGGTCGGCGGCGCCTTCGGCCTGATCGGCGGTTACCTGACGGACCGTTTCGGCCGGCGCCGCGTGCTGGTGTGGTCCATCCTGCTCTACGCGTTCTCCGCCATGGCGGCCGGGTTCGCGACCAGCATCGAGATGCTGTTGTTCCTGCGCTCCACTACCTACATCGGCGTCTTCGTCGAGTTCGTAGCCGCCGTCGCGTGGATCGCAGAGATCTTCCCGGATGCCAAGCAGCGCGAAGCGGCGCTCGGCTACACGCAGGCGTTCTCGTCCATCGGCGGCATCATGGTGACCGGCGCGTACTACATCGCGGTCACCTACGGCCCGTCGTTCCCGGAAATCGCCGGCGGTCACGCTCCGTGGCGCTACACCCTGATCTCGGGCGTCATACCCGCGCTGCCGTTAATCCTCATTCGGCCGTTCCTGCCGGAATCGCCGGCCTGGGAACAGAAGCGGGCCGCGGGCACGCTGCGCCGCCCGTCGATCGCCGCGTTGTTCACGCCTGAACTGCGCCGCACCACGATCGTGACGACGCTGATGTTTGCGTTTGCCTATGGAGCCGCGTTTGGCGCGATTCAGCAGATGCCGCGTATCGTGCCCGGCATCGAGGAGGTGCGCACCCTGCCGCCGCCGCAGATTCAACAGACGGCAAGCGCCACGCAGGCCTACCAGGAATTCGGCGGACTGGCCGGGCGCTTCCTCCTGGCGGTGCTCGCGCTGCGGATCCTGTCGCGCCAGCGATTGATCCGCACCTTCCAGATCCCCGGCCTGATCGTCATGCCGCTGGTCTTCTACTACGGGCCGACACACAGCCTCGAATTGACGCAGTGGGGCATGTTCCTCGCCGGTGTCTTCACCGTCGGACAGCTCAGTTTCTGGGGCAACTACCTGCCGCGCGTGTATCCAACGCACTTGCGCGGCACCGGCGAAGGCTTTGCCGCCAACATTGGCGGGCGCATGCTCGGCACCGGCTTCGCGTTCATCACCACGACGCTGGCGACCTACGCGCCCGGCGCGACACCGCCGCTGCGACTCGCGTTCGCAGCGACGATGGTCGGGACGTTTGTGTATCTTGCCGGGTTGATTACCAGCTTCTACCTGCCGGAGCCCAAGAGCGAAGAGTTGCCAGAGTAGACGGGAGGACTAAAGTCCTCCCCTACGTTTCGCTTACGGAACCTTGAAGGCGGCCTGCGCCTTCTTGATCGCATTGATGGTGATGGTCGCGCGGTAGTCGGCGAGCTTCTTGCCGTTCTCCACCAGCTTCGCGACGGAGCCAATCTCCACGCCGTAGATGCTGAACTTCTTCGCCTTGATGCGCTGCTCCGAGCGCACCAGCTTCGGATCCTGCACCGCGACCAGCGCCTCGTAGTGATAGTCGTCGTGAATATCCCAGCGCGTTGCTGACTGCACGTCGGGGATCTGCGTGATGCCCAGTGTCTTCTTCATGTAGTCGTAGCTCCAGCGATCCTCGTCGTAATACTCGGGGATGTAGAACACGCGCGACGGGCTGCCCTTCCACTTCGCGTTCAGCTCGTTCATCACTTCGATCATCGCCGGCGGGTTGCCGCCGCTGTCGGCCACCATCACGATGTCCTTGATGCCCATGCTCTTGAGGCTGGTGATCGCGTCGCGTAGCAGCGCCTTGTAGGTGTCCTGGGTCACGCAGAACGTGCCCGGCGTGAGGTTCTCGCGATCGGGATTGCACGGCTCCCACGTGATCAGCGGCGCCACGAGCGCCTGCCCATGCTTTCGGGCAATCGCTTCGAGCGTGGTCTGGAGCACGTAGTTGTGTTTCCCGGTCGCGGTGTAGGGGCCGTTCTTCTCAACGCCACCGGTGCCCAGCAGGGCCATGGTCTTGCCGGCCTTCATCTGGTCGCGCACTTCCATCCACGACAGCTCTTCCATCCACACCGAGTCGAGCATGTCGATGGGGCGCACGCCATCGGCGATCGCCGTGTCCGCCTCGCGGCGCTTCTGCTCTGCCTGCTGCTCAGGTGTGAGCGGTGGGCGCTGGCCGCCGCGGCCTCCTCCACCCTGTGCAAATGCGGATGAAACGAAGACAACCGTCAACAACAGGACTAGTGCGCGGGTGGCCATGGCGAACTCCTCGGCGGGCACTATACACTGTCCAACGATGAAGGCTTTACGGCTCCTGCTGGTCCTGACTGTCGTCGGCTTGTGTGCCCCGCTCCTTGCTCAGCAGCGGCCCACGCTTTCGAATGCCGTGCGTGCGTATGTCTCGGTCGACGCGCCGTTGATCGCGTTGACGAACACGCGCGTGATCGACGGCACCGGCGCCGCTCCACGCGAGAATCAGACGCTGATCATCAACAACGGCGTCATTACCACCATCGGCGCCTCGTCCACGACCGACGTGCCGGCCGGCGCGCACACCATCGACCTGGCCGGCAAGAGCGTGATGCCCGGCCTGGTGATGGTGCACGAGCACCTCTACTACCCCAACGGTCCCGGCGTGTACGGCCAGTTGGGCGAGAGTTTCTCGCGTCTCTACCTCTCGGGCGGCGTGACCACCATGCGCACCGGCGGCAACGTCAACGGGTTCATGGACCTGAACATGATGAAGCTCGTGGCCGAAGGCCAGAAGCCAGGCCCCGCCATCGACGCGACCGCGCCGTACCTGAATGGCCCGAACACGTTCATCCAGATGCGCACCCTGAAGGGTCCCGAAGACGCGCGACGGCAGGTGCAGTACTGGACCGATGAGGGCGCAACGTCGCTCAAGACCTACATGCAGATCACCCGCGGCGAGCTTGCGGCGGCGATCAACGAAGCGCATCGCCGCGGCATCAAGGTCACCGGGCATCTCTGCTCCGTCACCTACGCTGAAGCGGCCGCGCTTGGCATCGACAACCTGGAACATGGCTTCTTCGCGGCCACCGACTTCGTCACCGACAAGAAGCCCGATCAGTGCCCGGGCCAGGGCGTCGGACAGAAGACGATTGCCGCACTCGACGAGAACGGCGCGCCGTTCAAGCAGCTGGTGCAGACGCTGATCAAAGCCAACGTCGCCATCACGTCGACGCTGACGGTGTTTGAGACCTTCACGCCAGGACGCCCGAAGCCGCCTGGTCTTGAAGTGCTCACGCCGCAGTTGCGGGAACAGTTCGAGACGACCTACGCGCGCACGTCGGCCAGCAAGGACTCGATCTATACGACGCTGTTCCCGAAGGCGATGGCGCTCGAGCGCGCCTTTGCCAAGGCGGGCGGCCTGCTGATCGCCGGCACCGATCCAACCGGAGGCGGCGGGGTGATACCCGGATTCGCCAACCAGCGGCAGGTTGAGCTGCTCGTCGATGCGGGTTTTACCCCGCTCGAAGCGATTCAAATCTCGACGCTCAACGGCGCGAAGTACATGGGCCGCGACAAGACGGTCGGCAGTCTCGCGGTGGGTAAGCAGGCCGACCTGCTGGTGATCAACGGCAACCCCGCCGCGTCGATCGGCGACATCCGCAAGGTTGAAACGGTCTTCAAGCAGGGCGTCGGCTACGATCCCCAGAAGTTGATCGATTCAGTCAAGGGCAAAGCAGGCATATGGTGAGACGCGCAATCCTGACAGCGGCTGCCGTCCTGGTCACGTCGATCGGCGTCTCGGCGCAGCTGGCGAAGGGGCCGACCGCGGTCGACAAGGCCGACCCGTACGCGGTTGCCATCGCGAAGGGCGTTGACTATCTCAAGGTCGAGGTGCCGAAATGGAAAGCCGGGCACCCGTGCTACTCGTGCCACAACAACGGTGATGCCACGCGCGCGCTGTTGGTCGCGGGTGCGAAAGGGTACGACATCGGCGCGTCGCTCGACGATACGCTGGCATTCCTGAAGCAGCCATCGCAGTGGGATCAGAACAAGGCGCCCAGCGGATTCGACGACAAGACGCTCGCGAAGATCCAGTTTGCCAGCGCGCTGGCGGTTGCAGAACGCCACGGCAAGGCCGCCTCGTCCGATCTGGAGGCGGCAGCCAAGTTGCTGGTCGCAGAGCAACACGCCAACGGATCCTGGGAACTCGATTCATCGCAAAGCCTCGGATCGCCGGCGACCTACGGCACGCTCATCGCCACCTGGTCGGCGCGCGCGACCCTGATAGCGTCGGGCATGCAGCCCGACAACTTCACCATCGTCCAGACCGACAAGTTCATTCGCGGCTTGACGCCAGAGAACGTGCTCGAAGCGTCGGCGACGGTGCTGGCGCTGGAGTTATCGAGCGACGTGATGGCGGAAAACCTGCGCCGCAACTGCCTGAGCATCTTGCGAACCGGTCAGTCGCCAGAAGGTGGCTGGGGGCCGTACGTGACCGCAGCGCCCCAGGTGTTCGACACGGCGCTGGCCGTCCTGGCGCTCAGTTCACTGAAGGCCGAGCCGAGACTCGCGCGATCGGCGTATCGCCCTGAGCAATTGGATGAGGCGATCGCGAGCGGCAAGAAGTATCTCGTCTCGCAACAGAAGGCTGACGGCAGCTGGCCCGAGACCACGAGACCTGCGAATCAAGAGAGTTATGCCCAAAGAATCTCGACGACGGGTTGGGCTTTGCTCGCGCTGATGCAGTAAACGAGCTCTTCACTTAACGATGAACGGCACCAGCGTTCGTTCTGGCTCAGACGATGTGTCTGCACGATCGAACCGATCAACTTCGAACGCTCTGCCGATTCGATTACCGGCAAGGTCTTCGAGGGATGCAAACGCCAGGACGTTGTAGGCGCCGGGTTTCCATGCGTCTTCCGGCGTGAACGACCACTCGAGTTCGCTCGCGCCGACCTTGACCTCACCTTCCATCGGACGCCGATCGGGGCCAAGCACGCCGAGGGCGCGCAGCAGCAATCCGCGATCGAGCGGCTCCGGGAACACGACGCGAAGAGTTGAGACCGCGTTCGCCGCGGGCGGGAAGACTTTCCACGACTTCGGATCGAGTGGATGTTCGTCCGGCGGACCGACCTTGAAGGTGCGCTTGTAGGTCGACTTGAGCGGCAAGCCATTGCCGTCGCGCCACGCGGAATCGACCACCAGCGTGTAGGTCTTCCCTTCCGTCAACGATCGTCCCATGCCCTCGATGACCGGAATGCCGCGCTTCTGGCGGCCCGGATCGAAGAACACGGTGTAGCGGGTGCGGTCGTCGTTCCAGAACTCGGCATCCAGCGGCAGGAACGGATCCTTCACCTCTTGACCGGCATCGTCGAACAGGTGCACGAAGTCGAGTCCACCGCGCATGCCCATTGGATGCGAGAAGTGCACGTAGAGCCGCAGCTGATTCTCGGGGAGCACATCGCCGCTGGGATACACCTGGACGACGGACGTCACCGGCGTGGTGTCTGCGGGAGGCAGCCCGACCGTCGCGGTTACAGGCTGGCCACCAGGCGGCAGGAAGGCAACGTGATACTGGCGCCCGCGGTCGAGAGGGAACATTGGCGTAAAACGCACGCGACCGTCCTCGATCGTGTACTGCCCGATCATTGCGGGCTGATCGGGGCCGACCGAGATCTTTAGCACAGCCGTCCACTCTTCACGCGAGTTCAGCGTGCCGAGCTCGATCAACTCCTTGTCGCCGACCCCGACTAGGTCGATGGTCGGCCGCGGATTGTCGGTATTGAGGACGACGCGGGTCTGGCTGCCGTCGGTGACGGAGGGACCTCTGCTGTTACAGCCCGCAAATAGCAGGAGCGCGGTCAACGCGACCGCGCTCCACAGGTTCAGCATCAACAACGTTACGGGAGCGCGACGACGTCGAGGTTGAGGACACCGGCGTCGGTGCGCGCCAGGATGATGGTGCGGCTGGCATCGAGCAAGTCGAGCTGCTCCACGCCCTTCATCGTCGACACGCTTTCGTAGCCGACGCCGCCCTTTTCGGTGGTGACGCGCGCGGTGATGCTCGCGGCATCGCCGAAGCCTTCGGTCGGGATCTTCATCACGCCGCGGCTGTTGTTCGACATCAGGAGGAATTCCTTCCCGTTCTTCTGGTAGACGATCATGTCGAGGGGACGATTGCGGTTGCCGAGTTCGGCGATCGTGGTGCCCATCACCTTGGCGCCGGACTTCAGGCTGTTGACCGGGAACTTCACCAGCGGCGTGCACAGGTAGCCGGCGATCAGGTTGGTCTCCCCCTTCACCTTGTAGGGCACGAAGGTGTAGACCGGCGAACGCGTTTCGAACTGGCCATGGTTGCCGTGGTAGATCTCGACACTCGTGCCGTTGTCGATGGTGTTGAACGGATAGCTGACCGAACGCAGCTTCGACGAGAACTCTTCGTTCGAGAGGCCCGCGACATACAGACGGCCATCGACAAACGCCATGTCGGTGATCGACGATGTGCGCGCGTTGCGCTGATCGCCCGGATTAGCGGCGGGCGCATTCGGCAGCTCCACGCGGCTGAACTTCACGTCGGCGAATGCGACGACGTCGATCTTGCCGGCGCCGTCGATGCGCAGCAGCGCGGGCTGGGCGTTGGCGCCCTGGCCTCGCATCACCGACGCAAACGCATTGCGGGTCTTGGGGTGCACGGCGAGGTCGGTCACCGTGATCTCGCGCACGTCGGTGCCGAGCAGGGCGGCCACCTTCTGATCGAACGCGGGAATGGCGGTCGCGCCCGGCGCTCCGCCGGTCGCGGCCTTTCCGAGATCGAGCGCAAAGATCGCCGCTGACTGGGTATCCCCGGCGAACAGGACGCCGTCGGGGCTGAAGGTCAACGGGCCAATCGCCTTGAACGCGGGATTGGAACCGTTCATCGCATTCGTGCGCTCGGCGGCCGGCACGCCGGACCACGACATCACTACCGTGAGGATCAGCGCCGATTTCAGGAACAGGGACCGCATACCGAACTCCTTTGAACAGGCCAACAGTTGAACGGGCGAACAGGCCGAAGCCGACGATCCAACGCAGCGGTAGTATCCTCTGTTTGCAGTTCGTTCGCGAACGCCCAGCCATGAAGTCGAGCTTGCTTCCGCTCCTTCACATCCAGCGCGATCCTACGCCATGCCGGCCTGGCGCTGGCGTTACAGGACGCGCGTACACGTTTGGCCGCGTCGCGGTGAATACATGCTTGGAGGCCAGTCTTCAATGTTTCGAGTCATAACCGCTGCTGTCATTGCCTTGTTCGCCAGCCTGATCCCCGCGGCCGCTCAATCGCCGCAGCCTGCCGCCACCGCGTTCGATCGCCTCAAGGCGATGGAAGGCGAGTGGGTCGATGTGACCGGCGCGTTCGGCAAGCCGGGGGCCGTGGTCGCCACCTACAAGGTCACCGGCTCCGGCAACACGGTGGTCGAGTCCTTCCCCGTCGGGACGCCGCATGAAATGACGACGGTCTATCACCGCGATGGCTCGAGCGTCGTCCTGACCCACTACTGCGCCGGCGGGACGCAGCCACGGATGCGCGCCAAGGAGATCATCGGCGACCGAATGAAGTACGAGTTCGAGGGCGGCACCAATATCGACGTGGCCAAGACCTCGCACATGCACAACATGGACTGGGAATTCATCGGCGCGGACGAAGCCAAGCTCGCCTGGCACAACTGGTCGAACGGCAAGCCCGATGGCCACGTGGGCGCCCTGCACATCAAGAGGAAGAAGTGACGCGCAGGTTCCAGTAGTTCGAAGGGTTCCAAGGTTCCAAAGGTCGGGTTAGTATCGCCGCGTGAACAAACACCACGCGGCGATCGTCCTTGGCTTGTTCGTTCTGGTGGCAGCGCGGCCGGCGCCGACTGCCCAGGGTGGACCTCTGCGGTTCAGTGTCACACTCCCAACATCCGCAGGGTCGCAGCCGGTCGACGGCCGGCTGCTCGTGATGCTGGCCAGGGATCCGCGCGCGGGCGAGCCGCGGTTCCAGATCAACGACAGCATCAACGGCCAGTTGATCTTCGGCATTGACGTCGATGGGCTGCGGCCCGGCTCGGCGGCGACCGTTGACGGGGCGGCCCTCGGCTTCCCCCTCGAGAGCATCAACGACATTCCGGCCGGCACCTATTCGGTGCAGGCGCTGATCCACAAATACGAAACGTTCAAGCGCGCCGACGGACACGTCGTGAAGATGCCGATGGACCGCGGCGAGGGGCAGCAGTGGGCCCGCGCGCCGGGCAATGTCTACAGCACGCCGCAGCAGATCACGATCGATCCCCGCAAAGGCGGAACGGTGTCGATCACGCTCGACCAAACGATTGCGCCGCTGCCAAAGCCGAAGGAAACGAAGTGGGTGAAACACGACGAGATCCTCAGCGAGCGCCTGTCACGCTTCTGGGGCCGCCCGATGCATCTCGGCGCGCACGTGCTGCTGCCGGAAGGCTGGGACACGCATCCAGATGCGCGCTACCCGCTGTTCATCTATCACGGGCACTTCCCCGCGGATCTCAGCAACTGGCGCGAGACGCCGCCCGATCCAAACCTGGCGCCTGACTTCGCGGCGCGCTTCAACTGGAAGGGCTATAACCGCACGCAACAGGAGCACGCGTGGCAGTTCCACCGCGAGTGGACCGGCCCGAACTTTCCGCGCGCGATCGTGATCGAGATCCAGCACGCCAATCCGTTTTACGACGACAGCTACGCGGTGAACTCGGCCAACATCGGCCCCTACGGCGATGCCATCGTTCACGAGCTGATCCCCTATCTCGAGAAGAAGTACCGCGGCATCGGCCAGGGCTGGGCACGATTCATGTACGGCGGTTCGACCGGCGGCTGGGAGGCGATGGCCGCGCAGGTGAAGTATCCGGACTTCTTCAACGGCGCCTACATCGCGTGCCCGGACCCGATCGACTTCCGCGCCTACACGACGATCGACATCTACAAGGACACCAACGCCTACTGGCTCGATGACACGTGGAAGAAGACGCCGCGACCCGCGCATCGCAACTACCTGGGTCACGTGGACTCGATGGTGTGGGAACAGAATCGCCTCGAGGAAGTGCTGGGCACGAAGACGCGATCGGGCGGCCAGTGGGACGTCTGGGAAGCGGTGTTCTCTCCTGTCGGCCCCGATGGCTACCCCGCGCGCATCTTCGACAAGCGCACCGGCGTGATCGACAAGAAGGTCGCCGAATACTGGCGCGAGAACTTCGACCTCATGCACATCATCCGCCGCGACTGGAACAAGGGCCTGGGCAAGAAACTCGAAGGCAAATTGAACATCTACGTCGGCGACATGGACAACTACTACCTGAACAACGCCGTCTATCTCGCCGAGGAGTTCCTGTCCACCACCAGGGATCCGTACTTTGACGGCGACATCCAGTACGGCGATCGCGCCGAGCACTGCTGGAACGGCGACCACACCCGCCCCAACGCCACGTCACGACTGCGGTATCACCAGATGTTCATCCCCCGCAGCGTCGAGCGCATGCTCAAGACCGCTCCAGCTGGTGCTGACCTGAAAAGCTGGAGATACTAGGAGCATGGTCGCTCTCCTACTGCTGACTTTGGTTCAGGCACCGGCACCACCGCCGGCGACGACGCAAGCGCCGCCCGCTACCGCGAAGCCGGCCGCGCCGGCGGCCCAGGCGCCGAGACCCAGGGCCACTGGCGGCGCCACCACGACGGCGCTGCTCTTCATCACCGACGGCAGTGGACGCGCGATCGAAGGCGTGACCGTGACGGTGATGGGACCGGTCGATCGCGAGGTGCAGAGCCCCGCAAGCGGAGCGACCCGCATCGAAGGCCTGCGCGCCGGCACGTATCGCGTCCGCTTCGCGCACGAGAAGTTCATTCTGTTCGAGAAGGAACTGACCTGGCGCGCCGGCACCGCACAGCCTGAGGTGTCGATCACCTTGAACGCAGCTCCTGCCCCGCCGCCGCCACCGCCTCCCGCCCCGAAGCCGGAGCCGGTGAAGCCCGCCGAACCGGTGCTGCCGCCGCCAAGCGCACCGAAGACGGTGTCGCTGCCCGACTACATCGAAAAGAACTTCATCACCGGACGCGAGCCGCAGAAGGAAAGCCTCATCGGCTGCAGCGGCGTCGGCCAGGCGTTGCTGTGGCAGATCCGTGAACCGTGGAATGGCCGGCAGCACGCCGCCGCCGACGGCATGGTCTACGTGATCGGCGGTGAAGGCCGCCTCAAGCTCGCGGAACGCGAATTCACGGTGTCTGCAGGCGCCTTTGCCGTCGTCCCGCGCGGCACGAGCTACAGCCTGTCGCGAAGCGGAAGGAACCCGCTGATCGTCCTCGCCGTCCTCGCCGGAGCCCCCTGCGCCGCTGATTAAGGGCAACCACGACGCGCACGAGGCCATCGTGCTCAAAAGACTTCGCGGTCTTCGTGAACTTCGTAGTTGCTTCTGATAATCTGATTAGCTCAGACGTATGTCGGACGTGAATACAGTAGCCCCTGCGCCAACGGCGCAGGACTTCATCCGGGAAATCGTGGCCGGAGACGTTGCCACCGGCAAGAACGGCGGCCGCGTGGTCACGCGCTTTCCACCGGAGCCGAACGGCTACCTGCACATCGGCCACGCCAAGGCGATCTGCCTCGACTTCGGGGTGGCCGCAGAATTCGGCGGCACCTGCAACCTCCGCTTCGACGACACCAACCCGGTCAAGGAAGACGTCGAATACGTCGACTCGATCAAGGACGACGTGAAGTGGCTGGGGTTCGACTGGCACGGCCGCGAGTTCTACGCCTCCGACTATTACGAGCAGCTGTTTACGTTCGCTGAGACCCTGATTCGCAAGGGCGTCGCCTACGTCGACTCGTTGTCGGCGGATGAGATCCGCCAGCATCGCGGCACGCTGACCGAGCCCGGCAAGAACTCGCCGTATCGCGATCGCAGCGCCGAAGAGAACCTCGACCTGTTCCGCCGCATGCGAGCCGGTGAATTCCCGGACGGCGCCCACGTGCTCCGCGCAAAGATCGACATGGCGTCGCCGAACATCACGATGCGCGATCCGGTGTTGTACCGAATCCGTCATGCCGAGCATCACCGCACCGGCACGACGTGGTGCATCTACCCGATGTACGACTTTGCGCATCCGCTGTCGGATGCGATCGAGGGCGTCACCCACTCGCTCTGTACGCTTGAATACGTCGACCATCGGCCGCTGTATGACTGGGCGATCGAGCATGCGGAGCCATCCGCGCGTCCGCGTCAATACGAGTTTGCGCGCCTCAACCTGAATTACACGGTGATGAGCAAGCGCAAGCTGCTGCAGCTGGTCGAGCAGAAGCATGTGGGCGGCTGGGACGATCCGCGCATGCCGACCGTGTCGGGACTGCGTCGCCGTGGCTACACGCCGGAATCAATCCGTGACTTCTGCGCGCGTGTCGGCGTCGCCAAAAAAGAGAACGTCATCGACGTCGGGCTGCTCGAGCACTGCGTGCGCGAGGACCTGAATCGCCGCGCGCCGCGCGCGATGGCGGTGCTGCGTCCGCTGAAGATGATCCTCACCAATTATCCGGAGGGCCACAGCGACGAATTCGAGATCGCCAGCCATCCCGATGATGCGTCGCTCGGCAGCCGCCGGGTGCCGTTCTCACGCGAGATCTACATCGAGCGCGAGGACTTCATGGAAGACCCGCCGAAGAAGTTCTTCCGGCTCTCTCCTGGTCGCGAAGTCCGCCTGCGCAATGCGTACCTGGTGACGTGCACCGAGGTGATCAAGAACGCCAGCGGTGACGTCGTGGAATTGCGCGGCACCTACGATCCTGCCACTCGCGGCGGCGACGCGCCTGACGGCCGCAAAGTCAAGGCGACCCTGCACTGGGTGTCAGCCGCGCACGCGGTGGACGCCGACATCCGCCTGTACGATCGGCTGTTCACCGCAGAAGATCCGGAAGGCGCGGCCGCGAAGGAAGGCGCAGACTTCACCGCGCTCCTCAATCCGCATTCCCTTGAAGAATTGAAGGGCTGCAAGGTGGAACCCTCGCTCGCCCACGCCGACGCTGGCGCGCGTTTTCAGTTCGAGCGTCAAGGCTACTTCGCGGCCGATCCAGACTCGTCGCCGAACCGGCCGGTCTTCAATCGCACCGTCTCGCTCAAAGACAGCTGGAAAGGCGCTTCATTCGCCTCCTGATCCTACAAAGCGATCTGCCTCGTCAGCGAAAAGCACGTTGAAGCTGGTGAGCGATCCGTAACAGCCGGTGATGTATCCCTGCAGCTTCAGCTTCTGATCGTCCGGGAGCTCGGACGCGTTCACTTGCTGCTCGAGCGTGCGCAGCCGGTTGCGCAACATCACGACCTTGTTGAAGAAGCTGTCGATGGGCATTGCCTTCTCCTGCACGCCCGGCTTGCCTGGCTTCAGCACGAGCTGACCGCCACGCCACTTCTCCGCCGGCGCGACCGGCGTAAGTCCTGTCTCTTCACGGATGATGCGGCGAATCGTCGCTTCGAGATCGTTGTCCATGGGCATGGGTGTGGACGAGATTGATGGTGTGATCCCGCGCGGCGGCGCCGGCTGGCCCGCTGTCCTGTCAGCCTGCTGGCCCGCTCGCCCGCTGGCCTGCTGACCTGTTCGCGGGCCGCCCCGGTAGTTGTGCTCGCTGCGGCAGTAATCGCACGCCACGCGCAGCGGATATCCCTGCCCGTCCACGACGATCACGGTATGGATGCGATCTTCGTGACACGACCGGCAGTGGTCCTCCACTGTTTGTCCGGCGCGGTACTGGCGGGGCGCGTTCATCGACGCTACGATTCTAGTCGATGACTTATTCAATCCGTCCTGCCACGATCGCCGACATTCCGCGCATCGTCTCGCATCGTGAGCAAATGTTCAGGGACATGGGCATTCCCGCCCAGTTCGAAGAGATGTCGGCGGCAACCGAAACATGGCTGCGTCACGCGCTGCCGTCGCAGACCTATCGCGGGTGGATGGCCATCTCGCCGGACGGGTCCGTCGCAGCGGGCGGAGGAATGATCGTCATTCCGTGGCCGCCAGGCCCGATGACCATGGATCCGCGCTGCGGATTCATCTTCAACGTGTTCACCGAACCCGCGCATCGTAAACAGGGACTCGCGCGCCGATTGATGGATGCGATCCACGAGTGGTGCCGCAGTGAAGGCATCGAACGCGTCGTCCTCAACGCGAGCGCGTTCGGCAAGCCGCTCTACGAAGCCATGGGATACGTCGTCACGGACGAACCCATGATGCGCATGCGGATCTAGGCTTCTTCACCCTTCGCGCAACAGCGCCGGGAGATTGGAGCGGACGGCACGCGCCGCAGGCGGAGCCATCGCCATCAATGTGATCACCAATACCAGCAGACCGGCTGTGACAAACGTGGCCGGGTCATTTGGAGTCACGCCGAACAGTTGCGAAGCGATCAGCCGAGAAGCGGCGGATGCCGCGAGCCCTCCAACGACGATGCCGGCGATGGCAGGCACGAGGGCCCGAGCCAGGACCACGCGAATGATCCTCGCCCGGGTTGCTCCAAGCGCCTGCCGAATGCCGAAGTCTCTTCCGGCTTGCTGGACCGATTGCGCGAGAACCGCGTAGAGGCCGCTGACCGCGAGGATCAGCGCAAACGCCGCGAACGCTCCGATGACGAGCATGTTGAAGCGCTGAACCGCGATCGTTCCATTCACGAGATCCACGCCGGACCTGATCGCGAATGGTGGCACCTCCGGATCGAGATCCGCAAGCGTACGCCTGATGCTGGTTGTCACGCCGGCGGCGCGTGTCGTCGACTTCAACGCAAAGTTCAACGAGCGTAGCGGCTGGTCATTCTGCGCGAACGGAATGTAGAACGCCGGCACCGCAGGGCGCAGTGGTCCAGCCTGCCGGGTGTCGGCAACAACCCCGACGATCGTGAGCGGCTCAGGGCTACCGATTCGAGAGACGGTCTCCCCAAGGATGCGGCCGTCCGGGAAGAGACTGCGCGCGAGGCCTTCATTCACCACGGCCACCGGCTTGGTCTCTCGATCGTCGGTGCTGTCCAGAAATCGGCCAGAACGCAGCGCCAGCCCTATCGTCCGAAGGTAGTCGCTGCTGACTGCGTGCAACAACGCCGGTTTGTATTCCGGCACGCCGGCCGCACTGACCGTCGCGCTTACAACAGTGGCCGTGGCCTCTCCAATTGGCGGCGCAGTCGACAGCGACGCCGCGGTGACGGCCGGCATCCCCTTGAGCCGCCTGGCCAACTCTTCGCCAAACGCGGTGATCTGCTCTCGAGTCCGGTATTTCGATTCCGGCAGGGCGACAGAGAAGGTCAGCAACTCCTCTGCGGCGAATCCAGGCGATACCGCGTTGAGGCTGGAGACGCTGCGAGCCAGCACGCCGGCAAGGATCACAACCACCACCGCCAATGCCAACTCGAAGGCGATGAGACCGCGACGCCACAGCGTGCCGGCAAACGACCGTACCGCGACACGTGGACCCGACCCCTGCAGCGTGCGACCTGATCGCGATGCCTGGAGTGCCGGCCACACCGCGCCGGCAACTCCTGAGAGGAGCCCACAGATCAGCGCGAAGACCAGGGCGGGGCCGTCGATGGTGGCGTTCGCCAGCCTGGGAAACGCGTTGGTGTTGGCAACAACCATGGCCGACAGCAGGCCGGCAGCAAGCGCGAGGCCGCCGATTCCGCCGGCAACCGAAAGCAGCATCGACTCGGTCAGCAATTGCGACAGCAGGGACCAGCGGGGAGCACCGAGCGAGGCGCGGACCGCCAGCTCGGTGTGCCGCGATTCGAAGTCGGTCAGCATCAGGTTCGACACGTTGGCGCAACCAATCAGCAGCAGGCTCATGACGGCACCGGCGAAGAGTGCCAGCGGCGTGCGGCTCCGCGCGAGGGCTTGCTCCGCCAGGGGAACGGCACGCGCCGTCAGTTGCACCTGGCTCTGCACCGCGGCCGGATAGCTGGACCAGATCCGTTGCGCTCCGGCATGCGCTTCAGCATTCACCTGCGCGAGCGTCGCGGACGGCTTCAGCTTCGCGAACAGCACGTAGCTGAAGGACGGGATCGCCAGCTCCATCGGGGTGAAGCTCGCGGGCAACCAGCACTCTGCGGCCGTCAGCCCCTGCACGCCTTCGGGAGGGAACGCAAAGGACTCAGGCATGACGCCGACGACGCGATGCGACTCACCGTCGAGATTGATGTTTCGATCCAGGGCGTCGAGCGTGCCCGCCATCTGACGCGCCAGCGAGGCGCTCACCACCACGACCTTCGCATGACCACGATCGTCATCCCTGGTTGTCCACCGGCCGCGCGACGGAGGCACACCGAGCAGAGGGAACATGTCGCCGGTCATCCGCGCACAGGTAATGCGTGTCGGCGAGTCGCCTGATCCCAGGTTGACGCCTCGAGTACTGACCGCCGCCACCGTCTCGGCGCTCGTGAGCGAGGAGCGATGCAACTCGTAGTCGGATGGCGATATCCCCACGACGCCGGGCACGTTCTGCCGCGCGTGCCACACAATCGCAATACGGCCGGAGTCGGCGTAGCCCCAATCGTCGAGCAGCACCGACTTGACGATGCTGAAGATCGCCACGCACGAGCCGATGCTGACCGCCATGATCGTAATGACCGCGGCCGAAAGCGATCGCCGTCGCAACACTTGCCGAACTGCCTGCCCAAGGACCTGCATCATGCCGGCAACAGTCCGGTGAGTCCGGCGCACCTTACACCTGTAATGTTTTGGCTCCGTGGCAGACTACCGGTCTGAATGAGTCCTGAAAGCCGCGACGACCGCTGCGTGCGCCTGCTGCACCAGCACGATCGCGCGTTGCGGCGCCTCGCCGCCAGCTACGAGCGCGACCCAGGGCGGCAACAGGACCTGGTGCAGGACATCTGGCTGGCGGTGTGGCAGGCCCTGCCCCGCTTTCGCGACGAGTGCTCCGAGCGGACGTTCCTGTTCCGCATTGCGCACAACCGGGCCATCAGCCACATCGACTACGCCCAACGTCGTCGAGCCGAACCGCTCGCCGATGACGCCCCGATCCCGGCGCCGGGACCCGATCCTGAACGCACGCTGTCGACGCAACAGCGGCACGAGCGACTGCAGCAGGCGGTGCAGGAGTTGCCGGTGGGACTGCGCCAGGTGGTCATCCTCGCGCTCGAAGGCATCAGCCACGCCGAGATCGCCGACATTGTCGGCATCACTGAAAACAACGTCGCGGTGCGCCTGTCGCGCGCGCGCACTACCCTGTCGCGCCTGATCGGCGCTGCGGAGGTCCGGTCATGAGCGAGTTCGACGAACGTCTCGACTTCAAGCAGTGGGCCACGGAGTGGCAGGCCGGCGGCATACGCGACACCGCCACGGACGAGCAGATCCGCCACTACGTCAAGAAACGCAGCGGGCTGGTCTGGTCCTTCCTGGTCGCGGACTTCGTTGTCGCCGGCATCGCACTGCCGTTGCTGGTCTATCTCGGCGTCGCCACCGACAGCGACGCCCAGCGGCTGGCCATGTTGTCGCTCGCGTCGATCACGATCGGCGCCGTGGGATTCGGGTGGTGGAACTGGCGCGGAGTGTTGCGCGCGTCGGCCGCCAGCGTCTCGGAATTCATCGCGATCTCAGAGGAACGGCTGCGCCGCATGCGCCTGGCGTGGCGGATCGCCTGGTTCGTGCTGGCGGCCCAGGTCGTGGTCTATGTGCTGTGGATCCCGAGCCAGCTGCAGGCCGGCGGCACGCCGCCGTCACCCGGCCAATTGCGTTTCGCCTGGGGCTGGCTGGCCGGCTTCACTCTCGCTGCAGTGATGGGGCTGCTGTGGTTCGGGCGATGGTTGAAACGCGACGCCGCCCGCTTCGAGGCGATACGCCGCGACCTAGAGTGACGCGTCGACCAACGTCGGCGACAGCGCGCGGATCAAGTCAGCGGGTGCCAGGGAGATCAAGAATCCCCTGCGCCCGCCGTTGATGTAAATGCGTTCGAGATCGGCGATTGTCCGCTCGAGGAACACCGGCATGTGTTTGCGCGTCCCGAACGGCGAGGTCCCGCCCACGAGATAGCCGCTGTGCTTCTGCGCCACGTCGGGCGCGCATGGCGACACGGTCTTCCGCCCCGCCTGCCTGGCGAGGTTCTTCGTCGACACTTCCTTGTCGCCGTGCATCAGGACGATCAGCGGCTGCTTCTTCTCGTCCTCCATGATCAGCGTCTTGATGACGATGTGCTCGTCGACGCCGAGCTGGCGTGACGAGACCGCAGTGCCACCGCGTTCCTCGTATCGATACTCGTGCTCACTGAACGGGACCTTCTGCTGACGGAGAAAATGCACTGCCGGTGTCGCTGACATCCGGATTGATTCTACTCAGACCGCAGCAGTGACACCGGATCAAGCCTGCGGACGCGGAGCGCCGGCATGACGCTGGCGGCGATCGCGACGGCAAGCAGCGCGGCGGTGACCGCGATGAAGGTCATCGGATCGTTCTCCTTCACCCCCCAGAGCAGGCTGCGGATCAGGCCGGTGGCGCCGTAGGCGGCTGCGCTGCCGATCGCGAGACCGGCCACCGCCATCAGGATGCCTGGCAGCGCGGCGTCACGGATCGTCTGTCCCACGGTGGCGCCAAGGGCCATACGGATGCCGAACTCGCGCGTTCGCTCAGCCACGCCACTCGCGATCAAGGCGTGGATGCCGATCGCCGCAAGGAACAGCGAGAGCCCGCCGAGCGCGCCGACGAGCAGCATCAACATGCGCTGCCTCGACAACGACGCGCCACGCACGTCGTCCACCGCGCGGACGGCTGAGACCGCGAGCAGTGGATCGATCTCGTTCATCGCCCGGCGCAGCACCGTCTCGCTGACGGCGCCATCCTGTGTCTGACGCACGATCCACGCGGTCGAAAACCAGCCGTGGATGGTGCGCAGGCCTCCGCCAGGGAACTGCGAGAACGGCAGGTAGAAACCAGGCAGCGCATCGATCGGGCCGTAGTTGCGGAATCCGCCGCGCTGATACACGTTGCCGACGACACCAATCACTTCGCGATTGCTGCCACTTGCAAAGATGAACTGCCCGACTGGGTCGCGATCCTTGAAATAACTCTTTGCAAACGCCTGGTTGATCACCACGGCAGGCGCCGAGGTCTTCACGTCGGTGTCTCGGAAGGTGCGTCCGGCGACCAGTGGCACGCGAAGCGTCTCGAAATACCCCGGGGATACGTACGTCGCCGTCGTGAACACGAAATCACTTCTGGTCGCGCCATTCACGATGCGCGCGCCCATGTTCAGGATGCGTTCGTATGGCAGCCCCAGCGACACAGCCGCTGTTTCCACGCCCGGCAGAGTGCGCAGGCGCTCGAGGCTACGGCCGAACAACTGTTCGACCTGATCGTGGCCGGCGTAACGGGCATCCTCGAGCGACGCCGATACCGTCACGACACGGCTTGGATCGAAACCGGCCGGCAGCGTTTCGAGATACACGAACGTCCGAATCAGGAGACCAGCGCCGACCAGCAGCACCACGCCGAGCGCAACCTCAGCCATCACCAGCAAGCGCCGGGGCCATCCCTTTGCGCCTCCGGCCACCGATCGCGTGCCGCCTTCTGCGAGCGCCGCCTGCACATCAAGCCGCGTCGCCTGGACTGCGGGAACGAGCCCGAACAGGATCGCCGTCAACATCGTGAGCCCGAGCGTGACCGAGAGGACACGCGCATCGAGCGTCACCTCGCCCCAGGACGTGAGCAGCAGGTCGGTCGCGGTCGCCTTCAATGCTTCAAGGGCCAGGGCGCCGAAGACCAGACCTGCAAGGCCACCGCACAGCGCAAGCAGCAGGCTCTCGACCAGCAGCTGACGCACCACTGCTCTGCGATCACCGCCAACAGCGAGGCGGGTCGCGATCTCCCGCGTACGGCGTCCTGCTCGCGCCAGCAGCAGCCCGGCGAGATTGACGCACGCGACCAAAAGCACCACGCCAACGCCTGCGGACAACAGGAGCAGCGGCAACCTCACATCGCCTGCCATCTCCTCCTGCAATGGGGTCAGCAGGTGTGACACGGTCACGCCGTCGTCCGACGTGCGACGCGTCATCGACGAGTCAACAGCGGCGCCGGCATCCGCCGATGCCTGCGGCCACGACACACCCTCCTTCAGCCTCGCGACCACACCGTAGTTATTGCCCCCACCTTCGCCAGTGGTTGATGGGCGAATCGGTGTCCAGACGTCGGCATCCGCGTTGCTCTTGAACGCCGCGGGCATCACGCCGACGACCGCGTGTGGCTCGCCTTTGAGCGAGACCGTCTGACCAATCACTGCCGGGTCACCATTGAAGGCGGACCGCCAGATGCGATCGCTCAGGACGGCAAGCGCCGGCCCGCCGGGAACGTCTTCTTCAGCGGTGAACTCGCGGCCGATCGCCGGCCGCACGCCCAGGACCTGGAAGTAGCCGGCGCTCACCCGCTGCGGCGCCACGCTCTGCGTCCCGGATGCTGCGACGAGGCTCACCTTCGACGAGAGGCCGGAGTAGATCGCGGCATCGACGCTGCGAGCGTTGCCCTGCAGCGCTTTCCAGCCGGCGCCGGTGATCGCCATGGAGCTGCGATCAATCTCCGCGCCATCGCGGGTGTAGACCGCACCCATGGTGCCAAGGCGTTCAGGTTGCGGATATGGAATGGACTTCAGCAGCACCGCATCTACGAGGGAGAACACGGCGGTATTCGCGCCGATGGCAAGTCCGAGCGTCAGTACGGCGGTGATGGTGAAGGCAGGCGCCTTTCGCAGTTGCCGCCAGCCGTACTTGAAGTCATCTGCGATCATTGACGCCCTTCCTGTCGGCCTATCGGCCTATCGGCCTATTGGCCTATCGGCCTATTGGCCTATTGGCCTATTGGCCCATCGGCCTTCGCCTACTCAGTTCTCAACGCAATGAGCGGACTCACCCTCGTGGCTCGATATGCGGGGACTGCCGACGCGACGATCGCCACGGCTACCAGCGCCAGCGACACCACCACAAACGTCTCCGGGTCACTTGGACGGATTTGGTACAACAAAGTTTGCATGAACCGGGTGACGAGGTACGCGGCCACCAGGCCGGCCCCGATCCCGATGCCGGCTAGCGTCAGGCCCTGCTTGAGGATCATGGTCATGACCTGCGAACGGTCTGCACCGACCGCCAGCCGGATGCCGATCTCGTGAGTGCGCCGGGCCACCAGGTACGACAACACGCCGTAGATACCGACCGCCGCCAACGTCAGCGCGATCGCGGCGAAGGTGCCGAGCAGGAAACCCGTGAGGCGCGGCGTCGCGAGCGATGTCGACACCACGTCCTCCATCGGTCGAATGTTCGCAACCGGAATGGTCGGATCGAGGGCGCGCACCTGCGAGCGCACGGCGCTGGCGACGGCCATTGGATCACCTGTCGTGCGAACGACGAGGAAACCGCCGCGGATCAAGTTGCCGGATGTCGCGATGTGCCATTGGCTGTGCGGCACGTAGAATTTCTCTTTCACGACGCCGGTCACACCGTTGTGGCGTTCATCGGCGACCATCCCAACCACGGTGAGCCACGGGCGATCCATCGCCGACCCGACGCGAATCTGCCCGCCGATGGCCTCTTCTGGATTCTTCCAGTAGGTGCGCGCCATGGTCTCGTTGATGACGGCGACGGCTTGCGACCGTTCGGTATCGCTCGCCGAGAACCAGCGGCCGCGCATCAGCCGCGCGCCCATCGCCTCGAACGATCCGTCCGTCGCGATCTGCCAATCCCCCTTCGCGTTGACACCCGGCGATTCCTGGAAGCCTTCGATATCGAGTCCGTAGTCGCCGATCGTCGTCGCGAGCGGGAGCACGCGCAGGAAGCCCGCTGATTCGACTCCCGGCACCGCGCGCGTCTTCTCCGTGAGCTGACGATAGAAGTTCACGACTTTTTCCGGCGTGTCGTACCGCGACGGCGGCACCGACACGCTCATCGTCAGCATGTGCTCCGGCGTGAAGCCAAGATCAATGCGGCTCAACGCGGCAAGACTCTTCACCATCAAGCCGGCACCCATCACCAGCACCACGGCCAGCATCACTTCAGCCGCGACCAGCGCGCTGCGAAGACGCTGACGATGGCCGCCGACGGTGGCTTGTCCGCCTTCGCGGAGCGACTCGACCAGATTGACGCGAAGCGTGCGCAGCGCCGGCGCCAGGCCGAACACGATCGTGGTGATCACACCGAGCGCGAGCGTGAACGCCACGACGCTCCAATCGAGACGAATCGGCGCCAGTGGCGGCAGGCTCGTGGGATCAATCGCCATGAGGATGCGGAGCCCCGCCGCGGCGAGGCCAAGGCCAAGCGTCGCGCCGAGCACCGCGAGCACGATGCTCTCAGTCAGCAACTGCCGGACCAGTCGATCGGGTGCCGCGCCAATTGCTGTGCGCACGGCCATTTCCCGGAGCCTGGCGTCACCGCGTACCAGCAGCAGGTTGGCCACGTTGGCGCACGCGATCAGCAACAGGAAACCCACCGCGCCCATCAGCAGCCACATCGCCGGACGGATGCTGCCGCGAATCTCTTCGTCCAGCGGGACCGCAAACGCCGTGAATTGCATCTGCTTCGGATACTGTCCCTGCTCCGTGAGTCGCGTCGCGATCGCGTGCAACTCCGCGGTGACCGACGCGGCGCTTTGCCCCGGCGCCAGCGTTGCCGCGGCGAAGTAGCCGTGGCTGCCGCGAGTCAGGTTGTTCATGTCCCACTGGATCGGCCGCCACATCTGCGTCGGTTCAGCGGCGTCATCGGTGAAGTCGGTCGGCAGGCGGAAGCCCTCCGGCATGACGCCGATCACTTCAACCGGCAGCTCGTTGATCATCACCGTGCGTCCGACGATGGCAGGATCGCCGCCATAGCGGGACTGCCACAGTGGATAACCCAGCACTGCCACCTGAGGACCGTTCGGCGCGTCGTCCGCCTCGCTGATCGATCGGCCAATGAAGGGTCGCGCGCCAAGCACGTCAAACAGGTTGGCGGTCACAAATCCCACCCCAACGCGGATCGGCTCGCCGTCGCCCGTGAGGTTCTGCTGGCCGGTGTTCCAGCTGCCAACCCCTTCCAGCGTCTGCGCCATGGCGCGGAAGTCGACGACCTCCTGGTCGGACAACCACGTCTTGTCGAAGCTGACCCACTTCGCGAAGATCTGCACGGTCCGCTCAGGCGAACCGTACGGCAACGGCGCGATCAACACCGCCTTGACGACGCTGAAGATGGCCGAGGTGGCGCCGATGCCGAGAGCGAGCGTGATCAGCGAGGCGGCGGCAAACCCCGGGCTCTTGATCAGGCCGCGCACGGCGTGGGTGATGTCCTGGCGAAGTCCGTCAAACATGATGCTGTTTGACGGGGTGCCCCGGGGAATGGTTGTCATAACATTGGAGGCCTGATGAATACCGCGACCCGCCCCGCGCTTTCGGCACTCGTCCGCGATCAAATCACGCGCCCCTCGCCCATCCGCCAGATCATGAAAATGGCCGAACGGCAGAACATCCTGGCCATGGGGCTCGATCCGGCGCAGGTGATTTCGTTTGGCGGCGGCTGGGTCAACCACTCGGCCCCGGACGAGTTCCGCCAGGCCTACGCATCGGTCGTCGCAGACGAGGAGTTGTTTCACAAGAGTGGCGGCTACACCGCCACGCTCGGCGACATGGAATGCCGCGAGCAGATCGCGCGATTCGAAGAGCACGTCTTCGGCGTGCCGCGTCTCGGTCCCGAGCACATCGCCATCGGCTTGGGCAGCACGCAGCTCACGCACGACCTGTTCCGCACGCTGCTCGATCCCGGCGACACGGTGATGCTGCTCGATCCGACCTACGCCAACTACGAAGGCCAGTTGGCCTTCGCCGTTCCGGGCGTCAAGATCGTCCGGTTGCGCGTGCTCGACCCGGCAACCTGGTCGTATTTGCCCGAGACGGATCCGGCCGGCATCGCGCGCGAGTTCTCGCGCCTGTTCGATCTCCATCGCCCTCGGCTGGTGCTGTTCGGCGCACCGGACAACCCGACCAGCCAGGTGGTTCCGCAGGCGCTGGCCGACGTGATGCTCGCCAAAACCGCCGAAGCCGGCGCGTGGCTCGCGATGGACTTCGCCTACAAGTGCCAGTACTTCCAGGAGCCGCCCGCGTACTACGCATGGTCACCCGCCGATCATCCACACATCGTCGGCATTCACTCGAACTCGAAGTGGGCGCGCGGACTTGGCCGGCGTTTGGGCTGGATCGAAGCGCATCCGTCCGTGATCGACGCGCTCGAGCGCGTGCAGCAGTGCAGCATTCTCTGCCCCGACACGTTGTCGCAGATGACAATGGCGCGGTACCTGAAGGTCGCGATCGCGAATGGATCGCTGAAGAAGTACGTGGCGGATGCGAATGCGCTCTACAAGAACGCCGCGGACGTCACGCTGAAGGCGGTGGACACGCACCTGCAGCGGCCGAGGCTCACGCCGTTCGGCGGACTCTATACGGTCGTCGACATCGGCATGAACGCCGATGAGTTCGTGCCGAAGGCCCTCAAGGCCACCGGCGTGCTGGTGGTACCCGGAGGCGGCTTCGGCGAATCGCTGAAGAACGGCGTGCGCATCTCGTTCGGCCCTCTCGTGCGCGACACCGCGAAAATCGACGAGGGCATCGGACGGCTGGGCGCATGGATGAGGGCGAGTTAACCCGCCCTACCCGCCTTACCAGCCCCACCCGCCCTATCGATCGAACGGCGTGCCGACGTAATTCATGTCGTTCTCCCAACGCAGGATCAACTGCGTGAACATGAACTGAATCGCCATGCGTTCCGACACGCGAACGATCTGAATCTGCTGCTGGTTGCGGACATGCCAGTCATAAACGTCGGTGAACACCGCGAGGCCGATGTCGCAGTAGTCCGGAAACTTGCCGCTGGTCTTGGCGTACTGCTCGATGCGGCCCTTCACGACGCCGACGTTGCCGTAGTTCATCGAGTTGCCGCGCAGGCTCTGCTCGACGGTCTGCTTGAGATCGTTCAACTTGTCGCCAAGCGCGTTGAGGCCCTCGCGGATCGCCTGAGATTCCCCCTGCTGCGTCGCGGTCGTTTCCGCCGCTTCCGCCGGGCCGGCCGTAGCGATCGTGCTCAGCACGCCCGCCGTCACTACCTCACGTCTGCTCATCATCTGAATACTCCGTGCTTTCCTGCCGGCCCGCCAGGCCGCCAGCCCGCTGGCCTGCCATAGAATGTTGGCAATTATGCGTGCTTTCCTGGCCCTGTTGGCGATCGGTGCGACCGTCACGTCTTCCTTAGCGCAAACCACCACGCCCGATGCCGGCGTGCCGCTCGACGTGGCCACGCGCCGCGCCGCGGCCGTCAGCAACCTGCGCTACGAACTGGCGCTGTCGATCCCTGACTCTGCCGCCTCTCTTTTGACTGGCGTCACCACCATTCGGTTTGACTTAAAAGACGCGTCCGCACCGCTGGTCCTCGACTTCGAGACCAGCCGCGAGCACGTCAAGACGGTCGACGCCAACGGCAAGACGACGCCATTTCTCTACACCAACGGCCACATCGTCGTGCCCGCGGCATCGCTGGTCGAGGGCGCCAATGCCATCCGCATCGGCTTCAATGCCGGAGACGCGTCGCTCAATCGCAACAACGACTTTCTCTACACGTTGTTCGTGCCGGCGCGCGCCCGCCTCGCGTTCCCGGTGTTCGATCAACCGGACATGAAGGGCCGCTGGACGGTGACGCTCGAGCATCCCGCGAAGTGGCAGTCCGCGGCCAACGGCGCCGAACTGTCGCGCACGACCGCGGGTGATCGAGCGACGGTGAAGTTTGCCGAAACGCAGCCGCTGCCCACGTACCTGGTGGCGTTCATTGCCGGCGACTTCAAGATCGAGACGGCGGAGCGCAACGGCCGCGCGTTCCGCATGTTCCACCGCGAGACGGATGCGGCCAAGGTCGCGCGCAATCGCGACGCCATCTTCGATCTGCACGCCACCGCGCTCGAGTTCCTCGAGCGCTACACCTCGATTCCGTATCCGTTCGGCAAGTTCGACTTTGTCGCGATCCCCGCCTTCCAGTTCGGCGGCATGGAGCACGCCGGCAAGATCCTCTACAACGCCTCGGGCCTGCTGCTCGACGAGTCCGCGACGCAGAACCAGCAACTCGGCCGCGCCTCTGTGATCGCGCATGAGACGGCGCACATGTGGTTCGGCGACCTGGTCACGATGCGCTGGTTCAACGACGTGTGGATGAAGGAGGTGTTCGCGAACTTCATGGCCGCGAAGATCGTCAACCCGTCGTTCCCGTCGGTGAATCACGACCTGCGCTTCCTGCTGTCGAACTACCCTGCCGCATATGAGGTGGACCGCACGCCGGGCGCCAATCCCATCCGCCAGGTGCTCGACAACCTGAACGAAGCGGGCCAGATGTACGGCGCGATCATCTACCAGAAGGCGCCGATCGTGATGCGCCACCTCGAAGCGCTGCTCGGCGACGACAACTTCCGCGACGGGCTCCGCGAATATCTGAAGGCGCACGCCTTCGGCAACGCGACGTGGGCCGATCTGATCGCAGTGCTCGACGCCCGCACGCCGATGGATCTGCAGCAGTGGAGCCGCGTGTGGGTCGATCAGCCCGGCCGCCCGACGATCGAGACAGTGCTCGAGGTCAGGAACGGCGCCATCTCCAAGCTGGCCTTCCGCCAGCGCGACACCTGGAATCGGGACCGCGTGTGGCCGCAGCAGTTGCGCGTGGCGATTGGTGGCCACGCCCCCGAGAAGATCGTCAACGTTGAACTGACCGGCCGCGAGGTCGAAGTGACCGAAGCGAAGGGCTGGCCGGCGCCGCGCTACATACTCCCCAACGGCAAGGGCTGGGCCTACGGCGACTTCATTCTCGACAAGACCACGCTCGCCTACCTGACTTCGAATCTGCCTGAGATCAGCGACCCGCTGACGCGCGGCAGCGCGTGGGTCACGTTGTGGGATGCGCTCTTGAACGGCCAGGTCGCCCCGGAGGCGTTCCTGGACCTGACCTTCAGGTCGTTGCCGCGCGAGTCGGACGAGCAGATGACCTCGCGCGTCCTCGGCTACGCGTCGAACACGTGGTGGCGGTTCCTCACCCAGCCGCAGCGCACGGCGCGAGCGGCGCGGTTTGAGTCGCTGCTGCGCGAGGGCCTGGGCTCGGCGAGCACGGCGAGCCAGAAGGCCTCGTGGTTCGGGACGTTGCGCAACGTTTCTCTTACGCCACCTACGGTGGCGTGGCTGCGCCAGGTGTGGGAGAAGAAGGCGGAGGTCCAGGGACTGCCGCTGGCCGAGGCCGACTACACCGCGCTGGCGCTGGAGCTGGCGGTTCGCCAGGTGGACGGCTGGAGCGACGTGCTGAAGACGCAGTTGTCCCGCATCGAGAATCCGGATCGCAAGAACCGCTTCGAGTTCGTCATGCCGGCGCTGTCAGCCAACGCTGCCGAGCGCGACAAGTGGTTCGCGTCGTTGAAGGACGTCAACAACCGCCGCCGCGAGCCGTGGGTCCTCGAGGGCCTGAGCTATCTGCATCATCCGCTGCGCGCCGATGCGGCGAAGCATTACGTCAAGCCGAGCCTCGACATGCTGTGGGAGATCCAGAAGAC
>CAZVLS010000009.1:0-103179 GCA_964628295.1 uncultured Acidobacterium sp.
GAGAAGTGAGAAGTGAGAAGTGAGAAGTGAGAAGTGAGAAGTGAGAAGTGAGAGGTCAGAAGTGAGAAATTGGAAGCGAAGAGCGATTGTTCTCACCTCTCTCTTCTCACTTCTCCCTTTTCACTTCTCACTTCTCCCTTTTCACTTCTCACTTCTCACATGCGCAGCGTCAGCCCAGTCCCTCCCCAGGCCGGCCGGCCGCATTAGCGACTTCGCGGAGGTGATTGATCCGGCGACTGAGGCCGATCTCGATCGCCGCATCGATCGCGTCGAGCAGCAGACCTCATCTGAAATCGCCGTCGCAACCGTGGCATCGCTCAACGGCATGTCGATCGAGGAATACGCCAATCGCCTGTTCAGGGAGTGGGGCGTCGGACGCGCACAGCAGGACAACGGCGTGCTCGTGGTCGTGGCGCCCAATGAGCGCGAGATGCGCATCGAGGTCGGATACGGACTCGAAGGCGTGCTGCCCGACGGGCTCGCGGGCGAAGTGATTCGCGAGCAGTTCACGCCGCGCTTTCGCGACGGGGACTACTCGGGCGGCATTCGCGACGGCGTGGGCCGCGTGATCGAGATCGTCGAGCGGCACCAGGTGCTGACCGCGGAAGAACTCGCGCAGTTCAGTGAAGGCAACAGCGGCGATGACGTGCCGTACTGGATCGCGATTCCGTTCTTCGGCTTGTTCGTCACCATCGGGTTCGGCATGCTCGGCATCGGTCTGCGGAGCAAGACCGGATTTCCCGTGCTGTTCGGCAGTTTCTTTGGCGGGATGCCGCTGCTCATGAGCATGGCCGTGATCGGCCAGCTGGTGTTTGCGACGTTGGTGCCGTGGGCCGTCGCGATGTTTGTCGTCGGCTATCGGCTGGGTGGGCGCAAGTCGTGGCGCGACGCCTTCAGGAACAATGGCAAAGGCGGGAGCGGCGGCTCCTCGAGCGGATGGACCATGGGGGGCTCCAGCAGCTCTGGCTCGTCGTCGTCGGGTTCCTCGTCTTCCAGTAGCAGCTTCGGCGGCGGATCCTCTGGCGGGGGAGGCGCGTCGGGACGATGGTAGTGAGTAGCAAGAATCAAGTAGCAAGAGAACCGTGGCGTGTCTTGCGACGTGCTACCTGCATCTTGCTACTGCCGGTGTCGGCGTGCTCGTACATGCCGGCACAGCGCGAAGTTGAACGCGCCCGTGAAGTGATTGGCACCGTGGATAGCGTGGCCAGCATCAAGCTCGAATGCGGCGGCTCGATCCTGGCGAGCGATCGCTGGTGCGCCGACCTGGTCATGAAGGACGGAGCACGGCTGAAGTTCGAGCGGATCGGCTTCAATGCCTTCGGCTCGTCGGCGCTCAACGTATTCGTGGCCGAAGCGGCCGGACTGTCACCGCGCATCGCGTCGTGTGAAGGCGTGGCAACGCCGAACTTTCATCGTGAGAGTGCGCTCGGGCACCGGTTTCATCCGACCTTGATCGACGTGAAGGACGCGGTGTTCCGCTACAAGGAAGTGCTCGAGGAAGTGCAGTTCTGGCCGCAGTGTCCGCAGTATTGGGAGACGCAGGATCGCCGCGGGACGAACTTCCGGTTCTGCGCGAGGAAGGCCGGCGCGGCGGAGGAGCCGCCGCGCCCCGAGTGCCGCTAGTCTCGCGAGAACACGAAATACACCGCCACTGGCGCGATCAGCAGCAACGCCGCCGCGGCGACTCCCATCAGCACCGTCTGCGCCAGGCCGCCGGCAATCGCCGTCGCGACCGTGGTGCTCGGAAAGAAGTCCGTGGACGCGTTGCGCAGCGCCTGCATCACCTCAGGGACCATCGGCCACGCCGCCGTGACAATCGCCAGGAACACCCCGAGCACCATCGCCGCGGTGATGGCGTGCATCCACCCCATGGGGCGGGTCGCGGCCTGCGTGGATTCGAGCCGCGCGCGAACGGCTGCGCGCCACCACACCTGGCCGGCGGCGGGGACCTGCACGTCGATCCGCGAGGATTCAACGTCTTCGCGGAGCAGCACCGCGACGCTCGCCACTTCCCTGCAGGTCGGGCAGCTTGACGCGTGCATGACCAGGCCGTCGTCGCAGCGTTCCGGCCACACCCCGGCCAGCACCGCGTTCACCACCTGCTGTTCGTGCGGGCACTCGGGCGTGCCCTGGCGCAGGAAAGTCATGAGCGTCCTCCGGTATTCATTCGTTTGACCAGCCGCTGCCGCGCGCGATGCAGCATCGCCTTGAGGCTGGCGGTCTTCACGCCGATCGCCGCGGCGATCTCTTCGTGCGACCAGCCCTGGGCATAGGCCAGCCAGAGCATGCTGCGCTCGCGTGGCTTCAACTGCTTGAGCGCCGAGTGCAGGTCCAGCCGTCGCGCTGCGCGCTCCGCTGTGTCGGAGTGGCGGGACACGTCCGCGATGTCGGTCGCGTCCGTCGCGGGCACTTCCATGAACGGCTTGCGCCGATGGTCGTGCACCAGGTTGGTGGCAATGCGGAACAGGTAGTTGCGCCGGTGGTCATCGCTGTCGAACACCAGGTTGGCGCGCAGGAAACGGTAATACGTTTCCTGCAGCAGGTCGTCCGCGAGCCGGTCATCGCCGGTCATACGCGCCAGATAGACCCGGACTGGCCTGGCCGTCAGCTCGTAGAACGCTCTGAAGGCTTCCTCGGTCATCTGGAACGTCCGTTCGGCTTCGTCAAAAGCGCCGAGGCGTTCCATGTCGGTCAGCGTGATCTCACGCATTGGTCGACTGTGATTCCGGCGCGGGCTTCTGCGGGAACAGGCCAAGCCGTGACGAAACTGCGAACGCCATCAGCGCCGCGAAGATGAAGCCGAGGCCGAGCGAGAGAATGATCACGCCCACCACCGTCATCGCGTTCTGCGCATCGTCCTTGATGAACTGCCCGGCGTAGCGGAAACCGCCGCCGAGCACCGACAGCACCACGCCCGCCATCAGCGACCAGACGATCGAGCCGACCGGTGCCGAGAAGGATGGCCCTTCGGTTTCGGCTCGCACCGGTGCGGCCTCGAGGAATCGGCGCCCGGCCGGGCTCTGCACGTAGGCAATGAGTTCCTCGTTGGTGCTCAGGCGGTCGAGCAGCTTGGTGTGGAATTCAGCCTGCACGGTCGACGCCTTGAGCCAGCGTCGATGCTGGATGAACGCGCGCACGAGCCAGATGATCACGCCGGCGAAGAGCACCAGGACGAAGCCGACGGCGATGCCGCCCAGCAGCACGCCGAGCGCCTCGAAGCTTGGGTCCAGTTGCTGCGAGCTTTGCCAGGAGCCGAAGCCTTCGAGGTAGTACTCGACGTTGCGCGGAATCTCCGGGTGGGCCTGGAGATACTTGGCGAGGTCCGGATACGAGGCCATGTAGTCGGGCCGGGCCATCAAGGTCGGGTCGCGGCGAAGAATCTCGCCGACGGCGTGCGGATACTGTTCGAGCAGGGCGCGAAGCGACTGGCGCGTGTCTTCGGCCGTCGCCGCGCGGACATCGATCTGTTCGGGGCGGTCAGGGGATGTCTGGGCGCCGGCGGGGGAGCAGAACCCCAGAACGGCCACCAGCACCGGGAGAAGAATGCGTTTCATGACCATTAATACGTGAAACGCGCGGAAAGGTTATCAGGGGTGGCGCATGTACCGGTTCTTGCCGGTCTCCTTGGCCTTGTACATGGCTGAATCCGCCAGTCGAATCAGGGTTTCCGGGTCATCGCCGTCGTAGGGATAGTGGCTGATGCCGATGCTGCAGCCAATCCGAATCTCCTTCGCGGCCGGCGCGGTGCTCCATACCGGAGCGATCGGCCTTGATAGGGCATCGACGATCTTTGCCGCGACCGCGTTCACGTCGACCGACGGGCCTGAGAACTCTGCGATGACGACGAACTCGTCGCCCCCGTAGCGGACCACGACGTCGGTGATGCGAAGGCAGCCCTTGAGGCGATCGGCGGTCAGGCGCAGGACTTCGTCGCCGGCGCCGTGGCCGTGCGAGTCGTTGACCTGCTTGAAGCTGTCGAGGTCGACGAGCAGGATGGCGACCGTGTCTTGCGAACGTCGCGCGCGCGCGATGGCCTGCTGGAGTCGTTCATGCAGGACGCGGCGGTTGGGCAGGCCGGTCAGCGCGTCATGCTGCGCCAGCAGTTGCGCGGCGCGTTCGCGCTCCTTGAAGTGCGTGATGTCTGAGCGCAGCACCACCATGCAGCCATCCGGCATGCGGTGCCGGATCGACTGCACCCAGCGGCCGTCCTTCAGTTGCTGGACATGCGGCACGCCGTCGGCGCGTTGATGCAGCGTGACGCGATCGGCGACCCAGCGGTCGACGTCGCCGCGATACTCCGCGGGAATGGGCTGGCCGAATTCGACCTGCTTGCGGATGATGTCTTCGACGTGCATGCCGGTCATCGACTGCGCGTTGAAGTTGGACTCGCCGAATCCCTCGAGCATGGTCGCGTAGACCTGGTTGCAGAGAATGATCCGATCGCTGGCGTCGAAGAGCACGAAGCCGTCGGTCATGCTGTCGACGGCGCGCATCAGGATATCGCCGGCGTTCTGCAGCCCGGGTCGAGTCACGTATTTCAGCCTAGCATGGCCGAGCTGTCAGGGCCGGTCGAGATGTTACGCTCAGTCATGAAGGGAAATAGCGTGGAGAGCCCGCGCCGGCGTCACGTCTCGATGATTCGGTCCTACACATGGGCTGACTTCCTCACCATCGGCAACGCCTCGTGCGGCACGATCGCCATCTTTCTGTGCCTCGACTACCTGGCCACCGGCCGGTCACGGTTCTTGTGGGCCGCCTTCATCCTTCTGCCGGCGGCGCTGGTGCTCGACGTGCTCGACGGCTATGTGGCGCGCCTCGACAAGAAGCGGCAATCGGTGCTCGGCGCCGATCTCGATTCGCTCGCCGATGTGATCTCCTTCGGCGTGGCCCCTGCGGTGCTCGGCTTCACGCTCGGCATGCGCGGCGGGTGGGACATGGCAGTGCTGACGTACTTCGTGGTGTGCGGCGTCAGCCGCCTGGCGCGATTCAACGTGACCGCCTCAGCGCTCGCCGATGAAACGACCGGCAAGGTGAAGTACTTCGAAGGCACGCCGATTCCCACCAGCGTCGTCATTGTGATCCTGCTCGGCGTCGCGCAGTATCTGGGCAGAGTCGACGACAACCTGTGGTTTGGCGTCGTTCGATTGGGATTTGCGGAGCTGCATCCCCTGGCTTTGATCTACGGCCTCAGCGGCAGCGCGATGATCAGCGCGACCTTGCGTATTCCGAAGCCATAAAGGGCAGCCACAGAGGCACAGAGAGCACAGAGAAATTCGGCGGTTGGCAGGCCGGCCGTCGGCCGGCCTGCCGATTGGCCAACGATCGCGACAAAATGAGTCTTCTGAATCGTAGGACTCATTTTTCGCGATCATCGGCCAATCTCGGGCGCTCCGCGCCCGCCAACCGCGCATCTTACCGATCAAAATCCTCTATTCTTTGAGCCGATGAATGTGGTCGCGCGTCTCGCGTTTTCTCTGTGCCTCTGTGTCTCTGTGGCCAATCTTGCAGTGGCACAAACGCTCTACGAAGGAGCTCGTCTGATACCGGGGGACGGCTCGGCTGTGATCGAACGATCAGCCATCCTCATCGACGGCGGCAGAATCCAGCAGGTCGGAGAGCAGGGCCAAGTCAAAGCGCCCGCATCGATTCGTCGGGTCGATCTGTCCGGCACGACCATCATGCCCGCGCTGATAGCGACGCATGTGCATCCCGGGTTCCAACGCGGCGCCAGCTACGTGCGCGAGAACTACACCGCGGACGTCATCATCAACGATCTGAATCGCGCGCTGTTCTGGGGCATTTCAGTGGCGCAGTCGCAAGGCATTGAAACCGGCGACGCGATGTACCAAGTGCGGGCCGACCAGCAGGCCGGGAAGTTGGCGCCCACGGCCAGGCTGCTCGTTGCGGGACGCGGCATCGGCTCGCCGAACGCCGGTCCAGGCGGCGCCACGTATGCCGGAATGGCGTACGAGGTCACGACCGAAGCGGAATCGCGTCGGGCGGTTGAGGAACTCGCCGCCCACAAGGTCGATTTGATCAAGATCTGGGTTGATGATCGCAATGGCCGCGCGCCGAAGCTGCCGGCGTCCTTGTATCGCGTCATCATCGACGAAGGACATAAGCGCGGCCTGAAGGTCAACGCGCACGTCTTCTACCACGATGATGCTGTGGATCTGGTCGACGCGGGCATCGATGGGTTCGCGCATTTGGTTCGCGACAAGGTCATGGACGATGCGCTCGTGACGGCGATCGTGAAGCGCGGCGTGTATGTGATGAGCAACATGTCGAGTCCACGCAAGTCAACGTATCCGGCGTTGCCGCAATGGATGACGGCGGGCGATCCGATGCTGCAACTGCTGACGGATTCCGTGGCGACGCCGGTGCTTGATCGCCTTCGCGCCTACTTCGGGAAGCGTGACCCGAAAGCGGTCGAGGCTGCGCAGCAGCGGTATCGCATCCTCGAGCAGAGTCTTGCAAGGCTCGATCGCGCTGGCGCGAAGATCATTCTTGGGGCCGACACCGGGCTGGAAGATCACTTGTTCGGCATGGCGGAACACCTCGAGCTCGAAGCCATGGCCGATGCCGGCATGCCGCCGGCGCGGGTGATCGTAGCGGCGACCAGCCGCTCGGCGGAATACCTGCAGCAGAAGACCAAGGGAACGCTCCGCCGGGGCTTCGATGCCGACTTCGTCGTGCTGGATGCGAATCCGCTCGACGCGATCGCGAACACCCGCCGCATCAGCCGCGTGGTGCTCGGCGGTGTCGAGGTCGACCGCTTGGCCCTCCGGACGAAGCTCCAATAGGAGCGGAAATCCGCCGCTGGCTCCGGCATCCAACGCATATGAGTCTCCCCGCCGACGCCCACATTGGCCAGGTCACCCTGACGGTCAGCGACCGCGATCGTTCGCTGGCGTTCTACCGCGACGTGCTTGGCTTCGAGGAGGCGTCCCGTGCTGGGCGCGTCTCGCGCCTCGGCGCGCCGGGCGGGCGCGTCATCATCGAGTTGCACGAACGCAAGGGCGCGATCCCGCGTCCACGGCGGAGCAGCGGCCTGTTCCATTTCGCGATCCTGGTGCCGTCGCGTGCCGCGCTCGGCCGCTCGTTGCGCCGGTTGTCGGAGACGCGCTGGCCGATCGCTGGCGCTTCCGATCACCTGGTGAGCGAAGCGTTGTATCTCAGTGATCCGGATGGCCTCGGTATCGAGATCTATCGCGATCGCCCGCGTGACAGCTGGCAGAAGCTGCTGAACGGGGAGATCGCGATGGCGACCGATCCGCTCGATCTGCAAGGCGTTTACGACGAGCCAGGGGCGGAGACGCCATGGCGCGGGCTCGAGGCGGGCACGATCATGGGGCACGTTCATCTGCATGTGCCGCAATTGGAGACGGCCGAAGCGTTTTACTGCGGCCAGATTGGGTTCGATCCGATCCTGCGCGGCTACCCGGGCGCGCTGTTCGTAGCCGCCGGCGGGTACCATCACCACCTCGGGTTGAACATCTGGGCCGGTACGGGCGCGCCACCACCACCCGAAAACGCGGTCGGCCTGCAGTCGTTCACGATCGAGTCGGCGGCAGTCGATCCAGCCGACGTGCCTGATTCATCGACGGGTGTGGTCGTGGCGCTGACACGTCCGTAACCAGGTGTCAGCGTAAAATGCTGACCGACGTGATCGTCCTCGTAGTGGCATGGCTCTTCGTGCAGCAGCCGGTGATGGCGCCGGAACAGGATGTTCGGCGTGTCGCCATGGACGGATGGACCGCCGCACGCGCACTGGCCCCGAAGGGTGGGGCAGTGAGCCTGTTGGGCCCCGTCAACCTCCGCCTGCGTGCCCTCGACCAGTTCCCCAATATGTCAGCACGCTACGCCGAGCTCGCTATTCGCGCGGCCATTTCGGCCGCGCAAGAGGAGCGCGAGGAAATGGCCTTGATCCTCGAACACGCCAAGGGCCTGTCCGACCAGATGGCTGTTGGTGGCATCCCGGCGCAGTGGCCCTTGCCGATCGATGAACTGGCGGGCGAGCTGTGGTTCGAGGTCGATCGGTTTGAGGAGGCCCGCGACGCTTTTGCCCGGGCCACGAAGCTGAATGCGACCCCGAATGCGTGGATTGGTCTCGCCCGCGCCAGCGACAAGCTCGGAGACGTGGCGGCCGCCTGCCGCGCCTACGCCAGTGCCAGTAGTACGAAGAACCTGCCAACCTCGGTAGAACTTGAGATCTCGATCTATAACCTCAAGTGCAAGATCTGAATCGTTTTCCACAGCTGTAGGGTCAGTCCCCTTTACAATTGGCGGTATATGAGAGGGATGCGCAGGATTGTCCATCCGCTCGTTCGTGACGTTCGCGGGGGCCCGCTTCGGCAGGCCACGTGGGACGAAGCGCTCGATCGCGTCGCGAAAGGCTTCGGCGCGGTGCGCGAGTCGCTGGGCGGCCAGGCCTTCGGCCTGTTCAGCTGCTCGAAGAGCACGAACGAGATGAACTACGCGGCGCAGAAGTTTGCCCGCGTGGTGATGGGCTCCAACAACCTCGATAGCTGCAACCGTACTTGACATGCCCCGAGCGTCGCCGGTCTGGCGACGGCATTCGGCATGGGTGGCGGGACGAGTTCGTACCGCGAGATTGAAGAGACCGACTGCATCCTCCTCTGGGGATCGAACGCCAGGGAGACGCACCCGATCTTCTTTCACCACCTGTTAAAAGGCATCAGGCGCGGCGCAAAGCTGTACACGATCGATCCACGGCGGACGTCCTCCGCCGAGTGGGCAGACGTGTGGGCCGGCCTCGACGTCGGCACCGACATCGCCCTGTCGAACACGATGGCGCGCGAGATCATCACCGCCGGTCTGACGAACGACGAATTCATCGAGCACGCGACATCGGGTTTCGAAGCCTATCGGGACTTGGTGGAGCCGTGGACCCTGGCCAGGGGGGAAACCGAGACCGGCGTGCCGCGGCACGTGATCCGGGAGATGGCGCACACCTACGCCACGTCGAAGCGCGCGATCATCTGCTGGACGCTGGGGATCACCGAGCATCACACGGCCGTCCACAACGTGCTGTCGCTGATCAACCTGTCGCTGCTCACCGGTCACGTTGGGCGCTGGGGCTCGGGCCTCAATCCGTTGCGAGGCCAGAACAACGTGCAGGGCGGCGGCGACATGGGCGCACTGCCGGATCGCCTGCCGGGATTCCAATACGTCGAGAACGACGAAGTTCGCGCCAGGTTCGACAAGTTCTACGGTGTGCCGATTCCCCCGAAGAAGGGCTGGCACCTGTCGGGCATGTTCGACGCGATGGAACGCGGCGAACTCCGGACCCTTTACGTGATTGGTGAGAACCCGTTGCAGTCAGAGGCCGACCAGCATCGCGCGACCACGCTGATCGAAGGACTCGACTTTCTCGTCGTCCAGGACATCTTCCTGACCGAGACGGCCCAGCGGGCCGACGTCGTGTTGCCCGCCGCCGCCGGCGCGTTCGAATCCGAAGGCACGGTCACCAACAGCGAGCGGCGCGTGCAGCGCGTCCGCAAGACCGTGAATCCACCGGGCGAAGCCCGAGAGGATCTGGCGATCATCGTCGACATCGCACGCCGCATGGGCCATGACTGGCCGGGCGACGCGGAGTCGATGTGGAACGAGGTGCGGCAGCTGTCGCCGATGCACACCGGCATGAGCTACCAGCGCCTCGAGGCGCTGGGCGGCATCCGCTGGCCTTGTTACGACGATGCGCATCCGGGAGAGGTGTTCCTGCATGCGCGACTGTGGGAGCGGCCGGTCAAGGGACCACGGGCGCCGTTCTCGATCGTGACGCATGCGCTGCCGATCGACGAGTTGAACGACGAATTCCCGTTGCGATTGACGACCGGCCGCCGGCTGTCGGAGTACAACACGGGGGTGCAGACCGGCTCGTATGCGTTCCCGACTCGCCGCGGTGAAACGATCGACGTGTCTCCTGAGGACGCCACACGCCTGGGGCTGAGCGAGGGGCAGCAGGTGCGCGTGCGATCGCGCCGCGGAGCGGTGGTTGTGCCGGTGCACATTGACCAGGCGTTGCGTCCCGGCCTGACGTTCATGACGTTCCATTTCCCGGACGACGTGGCCACGAACATGCTCACCAACGACAAGGTGGATCCGCTCGTCGGCACGGCGGAGTTCAAGGCGACGGCGATTCGGATCGAAGCCTGATGGATTTGAAGATCGTCGGCGCTGAGCCGACAGACGCGGAACGCCAGGCCGTCGACCGGCTGCTCGGCCCACCGGTAAGCGGGTGGGAGGGCGGGGCGAGGGACATCACGCGTGACGGACGCACGGCGCCCGGTGGACGCCAGGTCAGCGGCGATCGCGACCTGCTGTTACCTGTCTTGCATGCCGTCCAGGACGCGATCGGCTGGATCAGCCACGGCGCGCTCAACTACATCTGTCGCCGCCTGTCCGTGCCTCCCGCCGAAGCATGGGGCGTCGTCACCTTCTACCACCTGCTCGCGACGGATGAACGACCGCCGAATGTCGCGCATGTGTGCGACGACATCGCCTGCCGCCTGAATGACGTGCACGCGCAGATCAGCCGGCACGAGTCGGCGGGCTTTACCGTCAAGCGGTCGCCATGCCTTGGGCAATGCGATCGCGGCGCTGCGGCGTTGATCACCAGGGCGGGGAAGAATGCCGAGCGCCGCGTTGAGGCGCCCTCGGCGCCTGCTGCGACTCACGTGAGTGCGCTGGGCGCGGCGCGGTTGATAAGGCGCATTGGCCGCGTCGACCCGTCGAGCCTGGACGCCTACCGTAAGCACGGCGGCTACTCCGCGCTGGGCAGGGCGCTCGAGATGGGTGCCGAGCGCGTGGTCGCGGAAGTGACGGCGGCGAAGTTGCTGGGCCGCGGCGGCGCCGCCTTTCCGACCGGGCGCAAGTGGGAGGCGGTCGCGCGCGAAGCCGCGAAGCCGCACTACGTCGTCTGCAACGCCGACGAGTCGGAGCCCGGCACGTTCAAGGATCGCGTGCTGATGGAGCACGACCCGTTCGCGATCGTCGAAGCGATGACGATCTGCGGCTTTGCGACCGGCAGCGAACGCGGCTTCATCTACATTCGCGGCGAATATCCCGAGGCGGAGCGCGCGATCGGACATGCCATTGCGCAGGCGCTGGCGGGTGGATTCCTCGGCCCGAACATCATGCGCACCGGTTTCGCATTCGACATCGAGATCCGGCGCGGCGGTGGTGCGTACATCTGCGGAGAAGAGACGGCACTGTTCAATTCCATCGAAGGCAAGCGCGGTGAGCCGCGCTCGAAGCCGCCGTTCCCGGCGCAGTTCGGGTTGTTCGGCAAGCCGACGGTCGTCAACAACGTGGAGACGCTCGCCAACGTCCTCGACATCGTCAATGAGGGTGGCGCGGTGTGGGCGAAGACCGGAACCCCGGGATCGACGGGGACGCGGCTCTTCTGCCTGTCCGGCCACGTCGCGAAGCCGGGTCTGTACGAGATCGAAAGCGGGCGCACGTTGCGCGAGGCAATCGACGCGGCCGGCGGCGTCGCGCAGGGCCGATCGCTGCAGGCCGTACTGCTTGGTGGAGCGGCGGGGACGTTCGTGGGGCCTGCCGCGCTGGATATGCCGTTGTCGTTCGAAGGCGCGCGAGCAGCAAATGCGACATTGGGATCCGGCGTGATCATGGTGTTCGACGAGACAGCCGATCTCCACGACACCTTGATTCGCATCGCGGAATTTTTCAAGCAGGAGTCGTGCGGACAGTGTGTCCCGTGTCGAGTCGGCACGATTCGTCAGCTAGAACTCTTGAAGAAATCCGAGCCATCTGCGCCATCTGTGGCCCTGGATTTGAGTCAGACCATGAAAGACGCCTCCATCTGCGGCCTCGGCCAAACGGCCTCGTCGGCCATTGATTCCGCCTTCGCGAATATTCCCAGCCTTCGGAGGTTGTCGTGAATCCCGAGCCGTTGTGGTTCCGCCTTCCGCCGCGCCCGACTGTCGATCCGGCCGCACCGCCCCCGGTCGAGCAGGCAAAGGTCTCAGTCACCATCGATGGCCGGTCGCTCGACGTTCCCGCCGGCACGACGATCATCGATGCCTGCACGACGCTGGGCATTGAGATACCGACGCTCTGTTACCTGGAGACGTTGACGCCCGTGAACGCATGTCGTATCTGCGTGGTGGAGGTTGAGGGCGCGCGCGTGCTCGCGCCCGCATGTTCGCGCAAGGTCGACCCTGGAATGGTGATCAAGACGCGCTCGCCGCGTGTGGATCTGTCGCGCAAGCTCGTCCTGGAACTGCTGGCGTCGTCCGTGGACCTCTCCACGGCGCCGACGCTGGAGCCGATGTTCGAGGAATACGGCGCCGATCCCGCCCGGTTCGGTCACGGCGAGACGGTCGCGCAGCCCGTGAAGATCGACAACGACCTCTACGTGCGCGACTACAGCAAGTGTGTGCTCTGCTACAAATGCGTCGAGGCCTGCGGCACCGATGCGCAGAACACCTTTGCCATTGCGGTGGCGGGGCGCGGATTCGATGCGCATATCTCGACCGAACTGGACGTGGCGCTGCCGGAGTCGGCGTGCGTCTATTGCGGCAACTGCATCCAGGTGTGCCCGACCGGCGCGCTGATGGCGAAGCCGGAGTTCGATCTTCGCGCTGCCGGGGAGTGGCGTCCTGAGACGCAGACGGTTACCGATACCATCTGCCCGTACTGTGGCGTCGGTTGCACGCTATCCGTGCACGTGCAGGATCAGAAGATCATCAAGGTGATGTCGCCCCTCGACAACGAGGTCACACACGGGAACCTGTGCGTCAAAGGCCGATTCGGATTCGAATACGTGAATAAGACCGACTAGCTGTGAACGCCGCGCCCGACACGACCGCCAATCGACACACCGTCACGAAGCTGCTGCACCGCTGGAAGGGTGGCGTCGCCAACGCGCTCGACGCGCTGATGCCCATTGTCTACAGCGAACTGCGCCGCATGGCGCGGCGCCAGATGGCGCGTGAGCGATCAGACCATACCTTGCAGCACACCGCGCTGGTGCACGAAGCCTACTTGTCACTGGTGGAAATGAACGTTGGCTGGAACGATCGCAGTCATTTCTTCGCAGTGGCGGCGCGTGCCATGCGCCGCATCCTCGTCGACCACGCGAGAAGCAGGAAGCGAGACAAACGCGGTGGCGACCTGGTGCGGGTGGAGCTTGAACAGGAGCCCGAGGTCCTGGTGGCGTCGTCCTCCCTCGACCTGGAAGTGCTCGATGACGCGCTCGAGCGTTTGCGAGCGATCGATCCCCGGAAGAGTGAGATCCTCGAGATGCGCTACTTCGGCGGGCTGACGCAGCAGGAACTGGCGGAGGTACTCGGCGTGTCATTGGCGACGATCAACCGAGACCTGAGTGCCGCAAAGGAATGGCTCCGGGGCGATCTCGGGCTCTGACCTGCTAGGACGGGTTCAGGCGCGCAAACTCAGCTCGCGCGGCTCGCATCAGCGGCAGGTCGGCGTCGGCGTGTTTCCACAACTTGAAAAACTCCTGATACGAATCGATCGCCGCTGTGGCGTCTCCCGAGGCGGCCGCAGCACGGCCGGCCTGGAGGTGCGCGAGTGCGCGAACAGCGCTCGTCGCGACCACGCCAGGGTTTTCCAAAATCCTGCGGAACGACTGCCGCGCCTCCCCGGCTTTGCCCATCCGTAGCAACGTCAGCCCCATGAGGTAGGACGGCCGCATCTGCGCGTGATCGCCCCGGTCGAACGCGTCGACCAGGCGGAGCTGGTCGATGGCCGTTGCCCACTCGCGCGAGCGCATGTCGGCGGCCGCAAGGATGAGCGGAGTCCAGAGCCGCGTCACGTACTCGTCATGGGGATGGGCGGACGTCAATCGTTCGAGCTCCGCCGCGTGCCTGCGGTCTCCCGACGCGGATAGCAGCAACGCGGCATCGGCCCGAATCAGGCGCCCGACGTCCTCGATCAGCAATGGCGCGGCTGTCGTGACGGCTTCGGCCTCATTGCCCAGCAACCACTCGAGCCAGGCCCAGCGCATGCGGTATTCGGCGGCGCGATCGGTGAGTTGCTGCTGTTGCGCGAGGGCGATCGCCTCGCGATACAGCGTGCGGGCCTGGCGCAGGCGCCCGGACGCGCCGGCAACGGCGGCCTGGTATTCGAGGTTCGCATAGTCGGAGGTGCGGGTGGCGCGCCATGCTTCTTCGCGCGCTTCCATGGCCGTGTCGCCGGTCAGCCAGCCGATCTGTTGGAGGAAGCGGTGGGTCGTGGAGTTGTCCAGTCCGTCTCGAACGGCTTGCTCGGCGATCGCACGCGCACGATCAAACTGGCTCAGTCGGAAATACGCGCCGACGAGATTGGACCGGTACACGCTCGACGATGGTGAGAGCTGCAGCGCCGTCTCACCGGTCTCGGCGGCCTGTTCGAGGCGGCCCAGGTTCTTGTAGTACGCCGACAGCGTGTTGAACGGTCGAGCGTCGGCGGGGTAGGCGCTGGCCCACATGTTCGCGGCTTCGACGGCCTTCGTCACTTCACCAGACACGTCGTCGTAGTACCGCGCCTCGATCTCGTAGCGCTCGCGCTCGCTGACGCGCTCCCGGTGCTCGAAGGCCAGGCCGGTGGCATCCTCCGATCGCTTCCGCTCGCGCAGATTGGCGTACGCGGCGGCGAGGCGGGCGTGCGCCATCGAGAACTCGGGATCCAGTTCGATCGCGCGTTTGAAGAAAGGGACCGCCGTTGTGGCCGCTGCGGTGCCGAGCCGCATCTGGTCTTGTCCGAGACGGTAGGCGCGGAGCGCCTCCAATGAGGCGGTGGTCGCTGTCTCGGCCGGGACGTCGAAGCGCTCAATGGAGTGCATCGACTCGCCGAGCGTGCGGCGAATCGACGTGGACGCGCGGCCGATCGCGCGCAGGACGCCGGCGTGTGCGTCGGCCTCGCCTTGTTCACGCGCGAGGTAATCGCCGGTGCGGGCGTCGCGGACTTCGAGTTGCACCACGAATTGCGGCCCCAATGCGGCGATCGAACCGGTGATGAACGCCTTGATGCCGACCCGCTCGCACATCTCCCGCGCAATCTCCGGCGTCAGGGGCTGGTCTGGTGGCATGCGCATCAACTGCAGTTGCTCGGCGATGCGCGTTTCCGGGAAGACCATCAGGTACGGTGACTGCGACAACTGCGTCGACACGACCTCGCTCACGATGTCGTTGAACACCGGATCGCCCGTCCGGTTCTCAAATGTCGAAACCAGGATCCAGTCACGCTCGGCCAGGATCGGTGTGCGCGTGGCCAGCCACGCCCACGAAGACGCGATGGCGATGACAACGGCGGCCGCGACCGCCCACGGGCGGCGGCCGCGCCGGGCGGCAACGCCCGCCAGCTCGACCCGTGCCTCGCGAATAGTCTGGTACCGCTTGGTGCGATCCGGGTCCATCATGCGGGCGATCATGCGGATCAGCGGCGCGCTCGGCTGGCGGACGATGTTGCGCAGCACCGCGCCAAGCGCGTAGATGTCGGTGCGCTCGTCGACGATCTCACCGCGTGATTGTTCAGGGGACATGAAGTCGCGAGTCCCCGCCGCACTCGATGGGCCGGCCGTGCTCGCATCCGCACGGTCCGCGCCGGGTCGCGAGATGCCGAAGTCGAGCACCTTCACATCTCCCCGATGCGTGATGAGGATGTTTGCCGGCTTGATGTCGCAGTGAATGATGTGGCGCGCGTGCGCCGCCTGGAGGGCCGATGCTACGGCGCTCACGATGCGGAGCGCTTCAGCCTCCGGCAGACCGTTGGCCGCGCGGTCGCGCAGCGTCTGGCCGCTCAAATACTCCATCACGATGAACCGCCGGCCGTCCTGCTCGTCGAAATCGTGGACGGTGCAGATCGACGGATGGTCAAGCGCCGACGCGGCGCGCGCTTCCTGTTCCAGCCTGGCGCTCAGCTCGTGACCGGGGCCGGCACTTTCGTGGAGCACCTTGATCGCGACGACGCGTTGCAGCTTTTCGTCGTGCGCCATGTAGACGGCGCCCATGCCGCCTTCACCAACCGGCTCGATGATCCGGTAGTGCGAGAGGCGCTGCCCGGCGGTCAAGCGACTCCGGTCCAGCGTGCCGGCGAAGGCCGCGGCTTCACGTCCGATGGAGCCGAGCAGAAGTCGATCGAGATCGTCCTGCATGCGAGGGGGTGAACGACATGGTAAGCCGCGAGTCAGCAACCACAGTTGTGATTCGAAAAGCATCCAAACGACTCTTTGGTTCCGAGTAGCTCGGCCCTAGCGCGCGGTGAGAGGTTTTGACGAGATTCAACGCTATCCCAGTCAGCAAGGCACACCTGAGGTCTCCCTGGGCAACTATGACCTGACGCTCGTGTCTTCGACGCGAACCCAGATCGTGGCGAACTTGCCGCCGGGCATACCCGCAGGCACTTACTTACTGACGGTTGAGCGACGTAACCGCTCGGGTGCGATCGACTTCACCATCGGAGTGACGGGACCGCAGGGGCCCGGCGACACCGGCCATCCGGTCACCGGAGTGGAATTGATGGCGGGGCAGCAGTACATCGTCGAGTACGCGACGCCGGCCTCGTCGTCCTGGGTTTCGCGCTGCTCGACCGGCAATCTGTACCCAGGCGGGGATGCCGGAACATCGGCCCTGATCCCCGGAATTGATTTTTCGTTCTCGGTGCTGGAGGACGACAGTCATCCGGTGGCGGTGACGAACATGGGCCGCCTGGGTGTTGGGCACGATGGCGCCGACCACTGCGATTGACGTGACGAAGGGAACGCTTCGGCTCCGAGAGTCGCTGACGCCGGCGACCTCGTCATCGACCTGCCAGGCTGGTGAAATTCGCTGGGATACGAACTTCGTGTATGTCTGCGTCGCGACCAACACATGGCGGCGCGCGACCCTGAGTCCGTTCTAGCTGCGGGGCTGGAACGGGAAGCTGGTAGCCGGAGGAATGCGGGTTCCTCCGGCTACTGGTTCTCCTTGCACTACTTGCCGGCCGCGCCGCCATCCGCTGGTCGGCGATCAACGCCGCCTTCCAGCATGTTGTCTTTCTGGTTGAACACGATCACCTGCGCGGCGCCCTGGTTGCCGCCTTCGGTGACGTTGTGGCCCATCGCTTTCAGCATCGCGATCGTGTCGGCGGAGAAGCCGTAACGCTCGATACTCAGTCGATCCGGCAGCCACTGGTGATGCATGCGGCCGGCATCGACCGCTTCCTGCGCGTTCATGCCGTAGTCAATCACGTTCAGGATCGTGGTCAGCACGGTGTTGATGATGGTGCGCCCGCCCGGGGTGCCGGTGACCATGAACAGCTGTCCGTCTTTCGAGATGATCGTCGGCGACATGCTCGACAGCATGCGCTTGCCGGGACGCGCCAGGTTCGGGTTGGTGCCGATCAAGCCGCGGTCATCGGTAAGGCCGGGAGCGGCGTTGAAGTCGCCCATCTCGTTGTTCAGGAGGAAGCCGCCACCGGGGACCACGATCTTCGAGCCATAGCCCGCTTCGAGTGTGTAGGTCATCGACACGGCGTTCCGCTTGGCATCGACGATCGAGAGGTGGGTGGTCTCCGGTGATTCCGACGTGAACTCGAACGTGCTGGGCGCGGACTTCGACGCCTTGTCCGGATTGATTGTCTTGCGCAATTGCGCGGCGTAGTCCTTCGAGATCAGCATCGGGATCGGCATGTCCTTCTCGAAGTCGGGATCGCCGAGGTACCGTGCGCGATCCGCGAACGCGCGTCGCATGGCTTCGGTGGTGAGGTGGATGTTCTTCGCCGAGCCGTAGCCGTTGGCCTTGAGGTCGAAGCCCTCGAGCACGTTGAGCATCTGCACGACCGCCATGCCGCCGGAGCTTGGTGGCGGCATGCCCACCACGTCGTATCCGCGATAGGTGCCACGGATCACGCCGCGACGCTTCGCCTGGTAGGCCTTGAGGTCGGCCATGGTGATCAGGCCGCCGTTGGCCTTCATCTCTTTTTCGATCAGCGCCGCGACGTTACCTTCATAAAAGCCCGCGGGTCCCTGGTCGGCGATCAACTGGAGCGTCTTGGCAAGATCAGGCTGCTTCAGGATGTCGCCGGCTTCGTAGGGCACGCCGTTCTTCGAGAACTGTGCGAACGAGGCCGGGTACTTCTTCATGGACGGCAGGACGCTTGCCAGCGATCGCGCCAGGCCGTGGGTGACTTCGAAGCCGTCGCGTGCGAGCAGGATGGCCGGCTGCACGAGTTCCTTCCAGGGCTTCGAGCCCTGCTCCTTCCACGCCAGGTGCAAGCCCGCCACGGTGCCGGGCACGCCGACGGCCAGATGGCTGTTGTGGTGCTTCTCCGCATCGTACTTGCCGTCGGTCAGCCACATCTCCGGCGACGAGCGCGATGGTCCGACTTCGCGAAAGTCGTAGGACAGCGGCTCGCCGCTCGCGGGCCGATAGACGATGAAGCCGCCGCCGCCGATGTTGCCGGCCGTGGGATGCGTCACGGCCAGGGCGAACGACGTGGCCACGGCCGCGTCAATGGCATTGCCGCCCGATTGAATGACCTTGAAGCCAATCTGCGACGCGATGTCGCTCTGCGTGATCACCATGCCCAGGCGGGCACGCTGCGGCACCGAGCCGGCTTCGAGCGTTAATGAGGCGATCGCAAGCGCAGCGATCGATGCGAGAAGAATGCGCCGGAACATGTACTGGCCTCCGGCGCCGATTCTATCGGATTTGGGTATCGAGAAGATAAGCCTAGCGGTGGCCCTTGGCGATGCCTTCGCGCCGCGGATCGGCGCCGCCGGCCCAGCGGCCTTTGCCCGGATCGCGCGCGAACATCGCCGGCTTTCCGTTGCGGAGACCATTGAACACAATGCCCTGCAGGCCGCTGTTGATGTCGATCACCACCGGATTGTGGCCCCGCGCCTTGAGCGCGTCCTGCAGCTGGAAGAGCGGCGTGCCTTTCTCGAGTTCCGTGGTGGCGCTCGCCTGCGCTCCGAAGTTCGGCAGGTCGATCGCCTGCTGGATATTCAACTTCCAGTCCACCAATCCGATCACCGTTTTTGTGACGTACTGAATGATGTTGCTGCCGCCAGGGGAGCCGATCACGCCTTCGACGACGTTATTCGCGCCGAAGATCACGATCGGCGACATCGAACTGCGCGGCCGCTTGCCGGCCTCAACCCGGTTCGCGACTGGATTGCCCTGGGCGTCCGCGGGACTCAGCGAGAAGTCGGTGAGCTGGTTGTTGAGCATGAAGCCTTTGGCCATTTGCATGCTGCCGAAGGCGCTCTCGATCGTCGTGGTCATCGCGATCGCGTTGCCGAAGCGGTCGATGATCGAAATATGGCTCGTTGACGGCAGCTCCGGCGACGCATCCATCCCGCGCGGCTCGGCGCCGGCCGGCATACCAGGCGCGGCAGCGCCCATCGTCTTGTCCATGCGAATCAACGTCGAGCGCTGCTTCAGGTAACCGGGATCGAGCATGCCGTCGACCGGCACCTTCACGAAGTCGGCGTCGCCGACGTACTTGTTGCGATCGGCGTAGGCGAGCCGATATGCCTCGGTGACAAGGTGCACCGCGTCAACGGAGTTCGGCGCGAAGCCGGCGACGGGATGATGCTCGAGGATGCCCAGCGTTTGCAGCACCGCAATGGTTCCGGAGTTGGGAGGTGGCATGCCGCAGATCTTCAGGCCACGGTACGTGCCGCAGACCGGCGTCCGCTCCTTGACCGAGTAGTTCTTGAGGTCGTCGAGGGACAGCTTGCCGGGATTCGTCGCGTGACCGTGCACGGCCTTGACGATCGCGTCCGCGATCTCGCCGGAGTAAAACGCATTCGCGCCGCCCTTGGCGAGCGCGCGAAACGTCGCGGCGAGTTCCGGATTCTTCAGCGTCTCGCCCGCGCGCTTCGGCTCGCAGCCGGGCTTCAGGAAGTAGGCGGCCGCAGCCGGCTGCTGGCACAACGCCTTTGCGGTGCCGACGATCAAAGTCTCGAGGCGCGGCGAGATGACGAAGCCGTTGTCAGCGAGCGCGATCGCGCGCTGGAACAACGCCGCCCACGGGAGCTTGCCGTGTTTGGCATGGGCGCGCTCGAGCAGGCGCATGACGCCCGGCGTGCCGACCGACAGTCCGCCGATGATCGCGGTGCGAATGTCGAGCGGCTTCTTGTCTGGACCCAGAAAGAGTTCCGGCGTCGCGGTCGCGGGTGCCGTCTCGCGTCCGTCATAGGCGACGAGCGACTGCGCGTTGCCGTCGTAATGCATCATGAACGCGCCGCCGCCGATGCCAGACGACTGCGGCTCTGCGAGCGTGAGCACCATCTGCACCGCGATGGCCGCGTCAACCGCCGACCCGCCCTTGCCGAGGATCTCGTAGCCGGCCTCGGTAGCGAGGGGATTCGCCGCCGCCACCATATCCCGCTCGGCGAACTGCGTGGTCTTTGCGATCCATCCGGAAGGGAGTTCAGGCTGTAACGCCGGAGCCGCCTGTTGCGCGCTTAGCGGGCGGGTGGGCGCCTGCGATACCAGCGCAACTGCGAGAAGGACGACCAGGGATCGAAAGGACATGCCAGATTATAGGGTGCGCACCTAGTCCTGCTTCGTCTTGATCGGGGTGTCTTCCCGGTTGCCCCATTCCTCCCAGGCGCCGTAGTAGTTCGCCAGCCTGGTGAGGTCGTGACCGATCAGCGCGAGGGTGAAGAGATCGTGCGAGGCGCGCATGCCGACCTGGCAATACACCGTCACGTTGTCCGACGCGGTGATGCCCTTGTCGCGATACAGCCTGGCGATCTCCGCGGCGGGCTTGAAGGCCTTGGTGACCGGATCGAGCGTGTCTTCCCAATAGACGGGAATGGACGACTCAATGAATCCGCCGCGCTTGATATTGCGAAGGTCCTTGCCGTCGATTTCGCCCTGCGTGCGCGCGTCGAGCAGCTTCATCGCGGGGCTATTGATCGCCGCTTTTACCTGGTCCGCCGTCGCCACCTTGACAGTGCCCGGCTTCACCGTGAACGTCGCAGCGGCGGGTGAGGGGACCACCGGTGTAGTCGCGCGCTGTTCCGCCATCCACTTGACCCAGCCGCCATCGAGTAGCGCCACGTTCGAGTGTCCGTAGTAATTCAGGATCCACCACAGCCTCGCCGCGTAGATGCCGCCGCGCTCGTCATACGCGATCACACGCGTGGTGTTCGAGATGCCCAGCTTCGACATCAGTGCCTCGAATTCCTGAGGCGTCGGCAGGAAGGTGGGTGGCGCCTTCGGATTGCGGATCCAGTTGCTGTCGACGAAGACCGCTTCCGGGATGTGGCTGTCGCCATACCCTCTCGCGCGGATGTCGACGACGCGGATGTTGGGGTCGTTGAGATGCTGCGCGAGCCACGCGGTGTCGACGAGTAGCTCCGGGCGGGCATACGTGTTGGCCGTCTGGGCCGTGAGCATCAACGCGAGAAGAAAGGCCATGCGCCGATTGTAGAATGGCAGGACCCAATGGCAACAACCGTTCCGGTGCATTCGAAGCTGCCCGACATCGGCGTCAGCATCTTCGCCGTTCAAACCCGCCTGGCTAACGAGCACAAGGCCATCAACCTGTCGCAGGGCTTCCCGGACTTCGACTGCGACCCCGCGCTGGTCGAGGCGGTGGCCAGGGCGATGCGCGACGGCCACAACCAGTACGCGCCGATGCCGGGTGTCCTCGCGCTTCGTGAAGGCATCGCCGCGAAGGTGCAGCACCTTTACGGGCCGGTCTTCGATCCGATGACCGAGGTTGTCGTCACCTCCGGCGCGACGGCGGGACTCTATGCCACGCTGACGGCGCTCGTGCAGCCCGGCGATGAGGTCGTGCTGTTCGAACCCTGCTACGACTCCTACGTGCCGGTGATTCGTCTGAGCGGCGGCACGCCGGTGTTTGTGAGCCTGCGCTACCCGGATTATTCAGTCAACTGGGATGAAGTGCGCCGGGCCATCACGCCGCGGACGCGCGCGATCCTGGTCAACACGCCGCACAACCCGACCGGCACGACGTGGTCGACCGATGACATGCGGCAGCTGCAATCGATCGTCGACGGAACGGACATCATTTTGATCGGCGACGAAGTCTACGAGCACATCATTTTCGACGGCCGCCAGCACGAGAGCTTGTTGCGCTATCCCGACCTGCGATCTCGCGCGGTGGTGATCAGCTCATTCGGCAAGACGTTCCATACCACTGGCTGGAAGGTCGGCTACTGCGTGGGCCCGAAGGAACTGATCGCCGAAGTGACGCGCGTCCACCAGTTCCTGACGTTCACGGTGCACACACCGTCGCAGATCGCCTTTGCGGAGTTCGTGAAGAAGGACCCGTCGGCGAAGGAATTGGCACCCTTCTATGAACAGAAGCGCGATCTCTTCCTGCAACTGACGGCTGGCTCGCGATTCCGGCCGCTTCCGTGCGACGGCACCTACTTCCAGTTGTTCGATTACTCGGCGATCTCAAAGGAAGCCGACAAGGAGATCGCGCATCGCCTCATCCTTGAATACGGCGTCGCGTCGATCCCGGTCTCCGCGTTTCTCTACAAGGATACGGGCGGCCCGGTGCTGCGCTTCTGCTTTGCGAAGAAAGATGAGACGCTGCGCGCAGCAGCCGAGCGGCTGGTGAAGATCTAGTTCACGTAGAGGCGGGTCTTCAGACCCGCCTACAGAATCCTTCTCAAGTAGTCCCCGAGCGTCTTCTGCTGGTTCCACTGCTTCGGGTACCCCAGCGAGCACTCCTCGTAGCGCACGCCGCCGATCTCTCGGCTCGACCGCAGGTGCAAGTGGCCGTAGATGGCGACCTCGATGTTGAAGCGGCGATCCCAGTCGTTGGTCTTCGTGGTGCCGCACCAGATCGAGAAGCGGGGGATGCGCGGCAGGAAGGCAAGATCGGCGCGCAGCGGGAAGTGATTCGCCATGATCAGCTTCACATCGGCCGGCAGCGCTGAGAGCCGCGCTTCGGTGGCCTCCACGCGTGCCGCGCACCACTCGTCGCAGGTGGCGTACGGATCCGGAGCCAGCAGTTCTTCGTCAGCGGAACGGATGCCGGTCTCCGCCGCCCACGCAATGGCCTGCTCGCGCGATACGGCGGCGGGCCTGAACGAGTAATCGAACAGCGTAAATGTCGGGACAATGGCTCGGGTCGGACCGTCGCCCGGCCAGCGCGCGTACGGATCCTCAGGCGTCAGCACGCCGTAGCTGCGGCACAAGCGCACCAGCCGGTCGTAGTGCGCGACGCCGCGCTGTTCGGACGGCAGCGTTTTCGGCGTCCAGAGATCGTGATTGCCCGGTGTCCAGATCAACTGCGCGAAGCGTGGCTGCAGCGTGCGCAGCACGAAGTCGAGATGCGCCGGGGTCTCGCCGGTGTCACCGCCGAGAATGAGCCAGTCGTCGCGATGTGCCGGGAGTGCCTCGACCGCGCGCCGGTTCTCTTCGTAGCCGACGTGCAGGTCACTGATGGCCCACAACTTCATGCCGGCGGAACGACCTCACGAATGCGAACCGGGAGATCAGCGCCATCGCGCCTGACGGCGAGCGCCAGGCGATGTGACGGCGTCGGCCACTCCTGCAGGAACTGCCAGGTGGACGGATCATCCTTCAACGCGGGCTCGAAGCGGATGGTCGGCGGCGCCGGCGGATTCAGCTTGAAGGCGAAGTCACCCAGCGGCAACGCCAGTCCAAAGCCCCGCGCCTTGATGTAGGACTCCTTCAACGTCCAGTAGTCGTAGAACACCAGCCGCTGTTCCTCTTCAGGCAGTTGGCGCAAGTCGGTGACTTCGGAGGGCGCGAAGTGCCGTCCGGCAATGTCGTGCATGAGATGCCGGCCGACGTGCTCGACGTCGACGCCGACTTCGCGGCCGATCGTCACCGCGCAGGCAATCAGCCCGTTGGTATGCGAGATGTTGAAGCGCAGGTCCGGCACGCCATCCGGGCGGTCGACGATCTCCGGGCGGCCGTGCGCGTTGGTGATGAATCGCCACGCCTTCGGATCGACCTGCGCATAGCGCGACAGGGTGGTCCGCACCAGGGCTCGCGTCAACAGGAAGGCGCGACGGTCCTTCTCGAACACGAAACGCGCCATGCGGTCGTGCTCATCCGGTGTCATCAACGCCTTGTACTTGTCCACGCGCGCGAGCGCCTCTTCATTGCTGGTCTGCAGCAAGTCGACATGCACGGCGTTGAAAGGCAGGATGTCCATCAGATGCGCCGGAGCCTGACGGCGATTATGCCCACAACCAGCGCGACGATGGCGACGCCGACGCCGATTTGCAGTCCGTAGAGCTTCGTGAATTCCGCGGCGCGTGCGCCATAGAGAACGGCCAGGTAGCCCTGGACGAAGTAGCGCGTGCCTCGGCCCAGCGCAATCGCCAGTCCGAACTGCAGCGGCGGCATCGCCGCGGCGGCGGCCAGGAGGATGAACACCTTGAGCGGCACCGGGGGCGGAAGCATCGCCGGCACCGCGACGGCAAGGATGCCGTAGCGCTGATACAGCGTGAGCGCGTGCTCGAGGAAGCGTCCCTTGAATCGCCGGCGCAGAAACTCGCCGCCGCCGCGCCGGATGACGCTGTAGAGCGTCAGGCAGCCGATTACCGACCCCAGCAGCGACATCAGCGCGTAGTACGGCATCAGCGCCGGGTTCCTGGTGCTGAGGATGATGATCAGGATGTCGTTCACGTGCGGGAACGACAGGAATGACGAGTCGAGGAACGCGATCACGAACAGGCCCAAGCCGCCGAGCTGGCTCGCCCATTCCTCGATCCCCGTGAGCACGGCGTCCATTAGCCGTTCTTGCTCGCCGGCGCGACGGTGTCGCGTGGATACATGGCCAGGCCCATCGTGGCGAACAGCAGGCTCCGCACGCGGCGAAACAGGGCGAGTGCGCCGCCGCCGGCGAGCCCCAGCGCGTTGACGACCGCGACGTTCGAGGCCTCGAGCGCGCCGAGGTTGCCGGGAATGGCGCCGCCCGGCACGCTGGCCGAGCGCGTGAACGTCTCCACGATCGTGCCGAGCCACAGCGAGATCGGCTGGTCGATCGCCCAGAACACCGCCATCACCTCTACTGACATCAACAGGTAGCAGGCGATGCTGAGGACGACCAGGATCTGGATCCGCCGCCGGTCGGTGCGGGCCAGCTTGAGGAACAGATCTTCTGCCGCGCTGATCCCTCGCACGGTACGCCCGCCGGCCCAGCTCCAACCGGTCCGCACATAGATGCGCTCAACCAGCGGTCCGAAGTAGCGACCGGTGCGCATCAAGAACAACATCGAGAAGAACAGGACAATGCCGGCAGTGATGGCGATGCCCTGGAACACGCTCTGCCAGGCTTCCGGCAACATGTCCGACGACACGGCAAATGCTGCGAAGATGCCCACGCCGATCACGCTCATGATGCCCATGGCCGTGCGCTCGAGCACGGATGCCGCCGCGCTGACGACCGGCGAGATGTGGCCCATCAGTAACACGACGCGCAACGGTTCGCTGGCCACGCCGCGCATGGTGAAGTAGCCAACGCCGTCTGCCGCGAGGCGGACGCGGAAGACTCGCCAGAACGTCGGGCGTTCTTCGGGAGGGAAGCAGATATACCAACCGAAGGCGCGGAGGAGGTGCCAGCCAAGACTGGGCAGCAGCACCAGCGGCAGCGCCGGGCCGAGGCGGCCGATCTCGTTGAGCGTCTCCGTGCGATCGATCCCCATCATCGTCACGACGAACAACGCGACGCCCGCCACGATCGCGACGAGCGAGATCAGTTGTGGAACCGTTCGCTTCATGCTCAGCGGAGGTTCTCGGGGATGAGCCGCTCCACGATCACGACGTCTTTCCAGGCGCCGTCGAGTTTGCCGTGCTTTTCGTAGATGCCGACTTCGCGAAACCCCACGGACTTCATCAGCGTGCGGCTTGCGGTGTTCTCGACGAAAATGCGGGACAGCAGCTTCCAGAATCCCGCGTGACCGGCGGCGACGATCAGTGCGCTCATCGCCACCGTGCCCGCGCCGCGTCCGCGCCCGTTGCGCGCCACATAGACCGAGAACTCGGCGATGCCGGCGTAGCATTCGCGGGCGCGGTAACTGGATGTCGACGCCCAGGCGACGATCTGGCCGGCGTATTCGACGACGACGATAGGGTGCACACCGTCAAACCAGCCGCGCACATCGTCGGCGGAGCGCAGGCGCGTTTCAAACGTTCCTACGCGATCCTCGATGCCTTCGTTATAGATTTGGGCAATGCGGTCGGCGTCGTCCTGGGACGCGGCGCGCGCAACGAGCGTAGTCAATTACTAGAGGATAACAAGAAAATGCGAGCTGTAGCCGCCACCGTCGCCCTCGTGATCGTCGCCGGAGTGTTCCTGCAAGCGCAGCGGCGCCATCCGGTGAGCGGCCGCGTCTTTGCCCCCGTAATGGGTGTGGCGGGCGCGGGATGGCTGGAGCGGCCCGAGCGCGAACGCGAAGAGGCGCCCACGAAGGCGATTGAGGCCCTGGACCTGAAGCCCGGTATGGTCGTGGCCGACATCGGGGCGGGATCCGGCTACTACGCGTCGCGCATGGCGAAGAAGGTGGGGCCGACGGGTAAGGTCTTCGCCACCGATATCCAGCCTGGAATGATCGAGCTGCTGAATCGCCGCATCTCGATGGAAGGTCTCACCAACATCACCACCGTGCTTGGCGGCATGGACGATCCGAAGCTGCCGGCCAAGTCGATCGACCTCGCGATCATGGTGGACGTGTACCACGAGCTGCAGCAGCCACAACTCTTCCTGCAGCGGCTGAAGGAGACCTTCAAGCCGGATGGCCGGCTGGTCCTGGTGGAGTTCCGAAAGGAGGATCCCAAGGTGCCGATCCTCGAAGTCCACAAGATGAGCGTGGCGGAGGTGAAGCAGGAGCTCGAAGCCGAAGGCTACGTGCTCGACAGGGTCCTCGACGTTCTGCCCTGGCAGCACATCATCGTGCTGAAGGTGAAATAGGCCAATAGGCCAATAGCCGATTGCCTTTTTCTTTGGCCTATTCGCCTATTCGCCTATTGGCCCGTTGGCCTGTATCATCGCGCGCATGCTCAAAGGCACAGCGCGGGAAGCCGCAGCGGAATTCTTCGGCACGTTCATCCTGATTGCGTTTGGCGTCGGTGTCGTCGCGCAGACGGTCCTTAGCAAGGACGCCAACGGTTCGTATTTCGCCATCAATATCGGATGGGGCATTGCGGTGATGCTTGGCATCTACGCCTCGGCGGGAGTGTCGGGCGCGCACCTCAATCCGGCGGTCACGATCGCGCTGGCCGTGCATCGCGACTTTCCGTGGAGCAAGGTGCTGCCGTATTCGCTGGCGCAGGTCGCCGGCGCGTTTGCCGCGTCGGCGCTCGTCTATGCAACCTATCGCGAGGCGCTCACCGCGTTCGACGGCGGCATGCGAATGGTCGAAGGTGCGACGGCAACCGCCGGCATCTGGTCCACGTATCCGCAACCGTTCCTCTCCATCGCCGGCGGGTTTGTCGATCAAGTGGTGGGCACGATGTTATTGATGGCCGGCGTGCTTGCCGTCACCGACCAGAAGAACGTCGGCGCCCCAGCCTGGTTCACGGGGCCGCTCGTCGGGCTTCTGGTGATCGGCGTGGGAGTCGCGTTTGGTTTCAACGCCGGTTACGCGATCAACCCGGCGCGGGACTTCGGTCCGCGCCTGTTTACGTTTGTCGCGGGCTGGGGTTCTGGTGTGTTCACCGCCGGCAACGGCTGGTGGTGGGTGCCGATTGCCGGTCCCATCGTCGGCGCCATTCTCGGCGCATGGCTCTACGACACCTTCATCAACAAGCATCACGTCGCCCCACGGGCGAACTAGCGGAGCCCGATACATGTCGAAGTTCGTCCTGGCCCTCGATCAGGGCACCACGTCCAGCCGCGCGATCGTGTTCGATCGATCGGGCAAGGCTGTGTCGACCGCGCAGCAGGAGTTTCCGCAGATCTTCCCGGGGCCTGGCCATGTCGAGCACGATCCCGAAGCGATTTGGGATACGCAACTCGCCACCGCGAAGCAGGCCATCGCCCGCGCCGGCATCAGCGCGCTTGATCTCGCCGCGATCGGCGTGACGAATCAGCGCGAGACGACGGTGCTGTGGGAGAAGGCGACCGGCCGTCCGATCGCCAACGCCATCGTGTGGCAGAGCCGGGTGACCGCGCCGATCTGCGATCGGCTGAAAGCGGCGGGGCACGAAGCGACGTTCCGCAGGAAGACCGGCCTGGTCGTGGATGCCTACTTCTCAGGCACCAAGATCAAGCATCTGCTGGACTCGTTCGACGGGTTGCGCGACCGCGCCACGCGCGGCGAGGTCTTGTTCGGCACCATCGACACGTTCCTGATCTGGCGGCTGACGGGCGGCAAGGTGCATGTCACCGACGTCAGCAACGCCAGCCGCACGTTGCTGTTCAACATTCACACGCTCGAGTGGGATGACGAGTTGTTGCGGCTGCTGGACGTGCCGCGCGCGATGCTGCCGGAGGTGCGTGGCTCGAGCGAAGTCTATGGCCATACCGACCCGCAGGTGTTCGGCGCGTCGGTGCCTATCGCGGGCGATGCCGGCGATCAGCAGGCGGCGCTGTTTGGACAGGCGTGTTTCGAGGCCGGTGCGGCGAAGAACACCTATGGCACCGGTTGCTTCATGTTGCTCAATACCGGATCGAAGCCGGTGCCGTCGGAGAAGGGCCTGCTGACCACTGTCGCGTGGAAGATTGGCGGCGAGACGACCTACGCGCTCGAGGGCTCGGTGTTCGTCGCCGGCGCCGCAGTGCAGTGGTTGCGCGACGGATTGAAGGCAATCACCGCATCTGCGGATGTCGAGAAGCTGATGGCGGAGGTGCACGACACCGATGGTGTCTATCTGGTGCCGGCGTTCGTAGGCCTGGGCGCGCCGTACTGGGATCCACGAGCGCGTGGCGCGATTGTCGGGCTGACACGCAACACCCAGATCGCCCACATCGCCAGGGCCGCAGTCGACGCGATGGCCTACCAGACGCGTGACGTGCTTGAGGCGATGCAGGCCGAGTCACGGCTGCCGCTGACGACCTTGAAGGTTGATGGCGGAGCGGCCGCGAATGCCATGCTGCTGCAGTTCCAGGCCGACTTGTTGAACGTGTCGGTGAGGCGCCCGGTCGTCGCCGAAACCACGGCGCTCGGCGCCGCGTATCTTGCGGGTCTGGCCGTGGGCTACTGGCAGGGCCTCGACGATGTACGAACCAACTGGGCGCTTGATCGAGAGTTCAGCCCCTCGATGGACGCCTCGCGCCGCGAGAAGCTCTACGCCGGTTGGAAGAAGGCCGTCGGCCGTTCGCTGGATTGGGAGAGTTAGGGTACGAGGATGCTCTGTAGAGGCGAGTCTTCAGACTCGCCTTTGCCTCTGTAGAGGCGGGTCTTTAGACCCGCCTGCGCCGTCGCCGAGTTCACTTCCACGGCGGTCTCCACAACATCGTCGCTGCGAGCAACTCAGTGATGTCGTATCGAGTTGCTCCGATCAGCGGATACTCACGCGCGTCATCCACCAGTCCGGCCCTCACGGGGTTTTCAAGGATGTAGCGGATAACGCCTTCGTCTGGATCCCTGTCCCGGAGGATCCGGTCATGAAACCCCTCTTGCCACAGCCGACGCCGGTGTCTCCGCCGGTGCTTCCACTCATAGCCGGTCGACTGCTTACAACGATGCACGTATGCCTTCAGCGCGCTCTGTTCGGACGTGCCGTGAGCCAGCAAGTGCAAATGATCCGGCATCACGCAGTACGCAACAACTTCAAAATGCAGAACGGCTCCGATGTGGAGAAATTGCGATGCGACGAATTGGCCGAACGCGATGTCACGAAAGACGTCGGCGCGTTGATCTGAGCAGACTGTCAGGAAATAGCGGTTGAAGCCGACATAGGGGAAGTCGGGAAAGCGGGGCGGTCTGTTTGCCATGCCCCTTTGAGGTGCAAGGTTGCAGCCGAGCACAGGCGGGTCTGAAGACCCGCCTCTACATCGACAGCGCAGGCGGGTCTAAAGACCCGCCTCTACCTTATGCAGACGGGAAGAGCAGGGCGCGGGCCCATTCGTTCTTCGCTGACAGGTGATACGCCAGCGCGCGTGACAGTCCGGGCGTATACGCCGCGGCGGGAACGAAGCCGGTAAACATCACGCCGCGCTCCGGGTCGATGCACCAGGCGCCGAGCTGATGGGCATCGGGCTCGATGCACTCATTCGCATTCAGCTTCTGCGCGATCGCATCGTCCGGCTCGATCGGGAGCAGCAACCGCATTTGCAATCCACTGCCGAACGACGCGTGGCGCTCCGACGCGTCGAGTTCGAGACCGGCGTGCACGCCACCGCTGGCGAACTCGAGATCCGCGTGCAGCTGTTGTGGTTCATTGGCGGCCATCACCCACGGGCGCGGTTCAAGGTGCACCAGCTGGGCGATCTCGTCTTCGTTGAAGGGCGATTCGCCCTCGCCGCGCTGCTGGTAAATCTCGAGAATGCCGACCATTTCATCCGGCCGCGTGCGCAGGCCCTGGTGGGGGTGTGGTGTCGCGTCGATCTCGCCGCCAAACGCCGCGGCCAGCTCCGCCACCTCGGCATACGAATCGGCCATCTGCAACGCCATCGCATGCAGCGCGATCGATCGTGCCAGCAGCCAGTTCTCGGATGTCAGTGAGACGGACGCGTGCAGCGTGATCTTACCGGTCGCGGTATCGGCAACATAGGCACTGAGCGTGGCGAACCGGTTCATGTTCGCAAGGCGCGCCCAGGTCGAGGTGTTCATGGGGACGTTCTTGAGCAGGTCCGTCTCGATATGCACCGTGCGCAACTCGACGCCCTGGAACTCGCGCGGCTCCGCCACCCACACGCGCTGGGCCAGGGAGTGCGCCCACCAGGTAAAGGACGTTCGCTCCTGCACTGCCCATTCCGCCTCGATCTGCATCCGGGCGGTCAGGAATTTCAAGACCTCTTCGACGAAATCCACGTGGATCTATTGTCGTCGATTAGCGCCGTTCGGCGAAGCAGTGGTACATCGCGATCGAAGCCGCCGTGGTCACGTTCAGCGAGTCCACATCCGCGGTGGTGGGGATGCGGATTCGCAGCGTGGCGGCTTCCATCGCCGCCTCGCTCAGGCCGACGCCTTCGGAGCCGACCAGGAGCGCCAGCTTGGCGTGCGGGAAGATCTCCTCGAGCGGAGCCGCGCTGCGATGCGGTGTCAGCGCAATCACGGTAAACCCGTCGGCGCGGAGGTCGCGAATCGCGCCGGGCCACTGCGGCGCGAGCACGAATGGCACCGACAGCGATGCCGCCATCGACGTGCGAACCGCCTTGCGATAGAGCGGATCGCCGCAATCGGGGCCGAGCACGACCATGTCGATGCCGAACGCCGCGGCGCTCCGAAACAACCCGCCGACGTTGTCGGGATTATTGACGCCCTCGAGCACGAGCACACGCGCCAGCGGACCGGCGACGATGCGATCGAGCGTGGCCTGTTCCGGACGCTTCACCAGCGCGAGACATCCGCGATGGATGTTAAAGCCCGCGATGCCATTCATGATCTGCTGGTCGACCAGGTAGACCGGCGCCTGCGTCTTGGGAAGGACGTCCGCGATGGATTCCGCAGCCGGCTCGGTCAGCAGGATCGACTCGATGTCCCAATGCTGGAGATCGAGCAGGCGGCGCACGACCAGCCGTCCTTCGGCCACAAACACATTGAGCTTCAGGAGATGGGCGGGTTCCGCGATGTGCTGGTAGGCCGCCACGCGCGGATCGTCGATCGAGCTAACTCTGTGACTTTGTGAGCTCACTGAACCACTCCAGGACGACGCGGAGTTCGGCGCGGCCGGCGGGTTGGGCGCCGGCCTGGCGAACCAGGAGGCGATCACCGGCCGTTGCACCGCCGGCAAGAACCATGGCATCTGCTCCAGGCACGCTGACCGGCGAGGACGCGACGAGCGCGGAGCCCGGGCGCCACGCGGACGCCATGGTGCGGCCCTGGGCACTGAAGTAGATCGTCTTGCCGTCCACCGACCAGCAGGGCCACACGCCACCGCTGTCGGAGATGCGCACGCGCGCGCCGTCGCCACTGGATGGCCGCGCGTAGATTTCCCATCGCCCCGACTCGTTGGACATGTAGGCGATCCACCGGCCATCGGGCGAGAAGCGCGCCCACGTTTCGTCGAACAACGTACGCACCAGCGGCCTGCGCTCGCGCGTCGTCACGTCGAGCACCCAGATGTCCGCCCCGGTCAGCGGCTGGAACTCGGTGAAGGCGAGTCGCGATGCATCGGGCGTCCACGAAGTGGGGAACTGATTCCACTCACTCGCGCTCAGTGGCGCCGCTCCGGCGCTGCCATCGACGGGTTTCATGAACAAGTTGAACGGGCCCGCCTTGCTGAATGCGAACGCGATCTCGAGACCGTCAGGGCGCCAGGCAGGACTGACGCTTTGACCGCCGGCGATGAACTGCCGCAGATCGCCAATCGTGGTATCGCCGACCCACACCGACGGGCCCGCTTCACCCTCCATCGTCAACGCGAGATGACGCTGATTCGGGGCGATGTCGATCGATCCGGGGCGGGGTGCCGGCAGCGGTACGCGCTCGAGTTGTCCGCGCGCATCGAGCCAGTGCAGGGGAGCGTCACGCTCGTCGATCGTCGCGGGAACGTAGACCAACGCACCGCTTCGGGAAAACGCGAAGCGCGGCCCCTCGAGCATGTCGCCACGCGACACGCCAGACACCATGGGCTGCGGCGCGGCCGTCGTGGTCAGCGTGCTCAATGAAAACTTTGCCGCTTCGAGCCGCCCGTGGCGCTCAAACACAATGTGACCGGTGGGCGAGTAGCGCGCGAAAGCGGCCTGCTCGGCGAGGATCGTGCGGCGACCCGTTCCGAGATCGAGGACGCCGATATCGCTGCCTGCCAGCGTGATCGCCGTGAAGAGGATGGCGCCGCCACCTGGAAGCACGTCCGGCCAGCCGAGTCGAAGATCGCGTGAACCCGCTTCGGGAGTCGCGAGCACAACCGGCGCGCCGGCTGGCGCGCCAATCAGTCCGCCGCTTGCCGACGCGCTGATCCGCGCGAGGCCGCCGCCGGGGCCGCCGCCGAACACGATGGTGTCGTCCGCCGTCCATGTTGCGCCCGCGCCGGCCCGTGCCGCGCTCAACACGATCGGCAGTCCGCCGTCCACGCGGACCTTCTGGAGGCTGCCTCGCGCAAAGAAGCCGATCCACTCCGCATCCGGTGAGAAGAACGGATCACTTGCATCTTCAGTCCCCGTGATCGGGACGGGTTCGTCGCGATCCACCGATCGAAGGAACAGCTGTGATCGGCCGGCCGCTGCCGCGACATAGGCGAGCCGCGAACCATCACGTGACACCGCCACCGAGCCGCGCAGCGGATCGATCGCCGCGCCGTAGGGCAGCGAGATCGAGAAGCGGCTCGTGCGCCGTTCCACTGGATGCTGACCGAACAACGCGAAGACGATCGCGACGCAGACCGTGGTCAGTGCGTAGGCGGTGCAGGCAACGAGAATCGGACGGAGCGCCTCACGCTGATCGAGAGAGGCGGGTTGGGCTGGTAAGGCTGGTATGGCCGGTGGGGCGGCGAACGACACTTCCACATTCGCGTTTCCGGCTAGTTCGCCTATGAATCGATAGCCTCGCCGATGAACCGTCTGGATATAGGTCGGATTGCGGCGATCGTCCCCCAGGGCCTCACGGACCAGGCCGATCGCTTCGAGCAGCGACGACTCGGTGACGAACGTGTCGGGCCACACCGCGTCCATCAACGCCTGCTTGGATACAACGGTTCCCGGGGTCGCGAGCAGGGTGGTCAACACGCCAAGGGCGCGCGGCGGCAGCGCTACGGCCTGGCCGTCACGCCACAGTCCATCACCAGGAATGAACCGAAACGGGCCGAAAATCACGGCTTCAGGAATTGTTCCGCTCATGTTGAGGACATCGCGGGCGCCCATTGCCATTCTATGCCCCATGCCACTCTTCGCGACCAAACCCATTGAGGCCGTTGATGCCGACCAGCCGATGAAGCGCGTGCTGGGCGGGCTCGACCTGACCCTGCTCGGCATTGGCGCCATCATCGGCACCGGCATCTTTGTCCTGACGGGCCAGGCGGCCGCCGCGCATGCCGGGCCAGCCGTCGTGCTGTCGATGATCGTTGCCGGTATCGCCAGTGCGCTCGCGGCGATCTGTTACTCCGAGTTTGCCGCGTCCGTCCCCGTGGCGGGCTCGGCCTACACCTACGGGTATGCGACGCTCGGCGAGCTGGTCGCGTGGATCATCGGGTGGGACCTGGTCCTCGAATATGCCCTTGGTGCCGCCACTGTTGCGGTCGGTTGGTCGGCCTATGTCGTGTCGTTTCTGAACGATGTGGGCATCCGCTTCCCGCCGTTGCTGAGCGCGGCGCCCGGCACGGCGGTGGTGCTGGCGGATGGCTCCAGCGCGACTGCGCTCTTTAACCTGCCGGCCATGCTCGTCTCCGCCGCCGCCACCATGTTGCTGCTGGTCGGGATCCGCGAGTCGGCTCGCGTCAACGCGGTGATCGTCGTCATCAAGGTCACCGTCGTCCTGCTGATCATCGGCCTGGGCGGGATGTTCATCGCGACCGAGAACTGGTCGCCGTTCATTCCGCCAAACACCGGTGAGTTCGGCGAGTTTGGCTGGAGCGGCATCGCGCGCGGCGCGGGCGTGATCTTCTTCGCCTACATCGGATTCGACGCGGTCTCGACCGCAGCGCAGGAGGCCAGGAACCCGCAGCGGGACATGCCGCGCGGCATCATGGGCTCATTGATCATCTGCACCGTCCTGTATGTGCTCGTGTCCGGCGTGATGGTCGGACTCGTTCCGTATCAACAGCTCGGCGTGCCGGCGCCAATGGCGCTGGCCGTGGACGCCGCCCGGGTGAAGGCCGCGGGCAGCTCGTGGCAATCGCTGCTCGACCTCATGCCGTTCGTCGTCAAGCTCGGTGCGATCATGGGGTTGTCGTCGACGATCATCGTGCAGATGATGGCGCAGCCCCGCACCTTCTTCGCGATGGGCAAGGACGGCCTGCTGCCCGAGTGGGCCGCGCGGGTCCATCCGCGGTTCCGCACCCCGCACATCACGACCTTGATCACCGGAGGCATCGTGATGCTCGCGTCAGGCTTCACGCCCATTCACGTGCTCGGCGAGCTGGTGAGCATCGGCACCTTGTTCGCCTTCGTGATCGTGTCGATCGGCGTGATCGTGCTGCGTCGCACGCGTCCTGATCTCGCGCGCCCGTTCAGGACACCGTTCGTGCCGGCGCTGCCGATCGCCTCAGCGGTCGTCTCGACGGCGCTGATGGCGGCGCTGCCGTGGTCCACGTGGGAGCGGCTGATTATCTGGATGGCGATTGGACTGGTGATCTACTTCGCCTACGGCCGGTCACATTCAAAACTGCGAAACCGTTGAATTCGGGGTCTGACCCCAAAATCAACCGTCGGCGTTGTTTCAGGTCCACTCGTTTTTTTGCACGACCGGCATCTGCAGCGCGCGCTCGCGGTCGAGATCGAGTGAGCCGACGTGGAGGGACAGCGGTGACTGCACCCACTTGTAGATCGACTGCGAGAACAGCTTGGTGAATCGCGCGGCCCAGCCAGCGAGCTTGTCGGCTGGATAGTCGGGGAACAGGGCTGTGAGCGCCGTGCCGACTTCATCCGGAGACATCTTTTCGCCGGCATAGAGATGTAGGCAGGCGTCGAGAACGGGGAACGGCATCAGCTCGTGTTCGGCGACCTGCTTGTCGGCCAGCTCCGGACCTGGATCCGTGTGCAGCGTCGCGGTGACGCCCTTGAAGCCGAAGCGGCGTTCCAGGCGCTCGAGCAACGCGATCACGACGGTCTTTGGCACGTTGGCGATCACCGACAGCGCGCCTTCGAGGTCGCCGCCGATCGTGGTGTAGCCGACGGCCTTTTCGCTCATGTCCCCGGTTTGCAGGAACAACGCGCCGGACGAATTCGCCCAGTTCCACATCCGCTGTCCACGGATGCGTGCCTGGATGTTCTGACGAGTGAGTTCGGTCGGCGCATGGCCGCCGAGCATTTCCACCGTGGCCGCGACTTCGCGATCGACGGCCTCCTGGATCGGAATGGTCTGCAGTGCCACGCCGAGTTCTTCCGCGAGCACCGTGGCGGCCTGCTTCGTGTCGCCACCGGAGTGCTTGCTCGGCATGTAGAACGCCGCGATCGCCGCGCCGCCCTTGATCAACTGCGATGCGCGCCAGGCGACGAGCAGCGCAAGCATGGAGTCGCGGCCGCCAGACAGCGCGATGCCCAGCAGCTTGAACGCGCCTGTCTTTTCGTAATAGCTCTTCACGCCAAGCGCGAGTGCTTCGAACAGGTCATCAAGCGCGCGCTCGCGAGGATCGATCGTGATGCTGCGTGATGCGGGCAGGAAGAAGTTGCCGCCGTCCGGTGCCGGATAGGCGAGCGACGAGAAGTCGGACGTTGGGCCATCCACCCTGATGGCCGGAACGACAGCGCCTTCGAGACGAAACGCCTCGGCGTCCGAACGCCATGTGGTGTTCTCCACGCGCAGGCGGCGAGTGCGATCCAGGTCGACGACGGTTGACCACCAGCCTTCAACGAAGCGCGGCGCTTCGAACACCAATCTGCCGTTCTGGAAAATGAAACCGCCGCCGTCGAAGATCAAGCCGTCCTGGCCGCCGACCGCGTTGGCGTACATCAGCAGCGCCTGGTTGTCCGCGGCGCGCGTCGCCAGCATTTCGCGGCGCGTCGAATCGACGCCCATGCGGTACGGCGAGCTCGAGACGTTGACGACGAGTTCGGCGCCGGAGTAGCAACGGCGGCGCATGGGGCCGTCAGGCGACCACGCGTCCTCGCAGACTTCGACGGCCACATCCCCGAAATCGAACTGGAAGCGATAGTCACCGAGCGGCACGCCGCCGGTGTCGAGCGCCATGCCGGCGCCGCCGCGCGAGAACGTGCGGCCTTCGTAAAAGATGTTGTAGGTCGGAAGTTTCTCTTTCGGGACGACGCCGACGATCGCGCCGCGATGCACGACCGCGGCGGTATTGAAGATCTGTCCGTTCGCTGACACGGCGAGGCCGAGCACGAACACGGTTTTTGCCGACTTGGTCTCGCTGGCGAATCGCTCGAGCGCCTGTCGCTGGCCGATCAGGAAGCCCGGCCACTGCACGAGGTCCTCGGGAGGATAGCCGCCGATCACCTGTTCAGGAAACGCGGCGATGGTGACGTTCTCGGCCGCCATCTCCTTGGCGATCGCAATCAGGGTCGAGACGTTGGAGTGCACCGCGCCAACGGTGGGACTGACGCTGGCCACTGCCAGCTTTGCCAAGCGCATAGCTATTCAGACGAGGATATCAAACGAACTCTCCGGGCACGGTGTGCACAATGGGCACAATGTGCACACTGTGCACCTTTATTCCGCGAGCGGCCGTTCGCCGAGCACCCGGCTGGCGGGGATCCGCTTCCGCGTCAAACCGAAGTGCTGGACCGCGTGCAGTTCGATGTGGGCCATGGCATCGGGCACCGAGTCGGTCACCAGCATCAGGTCGAGATCCGCCGCGGAGATGGTGCCGGCCTCAACCATGGTCTTCATCATCGCCACAAACGGGGCCCAATAGTCGCGGCCCATCAGCACGATGGGGAACTGCAGGATCTTGCGTGTCTGGATCAGGGTCAGGGCTTCGGAGAGTTCGTCCAGCGTGCCGAATCCGCCGGGCATGACCACGAAGGCGTACGAGTACTTCACCAGCAGGACCTTGCGGACCCAGAAGTAGTGCGTGGTCACCCAGCGATCGAGATACGGGTTCGGTGCCTGTTCGAAGGGCAGCTCGATGTTGCAGCCGACCGACCGGCCGCCGGCCTCGCGCGCCCCGCGGTTTGCGGCCTCCATCACGCCAGGGCCGCCGCCGGTCATGACGGTGAACCCCAGCCCCGCCAGCGCGCCGCCGACCTCCCGCGCCATGGCGTAATAACGGTGGTGCTCGTCGAAGCGCGCCGATCCAAACACCGTGACGCACGGTCCAACAAAATGGAGCGCCCGGAACGCGCGGATGAAGTCACGGCCGGCCCGTAACAGCAGCATCAGCTCCTGGGATCTGGAGTGCGGGCCTTCGAGGAGGACGCGATCGGACTGGGACATAAACGGGCGGGCCTAGTGTAGAGTCTACCCTTATGATTCGACCCGCCGGTTTCTTCCTGCTCAGTGGCCTCGTCGCGGCCAGCGTCGTTGCGCCCGCACCCGTTTTCGCGCGCACCGCGTCGCCGCTGTCGGCCCAGCAACCCGCGACCACCACGGTAGGTTCGGTCATCGACATCTCAGGCGCGGTGATTCCAGGCGCCTCGATCGAAGTGACGGCGCGCGATGGACGGACCAGCAAGGTGATGTCCGACGGTGACGGCCGGTTCGATGCCGGAGTGACGGCCTCGCGCGTGCGCGTCACGTCCGAAGGTTTTGAGACGGCGACCGTCGACGTGGCGGGCTCCGGCGCGGTGCAGGTGGTGCTCAGGCCGGTCAATTTTGCGGACTCGGTCGTGGTGACCGCCACGCGCGGCGCCGAACGCCTGCCGAGCGCGGCCAGCTCCACGGTGCTGACGTCTGGCGAGTTGGCCAACATGGCAGCCGGCTCTCTCGATGACGCGCTGCGATCGACCCCGGGCTTCACGCTGTTCCGCCGGTCGTCCTCACGCGTGGCGAATCCGACGACGCAGGGCGTGACGTTGCGCGGCGTATCCGGTTCGGGTGCCAGCCGCACCCTCGTGCTTGCGGATGGCGTGCCGCTGAACGATCCGTTCGGCAGCTGGGTGTATTGGAACCGCGTTCCCACGGCGGCGGTTGATCGCGTTGAAGTGGTGCGCGGCGCGACCGGCGATCTCTACGGCGCCGGTGCTCTCGGTGGCGTCGTGCAATTGCTGACCGTGCAGCCCAGCCGCACGCGTGCCCGCGCGACGATCGACGGCGGTTCGCACGATACGTTCCGGGGTTCGCTGTTCGGTGCCGCGGAAAAGAATGGCTGGATGGCGAGCGGCGCGTTCGAAGGCGTGCGCACCGACGGCGTGTTCGTCCTCGACTCCGCGGTGCGCGGCGCCGTCGACACCCGTGCCGACAGCGACTACAAGACTGGCTTCGGCACCGTTGGCCGCCGCGGCGACAACTGGCACGCGACCGCGCGCTTTGCTGCCTACACGGAGGAACGCAACAACGGCACCGTCGTCCAGGTGAACGATACCGACTGGCGCCAGTTCTCGCTCGAGGCCGGCGGATTTGCCGGCGGCGGCGTACTCGAGCTGCACGGCGTGGGTAGCTCGCAGGATTACTACCAGACGTTCTCGGCGGTTGCGGCCGGCCGTGCCACCGAACGCCTCACGTTTGCGCAGACCATCGACACGTCGCACCGTTCGTTCAACGGCCAGTGGACGCGTCCGATCAGCAAGGTGACGATGATTGTCGGCGCCGACTATCGCTATACCGATTCGCTGCAGGATGAACTGCGCTACGCGCTGGTCAGCGGCGTCAACACGGAGACCGGGCCGTTCGCGTCGGGCGGGCAGGAGACCATCCTGGCCGGTTACGCGCGCGCCAACGTGCAGGTCACCGATGCGGTGACGGTTGAGCTCGGCGCCCGCGCCGACTCGTGGAAATCCGAGCCCGCCGATGCGACCTTGCCGACCCACGAAGTGAGCTTCATCAGCCCGCGCGCGGCCGTGTCGGCCCGCGTCGGCCGCTTCCAGGTGCAAGCCTCGGGTTACTACGCCAACCGCACGCCGAGCTTGAACGAGTTGCATCGCCGTTTCGCCGTCGGCAACCAGGTGACCAACGCGAACCCGCTGCTGAACCCCGAAACGATGAGCGGCTTCGAAGGCGGCGTGCTGACCCAGTACAGCCGCGCGTCATTCCGCGTCACCGGCTTCATCAACAACCTCGACGACGCGATCGCCAACGTCACCCTGTCGCAGACGCCGACCGCGATCGTGCGCCAGCGCCAGAACTCGGACAAGATTCGCGCCACCGGCGCCGAATTCGAAGTGGATACGCGCTTCACCAACACGCTCAGCGCGCAGGCGCAAGTGGTGTTGACCTCCAGCCACTTCCGCGGCTCGATCGCGACGCCGGCGCTGCGCGACAACTTTGTCCCGCAGGTGCCCAAAGTGCAGGGCGGCATGTCGCTGACCTGGGCGGAGCCGCGATTGGTGACCGCCGCGATGCAGATGCGGTTCAGCGGCGAGCAGTTCGACGACGACCTCAATACCGAGGCGTTCGTCCTGAAGTCGTATGTCGTGTTTGATGCGACCGTCAGCCGCGCGATCGTGCGCGGCCTCAACCTCTTCATGGCGGTCGAGAACATCACCGACGAGGAAGTCGACACCGCGCGCACGCCGCTGCGCCAGATCGGCTGGCCGCGCACCTATCGTGCCGGCGCCCGTCTCACCTGGCAGTAGTCACATCCAGGGTTCCGTTGGACATCATCCTGTTCGACGGAACCTGCGCCTTCTGCGAACGATCAGTTCGCTTCATCGCCACGCGCGACAACGGTTACTTCAAGTTTGGAGCGTCGCAGAACGCTGAAGGGCGTGCCCTGCTGGCGCAGTACGGCACCACCCGCGAGCCGGCCAGGAGCCTGATTCTGATCGAGGACGGGCAACTCTACCTGCGCTCGACCGCGGTGCTGCGGATCGCGGCGCGGATGACGGCGCCGTGGCGGCTTGCACGGGTGTTCCTGCTGGTTCCGGCGCCGATTCGCGACGCCGCGTATCGGGTCGTCGCCGCGATCCGGCATCGGATTGCCGGCCGGTCGAACGCCTGCGAGATTCCGCCGCCGGAGATTCGCGCGCGATTGATCTGATCAGGCCTTCGCGATTTCCTTCGCCAGCAGGAAGCGGTGGCACTCCTTGGCGTCCTCCACGCAGTGGCACATCAATGTGACGTTCTGCTTTTGCCCAAGCGCCTTCAGCAGGCGGAGCGTCGACTTCTGGCCGTGGTTCTTGATCGTCTCGCTGCGATCGTCGATCGGCCCGTCCATGTAGAGCTCGTCGTGATAGCGCTTCGTGAACGTCTTCCAGTCGATCGCGCCGCCCATCACCGCCTTGAGCAATTGTTCGCTCGGTCCGAGGTTCGGCATCCACACGTCGTACTTGGATGACGGCATCCCGCGGCCCCGAAAGCGGGTCGCGAGAATTCTCAAGCCGTCGGTCTTGCCAATCTCTGACTGAACGCTGCGGGTCCTGATCATGCCGCTATCGTATCCGGCGGACGTTGATCACCGAACGGTCTGGCGGTCCAGACGTCCAGGCGGTGACCAGGCCTTGCTCCACACCTGCCATGACCGGGTACGACGTCACGTCCCCGAGTTCTTCCGGCGCCGTCTGGCCTGACAGCGCCCGCACTGCGGCGCGCCTGACGCCGCTGCGCACCTCATCCCACGCCACGAAGACGCGTCCGGATGCGTCGATTGCGACCTGCGGATGGGATGGCTTGGGGCTGCCGAGCGTTGGGATGGGCACGGGGGTGGAGAAGGCCAAACCATCCTTCGATGTCGCGTAGAGCAGCACGCCGGTCTCGTTCCTGACTGTCGGCCACACCAGATGCACCGTGCCCCTGGCGTCCACGGCCATTGCCGGGCCATCGTCCGGACAGCCCTGGATCGACCAGCCGTCCTGGTTGACCCTCAGGAGCGGGGTGAACGTCTTGCCGCCGTCACGCGACATCGTGAAGCCCATGTCGCGCATGTTGCCGGCAAACACGTGTCGCCATGCGGCGTAGAGTTCGCCCTTCGGGCCAGTCGCCAGCGCCGTCTTGCAGCAGTAGCAGACACCCTTGAACAGCTCGCGTTCGGGCACGCCGTCTGCGGCGTAGTAGAGGCCCGACTTCTGTGCCATGGCGACGCCGTCGTGCTCCGCGTGATGGTCGGCCTTGGCGCCTGCCGCTTTGTCGATCGCCATGACGCGATGGTCGAGCCAGATCGTGTGGAGCTTGCCGTTGGCGTCGAGGGTCGATGCCTGCCAGCCGCGATCGCCCGCGATGCCGGATTGGAAGGCGGTTGCTCTGCTGAACGTGCGGCCACCATCGGTCGACCGCGCCGTCTTGATTTGCGTGCCCGCATCCTTGGCGTTCCAGGTCACCGTGACGATCGGCGCGGCGCCTTGCCGTGGCGCGAGCGCGACACGCGGTGCGATCTCGCCGCTGATGCGGGCATCGCCCGGTGTGCTGTTGACGCGAACCGGCGTGCCGAAGGTGCGGCCGCCATCGCTGGAGATCGCGACGTAGATGTCACCCTTGCCGGCCGCCGTCGCCCCCCAGGCAACTGCGACCGTGGTTCCGCTCGACGCAATCCATGGCGTGGAGTTGACGTGGCCAGCGATAGCGAGGGTGGTGTCGGCCGAAGCCGACACCACCCGTGACAGGAGAACGAACGCGAGAATAAACGTGAGTCGCCGCACGGTTAGAACCTCACTCTGGCGCCGAATTGGAACGATCGCGGTTCGCCAACCGCGGTGATCTGGTTGAACGTGCTCGACGGGCTCGATGGATACGCTCCCGCACCAAAGTTGGCGTTCCGCGTCACCACGTTGGCGCGGTCGGTCAGGTTGAAGCCCTCGGCCATGACCTCGAATTGCCACCGGCTACCGATCCGGAAATTGCGGCTGAGCCGCGCGTTCATCACAACGAACGGCGTACCCTCACCGGCGTTGCGATCGATGAAGTTGCCGTCAACGATCGGCCGGCCCGCCGTGCCCTGCACCGTCGTGACGCCCGACGTGATGTTGAACGGCGCAGCGGAGTACGCCTGGATCATGCCGCTCAACAGGAAGCCGAACATATTGGCGGACGCGTTTGCCGCGAGGCGGTGTCGCTGGTCGTTGTCCGAGCGTCCCCAGTCCTTCGACAGATCCGTCGGATCGATCGGCGAGCTGAAGAACGCTTCGCCGAGGTTGTTCATCGACTTCGACAGCGTGTACGACAGGCGGTAGTGACCGAAGCGCGCCGTGCGCTGGCTCAGCGACACATGCAGGCCGTGATAGTTCGATTCGCCAACCGACGAATACTGGCTGTTGTTGGCATAGGTCGACACGGGCCGGCACCCGTTGTTGCTGCCGGCGGCGACGCAGGTCGGCACATTCTGATTGACCGACATCAACAGGCTGTCGCCCTTCAGGTACTGGTAGCCGGCACCAATCGTGGTCGTGTCGCCGATCTGGTGCTCAACCTCGCCGCTGAACTGACGCGAATACGCGTTCTGTACGTCGCGATCCATCGTCGTGATGTTGGGCAGCGTCACGAGCGGAATCGCAGCGCTGAGAATGGCCGGGAAGACCGGCGCGCCTGCCTGTGTCGGCGACAGGCTGACCGAATACTGACGCAGGGCCGATACGTCCGTGGTGTTGCCGGCGGACATCAGGGCGTTGGCCAGCGCGCGCAGCGGCACACGGTCGTAGAACACACCGGCGCTGGCGCGGACGATGGTGCGGCGCGACTCGAACGGTGACCACGCGACGCCCAGCCGCGGCGACAGGTTGTTGGTGTCGAGGTTGATCGTCTCGAGCCACTGCAGGTCGTAGCGCAAGCCGGCATTGATCGTGACTCCGTCAGTGACCTTCCATTCATCCTGAACGTACATCCCGAGGTTGGGATTGGTTTGCGCCAGTTCGGTGATGCCGAACGTTTGCCCAAAGCCAGAGTTGTTGTAAGTGCCGGACAGGAAGTTGGCCAGCGACGAGAAGGCGTAGCTGCCGCGCACGGACCTCGGGAAGGTAATCAGGTCATCGTTGTAGAGCAGATCAACGCCCGCGCGCATCGCGTGTGCGCCACGCTGGTGCGAGAGGTTGTTGACGATCTGGTACATCTTGTTCAGGCGCCCCGTTGGGCTGCTCGAACTCGTGCCGAAGCTCGCCACGCCCGCGATGCTCACCGCCGGACCGATCAGTTCTGACGGGGGAGCCTCGAGATTGCCGTGAGCGAACTGGGCCCGCGTCTCCAGCACGGTCCTGGGCGAGAGGATCAACGTGTTGCCGATCGCGACGGCCTGGTCAACGTTCTTCAGGTTGGACGACGCGGTAAAGGCGCTGAGGCCGCCCGCGCCACGAGAGCTGGTGGCGTTGACGCCGTAGCGGCTGTAGCGGACGCTGAACTGATCGCGGCTGCTGACCTGGTGATCGAGCTTTGCCAGCACGTTGTGCGTGTCGACCGGATTGTCGTAGATCCCGGTCGCGATCGAGGGGCCGCGATAACCAACCGCGGAGAGGCGGGTGTTGATCGCGTCGACGTTGGATTGCGCAATCGTCGCCAGGCCGGTCTGATCGAGCCGGCGCTGCTCGGCGTTGGCGAAGAAGAACGTCCGATCCCGGCGCAGCGGGCCGCCAACGCTCGCGCCATATTGCGATTGATTCATCGGCAGCTTGCTGCCCGACAGCGCGTTCTTCCCGTTCAGGACATCGTCTCGATAGAAGTCGTAGATCGTGCCACGCAGGTTGTTCGTGCCGCTCTTCGTGACGACGTTGATGTATCCGCCGAGCGCACGTCCGAGTTCTGCCTGTGCGCCCGACGTGATGACCTGGAACTGCTCGATGGCATCCACGCCATAGGTGATGCCGCTCAAGCCCGCCGCATCATCGTTTGCTGAGAGGCCATCGACGACGAAATTGTTCGAGAGGTTGCGTTGGCTGCCGACCGACAGAGTAACGCCGGGTACGGCGGACGTTTCCGGAAACAGTTGGGTGCTGGCGATGTTGGTGGGCGAGACACCGGGCACCAGGAGCGCGATGTCGAGGAAGTTGCGCCCATTCATCGGGAGCGCCGCGACTTCCGCCTCCGGCACCGTGGCCGCGATCTGGCTGCGGGCTGTTTCGATGACCGGCGCCTCTGCCGTCACGACGACGTTCGATTCGACGCTCGCGAGTGCCAGCGTGATGGGCAGTTCGAATGCCGATCCTGCGGAGACGGTGATTCGTCGAGTCACGGACGTGAAACCCGGCAGGCTGACGGCGATGTCGTATACGCCGATGCGCAGGTAGGGGAACCGGAATCGGCCATCCACTTCGGTCACGGCGCTCGCCACGACGTTCGTGGCGAGGTGGGTGGCGGTGACCGAAGCGCCCGGAATGGAACTCGCAGACTGATCGGCGACCCGGCCACTGATCGAGCCGACATCAACGGTTTGTTGCGCCAGTCCTGGGCGCGCCACGACCAGCGCGCAGGCGAATAGCAAAGCCATACGTACGAACGAAAACATGAAGCCTCCCGAACACTGTTCAAGAAAGACGACGTCAGCCCGGCGTGAGCCAGGTGCTGACGAACAGCGGGCCGAGAGTTAGTGTTTGGGCGGAGGCGCGTCGGGTAGGGAGGGGTGTCTGCGCAGAGGAGCCGGCGCTGGAACAAACGCCGCTTCCGAATCGAGCACGATCGAGGAGGCCGCCGGCGGTTCGAGGGTGCCGATCAGGGCAAACAGGCTGAGCAGGTGCGTGCCAGGGCCAGCGCAGGCGTTTGTCATGACACAGCAGTCATGAGAGCGCTGTTGCGTGCCGCGATGCATCGGGCAGGTGTCGCCTTCCTTGGGCTTCGGGGCCGGCGCGTCGTGGCAGGTCTCCGCCGCGGCTTTCGCCTTTGCGGCCACTTCAGCCGCGTGCGACGCGCAACATTGTTCCGGGATGAACGCCGACAGCGAAGCCGCCTGGCACAGGAGCCAGGTCATTGCCACCGCGCGGACGTATCGCCGGATTGCATTCATGGGCGTCAATTCAGCGTATCCGCAAACGCGGGTCCACGGCAAATTGGGGGTACGATGGCGGCGGATGCGGCCTGTTTACCTTGGAATTCTCGCCCTCGCGGTTGCGGCGGCGTCGTGCACGGACCGAAAGTCACCGGACGCGGCGGTGAACATCGCGGGTCCGACGCCCGTGATACCGGCGCCGGCGTTGCCGACGACCGTGCCAGGCGTGTTGTCGATCGTGTTGCCGGTGGAGCCCGGCGACAGCGGTACGACGGCGTTTGGCATCGCGCCGTTTGGCTATCACGGTGCGGACCACGCGGAAGACGGTCATCCTGGATGGGACATCGAGTATCGAATCGGCGGCACGGTGCGCGCGGCCGCGGCCGGGACGATCCAGAGCGTGATGCCTGACTCGTTCACTCCCGGACGAACGACGGTGCAGATCGCGCATCTCGTCGGGTCGCACCACTATCGAACCGTCTATACCAACATCGATACGATCGCTGGCGGCATCGCGGTGAATGAAGCGGTTCGTGCGGGCCAGGCGCTCGGCATGGCCGGGACCGTGTCCGCCACCATCGGCACGCAGAACCTCACGTATGCAATGACGCACTTCCAGCTCGACGACTTCGAGTACTACCGGGAGATCCCGAATCCCAATGCGGTCAGTCCCGAGACGTTCCTGACCAGCGAGGCGCGCAGCCTGTTCGATGCGCTGTGGAGCCGCGCGGTGTTCAGCCACGAGTTGGTCGAGCCCTTCATCAGCAACCCGCGAACCCTGACGTTCCCCGCGTCACGAACGTGGACCCGCGCCGGCGGTGATGGTCCCGCCGGCATCCGCTTTACGCGCCGCAACGCGCGGGCCGCGATGGAGTACGACTATGCGTTGCTGGCTGAGTCGGGCAGCGTCGTTGAAGCCGGCACCGTGACGCTGTCGTACAACACCAGGCCGTTCGCCTCGTTCGACCTGGTGTCGCCGACGTCGCGGCGGCTTGCGGTCTACGACATCCGCTCGAACGAGATGCGGCTATCGCTTGCGCCGCCTGGAGCCGCGCGCCCGACGGATCTGACCTCCGCCTCCACTTACCGGACCGTTCCGTAGTCAGCGGAGCGAGATCGCCTGGCGATCGACGCCCAGTGGCGTCTGCTTCGTGTAGAGCTGGACGAAGAGACGTCCGCTCACCAGGTCCTCACGGTTTCGTCCGCGCAGTGTCAGCGAACCGGCGCCCGTGATCTGGTTCGGAGCCAGCAGGTGCGCGACGATGGGGCCTGGCTTGTCGCCCTCCGTGCGGTGAATCGCGAGCGACAGGACACGATCGGTCGCGGCCAGCTTCGCCGCCGCATCGAATCGCAGCAGGCCAGTGGTGGCGTCGTAGGTAAACTTCACGTTCGCGGCGCCGATCGTGATGTCCGCAGAAGCCGGCGCGGGTGCCACCCCCTTCACGAGCGGGGGCGTTGAGAACGGCGCCTTCCGCGGCCGGGAGGTCCGCTCCCACGCATACGCGTACTTCAACAGCTTCGCTTCTTCCCATGCGCCGCCGAGCAGCTCGAGGCCGATCGGCAATCCATCGGGAGTGAAACCTGCCGGCATCGAGATCGCGGGCAATCCGGTCGTGGCACTCAGCTGGCAGTTCGTGCCACCCTGCGCTTCGCCGATCAGCGCCGGCTTGCGGCGCAGCGTGGGGTAGGCGAGGGCGTCGACGCGCAATTCCTCGAGCGTGGCCTCGACGGCGGCTCTGAGCGCGCGGCGCTTCACGAACGCCTGGCGGTAATGCTCCGTTTCGCGCTTCTCCGGTTGATTGCGCAAGCGGAACGTCGCATCGAGCTCCGCGTGGTGCAGTCCGCGCTCGATGATCTCGCCGAGCGACTTCACTGGCGCATTTGGCTGCTTCGACAGGTAGTCGGCGAGATCGAACTTGAACTCGTCGGCGATCACGCTGCTGTCGCGCAGCAGGTCATCGAGGCCGGGCACGGTGACGTCAATCACCTCCGCGCCCTGCGCCTTGAAGCCCTCGAGCGCCTTGCGCAAGATCCCCGCGACCTCATCGTCTTCGGGCGCGCTGCCCCAATAGGCGCGCAGGATGCCGATGCGCGCGCCTTTCAGCCCTGCCGCGTCGAGTGATTCGCGATACGACTTCGGAATGTGCCCGGTGCTGTCTTTCGTGATCGCATCGGCAGGATCAACGCCAACAGTCGCGTCGAGCATGATCGCCAGGTCCGCGACCGTGCGTGCGAGCGGACCCGCGATGTCTTGCGTCGAAGACAGCGGCATCACGCCGGCCCGGCTGGACAAGCCGTGCGTGCCGCGTAACCCGACCATGTTCTGATTCGCTGCCGGAATGCGGATCGATCCGCACGTGTCGCTGCCCATCCCCGCGGCCGCGAAGCTGGCGCCAATCGCCGCTCCGGTGCCGCCGCTCGATCCGCCGGGGACGCGGAAGAGGTCGTAGGGATTGCGCGTCTGCCCGGTCAGCGACGAGATCGTCGTGATGCCGGCGGCGAGTTCGTGCATCGTGGTCTTGCCGAGGATCACCGCGCCGGCATCGCGCAGCTTCTTCACCTGGAACGCGTCGCGCGCGGGTTGCAGCGTCGCGAGTCCAAGTGCGCCTCCCGAGGTGGGCATGTCCGCCGTGTCGTAGTTGTCCTTGATCAGCACGGGAATGCCGTGGAGCGGGCCTCGGGACTTGCCATCAGCGCGTTCGCGGTCCAGCGCGTCGGCGTCCTCCCGCGCGCGTGGATTGATCATCACGATCGAGTTGAGCCGCGGTCCGGCCTGGTCGTAGGCCTGGATGCGCGCGAGATACGACTCCACGAGACCGCGCGACGTGACGCGACCGGCCTGCATCGCCGACTGCAAGTCGAGGATCGATTGCTCGTGGACCTCGAAGAACTCCATCACCGGCGCCGGTTGCGGCCGCGCGGGCGCATTGCGCTGCGCCTGAAGCGTTGCTGTCGCGATCATCACCAGGGCCACTACCGAAACTCGTGCACGCATGGCGAGATTCTAGGCCGTTTCTGCGCCTTCTGCGCTTTCTGCGCTTTCCGTGCCTTCTGCGGCTACCTCTTGTGGCCCTCTGCGGCCCTTGACTCGCCACAGGGGGGATGGCAGCATCTGCGCGGTGAATTCAAACCGAGTCCTTCGAGACATCTTCATCGCCGTGTTGAGTGCCGTGGTCGTGGCCACGGGCTTCTGGTTCGGCACGCCCGCTGAGACCCAGTCGGCGCGTCCCGCGCGCATTGCCGGCAAGCCAAACCTGAATGGCATCTGGCAGGCGCTGAACACCGCCAACTACAACGTGCTCTCGCACCAGGCGAAGGCGGCGTTGGCCTTCAGGCCCGGCCCGGTCGTGCCCGTGCCCGCGGCTCCCGTGCTCGCTTTCGGTGCGGTCGGCGCCGTGCCCGCCGGCGTTGGCATCGTCGAAGGCGACGAGATCCCGTATCTCCCTGAAGCCGCGAAGAAGCAGCAGGAGAACGAGGCCAACTGGCTCGATCGCGATCCGGAGATCAAGTGCTACCTGCCCGGCGTGCCGCGCGCCAACTACATGCCGATGCCGTTCCAGATCCTGCACAGCGACAAGGCGGTGTTCTTCGCCTATGAATTTGCCGGCGCGGTGCGCAACATCCTGCTGAAGGATCCCGGCCCGGCGCCCGTTGATTCGTGGATGGGGCAGTCGGTTGGCGTGTGGCAGGGCGACACGTTCGTCGTCACGGTCACGGGCTTCAACGATCAGACGTGGTTTGACCGCGCGGGCAACCATCACAGCGAGAAGATGAAGGTGACCGAGCGCTACACGCCGCAAGGCCCCGATCACATGTGGTACGAGGCGACGATCGAGGATCCCGCGACCTTCTCGAAGCCGTGGAAGATGCGCTTCCCCCTGTATCGCCACATCAACCCTGACGCGCGGCTCAATCAGTTCAAGTGCGTCGAGTTCGTTGAGGAGTTGATGTACGGGAAATACCGGAAGACGCCGGTCCAGTAACAGGGATGAGGGATCAGAGCTTATGCGAATCGTCATAGCATTCGGTCTCGCTCTCGTCGCCGCGGCGACGGTGATCGCTCAGCAGCCGCCGGCGAGCATTGCCAGGCCATGGACGATGCCGCGCACCGTCGATGGCAAGCCCGACCTGCAGGGGGTCTGGACCAACGCGACGATGACGCCGCTCGAGCGTCCGCAGAACGTCAAGGAACTGGTGTTGAGCGAGGAAGCCGCCGCGCGCATGGAGCGCGCCGCGCTCGAACGCCGAGACCGGTTGAACGAACCGAGCGATCCCAATCGCACCGCGCCGCCGCAGGGTGGCGATGGCTCAACCGGCGCCGCCGGCAACGTTGGTGGCTACAACAACTTCTGGCTCGACCCGGGTGAACGCGTCGCGGTTGTTGATGGTCAGCGCCGCAGCTCGTTGATCATCGATCCCCCGGATGGCCGTGTGCCATCACTGACGCCTGAAGCCAGGGCGCGACAGGGCGCGCGCGCGAAGGCAATGATGGGACGCGGCCAATACGACCATCCTGAATATCGTCCGCTGGCGGAGCGCTGCCTGCTGTCGTTCGGGCCAACGACGCCGCTGATTCCGAACTACTTCTACAACAACAACCTGCAGATCGTGCAGACCGCCGACAGCGTGATGATCCTGATGGAGATGGTGCACGATGCGCGGATCGTCCGCATCGGCGGCAAGCACCTGCCGAAACACATTCGTCCGTGGATGGGCGATTCGATCGGCCACTGGGAAGGGGACACGCTGGTCGTGGACACCACCAACTTCCCGCCGCAGCAGAACTTCCGCGGCGCGTCCGAGAACCTCCACGTCGTTGAGCGGTTCCGCCGCGCCGACGCCACTACCATCAATTACCGATTCACCGTGAACGATCCGACGACGTTTACGGCCCCGTTTACGGGAGAAATTCCGTTTCGGGCCATGGACGAGTTAATCTATGAGTACGCGTGCCACGAAGGGAACTACGCCCTGGCCAACGTGCTGAGCGGCGCGCGCAACGAAGAGAAGCGACTCGGAACGAAGCAATAACCAGGAAACGCAGGGAAATCGGAACTATGACCAAACGAAACGTCTTGACCGGTTTGTTGCTCCTCGCGGGGATCGTCGTGGCGGGCCGCACCGTGATCGCGCATCATGCGTTCGGCGCCGAGTTCGACCCCAATGCGCCGATCAAATTGCAGGGCAAGGTGGTTCGCCTCGAATGGGTGAACCCGCACACCTGGATTCACATCGAGGTGATGAAGGACGGCAAGCCTGAAATCTGGATGGTGGAGGGCGGCACGCCCAACACGCTGCTGCGCCGCGGCATCACCCGCGACACGGTCGCCGTGGGTACCGAGGTCGTCGTTGACGGCTACCAGACCAAGGACCACTCGCTGAAGCGCGCCAACGGCCGCGACGTGACCTTCACCGATGGCCGCAAGCTGTTCATGGGATCGTCGGGCACCGGCGCTCCGCGCGACGGCCGCGACCCGACGGAAGGTGGCGCCGCGCCGGCGCCGAAGAAGCCCGGCGGCCGATGACGATTTCAGATTTCGGATCGAGCGGATTTCGGATCGTCGTGGAGATCTGAACTCCGAATTCCGAGATCCGACATCAAGAGAATCCGATCCAGCGGCCGGCCGCGGCCACTGTGACCCACAACGCAATCGACAGCGCGCCGACCAGCATCTGGAGGCGCGCTGTGTTACGTACGGGGGCCTGCATGGCGATCCGATTGCGGATCGCGAACGTGAACGGCAACGCGAGCGCCAGGCCCGACATCTTCACCCAGAACGCGGGGCTGTAATAACACTTGGTCGGCTCCGACAGGAACAGCGGGATGCCGGTCGCGATCAACCCGATCACCGCGCCAATGAGGTACGGCCGCGCGTTGCGCGCGAGGTCCGCGACGGTGCGGTTGGTCAGGCCAAAGCCGAGCATCCGCAAGTCGACGATCAAGATCGCGCCGCCGAGCATCGACAGCGCGAGCAGGTGCACCGCCTCGATGACCGGGAACAGCCACAGTGACTCGACCACGACGCGGCCGAGCCACACCGTCTCACACCACTGAAAGAATTCGAGCACCATTATTGGAGCGGCGGCACGACACAGCCGGCAAACCAGTTGACGAAGCCCGGCTGCGGCTGAATGTCGCAGTCGAACCAGTTATAGGCAATGAAGCGGCCGGCGATGATGATCAGGGCCCACAATACGATCGACGCGAGTCCGGCGCGTCGCACCGGCCACGGCAGCTTCGCGTCGCGATCCCACGTCGCGGCATTCGGCAGCACGCGCGCGTGGAAGTACCAGATGTTGAGGAACGCGAGGACCAGGAAGATGACTTTCGCGCGAAACCAGACGCTCTGATAAGTGCGCACGGGAATGGCGTAGACCAGCAGGATGCCGGTGATCACCATCACGACGAATCCGGCGCGTACCCACGGCAGCACGCGATCGGCCATCTCAGTGACCGGCACGTCGGTGAGCAACTTGCCGATCAGGCGCAGGTCCCACACCACGGTCATGCCGACGAACAGCAGCAGGAACATGACGTGCGTCGACTCGACGAGCGGATACATGTACAGCGACTCTCGGAGCGCTGTGCTGCCCTCGGTGGCGGCGAGCCATTCGCAGAAGGCGAGGATCGACACGTTACTTGACGGAGGTCACGCCCGGGTGGAACCGCTTGTGGCAGTTCACGCAGGACTCATAAAGGTCCGCGCCGACATTGAAGAGCGCGGTCTTGTCCTTGGCCTCGGCGGCCTTCATTGAGCGGAGGCTCTGTTCCGTCATCGCCTGCGCGAGCTTGACCCATTCGTCGCTGCCGCCCGATCGCTGGGGCAGCATCAACAGGTTGCCCGCCTCGGCCAGCGAGATCGACGCGGCGCGCACCACGTCCCACTCCTCGTCGGTCTGGGGCGCCTTCTCGAAGGTGCCTTCCGCCGTGACGATCGTGCCGACGGATTCCCAGATGGTGTCCGCGGTTGGATCGAAGAGGCTTTCCATCAAGTCATGCATCGGCACCGTTGTTTGAAACGGGGGCATGGCGGGAGCAGCGGGCTGGGAGGAACAGGAGACGGAAACGATGAGCGCGAGTGGCGCAAGCCACGCCAGCCTGGCCTGAGCGAAGTCGAAGGCTATCCGCATGGAGCGCACATCTTAACCCAACGCCACCTCGACAGCAGCGGGGCCCGGCCGGGAGATAAACCAGGGAACTTCGCCGACCTCTGGCAGCTGCCGTTCATAGGCGCGCACCCATTCGCGGCCGAAGGCCTCGGCATGCGCAAAGGGAATCGCGGCCCAGACGCTGCCGCCAAAGCCCGCGCCAAAGCTGCTGGCGGCAAATGCGCCGACCTCACGTGCCAGCTGTGCGAGCAGGATCGTCTGCGGGATCTGGTTGCCGAGCAGGCTGGCGGCCTCCCGTTGAGAATCGTCCGAGAGTCGGCCGAGCGCGTCGCGGTCGGCGCGCCGGAACGCCTCGAGTGCCAGCGGCGCGCGAGCGGTTTCGTTGATGAAGTGATCGAGCCGGCGATGCAGGTCGTCCGCCGAGAACGCGCCATCCGCGGTCGGCGCAATCCACGCCCGCAGCTGGGCGGTCGCATCCTCGCTGGCGGTGAGGGCATCGGCGAGCGACATTGCCGGTTGCGATGCACGCTGGTTCCAGATCCTGTGCAAGGCGCGCACGCCGTTCGAGGCGCGGTTGTAGCGGTCGCGGACGGAGTCGGCCTTGTCGGCCTGCACGCCGCTCGACGCGATCACGAACACCCAGTCATCGGGCATGCGCGTGCGATCGAGAGGCTTCACCGGCACAAACCGGTAGAGCGCGACGTGTTCCGGCGAGGAGGCGATGATCGCGGTGTGATCCTCGCTGCCGCCATGCGTGCCGACGCCGACCGTGCCCGGCAGGCCGGGAAAGTCCAGGCCGTTCTCGACGCAGCCCAGGTACCACGCAAGCGCGTGGAGATCCGGCAGGTGTTGACGCCACTCTTCGCGCTGCCGAAGCCCGGCACGTTCGATCAACGCCATCGCGACACCGACGACCAGCGCGCTCGAACTGCTCATGCCCGACGCGCGTGGAAGGTCGCTCGCAATCGCGATGTTGGCGCCGAGTTCGCAGCCGGGGAAGTTCAGGAAGAAGCGATGCGCGACGACGTGCACGTATTTCTGAAGGCCGTGAAAACGCGGCGATGCCTCCGCGGAGGGGTCGACCTCGATCACCTGGCCGTCGAAGATGTCGCCGACGCGCACGAGGCCGTCGGTGCGCCGCCGGGCCGTCAGCGCAATACCGCGAGGGACGGTGGCCAGCAGGGAATGGCCGCCGGCGTAGTCGGTGTGCTTGCCGAAGATCTCGATGCGGCCCGGTGTGAATCGCTGCCATTCGGCCGGACCATCGAGAATTCGCGGCGAGGCCTGATGCAACTTGTCAAACAGCGCCGCGCGCGAGTCGGCGTCGGCGGCGGACATCCCCAGCGACGCGAACGTGTTGGCGATGCTCACGGATTGGCCTCGACGGCAGCCAGCCGGGCGGTGACCAATGCGATGTCAGTACGGCGAGAGAGGTCGAGGACGGCACCGGACGCGATAAACGTCTGGAATGGTACGCCGCGCGTGGCCGCGAGTCCGACCGCTTCGGGCAATTCAAATTCGCCGCGCGCCGATCGTGGGACGTCGCGGCAGGCGTCGAAGATGCGATGGTCGAATCGCCACACGTTCATGCTGATCAGCGCCCGCGGTCCGGCCGCATCGTAATACTCACGGCCGGGTTTTTCGACGATGCGCCTGAGGAGGCCGCTGGCGTTGACCTCGATTGCCGCGAATCCGGCCACACGATCCGCAGGGAACCCGCTGTCGCGAATCAGGCTGTCCCGCTCATACGCGGGGAGGCCAGGGCCGTTCAATGCGGCCAGTTGGCGCAGCACCGGCGCCGGATACAGGTTGTCCGAGTTCAGGACCAGGAACGGATCGCGGCCGGCAAACCCGGCCGCGCTGAGCACCGCGTTCGCTGTTCCGTCAGCGTGTTCCTGGACCGCGTAGGAAATGGAGACCCGCGTCGGCCGCCCGGCGCCCGAGTAGTAGGCGCGCATCGAGTCGTGATCCGGGGCGACAATGAAACACACATTCGTGCAGCCGGCGTCGGCGAGCGCGCTCAGCACATAGTCGAGAAACGGGCGCGATCCGGATCCCCCAATGGGCATCATGCCTTTGGCGCCGGCGGCGGCGGCGGATGCCTGTTCTGCGCTCAAGGCGGCCGAGTCTCCGGCCTGCTTCATCCGGCTGCCGAGACCGCGGGCGAGAAGGACGGCCTTCATCGCAATCAATGCTACAGTGCCGCGGTTATGAAGCGACTTTCTTTTGCGATCGCCGTTTCCGCAGTGCTGCTCGCGTCGGTGTCCGCGCAGACCCCGCAGCCGCAACAGGCTCGACCCCAGGCGCCATCAGCCGATCCGTACGCGAATAACCCGGATGCGGGGAAGAGTGCGTTCCCGCTGGCCGCCCCGGCAGGCAAGGACAGCGGCGCCAGGCAGTCGCCTCCAGCCGGCGCCGCCAACCAGGGCGCATTCGATCCAGCCACGTGGAAGTACGGCAGCGCATTCAGCGCTCCGGCGGGATCGAAGGTCTGGAATCCGGTGAGGCTGAAGTTACAGCAAGGCGGCAAGGTCACTGGCGGCACCTTGTTCGCCGCAACGGATCCCTCGACTTACTGCGCGATGGCGAACGCCGGGTACGACTTCATCTGGACCGAAATGCAGCACGGTCAGACCGATTGGAATCAGGTTGCGCGCATGTGGCGCACGTGTCCGCACGCGAAGGCGGTACCCGGCGCGCGCGTCGCCTACACCGATGAGCGCGAGATTCAGCATGCGCTCGACGCAGGTGCCCTCGTGATCGTCGTGCCGACCGTTGACACGGTCGCCGAAGCCGTCGCCGCCCGCGACTGGACGTACTTCCCGCCGCTTGGGCGCCGCAGCAACGGTGGCGGACAGGCGTTTGATGCGGCCATGTGGGGTGGTGTTCCCGGCGGCTATCGCAATACCGCCAACGACAACATCGTGTTGGTGCTGATGATCGAGACGCTCGAAGGGCTGAAGAACGCGGAGGCCATCGCGAAGGTGCCGGGCGTGAGCGCGGTGTTCGCGGCGAGCGGCGACCTCGGCAACTTCACCGGCTTCCGCCAGGGCTCGCCCGATTACGAGCGCGCGATCAACATCGTGCACGACGCAGCCATCAACGCCGGCGTGAAGTTGTGCGGACCGTTTGCGTGGCGTGATCGTCCGGACTTCAGCTGCTTCCAGGCGGGGAGTGAAACAGCGGCCATTGCGAGGGGCGTTGCGGCGGAGCTCGGCAGCCTCGCCAATACGCAGGGCCAACCCGAGGTGGGCCCGTTCGCGAAGAAGCAGTGAGCCAAGGATCAAGGACCCGGGAACCAAGTCCCTGATCCCTGATCCCTGATTTAGCTGATGCTGTTACGGCGGTTCGATCCGCCGGTGTTGCGCTCATCGTCGTCGCGATCTTCGTCCATCTCGTCCGTGTCTTCGACGTCGGTGTCTTCGCCGGGACGCGAAGCGCCGCGGTTCTGATCCTGCTGTTCGGAGTCGGACGTACGATCGCTGCGGCTTTCGCGCGTCTGCTGATCTTCGAAGCCTTCCTGACCTTGTCGATTCTTCTGATCGTTGTTCTGTGACATTCGGAGCCTCCGCTCGTGAATTGAGCAAAAGCAGTGCCCACTATGCGGACGCTTGTTGCCCAGTGCGCGCGCCGGTGACATGACCATCCAGACCCGAATCAGGGTGAACAATGTCTGCGTATGGGGAGATCGCGCGCTCCACAACCGGGCATGGGTTCTGCAGTCGAGTCGAGAATGAGAATCTCAAAAACCTTCTGGCTCGGACTATTGGGTGTTACGGCGGGCGTCGGACTGGCGGCGCTGGTCGTGCCTAAGGCGCGCGTGCGGTCGCAGATGCGCGACGGCGGCGAATCGGCGCGCGTCGACGAGGCGTCCGAGGACTCGTTCCCGGCGAGTGATCCCCCCTCCTTCTCCGCGCCGCCGACGGCCGTCCCAGGTCCGACGGCCTGAATGACCGCGCGAGCTCGAACGCTCGTGCAACGGTGTGTAACGGCGGAACGAGCGCCGGTTCAGGTTGCCTTATGATGTGGACGTTCTGCCTGATACGTCCGGGAGTCATTAGTCATGCGATACCTGATCGGCGCTGCGCTCGCGCTCGCCCTAACTGTTTCCTGTTCACGTGGCAACGAGCGTCCCGTTGCTGATGCGCCGACCGCACCGTCGGCCGTGACCGCGATCGATGCCAGCCTGGGTGGAGGCGTGTCGCGGCCAATGGCCTACACGTTCACATCGTCTCAAGACGCCAACCAGTTCTTCGGGCAGCTCGAAACCAAGTATCAAGTCGGCCTTGGTCGGGCGTCGGCGCCGCAGAGACCTACGTCGACCTCGAAGGCGTCGTCGTGTGGATTCAGGAGTACGTCCGCCATCGCGCGAACGGGTGCGACCACGCCACGTCATCGCAGCGCGTCCTCGCCCAGATCGACGGCGGTCCGGTGGCGGCAGCGTGCGCGACGGTCGCGGCAGGGCAGTTCCTGGTCGGGACGCGCTCTGACGTGGTCGAGTTCTTTCGCACGCTCGACACAAAGTACCAGCAGATGGGGCGCGGACTGCGGGCCAGCTTCGTGGATCTCGAGGGCCAGGCGATCTGGTACCAGCAATACCTGCGCTACCGTTCCTCCGGTTGCGATCACGCGACCGCCGTGGCCAAGGTGTTCGAGATGATCGAGGGGCGTGCCGAGCCGGCCAATTGCTACGTGGGCTGCGGCTACCGCATCACGCCGGACACGGTGACGCTCGGCGTCGGGTCGCTGAACTCGACGTTCGAGATTCGTCCCAATCCGGTGGCGTGTGAATACACGCTCACCAGCGATGCGTCGTGGTTGACGTTCCCGAGCGATCAGCGGGTCGGCAACGGCTTCTTCAATATCCCCTATAGTGTGGCGGCAAACCTGGGTAACGCCGACCGCGTGGGCAAGATCACCGCGACGTGGGCCACCGGCAGCGCGACCTTCACCGTTCGCCAGACCGGGTCGCCCTACGCCGTCTCGTTCACGCTCGTGGATGGGTTCCGCTCTGTGAGCGCGACCACTCAATGCCACGTGCGCAGCAGCTCGACGCCGTGCACGTTCACCGCGTCAACGAACCTGCCTGGTAACAGCGTCACCTACACCTGGGCCGCGTTCTATACCTACGGCACGGCAAAGGTCGTGCGCCAGGCCAGCACGTCGAACACCTTCGTGCTGAACGAATCCTGCGGCGGCGCCGGGTCCTCGTCGGGAGGAGAAGAGCAGCTCCTCAGCGTGGAACTGCGAGTCGAGGATGACCGCGGCAATGTCGTGACGATCGCCTCCGGGCAGGGTGCGCAGCCCAGCCTGCTGATGAAGTTGTTCAGCTGCGGCGCCTGATCGGCCGGTATTCCAGCCGATTTCTCTCATCCAGGAGCGAGACCTGCCTTCACCGGCAGGTCTCCTTCGGGACCCTTTTCCCGGGCAATTCTGCCAGGGCCAATATCCCCGTGACCCGCGCCGCGATTGGTGTAGTATTCCCGCCGTGAGGTGTTACCCATGTCGCAGCCGAATGGATTGAACCGCCGCGCGTTCCTCCGCAACGCCGGTTTCACCGCAATCGCCGGGGCCGCTGCCGCTGGCAACCCCGCACCCCTCTTCGCCTCGTCTCCCGATACCGCTCTCGAACAAAGTCCCAACGGAAAGTTTGACTTCGACACCGTCTACAGCCGTTTCGGGACGGATTCGACCAAGTTCGATCAGCAGATCAACCGCTACGGCAAGGACAGCGTCCAGGTCGGCATGGGCATCGCCGACATCGACTTCAAGGCTGCGCCGTCGATCACGAAAGTCCTGGCCGAGCGGGTCAAGCACGAGAACTGGGGCTATCTGGACATGGATACGTGGACGCCGCGCACGCAAGAGGCCATCGCCGCGTGGAGCAAGCGCCGCTACAACTTCGTGATCGACCCGAAGACCGTTGTCATCTCCAACGGCGTGCATCCCGCGCTGATCGCGGCGTTGAAGACCTTCTCACCGCGCGGCAGCAAGGTGCTGCTGCAGACGCCGACCTACAACGGCTTCTACAGCGACCTGACCGCGTCCGACACGAAGGCGGAGGAAAGCCCGCTGAAGTTCGTCAACGGCAAGTTCGAGATGGACTTCGAGGACTTCGAGCGGCGCATCAGCATCGACACGCACAGCTTCATCCTGTGCAACCCGCAGAACCCGACCGGCAACTGCTGGTCGCCGGAGGACCTGCTGCGCATCGGCGAAATCTGCCTCAAGCACCGCGTCATCGTCCTGGCCGACGAGATCCACAGCGACTGGGTGAGCAAGGGGCACAAGTACACGCCGTTTGCGAGCCTGCCCAACAAGGCGGTGGTGGATAACAGCATCACCTTCAAGGCCGCGAGCAAGTCGTTTGGCCTCGCCGCGCACAAGATCGCGTGGTACCACTCGACCAACGCCGACTTCATGAACCGCGTCAAGTATCACCATCGTGCCGATCTCAACACCATGGGCGTGCTCGCCAACCATGCCGCGATCACCGAGGGTGATGAGTGGCTGCGCCAGGCGAACGAGTACGTGAACGACACGCACGACTTCGTCAACAGCTACATCCACGACAAGATCCCGATGCTCAAGGTGCACCGCGCGGAGGGCACCTACCTGACGTGGCTCGACGTCACGGCGGTCGCCGAACGCATCAACTCGAAGAAGCTCGCGGACGACTACAACCGCACCAAGCCGGCGGCCATGCCGGCGTTGACGCCTGAGCAGATGGTCGAACGCTATTTCGTGAAGACCGCGAAGGTGCATCTGAACCAGGGAGCCGGCTACGGCAAGGGTGGCGAGAACCACATGCGCATGAACATCGGCACATCGCGCAAGCTGGTGGAAATCGCGCTCAACAATCTCGCCGCCGCCTGCCGCAACCCGATGGCGACCAACCTCGTTTAGCGACGCTCGCCACGTCGTCGGCGCATGTCCGAAGGGCCCGTGAATATTCCATTCGCGGGCTCTTCGTGTTTTTACACGCACCAGACATAATGCTGGCGTGGCAGACGACCAGGCTCGCCGTCGCGACACCGCCAAGTCGGATCCCATCAAGGGCCGGGCACGCCGGGTCAGGAAGAATCTCCGCCAGGGCCTGGCGCTCGCGTGGGCCGCATCCCCTCAGTCACTGGTGCGTTACTCGGTGCTCGGCATGATCAGCTCGGCCATGCCGCCGATCGCGGTGTACCTCGGCGCGGTGCTGGTCAATCGCATCGCCGAAGCGCGCGAGCACGCGTTGTCCTGGCCGGAGATGTTGCCGATCATTGCAGGCTTGTGGGTCTCGACTGGTGTGCAGCGCGCCATCGGCGCCTACATGGGCTATGGTCGCAACCTGTTCGTACGTCGCGTCCAGCTCGAGGCCGAACGTCGGTTGCTCGAACAGGCCTCGAAGGTCGACCTGGGACATTTCGACAACTCCGACTGGCACGATCGGCTGGCGCGCGCGAAGCGAGATGTGTCGTGGCGGCCCGGTGATCTCACCTGGTCGGTCCTCGGCCTCTCTGGCAACATCGTCACCATCGTGTTGATGGCGGGGTTGCTCGCCAGCCTGCACTGGATCCTGGTGGCGTTGGCGCTGGCGGCAGCGATCCTCTCACTCGCGCTCGAGCGAAGAGTCACTGCTCGGCTCTATGAGTTCTTCTACAAGGAGACGCCGGAAGAGCGGGAACGTGAATACCTCGGTGATCTGCTGGTGCAGCCCCGCAACACCAAGGAGATCCGCGCCTACGTGCTTGCGGACTACCTGCTCGGCCGCCACCGCGAACGATCCGAGGAACTGTACCGCCTGCGCGAGCAGATGTATCGCTCAGGCACGCGCATCTCGATGATCACCGGCCTGGTGACCGGCACCGCGCTTGCGCTGGCGTATCTGTTCGTGGCGATGGAGGGCATTGCCGGCGCCATCGATCCTGGTGGCGTCGTCCTCGTGATTGGCGCCTTTACCTCGGTGTCGGGGACGCTCGGCAACATCTCGAGCACGTTTGTCGCCGTCGATCAGCACACCACCTTTCTCGAAGACTACTTCTCGTTCCTGGCGATCGATCCGCTCGTGCCCGTGCGCAACCCGGCGAGGGATGTGCCGGTCTCGCTCGAGGCCGGCATCGAATTCGACGATGTGACGTTCACGTATCCGGGTGGGACCGAGCCCGCCGTGTCGAACCTGAACCTGCATATCCGTGGCGGCGAGTTGATCGCGCTGGTAGGGGAGAACGGCGCGGGCAAGAGCACGCTGGTGAAGCTGCTCCTGCGCTTCTACGACCCGAGCGGTGGATCCGTGCGCGTCGGTGGCGCCGATCTGCGGGAGCTCGATCCTGAAGCGCTGCGCAATCGCATCGGCGTACTGTTCCAGGACTACGCCAGTTACGAGCTGTCCGTGCGTGAGAACGTGCAAATGGGCAGGCCTGGCGTGATCGGTGACGATCGGCGCGTGTTGGCGGCGCTCGAGGACGCGCGCAGCGATTGGTTGTTGACCAGGATGCCCAAGGGGCTCGACGCCAAGGTCGGCCGGCTGTTCGAGGGTGGCCACGATCTGTCGGGAGGTGAGTGGCAGCGGCTCGCGCTTGCGCGCATCATGTATCGCGACGCCGACATCTGGATTCTCGATGAACCCACGGCTTCACTCGATCCCGAAGCGGAAGCCGCGATCTTTGCTGAGTTGAAGCAGATCCTGAAGGGCCGCATCGGCATCGTGATCTCGCATCGTTTCTCGACCGTGCGCATTGCCGACCGGATCGCCGTGATCGCCGGCGGCAAGATCTCGGAGCTCGGCTCGCATGACGAGTTGCTCCGCGCCAACGGTCGCTACGCGCAGCTGTTCGAGTTACAGGCGGCAGGCTACCGGTAGCGGGCATTTTGCGCTAAGCTCATCAGCAGTCGGCCGGCAGGCAAGCTCAAGCATTTCGCTTGAAACCATTGAGCGGCCGGTGTTTATTAGGTCTTCACCCTCTTCGATCATGTCGACTTCGCCAGCGGATTCGACCCGCCAGTATCCCGTTCCGTGTCCAAGCTGCACCGAGTCGAAGGGCTTCCCAGTCCAGGTCCGCACCCTGAAAGATCACAGCGGTGGGATAGAGGTGAAGCTGAAATGCCGGGATTGCAGCCACGAGTGGCTGGAAGTCATCGCCAACAATGACTGACGGCTTGCGAACTGGTATCGACGGGAATTTTGGAGCCGGCAATCGGACTTGAACCGATGACCTGCTGATTACGAATCAGCTGCTCTACCAACTGAGCTACGCCGGCTTCCGGAGAGAAAGATAGCTTATCAGATTCGCCTGCCAGCCCCAAGGAGCCGTTAAACTCTCCCGATGCTGGCTTCCGAGCTGTCCGCCCTCTATTTGCGAGATATTCAGCGTCTAATTCAGGAACTTCAGGCGTTTCCCGACACCGCCTCCCTTTGGAAGACCGCGCCGGGGGTATCCAATGCTGCCGGGACGCTGGCGCTCCATCTCGAAGGCAACCTCCGCGAGTTCATCGGGCGGCAGATGGGGAAGATCCCGTTCGAGCGCGACCGGCCCCTGGAATTCAGCGCGCGCGGCGTGGAGCAAGCGGAGTTGGTGGCGCGACTCGAGGCGGTCAAGGCGTCGATTCCCAACGTGATCGCGTCGCTAACGGAGGCCGAACTCGCCGCGCCGAACTCCGAGCTGTATATGGGCCAGCCGATTTCGAGGCACCAGTTCCTGGTGCATCTCATCGGCCATTTGAACTATCACCTCGGACAGATCGACTACCTTCGTCGCTTCGTCACAGGTCGCCCCGCGATCGACCTCGCGCAGCTGTAGAGAGGTATAGAGCTGTAGAGACGAACCTTTAGGTTCGTCTTCCTTTTGGGGTAACATCGAAGATTACAAGCGACGTCGATATTCGCGCCTGTACAGCGTCGCTTCAGAGACTGATCCTCGAATCATGCCGCCGGCAGACAATTCCTCGGCTCTCGTCATTCGTGGTGCGCGGACGCACAACCTGAAGAACGTCGATCTCACGCTGCCGGCGGGGCAGCTGATCGTCTTTACGGGCGTCAGCGGATCAGGGAAGTCTTCACTCGCCTTCGACACCATTTACGCGGAAGGGCAGCGGCGCTACGTCGAGTCGCTGTCCGCGTATGCGCGCCAGTTCCTCGAGCGCATGGAGAAGCCGGATGTCGACCGCATTGACGGCATCTGCCCGTCGATCGCGATCCGCCAGAAGAACTCCGTCAGGAACCCGCGCTCGACTGTCGGCACGGTCACCGAGATCCACGACTACATGCGCCTGCTCTATGCGAGGGTGGGACGCACCATTTGCCGCAAGTGCGGCAAGGAAGTCGTCCGTGAAACTGCCGAAGTCGTTGCCTCCCGCTTGCTGTCGCTGCCCGAAGGCACCCGGCTGATGCTTGGCTTCGACCTGCCGGTTGTTGCGATCAGCGATACCGCTGGTGATGTTGAGGATGTGGAAGGCTCCGAACCCGATCAGTCGCCTGAGCTTTCTGTGCCATCTGCGGCCAAGGACTCTGCGCCTGCGGTGGCCCTGGAGAATCTGCGCCGCAAGGGCTTCGGCCGCCTGCTCATCGGCGATCAGGCCGTCACCTTCGAGGACGTTGATCCGAAGGCCCTGAAGAAGCTGACGGTGCTGCGGGTCGTTGTGGATCGCATCAAAGTTGACGCGGAAGCGCGCACGCGTATCACCGACTCGGTCGAGACGTCGTATTCCGAAGGCGGCGGCGCCGCGTGGGCGCTGCAGCTTCAGGACGCCGGCGCGCCGGTGACGCACCAGTTCTCGGAGCGCTTCGAGTGCCGCACCTGCGGCATTCCGTATGAAGATCCGCAGCCGCGGTTGTTCTCGTTCAACAACCCGTTTGGCGCCTGCCCGACGTGCCACGGCTTCGGCAACATCATCGAGCTCGACCAGGACCTGGTCGTGCCCGATCAGCAGAAGTCGATCAACCAGGGGGCGATCGAGCCGTGGACCAAGCCGCACTACCGGTCGCATCTCGCTGATTTGAAGCGCGCCGCCAAGGGCGGCAAGGTGCGCCTCGACGTGCCGTGGCGCGACTTGAACCCCGAAGAAATCACCTTCGTGATGGACGGCGCCACTTCGGCAGGCTCAGGGCAGGCCCGAGCGAAGTCGAGGGCCGATGGCGACGACTTCGAAGGCGTTCGCGGCTTCTTCCGCTGGCTCGAGAAGAAGAAGTACAAGGTGCACGTTCGCGTGTTCCTGAGCCGGTATCGCGGCTACCTGACGTGTCCTGACTGCGCCGGCACCCGTCTTCGCCGCGAAGCACGCGACGTGCATGTCGGCGGCATCACCATCGATAAGGCTTCGGCCCGCACCGTTCGCGACGCGGCACAGTTCTTTACCGAGCTGAAGTTGACCGAGAAGGAAGCGGCGATTGCCGACAAGGTCCTGAAGGAGATCCAGCGGCGTCTCGGTTTCCTCCGGGATGTCGGTCTCGACTACCTGACGCTCGATCGCTTGTCGTCCACGTTGTCCGGAGGCGAAGCCCAGCGCATCAATCTCGCGACGTCGCTCGGGTCCGCGCTGGTCGGCACGCTTTACGTGCTCGACGAACCGTCGATCGGTTTGCACACGCGCGACAACCAGCGGCTCATCGCGATCCTCAGGCAGCTGCGCGACCAGGGCAACACCGTGATCGTGGTGGAACACGACGCGGACATGATCGCCGTGGCCGACCATCTTGTGGACATGGGCCTTGGTGCCGGTGAGCACGGCGGCCGCGTGGTCTACAGCGGCACGTTGCAGGGACTGACGACGGAGTCGCGGTCGCTGACGGCGAAGTATCTGCGCGGTGAGCTGGGCATCCCGGTTCCGGCGCAGCGCCGCAAGGGCACCCCGCAGCGCATCAAGCTGTTCGGCGCCACCGAGCACAACCTCAAGGGCGTCGACATCGAGATCCCGCTCAATACGCTGACCTGCGTAACCGGCGTCAGCGGCTCCGGCAAGTCGACGCTTGTGCACGATGTGCTCTACGCGGCGATGAAGCGCGCCAAGGGCGATTGGGACCGCAAGGTCGGCGCGCACCAGCGGCTCGAAGGACACGAGTTTGTCAGCGACGTGGTGCTTGTCGATCAGACACCGATCGGCAGGACGCCGCGTTCGAACCCGGTCACGTACCTGAAGGCCTTCGATCCGATCCGCGAATTGTTCGCCGCGACCAAGGATGCGAAGGCGCGCGGGCTGACGGCCAGCCACTTCTCGTTCAACGTGCCCGGCGGGCGCTGCGAAGCGTGCCAGGGCGAAGGCGAAGTGCGCGTCGAAATGCAGTTCCTCGCCGACGTGTTCGTGCCGTGCGAGCAGTGCGACGGGCGCCGCTTCAAGTCGCAGGTGCTGGAAGTGAAGTACCGCGGCAAGAGCGTCACGCAGGTGCTGGACATGACCGTGCGCGAAGCGCTGAGCTTCTTCACCAGCACGCCGAAGGTCCTGCGCCGTCTGCAGGTGCTCGACGAGATCGGCCTCGGCTACCTGCGGCTCGGGCAGCCGGCGACCACGCTCTCGGGCGGAGAGGCGCAGCGCATCAAGATCGCGGCGCACCTGTCATCGCACGCCGGCGAGCGATTGCTCTACATCCTCGATGAGCCGACCACGGGCCTGCACTTCGACGACATCGCGAAATTGCTGGCGGCGTTCAGGAAGCTGCTCGAAGCCGGCCATACGCTGCTGGTGATCGAGCACAACCTCGATGTGATCAAGGTCTCGGACTGGATCATCGACCTCGGTCCGGAGGGTGGCGAGAGCGGCGGCCGCGTGCTGGCGATGGCGACCCCGGAACAGGTCGCGCACAATCCGGAATCGGTGACCGGCAAGTACATCAAGGAAGTGCTATCGTCTGGGAAACTCCTCCAGACGGTGGGTCGATAACAACCATGCCGATCAACTTCCGCGCGGCGGGCCTGGCGCTCGCCATCAGCGTCAGTGGTGTGCCCGCGGTGTTCGCGCAGGCCTCGCTCAACGAGCTGCTGACGCGTCACGGCGTCAGCGTCAAGGGCGGCATCGCCGCCGCATTCGAATCGCACGCCACACCGACGATTCCGGTGACGCCGGGATCGCTCGCGGTGCCCATGGCAACGCTCACCGCGTCTTCTGGCAGCGACCAGATCAACGGCGCCTATGCGTTTGGCATCCTGGCCGGACGATCCGGGCGAGCGGCCTCCACGCAGGAACTTGCGGCGGCGGGGCAGGCCCTGGTCATGATGATTGGCTCCGATGATCGCCGCACCCGGATTGCCGGCACACGCGTCGCCGGCCGGCTCTTTGCCGCGCCGTTCGATCGCTCGGGCGTGAGGCCTGTGCTGCCGCAGGGACTCGTCGAGTCACTGTTCGCGGTCTTGAATCGCGACACTGAAGTGGATCAACTGGTGGCGATGGACGCGCTCGGCTTGATCCGCGAACGCAGCGCGGTGTCGTCGCTCACCGATCGTTACTACTTCTATCGCGAGCAGAACAAGCGCGCGATGGCCGGCGGCGCGTTGGAGGCGATGGCCCGCATTGGCGACCCGTCGGCGGCGGCGATTATCAGGCAGGCTGCCGCGGATAGGTTCGCGGAAGGGAAGGATGCCACGGCCCTCGCGGTAGCCTTTGCCCGTGAACGCGTGCTGAAGGACGGCTCGATCGCGGTCATTCAACAGGCGCTTGACGATCGTTCCCGCCGCGATCAGGCGCGTGGCTACCTGGCCGAGCTCGGCGCGCCTGTTCCCTGACAGGGGCGCCGTGATCCTCGCGGTCGACTTCTATCGGCGTCCGACGCTCGATGTCGCACGTGATCTGATCGGCAAGGTCCTCGTCTACAGGTCAAAACAGGGCATTGCCTCGGGTGCGATTGTCGAGGTCGAGGCCTACATCGGTGAAGACGATCCGGCGTGTCACGCCGCGCCCGGACCCACGACTCGCAATGCGCCGCTGTACGGGCCCCCGGGTCGCGCCTACGTCTACCTGAACTACGGCCTGCACGACATGATGAACGCGGTGACCGAGGATGTGGGACATCCTGCCGCCGTCTTGATTCGCGCGCTCGAGCCGCTTGATGGTCTTGATCTGATGCGCAAGCGCCGATCGAAAGCGCCGTGGAGAAAAGGGAAGCCGCCCGTCGCCGATCACGAGTTGTGCCGGGGACCGGGCAACCTGTGCCGCGCGCTGGGCATCACGCTCGAGGACAACGAGCGCCCCTTGACGCGCGGCCCGCTCACGATTCACGACAAGGGCATACCCCCAGGCGAGATCGTGTGGAGCCAGCGCATCGGCATTCGCGTCGGCACCGAACATCACTGGCGAGCGACCGTAAGGGGCCATCGCTCAGTGTCAGGCAGGCGGGTCTAAAGACCCGCCTCTATGAGCTACTCATACCGCAGCGCTTCGGTTGGCATCAGGGCGGCAGCCTTCCGAGCGGGCAGGTAGCCGAACACTACGCCGACCAGCGCCGCAAATCCGAACGACATTCCAATCGCCGCCGGCGAGATCGCCGTTGCCCACTGCAGCACCGCGCTCATCAGGTACGACGAACTGATGCCGAGCAGGACGCCCAGCGTGCCGCCGGCCAGGCTCAGTGACAGCGCCTCGGCAACAAACTGCTTCAGGACATCCGTGCGCTTGGCGCCAAGCGCGCGTCGCAGGCCGATCTCCTTCGTCCGCTCCGTCACCGAGACCAGCATGATGTTCATGATCCCAATGCCGCCGACGACCAGTGAGATCGCCGCGACGCTCGCCAGCAGATAGGCCATCGTGTCCGTCGTCGACGACAACACGCGCGCCATTTCCTCCGGTGAGCGCACGTTGAAGTCATCCGCATCGCCACCAGCGATCTTGTGACGCCGGCGCAGGAGTTCGCTGGCGGCGGTGGTGACGGCCGATGCGCTGGCGGCATCCTGGTCGATCGCGACCAGGATGTTTGAGAGGTGCGCCGTGCCCAGCAGGCGTTTCTGCACGGCGGTGTACGGTGCCACCACGGTGTCGTCCTGATCCTGGCCGAACGCCGATTGGCCCTTGCGATCCAGCACGCCCATCACCCGGAACGGCTGGTTGTTGATGCGCACGATCTCGCCGATCGGGTTGGCGCCTTCGCCAAACACCTGGTCACGCACGATTGCGCCGATCACGACCACGCGCGTCGCGCGTTCGACGTCATCCTCGGCGAAGAAGCTGCCGGACGACAAATCCCACGCGCGAATGTCCGCAAAAGAAGCGCCTGTGCCCTGGACCTGCGTGGACCAGTTGCCGGCAGGACCCACGATCTGCGCCCGGCTGCTGACGCCAGGGGACACGAATTGCACGCCGCGCACGTCCGCGGCGATCGCCTCCGCATCGGCCGGCGTCAAGGTGGTGACCGCGCCCTGGCCCATGCGCACTCCGCCGACGTTCGCCGAGCCAGCGGATACCGTGATCACGTTGGTGCCGAGGCTCGAGACCCGCTGCTCAATCGACGCCTTGGCGCCGTCGCCAAGCGCCATCATCACGATGACTGCGGCGACGCCCATGATGACGCCGAGCGAGGTGAGGGCCGAGCGAAGCTTGTTGCGCGTGATCGCCTCGAACGCGAGGCCGAGCGTGCTGCTGAATCTCATGACCCTTGACGGCCCTGGCGCGCGCCGCCTCCATTGCCGCTGTTACCACCGGGCCGCCGCGGCATCTGCGGCACGAGGGGAGACCCACTGCTGGCCGGAGCGGCCGCTTCGGTTGTTTCCGAGCGAGCCACGCCGGTGATGATGGAGGCGCCTTCCGACAACCGGTCGGACGTCACTTCGATCTGCGTGCCATCCGACACGCCCGTGCGGACGCTGATGCGTTCCAACCGGCCGTTCACGAGTTGCCACACGGCCTGCTCACGGCGTCCACGCCCGGTCGCCGGCGCGGCCGGGGTCTCGCTGGGCGCGGCCGAGGGGAATTCCTTCAACACCGCTTCATTCGGCGTGAAGCGCAACGCCGCGGCCGGCACCCGCAGCACGTCATTGGCGCGCGCGGTCTCGATCGACACCGTGGAGGTCATGCCCGGCCGCAGTTGCCCGTCGTCGTTCGGCACATCGATGATCGTCGTGTAGGTCACCACGTTCTGCACCGTGGTCGGCTGCAGTCGGACCAGGCGCACGGTGCCGCTGAAGATGCGGCGCGGGTAGGCGTCGACCGTGAAACTCACCGCCGCGCCGGTCTGCACGCCGCCGACATCGGACTCGTCCACGCGCGCCTGCAACTCGAGACGCGTGAGATCGCGGGCGATCACGAACAGCACCGGGGCCTGCAGGCCCGCCGATACCGTTTGTCCCACCTCCACGTTGCGGCTCAGCACGATGCCGTCGGTTGGCGACGTGATGACCGTGTGCGACAGGTTGACTTTCGCCTGGGTCAGCGCGGCTTCAGCCTGCGTCAACTGCGCCCTCGCGCCGGTGAGCGACGTCTGCGCGACGCGCGCGGTCGAACGGGCGGTATCAACCTCCTGGGCTGCCAGGAGTTGCTCGGCGGCGAGCTGTTCGGCGCGCTTCAACTTCAGCGCGGCGTCCTCGTACTGCACCTGCGCCTTCTCCAACTCCGCGTTCAAGCGCGTCACGGTCGCCGTGGCCTGGTCGATCTGCGTCTGGTACGACGCCTGGTCGAGCGTCGCCAGGAGTTGTCCTCGCTTCACGAGCTGGTTGAAGTCGGTGCCGATCGTCGCGATGATGCCGGACACCTGGGTGCCGACCTCGACGGTGTCGAGCGGCTGCAAGGTGCCGGTCGCCTCGACCGTGGCCGCCACGTCGCCGCGCGTCACGGAGTCAAATGTCAGCTGAGTTGGCGCGGCCGACACATCCACCTTCACGTAGTAGGTGATGGCTGCGGCGGCAATCAGGCACAAACCAACAATCCACAGTAGGCGCTTCATATGGTCCTCACTGCATATGACGCGGCAGTGGTGACCGGCCGAAGGTAGATCTGTGGCAGAAGTGTGGCAGGTGTACGGGGCAGGTAAAGCTTTGTAAACGTGCTATTTCACTGCGGCATCCGGTTTGAGCCGGATGGTCATCTGCGGGCTGGGGATCTGGATGCCCTGCGCATCGAACGCCTTCTTGATGCGGCGGCGCAGCTCGCGGCCCACCTCCCACTGCTTGGTCGGGAGCGTCTTTAATCGGAAGCGAAGCGTGACCTCGGTCGCCTTGAACGCGTCGACACCGAGGACTTCGAGAGGCTCGAGGATGCTCGAGCCGAACGCCGGATCCCTCTTCAGCTCTTCGGCCACGCCGCGAACCGCATCCACAATGCGGTCGGTGTCATCGTCGTATCCCACGCCGATGTCGATGACGTAGTAGGAAAAGTCCTTCGACTTGTTGGCGAGCGTCCGGATTTCGCCGTTGGCGATGTAGTGCAGCGTGCCTTCCAGGTCGCGGAGCACGATGGTGCGCAGGTTGATCTCTTCGACCGAGCCGCCGATGTTATTGATCTCGGCGACGTCGCCAAGCCTTACCTGGTCTTCGGCGATCAGGAACAGTCCCGAGATGATGTCCTTCACCAGCGTTTGCGCGCCGAAGCCGACCGCAAGACCCACGATACCGGCGCCGGTCAGCACCGGCGTGATGTCGACGTCCAGTTCGCGCAGCACCATCAAGGTCGCCGCGCTCCAGATCAGGATCGAGAAGAACCGACGCAAGGTGCCGGCCAAGGTCTGGAGGCGCTTCCGCCGCTCAATGTGCTGAAGATCGTCTCCGGGACCGATCTCGTGTTCCGCATTCCGAATGACAGAAGCCGCGAACCGATTGGCGGCAAACGCCAACAGGATCAGCAGGATGATCCTGGCGCCGTTCTGGGTCAGCCATTGCGTCAGGTCTTCCGGATGCAGTCCCACCCGGAGTTCAACGCCGGCAAGATCCAGAGCGGGGAAGCTCAGGACCAGCAGGCTGAGCACGAACGTGACACGGCGCACCGCCCTGACGGTGGCGTTGGCGATCGGTTGGGTGTGGAAACGCTCGCCTTCAATGCGGAGGAGCAGCCGGCGAACGAGCGAGCCAACGAGCAGGGCAATCGCGGCGGCGATCAGAGCCGCAATCGACAGCGCCGCCACCGCTTCAAGATTGAAGGCGGGGGGAGTCGCGGTCGGAGTCGCTGGCGCCTGCATTGAGTGTGGCGTATTACCGGCGACGAGCGCGACGTTCCTGCTGGGCTTCGATCGGGATCTTCAAGGTCGAGCGACGCCCCTCGCGCAGGATCTGCACCTGCGCCGTCGAGCCGATGCTGCTGTCGGCGATCATGCGCACGAACTGCGAGGGATCCGTAATGGCGGTGCCATTCACCGAGATGATGATGTCGCCGGGCTCCAGTCCGTTCCGATAGGCCGCGGAGTCGCGCGACATTTCGTTGACCACGACGCCATCACTGCTTGGCGCGCGCAGTTCATCGGCGAGGCGGCCGCTGAGCGGCACAACCTGCACGTAGCCGATCGATCCGCGGCGCACGCGGCCAAACTTCTGAAGGTCGTCAACGACGCGACGCACCAGGTTGCTGGGCACGGCGAACCCGATGCCCTGGTAGCCGCCGCTTTGCGAAAAGATCGCGGTGTTGATGCCGACCAGCTCCCCACGGCCGTTGATCAGTGCGCCGCCGGAGTTGCCCGGATTGATCGCCGCATCGGTCTGGATGAAGTCTTCGTACTGGGTGATGCCCACGTTGGCGCGGCCGAGCGCGCTGACGATGCCGAGCGTCACGGTTTGGTTGAGGGAGAAGGGGTTGCCGACCGCCATGACCCATTCAGCGACCTTCAACTTCGATGAGTCGCCCCAGGGAATCACGGGCAGCCCCTTGGCTTCGATCTTTAGCAGTCCGAGGTCGGTCCACGAGTCCACGCCGATGATCTTCGCCTTGACGTCGCGCAGGTCGCCGACGGTGACCGTGACTTCGGCGACGTCGTCGCCGATCACGTGATTGTTGGTGACCACGTAGCCGTCGCTCGACACCACCACGCCGGAGCCGAGGCTCTGCTGCGCGCGATTGCGGCCGAACACATCGCCCTGGTCGCCGAAGAAATACTGGAAGAACGGATCGTTCGAAAACGGCGTGGCCGAGCGGCGCGACACCTGCACCGACGAGATGTTGGTCACCGCGCGAGTGGTCTGCGCGGCCACGCGCGTGAAGTCGGGCCCGGTGGCCGCGACCTGCGGTTGCGCCTGTTCCTCGGATGCGGCACCGGCAGGAGCGGCCGTCGGTGCCGTGCGCGCGATCACGTCGGGTTGTTCCGTGGCGCGGCCCGAGAGCACGACGCCAACGACAACGCCTGCCATCAGCAGGCTGAGCATGGAGAGCTTGCGGAGCATAAGCGTCTACTGATCTACCCCACGACCACGCGGCGAGGCGCGTCGGCGGGCAGTTTGGGTACGGTGATCGTCAGGATGCCGTCCGTCAGGTCGGCTGCCACGGAGTCGGCGTTGACCGGATGGGGCAGCACAAAGTGCCGGAGGAACTCGCCGTGGCCGCGTTCGACCTGGTGATACTTGTCGCACGACACGCGGGCGTCGCGCCGGCCCTGGAGGGTCAGGCGATTCTCGTGGACGTCGATGCGGACCTGGTCCCGGCTGAGCCCCGGCAATTCAGCGGTAAACACAAAGGCCTCCGCAGTCTCACAGAGGTCCACGGCAGGCGCCCAGCCCTGGGGCCCGTGCGACGCGAGGCGCTCGAGGCCATGCTGGATGCGAATCAGATCCCGGAATGGATCCCAACGCGCGAACACCACGATTCTCCCAATGTAGCATGGCGGGGCCGGAGGGCCCGCCGTCCGGCCCCGCCGACCGGGCAGGAGACGCTTGTGGTAAACTCGAAAGGTTCTACTAACTGATTCTTAAGGCTTTATGGCTGACAACCTGCTCGCAACCCAGCTCCGCAAGGGCATGATCATCAAGGTCGAAAACAAGCTGTACCGGATTTTCGACCGGATGCATGTCACCCCCGGCAATCTGCGCGGTTTTGTGCGCATCAAGATGCGCAACATTCAGAACGGCACAATGGCGGAAGAGAAGTTCCGCTCGGAAGACATCGTCGAGCGCGTCTCCCTCGAACAGAAGGAGATGCAGTATCTCTACAACGACGGCGATGGCTACCACTTCATGGACACCACGACCTTCGACCAGGTGCAGCTGCAGGCGGACCTGCTCGGCGACACTGTCGGGTTCTTGCTGCCGGACATGAACGTCGAAGTCGAGTTCTACGGCGAGAACCCGATCGGCATTGAAATCCCGCAACTTGTTGACCTGAAAGTGGTCGAGACGACCCCCGGCATCAAGGGCGCGACGGCCACCAACCAGCTGAAGCCCGCCAAACTCGAGACCGGCGTGGTGGTGCAGGTCCCTCCGTTCATCAACGAAGGCGACGTGATTCGGGTAAATACCGAAACCGGCGAATACCAGACGCGGGCCTGAGATCTCAGATCTCGGATCGGGCGGATGTCGGATTTGGGATCGAGGGGATTTCGGCATATTTGAAGATCGCCAGATAGTCCGAAATCCACCCGATCTGAAATCCGATATCATTTCCGAATGGACGTTGTTCGGACCCCGGCGACGGGCTGGATTGAGGTCGTTGTCGGGAGCATGTTCAGCGGCAAGAGCGAGGAGCTCATTCGCCGCCTTCGCCGCGCGCAGATTGCCCGCCAGCGCGTGCAGATTTTCAAACCCGCCGTCGATACCCGATACGCGAACGATCACATCGTGTCGCACTCCGAGTTGCGTATTCCGTCGGAGAGTGCCGCGACCGCCGTCGATCTGCTCGCGCAGGTGAAGCCGGACACGGAAGTCGTCGGCATCGACGAAGGCCAGTTCTTCGATTCGGAATTACCGGCCGTCGCCTCGGCATTGGCCCGCAAGGGCGTGCGCGTGATCGTGGCCGGCCTCGACCAGGACTACCTGGGCAAGCCGTTCGAGCCGATGCCGCAACTGCTGGCGATCGCGGAGTACATCACCAAGACGCGCGCGATCTGCATGGTCTGCGGCAATCCCGCCAATCACACGCAACGCCTCGTGACCAGCACCGATCGCGTGCTGCTCGGCGCGCAGGGGACCTACGAAGCGCGTTGCCGGCACTGCTTTGATCCCACGCTGGCCCGCGAAGACGAGACCAAAGCCGTCAGGGAAGCGGCCGGGAAGACGCGATGAACCTGCAGGAGCTTGCCCCTGCACTTCGGCAAGCCCTGCTCGCACTCGGCGTCCTGTTCACCGTTGTCGACCTGAAGGTCGGCGCGCAAATCCTCAGCTGGTGGCGCAAGCGATCTCAGGCGGTCGTCACCTGGCCCGGTCCCAAGCCTCCGTTCTACGTCATCAACCTCACCATCGGCATGCTGCTCGGCGTGCTGTTGTTCCTGACGTCGTACGTCGAGGTCGGTCGCCTGCATCGCGGATGGGGTGCGGCCCCCTCGATGTTCGGCGTGGCGATGATGTTCATCTACTACGGCTACTTGCTGCCGCTGACGACCCGCATTCGGCGAGGGCTCTACCAGGACGGCATCTGGACAGACTCCGGCTTCATGCGTTACACCGATATTGGCGGTCTCACCTGGAAGGGTGACGATACGCTCGTGCTGGCGTCGAGGCAGAAGACCCTGGCGCGACGGCTCCGCGTCCCCGGTTCGCACATCGGGGAAGTCCGCCACCTCTTGCGCGACAAGATCAGCGAGCACGCCATCGAGTTCGAAGCGGGCCCGGGTTTGCATCTGGGAACGCGAGATACGCGCGAATCTGTGTAAAAGCAGGCCAAACAGGCCATCAGGCCATCAGGCCATCAGCCGATAGAGGGGGAGCATCATGGCCGCACGTCCTACCTGGAAGGGTTACATCAAGGTCAGCCTCGTCACCATCCCGGTCAAGGTGTATCCGGCGACGGAGTCGAGCGCGACCGTTTCGTTCAACCAGCTTCACGCTGAATGCCAGACCAAGATTCAGCAGAAGAAGTGGTGCCCGAAGTGTGAGCGCGAGATTACGCAGGCCGAAGTCGTGAAGGGCTACGAGTTCGAGAAGGGCCGCTGGGTAGTGGTGGACGAAGAAGACATTGCCAAGGTCAAGACCGAGTCGACCAAGATCATCAACCTGATGCAGTTCACGGAGGTCGAGCAGATCGACCCGATGTACGTGGACAAGACGTATTACCTGGCGCCCGAAGGCCCGATGGCCGCTGACGCGTACTCGGTGATGCGCGAAGGCATGCAGGGCAAAGCCGGTATCGGTAAGGTCGCCATCCATGGCCGCGAGTATCTCGTGGCCGTGCGCCCGCACAAGCAGGGCATGGTGATGTACACGCTGCACCACGCCGCCGAGATGCGCACGATCGATCAGATCGACGAGCTGCGCGAAGTGCGCGGCAAGGTCAACCCCGCTGAGATGAAGCTGGCCAAGCAGGTCATCGAAAGCATCGAGGGTGACCTCAACCTGTCGGACTACAAGGACGAGTACCAGGAAGGCCTGCGGAAAATCATCGACGCCAAGATCGCCGGCGAGGAGATCGTGGCGCCGGAAGAAGTGGCGCCGCCCAAGGTTGTGGACCTGATGGAAGCGCTGCGTAAGAGCCTCGACCAGGTGAGCAGCGGCAAGAAGAAGACGGCGAAGGCAGACGATGCCGTCGCCAAGAAGGTCACGAGCATCAAGGCCAAGAAGCGGAAGGCTTCCTAGGCCGCAGCGAGCGCAGATTGCGCAGATAGGATTCTTACGATGGCGCGCAAGGCAGTGTGGGGCAGCTACAAGCCCAAGAAATCAGAAAAGAAAGCCAAGTAGCCCCAGCCCAGACGCCGTCGGATCGCTAATCCAGTCCGGCGGCACCAGCCACACGAACGCCAGAATCGCGATCACCCAGATGTCGTAGGGGATCGTGGCGCGATCATCGCGCCAGAAGAAGAAGCGCGCGAACCAGCCCTCGGGCATCGGCTTGTTGTTGAGGGCGAGGTAGGTGTAATGGATGCGGTTGGCGACGGTAATGATCGCCAGCACCAGGATCACCCACAGCACCCCGGCCATGCGATCCGTGAAGGCGCCGATCATGAACAGCACGATGCGCTCCGGCCTCTCCATGAAGCCGACCTTGCACTTGTCGATCAGTGACTCGGCGCGCGCCCGCGCGTAGCTGGTCATGATCGAAAAGATCAGCGCGAGCGTCGCAATCAGCACATAGCCGTTACGGCCCAGCTCAGCATAGAGCCACACCAGCCCGGTGAACAGCGCGAGGTCGGAAAAGCGGTCGAGCGTCGAGTCCCAGAACGCGCCGAACTCCGACTGCTTGCCGGTGATGTGCGCGACCTTGCCGTCAATGAAGTCGAAGATATTGGCCACGATCATGACCACGCCCGCCATCACGAAGCGGTCGACGGCGAGGTAGTACGCAGCCAGGATGTTGATGAGGACGCCGATCAGCGTCAAAACGTTAGGGTGAATGCCCAGGGCGACTGAGGCGGCGATGATGCCTCGCAAGGGGAGCATGCAGGCGGCGCCGATCGCGCCTGTGAAGGTCATTGTTGGCAGTTAGCGTAGCCCATGCCCCGTGCAGCTTCAAGGTAACGGATGCGTAAAGTGCGCTAGGCTTCCTATTCGGAGGACTTATGCGCCGCTTGTTCTTGACTTTGTGTTGTTGCCTGCTGACTGTCGCCTTGCCTGTTTCCCCTGTCTTTGCCCAGGAAACCACCGCCACCGCCACCGGAACCGTGACCGACACCTCGGGGGGCGTTCTGCCAGGCGTGGTCGTCAGTTTCAAGCACGTGGCCACCGGCCGCGTGTTCGAGGGCACGACCAACACCGAGGGCGGCTACCTGGTGCCCGCGTTGCCGATTGGCGCCTACGAGGCGACGTTCACGCTGTCCGGGTTCCAGCCCCGACTTGTCCGTGGCATCACGTTGGCCGTGAACGACCGCGTGCTGATTGACGCGTCGCTGGCCACCGGCGGTGTCTCTGAGGTCATCGAGGTCACGGGGCAGACCCTGGCACAGACCACGACCGCGGTGCAGAACCTGATCGACTCGCAGCGGGTGCAGGAACTGCCGATCAACAACCGCAACTTCGCCAAGCTGGCCGAACTTGCGCCCGGGGTGTCGAGCGACCTGGCGGATGAAACCGGCATTGGCCTCACCAGCACGATGAGCCTGTCGGTCAACGGCGCGCGCCGCAACGCGGTCAACTGGCTGGTTGACGGCGTCATGAACGTGGACGTCGGCAGCAACATCACGTTGCTGTCCACCCCGACGCTCGAATCCATCGAGCAGTTCAAGATCATCACCTCGAGCTACGCCGCCGAATGGCCGCGCTCGGGCGGCGGCATCATCAATGTCGTCACCAAGTCGGGCACGAGCAAGTTCACCGGCAGCGCCTACGAGTTCTTCCGCAACGATTCGCTGAACAGCAACTCGTATTTCCGCAAGCAGAGCACCGATCCGGCAGTGCGCGACTTCGCGCCGGAGCTGACCTACAACAACTTCGGGGCCACCATCGGCGGCCCGCTGCTGCCGTCCAAGCAGAAGCTGTTCTTCTTCTACTCGCAGGAATTCCGCCGCGTCACGCGCGCGCCGGCGTCGCTGACGGCCAACGTGCCGAACCCGGAGTGGCTGACGGACCCGACCAATGCCAACTACGTGGCCCCGGCCGAGCGCGATCCGATCGCGGTGCGCCTGCTCCAGGGATTCCCGCAGCCCAACGCGCCGCCGCTCGCCGCCGGCGGCGTGGGCCGCTACCTGGTGTCGTCACCGAACATCAACAACACCCGCCAGGAAGTGGTCCGCATGGACTACGACCTCAAGGACACGCAGCGCATCTGGGGCCGCTACACGCACGATCTCAGCGAGACGCGCGAACTGGGCGGACTGTTCTTCAATACGCCTGTGCCCGGCGTCGCCGGCACCGACACGAGAATTCCCGGCCAGGTCGCGGCGGTTGGCCTGCGCAGCATCATCGGCAGCAACAAGCTGAATGAGCTGAACTATCACTTCAGCAGCAACAACATCAAGACGACCCCGGCCGAAGGCGTGCGCAACACCAAGGCGGAGTTCGGCGTCACGATTCCGGAGGTCTTCCCCGAGAACAACAGCGGCATGATCCCGGTGATCGACATCACCGGCCTCAGCACGCTGGGCTCCAACCAGTTGATCCGCATCCAGTATCTGAACCACTCGATCTCGGACAACTTCTCGTGGCAGAAGGGCAAGCACGCGTTCAAGGTCGGCGGCCTCGCCACCTTCGAGCAGAAGAACGAAAACGCCGCGACCCGCAGCCAGGGCGGCTTCTCATTCGTGGCCACCACCGGCGGCGCCACCGCGTTCCAGAACTTCCTGCGCGGCAACTCGGCGGCGACCTGCACCGGCTGCAGCTACACGGAAGCCGAACGCGATGTCGACCTGGCCTTGCGGTTCAACCGCTTTGAGTTCTACGCCCAGGACACGTGGCGTCCCACCTCGCGCCTGACGGTCGACCTCGGACTCCGTTATTCGCTGTATCCGCCGGTGACCGACAAGAACGGCCTGCTGGTGACGTTCGATCCGTCGGCGTACAACGCGGCCAGCGCGCCGCCATTCGCCAACGCGGCCGGCACGCTGATCGATCGCACGCGCGGAGACCTGCTCGTCGGCGTGATCCGGGGGGGCGTCAACTCGCCCTACGGCGACGGCATCTACGAGTTCAAGAAGAACAGCTGGCAGCCGCGCGCGGGTTTTGCCTATGACATGACGGGCGAGGGCAACACGATCCTGCGCAGCTCGTTCGGCGTCTACTACGACCAGCCGCTGGTCGGCGTGTTCGAGCAGAACGCCTTCACCATGCCGCCGGTGGTCAACAACGTGACGTTCAGCAACGTCACCCTGGCGAACCCGGCGAACGGCCAGACGGCGACCACGACCGGTGTTCGCACGATCATCGCGACCGCGACGGATTTCGAAAACCCGCGCACGATGCAGTGGAATGCCGGCGTCACGCAGCGCTTCGGGCGTTGGGTGACGGCGGAAGCCAGCTATGTTGGCAGCCGCGGCGATAACCTGATTCGTCCGACGGACATCAACTATCCCGATCCGGCGCGCGTGGTGGCCTTGCAGGCCACGACGGCCGGCGCGGTGAACCCCGTCCGTCCCTACCAGTCCTACGGTGCGATCACGATGCGTGAGACCACCGCGAAGTCGCGCTACCACGGCTTGCTGACCAGCGCGAAGATCGAGACCGGCAAGAGCGGCAACATCACGTTGAACTACACGCTGAGCCGCAACCAGACCGACGCGACCAACGATCGCGATGCCGTGGATATTCCGCAGAACCCGGCGAACCCGGATGCCGATTACGCCGACGCGCGCACCGATCGCCGCCACATCTTCAATGGCAGCTGGGTCTACGAGCTCCCGTTCTTCCGCAACGCCTCCGCGCTGCCGAAGGCGATCCTCGGCGGCTGGCAGGTGGCCGGGATCGTCAACATCTCGTCGGGGCAGCCCGTCTCGCGCATCCTGGTGCTGAGCGACACCTTCCGCCGTGGTGTGTTCGCCGATCTGGTCGGCGATCCGATGGTGGGTGAGCGCTTCGTGAACGGTGTGCCGTACTGGTTCAACCCGGATGCGTTCGCGCCCCCGGCGGCGGGCACGTTCGGCAACTCCGGTCGCGCGCCGTTCCGCCAGCCGGGACGCCACCAGTGGGACATCAACCTGTCGAAGAACTTCTATCCCACCAGCTCGATGCGGCTGCAGTTCCGCGCCGAGTTCATCAACGCGTTCGACCAGCGCCAGTGGGCCGCTGACCCGAACGTCGTCGGTCTCGACAATACGTGCACGGTGTCAAACACGGCGTGCAACGTGTCGGGAGACCGCTTCGGCCAGATCATCGCCACGCGCGCCGCGCGCGAGATTCAGCTGGGCCTGAAGCTCTACTGGTAAGACAGACGATTGCGGATCTCGGATGGAGCGGATTTCGGACTATTGGTCGATCACAGAAATAGTCCGAGATCCGGATCCGAGATCCGAGATCCGAAATCGACTAACGCGTTTTGCCCTTTTCTGGCGTGAGTCGCAGCAACTCGCCATTCTTGTCGTCGGTTATCGCGAGGATCGCGCCGTCGGCGGCCTGCAGCACATCGCGAATCCGCCGGCTGAGGGTGATGCGCTCCTCGTTCTTCACCTTTCCGCCGTCGAGCGTCAGGCGTATGAGCCCCTGCGACGACAGACCACCCACAATCAGGTCGCCCTTCCAGGCGAACATGTCGCCGTCGTAGAACATCGCCCCTGATGGAGAAATGACCGGCGTCCACGTTTTCACCGGTGCCTGGAACTCGGGCTTGGTCTTGTGGTCCGGGATGACGGACTTGTCGTAGTTGTCGCCGTCGCTCACGATGGGCCAGCCGTAGTTCTTGCCCTTCTCGACGAGGTTCAACTCGTCGCCACCGAGGGGCCCCATTTCGAGCACCCACAACTGCCCATGCCCGGCGGCAATGGCGAGCATGTTGCGGTGACCGGTGCTCCAGATCTCTTCCTTGCCGGCGGGATCGATCCGCACCACCTTGCCAAGGTTGGAGTTCGGATCCTGCGCGGGATCGAAGCGCATGCGCTCGCCCGAGGTGACGTAGATCGATCCGTCGGCGGCAACGGACATGCGGTTTCCAAAGTGGCCACGGCCGATCGTCTTCGGACGCTGCCGCCAGATCACCTGCACATCCTTGAGCGTGTTGCCTTCAAGCGTGGCGCGCGCGATGGCGCCGCCCACCAGCAGGTTGTCGTTCAAGTCGAGGTTACCGGCAAAGCGCGGATCGTCCGTCTCTTGCTGATCCGGCGATTGCTTTTCCGCGGCTTCGGAGAACGACAGATAGATGCGGTGGTTTTGCGCAAAGTTGGGATCGATCGCCACATCGAGCAGCCCACCTTGCTCTGCCTTGCGTTCGCGGTAGGAGGTCCTGGGGACTCCCTCCACGGGTGCCGACAGTTGTCCATTCGCAAAGATCCTGAGGCGCCCAGGCTTCTCGGTGACGAGCAGGCGTCCGTCGGGCAGCGCGGCCACGGCCCATGGAAACTCGAGAGATGCCAGCTTTTCGACCTTGATTGGGCCGGCACTGCTGGTGACTGTCTGCGGTGCGGCCTGTGCGAATACGAGGGCAGGGACGGCTGCAAGCACGGCTGCAGCGCGAATGAGCGATGGCATGGAACGGACCTCCTGGCGTGTAACCGTGCGAGAAATATGCCATCGTAAAGATTGTCAGTGGCCATTCAGGATCTCAAAGAGCAGATTGCGCGGCTGCCTGAGCAGCCGGGCGTCTACATCTACTACAACGCGAAAGGCGAGACGCTCTACGTCGGCAAGGCGCGGTCCTTGCGCGATCGGACGCGTTCGTACCTTGGCGCGTACGGGATGAGTCCGCGCCACGACGCGCTGCTGGACGAAGCCACGCGGATCGAGGTGATCGTCACCGATTCCGTGGTCGAGGCGCTCGCGCTCGAGAACAACGTCATCAAGCAGCGGGCCCCCCGTTACAACATCCTGCTGCGCGACGATAAGAACTATCCGTACTTGCAGCTCACCACGACCGAGGCGTTTCCGCGAGTGCTGGTGGCGCGATCGGTCGAGCGCGATGGCAACGTCTACGCCGGTCCGTTCCTGCCGGCCAAGTTTGCGCGCCGGACCATGGGGCTGACGCATCGGGTGTTCGGTATCCGCTCCTGCAACGAGGTCATTACCGGCAGCCGGCACAGGCCGTGCCTGGAGTACGACATCAAGCGATGCCTGGCGCCGTGCGTCGCCTCGATCTGCAGCGAAGCACGCTACGCGGTTGCCGTCGCGGACACGAAGCTGTTTCTCGAAGGCCGCAACCAGGAGCTCGCCGAGCAGTTGCGTGCGCGCATGCTCGAGGCGTCGGCGAGCGAGCGCTACGAGGAAGCCGCGCAGTTGCGCGATTCCATGCGCACGGTTGAAGCGGTCCGTGAACGACAGCAGAAGATGGCGTCGGTGGAGCTTGGCGACCGGGATGTGGTCGGCGTCAAGAGCGGCGCCAGTGGTGCCGTCGTGCAGATCTTCATCGTGCGCGGCGGCCGGGTGATCGAGCGCGTCGAGTTCGTGTGGGACGCGCAGGAGAGCGGCGAGTCCGAGGCCGACGTCGTCGAAGCCGCGATCCAGCAGTTCTACGCCGATCAGGAGCCACCGCCTGAGATTCACGTGCCCGTCGGCGTCAATGAAGCCGAGCTGCTCGAAGACTGGTTGACGCAGCGTGCCGGCCGAAAGGTGCGCATCCTCGTTCCACAGCGCGGCAACAAGAAGGGGATGATGGAGCTGGCGGCGCGGAATGCCGCCCTTGGCTATCGCACCCGCTTCGATGCGAACGCGACCGCGAACTACGAAGCGCTGGAGCTGCTGCAGGCGGCCTTGCGGCTGCCCAAGTTGCCGCGGCGCATTGATTGCTTCGACATCTCCACCATCCAGGGCGCTGAAACGGTCGCTTCGATGGTGGTGTGCGAGGAAGGCCGGATGCGGCCGTCCGAATATCGCAAGTTCAAGATCAAGGCCGGGGACCGGGAGCCGGGAACCGGACCGCAGGTTGAGAGCTCTTCGGCCCCAGGCTCCCGGCTGCCGGTTCCCGCGAGATTCCTGGACGACTTCGCGGCAATGGAGCAGGTCGTGCGCCGGCGCTACGCGAAGGTGCTCGAGAACGGCGGGCCGTTTCCCGACCTGATCGTGATCGACGGCGGCAAGGGGCAGTTGAGCGCCGCCTATGCCGCGCTCGAGTCGGTCGGCCTCTCGAATCTGGTCGCGATCGGCCTGGCCAAGAAGGAGGAGCTCGTCTTCACGCGTGACAGCAACGAGCCGCTGGCGCTCGATCCCCACGGCTCCGCGCTGCGACTGTTGCAGCGCATTCGCGACGAAGCGCACCGCTTTGCGATCACGTTCCACCGCCAGTCCCGCAAGAAGCGTGACCTGCAGTCCGAGCTCGACGTCGTGCCGGGCATTGGCCTGAGACGACGAAAGACCTTGCTCACGGCCTTTGGCAGCCTGGCCGGCGTGCGGCGTGCCTCCCGCGAGGAGTTGGCCCGCGTCGTCGGCGTGAAGGTGGCCGACGCGGTGATCGCGCACTTTGCCGCCAACCCCTAGCGCCTGAAGACTCCGCCGCCGCGACATAATGGCGCGGTGTCACCGATCGAACTGACCGCTGGGCAGCGTGCCGAACTTGGCGACGCCGCACTGAAGTGGGTACTCGATTACTTCGAGGCGCAATCAACCCTGCCGATCTATCCCACGCTTGGTGCGTCTGACTTGTCGGAGCGCCTTGGCGGGGAAGTGCCGGCCCATGCGCAATCGATCGAGGCCGTGATGGCCGACTTTGCGGGGGTGGTCGCGGGCGCTCGTCACAATGGGCATCCACGCATGTTCGGCTACGTGCAGTCGTCGGCGAGTTTTGCCGGCGTGGCCGCGGACTTCCTCGCGTCGGCACTCAACCAGAACGTCACGTCCTGGCGATCGGCGCCGTCGGCGACGACCATCGAGCATCAGGTGGTCGACTGGTTGAAGGAGCTGGTTGGGTTCGATGTTGCCGGCGCCGGCGTGTTGCTGAGCGGCGGATCGAGTGCGAACTTCGCGGGGATCTCGGTGGCGCTGCGCTCGAGCACGAACGTGGACCTGGATCGGCTTGGCGTGTCGGCGTTGCCGGGCAAGCCGCGTCTCTACGCTTCGTCAATGACGCACATGTCGATCGGCAAGGCGGCGTCGATGCTCGGCCTTGGCCGGGATGCGATCGTGGAGCTCCCGGTGGACGCATCGCTACGCATGGACGTCGCCGCGCTGGCCGCGCGCATTCGTAGCGATCGCGCCGCCGGACATCATCCAATATGTGCCGTCGCCACCGCGGGCGACGCCAGTGCCGGTGTGATCGATCCGCTCGATGCCATCGCTGATGTCTGCGAGGCAGAGCGCCTGTGGTTGCACGTCGATGGCTCGTACGGCGCGCTTGCCGCGCGCTCGCTGCATGTGGGATCGGCGATGGATGCGTTGCGGCGTGCCGACTCGATGTCACTCGATCCGCACAAGTGGCTGTTCGCGCCGCTCGACGTGGGATGCCTGCTGGTTCGCGATCCGGCGGCATTGCGCCGCGCCTTTTCGACCAGCGCCGCCTACATCGACGTAGTCGCCGATCGCGACATGTCGGAGTTCGCCTACTGGGATCACAGCCCCGAGCTCTCGCGCCGTTTTCGGGCGCTCAAGATCTGGTTCATCCTCAAGCTGCATGGTGCTGCGGCGCTGCGTCAGGGAATCGACGGCAACATCGACTCGGCGCGTCACCTTGCCGCGCTGATCGAGTCGAGTCCTGACTTCGAATTGCTGGCGCCAGTGCCGCTGAGCATCGTGTGTTTCCGCTACCGGGGCGGTGACGATGGGTTCAACAAGCGGCTGATGCTCGAGGTGCAGCGCGACGGTGATTCGTACCTGTCAAACGCGATGATCGCGGGCCGGTTTGCGCTGCGCGCGTGCATCGCGAATTTCCGCACCGAACGCACTGATGTCGAGCGTTTGCTGGAGACAATCCGCCGGGTCGCGTCAGGCATGGCGTGATACGCTCTTAGGTTCAGTTCCGCGTGGGAAACATCGATCTCGTTCAGATCCTCATCGTTCTTTCCGTCCTGATTGCGTCCCTGTCGGTGCATGAGGCGGCGCATGCCTTTGCCGCGGACCGGTTGGGCGATCCGACGGCCCGCCACCTTGGTCGGCTGTCGATCAATCCTGCAGTACATGTCGATCCGATCGGCACGCTGCTATTCCCGGTGATCGCGTTCGTGACCGGGGTGCCCCTGATCGGCTGGGCGAAGCCGGTGCCGGTCGATCCCCGTTACCTCAAACACCCAAAGCGCGACTTTGCGCTGATCGCCGCTGCCGGCCCGGCGAGTAACCTCCTGCTGGCGACCATTGGCGCCATTGCGCTTGCCGTGATTCCGGGCGCCGAGCCGGGCGATATCGCGGCGCGCGCCCTCATCCGTCCGGCGTTCCAGGTGCTGAACCTGTTTGTCTACGTCAACGTCCTGCTCGCGGTGTTCAACATGATCCCGGTGCCGCCCCTCGACGGCGGCAACGTGCTCCTGGGGGTGGCGCCGCCTGCGCTGGCCCGCGTCATCGAGCAACTTCGCCCGTACGGCTTCCTGATTCTGTATGCTTTGATGTTGACCGGAGTGCTGAGTACGCTCCTCGGTCCCGTCGCGAACTATCTTCTGTATCTACTGGGCGTGTAGGCCGCAGAAAGCACAGAAGGCTCAGATCAATCGAATGAAACAGCGAGTGTTGTCGGGAATGCGCCCGACAGGAAAACTTCACCTCGGGCATCTCGTCGGTGCGCTCCAGAACTGGGTCACGCTCCAGGAGAAGTACGACTCCTACCACTGCGTGGTCGACTGGCATGCGCTGACCACCCACTACGCGGACACCTCCGAGATCGTCGCCAACACGTTCGACAACGTGGCCGACTGGATTGGCGCCGGACTCGATCCCGAGAAGAGCACGTTCTTCATTCAGTCGCTGGTTCCGGAACACGCCGAGCTCTACCTGCTGTTCCAGATGGTGACGCCGATCCCATGGCTCGAGCGCGTGCCGACCTACAAGGAACAGGTCGAACAGCTCGCCGATCGCGATCTGTCGAGCATCGGCTTCCTCGGCTATCCGCTGCTGCAGGCGGCAGACATTGCGGTCTACGACGCGCACTGGGTGCCGGTGGGAGAGGACCAGGTCCCGCATCTCGAACTGACGCGTGAAGTCGTGCGCCGCTTCAACAATTTCTATCCGGCGAACCTGGTTGAACCGCAGCAGCTGCTGACGCCCACGTCGCGCCTCCCCGGCCTCGACAACCGGAAGATGAGCAAGAGCTACAACAACACCATCGACCTGTCGGACGACGCCAAGACGGTGCAGAACAAGGTCCGGCAGATGTACACCGATCCGAAGCGCGTGCGCGCCGACATTCCTGGCACGGTCGAAGGCAACCCCGTGTTCATGTACCACGACGCCTTCAACCCCAATACGGAAGAAGTCGAGGACCTGAAGTCGCGGTATCGCGCCGGCAAGGTCGGCGACGTCGAGGTGAAGACCAAGCTGGCGACGGCGATCAACAACCTGCTCGACCCGATCCGCGAGCGCCGCGAGAAGGCCATTGCGCGTCCGGGCTACATCAAGGACGTCCTGATGGAAGGCTCGAAGAAGGCGCAGGCCGTGGCGCATCAAACCATGGAGCGCGTGCGCGAGGCCGTGAAGCTGAAGTACTGATGTCCGACACTCCTGAAGAAGACAAGACCGTCGACGCGGCGCCGCTCGACGCGGCCGTCGCCGCGCAGGAAGACGACGCCTTCGAGTCGCAGCTCGACTCCATCAAGATCAAGGTCGAGGCCTTCGAGGGCCCGCTCGACCTGCTCGTTCATCTGATCAAGAAGAACAAGATGAACGTGTACGACATCCAGATCTCGGTCATCACGAAGCAATACCTCGACTTCCTGGACCTGATGCAGGAGTTGAACCTCGACGTCGCCAGCGAGTTCCTGGTGATGTCGGCGACGCTGATTCACATCAAGAGCAAGATGCTGCTGCCGCGCCCCGAGACCGCCACCGGCGATCCGGAGGAGGAAGAGGATCCGCGCGACGCGCTGGTTCGGCGGCTGCTCGAGCACCAGAAGTTCAAGGCCGCGGCGGAGTTGCTGCACGACCGCGAGACGCTGCGCAATGCGCAGTGGGGCCGTCCGGATTCGCGCATCGAGGAAATTGCCGGCGACGACTACGAGCCGGAGATCGAAGTCGATCTCTTCAGCCTGCTGTCCGCCTTCAAGCTGGTGCTGGAGCGGGCGCGCGAGCGGCCGCCGGTGCTGCTGCCGCCGGAAGAGGTCTCGATCGAGTCGCGCATCGAGCAATTGCTCGAGCGACTCTCAGACACCGAGGCGTGCGGCTTCGAGGACCTGTTCGAGGGCGCCTACACGCGCGGCGACATGATCGTCACGTTCCTGGCGATGCTCGAGATGATCCGCTTGAAGTTGATCCGCGTGTTCCAGCAGGGCGGCCAGGGCGCGATCCGGGTGTATAAGCGCGCGCGTCCGACCGACGCGCCGCACCCGATTCACGATCCCGAGGATGAGTTCAAGGCGCACCACCCGACGGCCGAGAGCCGGGAGCCGGGGTCCGGAGACGAAGAGAAATGAGCGACGAACAAGACAAGTTGCCTGAAGACGAGGTGCTTGAGGTGCCCGAAGAGGGCGAGGGGGTTGAGTCAGCCCCTGCGGACGTGGAAGCGGACGCACCAGACCTCGAGGCACTAGAGGCACCGTACGCACCCGAGGCACCCGAAGCGGTTGAGGCTCCAGAGGAGCCGAAACCGCGCATGGAGCTGTCGCAGCTGAAGTCGGTGATCGAGGCGCTGATGTTTGCGTCGCCCGATCCCATCACGCCGCGCATGCTCTTCAAGCTGCTCAACGACGAGCCGAAGGAAGACGTCAAGGCCGCGCTCGAAGCCCTGAAGGCGGATTACGCCGAACGTGGCGGCATGCACATCGCCGAAGTGGCGGGTGGCATGCAGATCACCACGCGGCCCGAGTATCACGAGTGGGTGCGCCGCCTGTTCCACGAGCGCTCCGCGAACAAGCTCTCGGTGGCCTCGCTCGAAACGCTGTCAGTGATTGCCTACAAGCAGCCGGTGACCGCCGCCGAGATCGGCGAGATCCGCAGTGTCAACACGTCCGGCGTGTTGTCGACCTTGCTCGAGCGCCACTTGATCAAGATCGTTGGCCGCAAGAACGTGATCGGCCGTCCGTTCCTCTATGGCACGACGAAGGAATTCCTGATTCGCTTCGGCCTTAACGATCTCGGCGACCTGCCGAAGATCGAGGATATGGCGCAGCAACTCGGATTCGAGCCGCCGCCGGTGCTGATGGAACGCCCGGTGCCGGAAGAGATGTTGCCGCTTGAAGAGGGCGATGTGCCTGAGGGACAGGTGGATTGATGATTGAGTGATTCAGCGATTGGTAATTGTTTGGCGATTGTCGATCGACAATCGGGCCATTAGTTGGCGATCGTCAATTGTAAATCGCTCAACAATCACCAATCTCCGATCACGCAATCGTCGATTGAGTTCGTTAGAGGAGCAATGCGTCCACGCGATGCGCGTGGACAAACTCTTCCCGCGGCGACCACTTGAAGATCGTGAAGCGTCCGTCCTGCGACGCCACGAGCGCCATCGCATCCCGCTGATCGTGGACAAACTGCGCCGCCGAAAGGTGGCGCGTGCCGCCCAGTTGTGCGGGAGTTGCGCGCGTTGGCGCGCTGCCTTCGACCGGCTCCGTCACGTTGACCTGCTCGACCGGCGTGCTGCCGCGCCGCCGCGCGATCTTCGCGCCGAAGGCCAGTAGGTCGTAGCGATCGTTGATCACGGTCGCGCCATCCACTGCCGTGAGCCCCGCGATTGCATCCACCGCGCGCTTCAAGTCGTCGGGGTCGGCATTCTTCAGCTTCATTAACCCGGCAAGCTCGGAGTACGGCGGATCGACCGCGTAGGTGATGGGGGACACGATGGATTCGCGCCAGGCGTCGGTGCCGGACGGCACTACCAGCAACGCGCCGCCGCGGCCGTGTTGGCGCATCGAGGCGGCGAGCTGAATCAGCACCGTCGTCACGCCGGCTGCGGAGCGATGATCGAGCGCACCGACGAGCGATGAGACGATGCCCGGACAGTCAGGCACGACGCGGCTTACGCCCTCGTCAACGATCTTGATCTGATCGCCTTCGAGCACGGCAACGTTCACGAACTTGCCGAACGGTTCGGAGCGATGCTTGACGACGATCAGGCCGGACGCCACCACTTCGACCACGAGGCAAAACGCGGGGACTTCGCGCGTGGTGCCCCACACGTAATATCCATCGCCCCTGGACCACACGCCGAGATGAATACCCGGCCGCTCGACCGCGGGAGCCACCTTCGACAACACCGCCGGTGCGAGCGGTAACTCCGCCGCGAAGTGCAACGCATGTCGCGCGTCGTCGGGCGACAGCAGTGCCAGGGAGATCTTCGGCGCCTGGCCTTCCTCCCGCCGCAGGCTCGCCCAGAACGCCGCATCGATGATCGACGCGACGGCGTGTGGCGAGGGCGGATCGCCAACGCCGCTCACGCCACGCACGCGTGCTGCCTCGATGTGGCGGGCAAAGTGACCCTGCACGGCCTCTGAAACCTGCCGTGCCGCCGGATACGTGGCTTGGTTCATCAATCCTTAGATGCTGAGAATGTTGTGCCGGCGCTTACAAATTCGTCATCGCCGGTGGCTCTAATCTATCAATTCTGGCCCGTTTTCCGCTGGCAGCGTTCGTGCACCGCGGCATTCGAATGCCCTGGAGCCTCAGTAAGTATGCACGTTATGCCGTGACGGCCGTGTGGGTGATCGCTGGCGGTTACCTGGTCGGCGTCACGGCGGCGGAAGCGCGCCGGGCCTGGATGGTCGTGCCGCGCCCTCCCGAGGTGTTCAAGGAAGTGATCGTGCGGAACAGCAAGGACGACGAGGGCCGCCACGCGTCGTTCCGCATCATGTTGTTCAGCGACGAATTCCGCTGGCGCATCAATTCATTTGATCAACTCGAACAGGGTGGCCGCCGCCCGCAGTTCACGCCGGAAATGAAGGCGGTGCTGAACAGCGCCAAGGAGATCATCACCGTCGGCGCCAGCTCGGAAGAGATTCCGCCCGGCATTGGCTTCTCCGAAGGCCGACTGCGGGAAGAGAGGCGGGCGGCGCGGCGCGCTGAGAAGATTGCGGTGTGGGTCCGCGAGGCCATCAATCGCCCGATCCCGGTTCGAAAGCTGAACGTCGGTCACCACGCGCCGACCGGCACCGACGACACCTCCGAACAGCGCCGCGTCGTCATCATCCTGGTCCTCGATCAGGACGAAGGCGCCAACATCGACCAGGCATTGCGATCGGCCATGGCAGGCGAGAGCGTGCGTGCCCCGGTCTTCGAGGCCCTGCTGACCAAGTACTCACTCGGCAACGCTGACGCATTCACGTGGGTGCCCTGACATGTTGATCAATGACCTTGTCTCGATGCTGATGCGCGTCCCGCCAGAGCTCGCCGCCTCGTGGGGCGCGTGGTTTGCGGTCGGCCTCGTGCTGTCGATCTGGCAGCGGAAGGAAAGCGCGCGCCTCGTGGTCCACGGGCCATCGCCCAGGCAGAAGTCGGGAGTGCGTCCGCCTTCTGGAGTCCGACAGGCACGACCGGTGAAAAGCGCGCCGGTCGCATCGGCAGGAGACGCGTTCGGCGATCTCGAGGCGCTGCTCGACCCTACGCCATCAGGACTGCATCGCCGGCCCGGAGAAGAGCCATCGCCCATGCTCGCCGCGCCGCAGAGCCTGCCGTAGCCCGACCCTTCTACAGCGACGCGAGCAGCTTTTCGACAGCCGCGGGATCCGCGGGCTTGACCATGTGATGGTTGAAGCCCGCGTCCTTCGACCGTCGCCGGTCTTCACTCTGTCCCCAGCCCGTCAACGCGACCAGCACCATCTGCTTGCCCCAGGGCTGCTGGCGGATGATCTTCGCGGTCTCATGGCCGTCGAGGGTCGGCATGCCGATATCGAGGAACACCACCACAGGATGAAATTGCTCGGCCTGTTGCAGCGCCTCGTGCCCGTCGTGGGCCATGCGTGCGTCGTGGCCGTTGAGCGATAACAGCGCGGTCAGTGACTCAGCGGCGTCGGCGTTGTCATCCACCACCAGGACACGACGCCTCGCCCTGCCGTTGTGGGAGACGTCCTCGCTCGTCGGAAGCGCAGGGTGCGTCTGCGCAAGCGCCGGCAGCCTGACGACAAATTCGCTGCCCAGACCCACGCCGGCGCTCGTCGCGGTGACCGTGCCGCCGTGCAGTTCGACGATTCGCTTCACCAGTGACAGGCCGATGCCGAGGCCGCCGCGCGAACGTCCGCCGGTGCGGTCCGCCTGCCGGAACATCTCGAACACGCGCGGCAGCATCTCGGGATGAATGCCCATGCCCGTGTCGCGCACGGAGACCACCGCGTGGTTGCCATCACGGCCCAGGACCAGCGTGATCGGCTGATCCGGCTCGCTGTACTTCGCGCTGTTGTTGAGGAGGTTGGCGAACACTTGCGCGAGCCGCGTGCGATCAGCGTTGGCGAACACCGGTGACTCGTCGGCCTGCAGCGTGAAGCGATCAGCCAGGACGCCGGCGCTGGTCTCGATGGCGTCGTGGACGGCGCTGGCCAGGTCGATCGGCTCGCAGCGGATTTCAACCCTGCCGGTGGTGATGCGCGCGACATCGAGGAGATCGTCAACCAGCCTGACCATCTGGCGGACCTGGCGCTCCATGATCTGCAGCGCCGTGGCGCTCTGCGCCGGATCCTTCGACGAGCGGAGGATGTGCAGGCCTGAGCTGATGGGGGCAAGCGGATTGCGCAGTTCATGTGCGAGCGTGGCGAGGAACTCGTCCTTGCGACGATCCGCTTCCTGCAACGCCTCAACGGCGCGCCGGCGATCGGTTATGTCGACCGCCAGGCCGTACAGCATCACGGGCGCGCCGTCGCTGTTGTACTGCGCGTGCCCGCGCGATTCTATCCAGCGCCATTCGCCCGTTCGCATGTGCAGGAACTCGATCTCCAGCATGTAGTCGCGGTGATCACGCAACGCGGCGTTGATGACCGTCGCCATTCGTTCACGATCCGCAGGCTTGACCTGAGAGAACAAGCGGTTACGGTCGTAGTTGGTGTCGTCGGCAGCCATGCCGATCAGTTCGGCCAGCTCGGGACTCCACCATACGGTGTCGGTCACCAGGTCGCGCGACCATGCGCCCATCCGTCCCGTTCGCATGGCGAGCTGCAGTACGTCACGGCTGTCGCGCAGGGCCAGCAACGTGCGCGCGCTTTCCACCGCAAACAACGTGCGTTCTGCGACCTGTTCAAGCAGGCGCGCTTCTTCTGTGTCCCAGTTCCGCGGCTTGCTGTCGCACATCACCAGCACGCCGATCAGGACACCGCCGCGCACCAGCGGCACGCAGACCAGCGACGCGATCGACATCCGGGCGTAGGTCTCGCGCGCGACGGCATGATCCGTCAGCGGATCGCGGCTGATGTCGTCGATCACCGCGGTCCGCCCGGCCTTCAGCTCACCGACCATCAGCGGACCGAACACCGCCAGGGGATAGCGGCCGGCGACAGTCGGCAGGTTGTTGGTGTAGCCCTGGGTGATGGTGATCTGCTCGTTCGCGGCGTCGACCTCGCCGTACGCGCACCGTGTGACGTCGAAGTGCAGGCCGACGCGCGTCACGATCTCGCGCATCACGATCGACGGGTCCTCGAGGCCGCGCGTGGCGTCGTGAATGCCGACCAGCAGCCGCTGCGCTGCGGTGCTGCGGACCAGGCCGTCCTCCCACGCCTTGCGGTCGGTGATGTCGCGTGCGGTTTTGGACGCGCCGATGATACGGCCGTGGCGATCGAAGACCGGTGAGATCGTGACGGACAAGTGGAGGCGCGAGCCGTCCTTGCGCACCCGTTCCACGTCGACGTGCTCAATCCGCTGTCCGCGCCGCAGGCGGTCGAGGATGTCCCGTTCCTGGTCGCGCCATTCGGGCGGGATGATCAGGTGGATCGACTGCCCGATGGCCTCGAGCGCGGTCCAGCCAAACAACCGTTCGGCCCCCTTGTTCCAGGATGTGATCACGCCGTCCAGGGTCTTGCTGATGATTGCGTCGGACGACGAGGCCACGATGGACGCCAGCAGCGACTGGGCCTCGACCTTCGATTCCAGCTGCAGGTTCGTGGACGACAGCGCGTCGTGGCGGTCTGCAAGTTGGCGGTTGGCCGCGCGCATGCGTTCCCCGAGGACGATGATCGGCACGATCGCCAGCATGTAGAGCAGGAAGCCGACGAACTCGTTGACCGTGATCCCGTCAAAGAACCCGAGTCCGCCGCGAAACACCACGTTGGCGGCGGCCCATCCGCCCACGCCGACCAACAGCGCCGGACCCGCGCCGACACGCCAGACGACAAAAGCGACTGCCGTTGACATCGTTACGAGCGGGAACGTGGAGCCGAGCCAGGGAGTAAGTACGACGCGAAGCGCAATGGCCGCGGCGATTGCAGCGATGGCAATGCCGTATCGCGCGAGCGATGAAGAGGGGTAACCGCCCACTCAGAAAATTCTAGACCAAAAGGAAAAGGACGGACCCTTTCGAGTCCGTCCTTCTTATGGCTGAGTTACGGCTGTGCTGGTACTACTTGCCGCCGCGTTCCGACGCGGGGAGGCGGAACGCAATGTACTCGCCCGTGTAGTTGCCGCCGCTGACGCCAACGACGATGTGCTGCACGCCGTTGATCGAGTAGGTCATCGGCATGCCGACGATCGGGGCAGGCACGCGCACTTCGCCGAGCTGTGCGCCGGTCTGCTTGTGGTAGGCGCGCAGCGATGCGCCGCGGACGCCGTTGACGGTAGTGATGCCGGGGTCACCCGACGCCACGAAGTTCTTGGTGATCAGCACGCCCACGCTGCCGCTCTGGCCGGTCTTCGGGATGTTCATGCCCTTGAGCAGCGGGTGGTTCTTGATGTTGTCCGGCGTATCGCCGTGGGGCACCTGGAACAGGAGCTTGTCGGGGTTCTTCAGGTCGATCGCCGCGAGCACGCCGTAGGGCGGCTTGACGATCGGCAGGCCCTCGAGGCCTTCGGCCAACTTGCGGCGGCCTTCTCCACCGGGGAACTGGACTGCCGGCGCGGCGGGCTGGCCTGGAGCGGCCGCGGGACGGGGCATGCCGTAGTTCGGCTCGGCTTCCCAGCGCGGCGTGCGGTTGCCCTTGTTCTCGGGCGAAACCTTGTGGAATTCCTCTTCGTCGTAGTGGCCGACCGTCACGTTGGTCATGCCCGCCTGCGAGTAGAAGATGCCGGTCTCGACGTCAAAGCCGGCGCCCGGCCAGTTCGTGCCACCGGCGGTGTTGCCGATGTTGATCGAACCGAGGAGCTTCGATTCGGGGCCCGTCGGCGGAACGTACGGCGTCGGCTCCCAGCGGAAGAACTTCAGGTTGGCCAGCGCCTGCTTGCGCAGTTCCGGCGTGAAGTCGATGAGGTCGCTCTCGGCGATGTAGGTGCGCGCGTACGGCACCGGCTTGGTTGGGAACGGCTGCGTCGGCGACGTCTGTTCGTGCTTCATCGTCGTCTGCGGAACCGGGCGCTCTTCGATCGGCCAAATCGGCTGGCCGGTGATGCGATCGAAGCAGTAGAGCCAACCCTGCTTGGACGGCACGGCCACGATCTTGCGCGGCTTGCCGTCGATCGTCGTGTCGATCAGCAGCGGGGCCGACGACATGTCGTGGTCCCACAGCGGGTGATGCACGAACTGGAAGTGCCACTTGCGGACGCCGGTCTTCAGGTCGACGGCCACGAGCGATTCGGCGAACAGGTTGTCGCCGGGGCGGTTGCCGCCGTATTCGTCGATGGTCGGTGTTTCAACCGGCAGGTAGACGATGCCCGCTTCGGGATCGACCGTGATCTGCGTCCACACGCCGTTATTGCCGGTGTAGCCGGCCGACTCGTTCTTCCACGTGTCGAAGCCGAACTCGCCGCGGCGCGGAATACCGTGGAACGACCACAGCAGCTTGCCGGTCTTCGCGTCGAACGCGCGGGCCTGGCCCTGCACGTTGGTCGCGTATTCGTAGCCCAGGCCCTCGAACATCGACGAACCGACGATGATCACGTCGTTGACGACGGTCGGCGTCGAGTGGAGACCGATCTCCGACTTCTCGAGGTCAGCCTGCTTGCCGTTGATCATGATGCCCTGCTTCAGGTCAACGACACCGTTGGTGCCGAAGCCCGCCTTGGGCTGGCCGGTCTTGGCATCGAGCGAGACCAGGCGGTAACCGGTCGTCACGTACACGACGCGATCGTCGCCCTTGCCGTCGGTCCAGAAGGAGAGGCCGCGGCCTGACAGCTGGCGCGGCGCCCAGCGCGTGGCGCGCTCACCTTCATCCATGCTGTAGGTCCACTTGATCTCGCCGGTCGCGGGATTGAGGGCGACCACGGCGCGGCGCGTGCCGGCCGTCGCATACAGCGTGCCCTTCACCATGATGGGCGTGCCTTCGAGCTTGGTTTCGGGACGCGGACCGAAGTTGTCGGTCTTCAGGCGCCACGCCACTTCCAGCTTGCTGAAGTTGGTGCCATTGATCTGATCGAGCGGCGAATACTTCGAACCACGGAGGTCCGCGGTATACATCGGCCATTCGCCGTTCCGCGTGCTCGGCATCGGGCTGGCCTGACCGGACACGAGTGGGGCGACCCACGCGTATACCGCGACGAGCAGCACCAGTGCGGGCACGACCCGAATTGCAATGCGCTTCATGCGTTTGTGCTCCTAAAAACGTAAGGAAATGCAGACGATGATCAGACCCTTCCCAGCCTGATCCGCGCCATCATACCTAATATTTCCCGTTGGTAACCCTCGACTTTGTCGATGAATGCAACCCACCTTCGCCAAGGCTACGGTGGGCAGGCCCGCCCTCGCCAAGGCTGCGGCGCGGTGGGCTGCCTGCGGGGCAGTCTAGACGTTGGCCTTGAGGCGTTTGACTTCTGCGGGTGTGAGATCGCGCCACTGTCCGGGCTTCAGCCGGCCAAGGCTGATCGGACCCATTTGGACCCGGCGCAGGTCACGAACCGGCAGGCCCACCGCGCTGCACATGCGCCGAATCTGGCGATTTCGGCCTTCGCGGATGGTCATGGTGAGCTTGGTGGTCGGCTTGGAGCCTTTAACCGTGGTGCCGACATGGACATCGGCAGGAGAGGTGCGCCCCCCTTCGATGTAGACACCCTTCCGCAGCTTCTCGATCGCGCGCGCATCGGGTGTTCCGAGCACGATCACCTCATAGACCTTATCCACTTCATGACGCGGATGCATGAGGCGCGCTGCGAGCTCTCCATCCGTCATCATCAACAACAAGCCTTCGGTGTCGTAATCGAGCCTGCCAACCGGGTAGATGTACGCGCCGTCGCCGATCAGATCCATCACGGTGCGACGGCCCTCCGGGTCCTTGCGCGTTGTCACGTACCCTTTCGGCTTGTAGACCACGATGTAGCGATCGACGACGCCGGTCGTCTTGATGCGGCGGCCGTCGACCTTGATCGCGTCCTTCACCGGATCGGCCTTGGTGCCCAGCTCGCGCACGGTCTCACCGTTCACCATGACGCGGCCTTCGAGGATCATCTGTTCGGAGGCGCGTCGCGATGCCACGCCGGCAGCGGAGAGGATCTTTTGGAGTCGTTCCTGCATTACTGCGCCATCATTTCTTTCCAGAAGCTCGCCAGCCGCCACGCTTCGGTCGTGGTCGCGGTCCGGTTTACTTCTGCATGCGTGATTAGTCCACTGAGCAGGCCGGTCACACGCACCTTGCCCTTGAGATGTTCGGCCAGCAGTACGGTCTCCACTGACGGGATGACGTTGTCGTCAACGCCATGCAGCAGGAATACTGGCGCCAGCGGCGGAGCTGCGCGCTCGGCCGACAGCAACGGCATACCGGGGTGGTCCTTGAGTCCATCCGCGACCGGCAACAATACCGGTCCAAGCTTGTCGACCGCGCGGTCGTTCACGTATTGCATGTAGGTGCGTGACGGCTCCGGCAGCGTCTCCTGGTAGCGCTTCATTTCTTCGAACACGGCAATCGCCTTGTCGGGAGTGGTCACGGCCAGGGACGAAGCGAGGAGGAACCCGTCGATGCCCTTGGCGAGCGGACCGACCTGATCCGCGGGGACGACGCGATCGGCCAGATTGAGCAGCACCACCGCGAGACCGTAGTCGTGCGGCGGATGCACGCCGACGTGATCAGCCCCGGACACTTCGGAACTGCGCTTGGCGCCTTCCAGGTCGCCGAGGACCTCGCCCGAGGTGAGGTAGTGCATCGCGCGTGACAAGTCGCCATGGCCGCCGAACGACATCACAAAGGCGACGCGATCGCGGATCGAATCGCGCCCCGCCGCCACGATCGACAGGCCGCCCGAAAAGCTGATGCCGACAATGCCGATCTTGCCGTCGGTGCGGAACTGCGGCTGGTCGCTGGTCCATCGCACCGCGTCCTCGATCACGTCCGTCACGGCCGGCGTGATCTTGAAGCGCTGCAGGTCGGGAGCGGCGACCGTGAGCACGCCGAAGCCGGTGGCGGCCAGGTCTTCCGCAAGCCCGACCAGGCGCGACTCGTTGATGCCGTCGCGATGCACGCCGGGAATCAGGACCACCGTGCGACGCGTCTGGCGAGCCGGACGGAAGAATCGGGCGGGGACGTTGCCGGAGCGCGTGGGAACCGCGATCTCTGCATCCCGTGTGAACGATTGCGCGCGCCATGAGGCGACCGTCGCCGGAGTGCCCGGCAGGTCGGCGGCGCGGATGATGAAGCCGAGAGCGTCGAGATAGGGGAGTGCGACGAAGCCGCCGAGGGCGAGCGATCCGAGCACGAAGAGCAGGCTCGCCTTGCGCTTGAGGGTCACGGTCAAATGGTACACTGAACGTTCCGGCAACCGTTCACCGATCGTTCACCGAACGTTCGACGAACGAATGTCGAACGACCGTCGAACGACCGTCGAACGACCGTCGAACGACCGTCGAACGACCGTCTGAACGACCGTCTGAACGTTCTTATGAAACGACTGGTTATTGCGATTGATGGCCCCTCGGGGGCAGGGAAAGGCACGCTCTCTCGCGCGATTTCGGAGCGCCTCGGATACCGGCATGTCGATACCGGCGCGATGTATCGCGCGGTCGGCTGGAAGGCCCTCGAAGAGGGCGTGCCGCTCGATGACGATGCGCTGGTGGCGGCGCTGGCCGAGCGAGCCGTCTATCAACAAGCCGACGGCAAGATCACGATCGATGGCCATGATGTGACCCGGGCCATCCGCACGCCGGAGATGGACAAAGCCGCCGCGTCGGTCGCGCGCCTGCCGCGCGTTCGCGAAGTGCTGGTCGCGCAACAACGCGCGATGGGTGCCGAAGGTGGCGTCGTCATGGAAGGGCGCGACATTGGCACCGTGGTGTTTCCAGCCGCCGATCTGAAGATCTACATCGATGCGTCGGCGGAGGAGCGGGCGCGCCGCCGCGCCGGTGACTCCGCGCACACCGGCAGCCAGTCGGGCCTGACCAATGTGAAGAGCGACATGGCCGCGCGGGACAGGTCGGACACGACGCGTCCGGTCGCGCCGCTGACGAAAGCGGAGGATGCGATCTTCATCGACACCACGGAGATGCCGATCGAAGCGGTGGTGCATCACGTGCTGATGCTGATCTTCGAGAAGCTGACACCGTCGATAGGCCAATAGGCTCATAGGCTAACGGGCGAATAGGGATGAACAGCGACGAGTTCCGCAAGGCCGGCTACCGCGTCATCGACTGGGTCGCCGACTACCGCGCCGGCGTGGCGACCCGCCCGGTCATGGCGCAGACGCAGCCGGGTGATATCAAAGCCGCACTGCCTGCCCATCCTCCACAGCACCCCGAGTCATTCGACGCCATCCTCGGCGACCTCGATCGCATTGTGGCGCCGGGCATCACCAACTGGCAGCATCCGCGTTTCTTCGGCTACTTCCCGTCCAGCGGCGCGCTGTCGAGCGTGCTTGGCGACTACGTCAGCACCGGCCTGGCGGTCGTCGGGCTGGCGTGGCAATCGAGTCCGGCGCTCACCGAAGTTGAAGAGGTGACGACCGACTGGCTGCGGCAGATGCTGGGGTTGTCGGCCGCGTGGAGCGGCGTGATCAACGACACGGCCTCCACGAGCACGCTGGTGGCGTTGCTGTGCGCCCGCGAACGCACGTCCAACTACAGTCTCGCGGGCGGCGGCCTGCAGGCCGAGCGCGCGGCGCTCACGGTCTACACGTCGGCGCATAGCCACAGTTCGGTCGAGAAGGCCGCGGTGCTCGCCGGATTCGGCAAACGCAACGTGCGGGTGGTTCCGCACGACAGCGTCAACGCCATGCGGCCTGAGTCCCTGGCGCAGATAATCAGGGACGACGTCGCGGCGGGCCACAAGCCCTGCGCGATCGTCGCGACGTGCGGCTCCACGACCACGACGGCGTTCGATCCGCTGCAGGCCATTGCCGGCATCGCCCTGAAACATGGGGTGTGGCTGCACGTCGATGCGGCGATGGCCGGTTCGGGAATGATCCTGCCCGAATGCCGCCCGATGTGGGACGGCATTGAAGGCGCCGACTCGCTGGTCGTCAATCCCCACAAGTGGCTGGGTGCGGTGTTTGACTGCTCGTTGTATTTCGTCCGCGATCCGGAACACCTGGTGCGCGTGATGTCCACCAATCCGAGCTACCTGCAGAGCAGCGCGGATGGTCGCGTGAAGAACTACCGTGACTGGGGCTTGCCGCTCGGCCGGCGCTTCCGGGCATTGAAGCTGTGGTTCCTGATTCGCGAACAGGGCGTCGAGGGATTGCAGGTGCGACTGCGGCGCGACATGGCCAATGCGAAATGGCTCGAGGCGCAGGTCCGCCAGGCAGACGGCTGGAAGGTGTTGGCGCCCGTCGTGTTGCAAACCGTGTGTGTGCGTCATGAGCCGGCCGGACTCTCCGGTGAGGCGCTCGACAAGTACACGCTCGAGTGGGCGGCGCGCCTGAATGCGTCGGGCGAGGCCTACGTCACGCCGGCGATTCTCGATGGCCGGTGGATGGTGCGCGTATCGATCGGCGCCGAACTCACGGAACGTGAACACGTCGAGCAACTCTGGTCACTGATGAAGGCTGCCGTCACTGATTGAAGGCTGCCGTCACTGCTGTAGCGACGAACCTTCAGGTTCGTCGAAAGAGGCGTCATGAAAACTTTCGACATCATCAACCCCGCCACGTCGGCGCTGCTTGACCGTGCCCCTGATCGATCAGTGGAGGACGCGAAACAAGCGGTCGAGCGGTCCGTGGCCGCATTCGCGACGTGGAAAGCGAAGACCGCATTCGAGCGCTCGGCCGTGCTGCGCAAGTGGTACGAGTTGATCCTTGCCGACGAGGCGACACTCGCGCAGATGATGACGCAGGAGATGGGGAAGCCCATCACCGAATCGCGCGGCGAAGTGAAATACGCGGCGGCGTTCGTCGAGTGGTACGCCGAAGAAGCCAAGCGCGCCTACGGCGAGATCGTGCCGAGCCACGCCAGCCACAAGAAGTTGCTGGCGATGCGTCAGCCGGTCGGACCGGTATACGCCGTCACGCCGTGGAATTTCCCTGCCGCGATGGTGACCCGCAAGGTCGCGCCGGCGCTCGCGGCTGGATGCAGCGTCGTGCTGAAACCGGCGGAGCAGTCACCGTTGACCGCGATCCGTCTCGAAGAGTTGTGGGTGAAGGCCGGCGGTCCCGCCGACGTGTTCCAGGTGCTCACGACGTCGGATCCCGCGGCCGTGTCCGAAGTGTTCTTCGCCGACGCACGCGTGCGGAAGTTGACGTTCACGGGGTCTACCGAAATCGGCATCAAGCTGTACGAGAAGGCGGCGCGAACCATGAAGCGCGTCTCGCTCGAACTCGGCGGCCACGCACCGTTCATCATTTGTGACGACGCGGATATTCCGGCGGCGGTGCAGCAGGTGATGCTGTCGAAGTTCCGCAATGCGGGGCAGACCTGCGTGTGTGCCAATCGCATCTACGTGCACAACAAGATTCAGTCGCCGTTTGCCGACGCCATGGCCGAGGGCGTCCGCAAACTCCGCGTCGGCGATCCGATGAGCGATCAAACCCAGGTCGGCCCCCTGGTGGATCAGCAAGGCGTGGACAAGGTCGCGGCGCACGTTGACGATGCGCTCAGCAAGGGGGCCAACGCAGTGGTGGGTGGGAAGCGCGGCGCAGGATTGTTCTTCGAGCCCACGCTGCTGGTCGGCGTGACGGCCGGGATGCGCATCCTCGAGGAAGAGACGTTTGGCCCGGTCGCGCCGATCGTGGGATTCACCGACGAAGCCGAGATCATTCGCGCCGCCAACGCCACGCCCTATGGTCTCGCCGCCTATGTCTGGACCAGGGATCTGGGACGTGCGTTCAGGATGGCCGAACAACTCGACTACGGCATTGTTGGCATCAACGACGGCGTCCCGGCCGTCCCGCATGCGCCGTTCGGCGGCGTGAAGTTCTCAGGCATCGGCCGCGAGGGTGGTCCGTGGGGGCTCGACGAGTTCCTGGACGTGAAGTACGTGTCGATCGGCCTTCCGTAGATCTCGGATTTCGGATCGAGTGGATTTCAGATCAATCTGCGATCCGTCGATCGTCGATTGCTCCGAGATCCGCTCGATCCGAAATCCGAATTGCCTGATCTATTCGTCGTCGAAGTCGTCCTTCGAGTTGGGATCGAGCTCCCAGCGGTGACGATCGCGATCGGCGATCTCATCGCCGCCCTGCAATTCTTCGTCATCGTCGTACTCGACGCCCAGCGCGCGGCCGATGTCGTCCACCACGTCCTGGTCGGGCGTGGGGTTGTCGCCGCCGGGGGCTTCGTCGCCGATCGCTTCGGCTGACTGCCAATCGGCGTCGACGTCGCCGGCGGTCAGCGCCGCGCCCGCGCCGGTGCTCTTCGCGAACTTGTCCTGCATCTCGGCGCGGCCCGACTTGGCAGCCGAGGCGCTGCGATTCATGTCGAGGCTGGACGGAATGCCGTGGATGTCGGCGACGGTCTTGCGCGGCCGATCCAGGTTGGGTTTCTTGGCCGGGCCCTGTGCCTTCACGGGGGCGGCCTTCTTCGCCGCAGCCTTCTTGGGCGCCGCCTTCGGGGAAGCCGCCTTTCTGGGGGCAGCCTTCTTCGGGGTGGCCTTCTTAGCCGCGGCGCGCTTCGCCGGCTTGGCGACCTTCTTCTTGGCCTTCGGCGCAGGCTTTCCGGCAACCTTCTTCTTCGGCTTGCCCGCCGTAGCGTTGGCGGAGGTGGGTTTCTTCGATTTCTTGGCCGACTTCTTGGCGGCTGGCTTGGCAGCGGCCTTCGATTTGGCCTTCTTTGCGGGCTTCTTGCGGGCCATGACTCCGAATCCTTTCACCGGATGCACGCTCCGGAGGAGCGTGCAAGGAACGCTGGCCGTTCCTTGACAGTTCGACGCTAAGTAACGTAATCTCTATCGGTTACGCGGTTCGCGGATATCGCAGTCAATCGCCATACGACCGTTCCCACCGTAACAAATCTGAGAGTAAAGGACACCTTTCGCAAATGGCAATTTCGCAAGACGAACAAAAACCGGCCACCGACTCCGCAACTGCGGGTTCGCCGGCCACCCCGGCTCGTACCGGGAACAAACAGGTGGTGAAGACTATCTCACCTTGGGGTCACGACGACGACGCTGACCCGACGGAATATGCCCGCCTGTTGGACCTTTACGATAACAGCTTCCGCAACCTCGCGGAAGGTGAAGTCGTCAAGGGCACCGTCCTCCGCGTGACGGCCAACGAAGTCGTGATCGACGTTGGCTACAAGTCAGAGGGCGTGATCCAGGTCGACGAGTTCCTCGACGAGACCGGCCAGGTCATTGTTCGTGAGGGAGACGTGGTTGACGTGCTGCTCGAGCGCACGGAAGACCGCGAAGGCCACATCGTGCTGTCGCGCGAAAAGGCCGAGAAGATGAAGATTTGGGACGAGGTCGAGCGCGCCTTTGCGGAACGCAAGGTCGTGATCGGTCGCGTCGTCGAACGCATCAAGGGCGGTCTCGCGGTGGACATCGGCGTCCGCGCGTTCCTGCCCGGCAGCCAGATCGACGTGCGTCCCGTTCGCAACCTCGATGCGCTGAAGGGGCAGGAGCTCCGCATGCGCGTCATCAAGGTCAACAAGAAGCGCGGCAACATCGTCCTCTCGCGCAAGGTCCTCCTCGAAGAGGAGAACGCCGAGAAGAAGAAGTCGACGCTCGAGACGCTCGCCGAGGGCAAGGTCCTCCGCGGCGTGGTCAAGAACATCACCGACTACGGCGCGTTCATCGACCTCGGCGGCATCGACGGTCTGCTGCACATCACGGACATGTCGTGGGGCCGCGTCGGTCACCCGTCGGAACTCTTCAAGGTCAACGATGAGATCGATGTCGTTGTTCTGAAGTACGACCAGGCGACCGAACGCGTGTCGCTCGGCCACAAGCAGTTGATGGCCGATCCGTGGACGACGGTGATGGACCGATTCCCGGCCGGCGTCCGCGTCAGCGGCAAGGTCGTCAGCCTGACCGACTACGGCGCCTTCATCGAGCTCGAACCGGGCGTCGAAGGCCTGATCCACGTCAGCGAAATGTCGTGGAGCAAGCGCGTCAAGCACCCGTCGAAGATCCTCAATGTCGGTGACACGGTTGAAGCGCAGGTGCTGGGCGTTGACCCGGCGGCCCGCCGCATTTCGCTCGGCCTCAAGCAGGTCGAGAGCAACCCGTGGCACGAACTGGCCGAGAAGTACCCGGTCGGCACGCGCATCAAGGGCAAGGTCCGCAACCTGACCGAGTTCGGTGCGTTCGTCGAGGTCGAAGACGACATCGACGGCCTGATCCACATCTCGGACATGTCGTGGAGCAAGCGCGTCAAGCACCCGAGCGAAGTCCTGAAGAAGGGCGACG